>NZ_BAAIHU010000012.1:192879-291679 GCF_054590795.1 Kineococcus anabasis
CGGTCCGGGTCAGCTCAGGCCGAGCTCGCCGTAGGCCTGGACGGCCTTGGCCCAGGAGCCGGCCGCGTCGTCGGTCTTCTCGGTGTCGACGCGGGTGAGCGCGTCGGAGACGGTCTCGTGGATGGCGAAGTAGTTCGGGCCCTTGAACGGCGTGACCGTCACCGCGTTGGCGCGGTTGACGAGGATCTGCCCGGTCGGGGCACCATTGAAGAACTCGTCCGTCCCGGCCAGCAGCTCCGGGCTCTCCAGCGCCTCGGCCTGGCTCGGGAAGGTGCCCTTGGCCTTGAAGGCCTTGAGCTGCTGCTCCGGGGCGGTGAGCCACGCGGCGAGCTCCTTCGCCGCGTCGACGTTCTTCCCGGCCGCGGGCACGGTCAGGAACGAGCCGCCCCAGTTCCCGCCGCCGCCGGGGAAGGTGTCGGCGATGTCCCAGCCCTCCACGCCGGCGGCGTTGCCCTCGATGACGCCGAGCATCCAGCCGGGGCAGAGCATGGTGGCGAAGCCGTCGTTCTGGAAGGCGTTGGTCCAGTCCTCGCTCCACTGGGTGAGACCGGCGGACAGGCCGCGGTCCACGGAGGCGTCGAGGACGGTCTCGTAGAGCTTCTTCACCTCGGCGTTCTGGTCCAGGGGGACGGGCGTGCCGTCCGGCTTCTCGTACGCGGCCTCGACCTGGTTGACCATGCCCTGGTAGGTGGCGCCGGCGGAGTCGAACCACGCGGCGTCGGACTTCGCGACGAACTGCTCGCCGGCCCTGAAGTAGTCCTCCCAGGTGCTCCCGAGGAACTCCGCGACGGCGGTGCGGTCGGTGGGCAGGCCTGCGGCGGCGAACAGGTCGGAGCGGTAGCAGATGCCCTGGGGGCCGATGTCGGTGCCGTAGCCGATGAGCTTGCCGTCCTCCGTGGTGGCCTGCTCCCGCTTCCAGTCCAGCCAGCGGCCCTCGACCCCGGGGTCGGTGAGGTCGGCGAAGTGCTGCGGGTACTGCATGAGCTCGGGGAGCCAGTCGACCTCGATGGCCTCGACGTCGGCCAGGCCGGAGCCACCCGCCGCGATGCGGGTGTTCATGTTGTCGCGCGCCTCGTTGGTCGTGGCGGCCTTGCGGTGCTCGATGGTGATGCCGGGGTGGGCCGCCTGGTACTCCTCGAGGAGCGCCTCGTACCCGAACTCGTTGAACGTGGCGATGGTGAGCGTGGTCTTCCCGTCCCCGGCGCCGGTCCCTGCGGCGTCGTTCCCGCCGCAGGCGGCGAGGAGTGCGGTGCTCGCGATCCCCGCGACGAGGGCCAGCCACGGCTTCCTGGTGTTGCGCACGTCGACTCCTTCGACTCGTGGGCGGCTGCGGTGCCGCCTGTCACCGCTGCCGGCGACCCGGGTTCCGGGGCGGGCTGAGCGGGGTGGTCCGCGCGATGGAACCGGTCCCATTTGCGGGCCGGCGCCTCCCGACCCAGGAATGGGACCGGTCTCACCGCGGTGTCGTGAGCATCGACCCGCCGGTGGGCCGCTGTCAAACCCCGTTGCCGGATCGAGACGAACCTCGCTGACCCGCTGCGGCACAGCGGATCACGACCGGGAGCGGGCACGCCTGAACGCCCGGCGGCGGGGAGCTCTCCCCGCCGCCGGGCGGCCGTCGATCAGGTGCCGGGGCCCGTGCCCCCGCGGGTCAGAGCCCGGAGAACTGGTACGGGTTCTTCCCGCGGGCGGCCATGAGGTACCAGGCCGTCGCGCCGACGTGCTGGACCTGGAAGTAGCCGAAGCCGAACCCCGTGTCGATCAGGCTGCTGGCGGCCACGAGACCCGACGCCGGGGGGAGCTCCACCCCGCCCACGGTCTGCCCCTGCCCCAGGACGGCCTGCACCGAGCGCATCTGGGCGAGCTGGTCCCCGGCCCGGGCTGCGTCGCCCGGTGCGCCCCGGTCCCGCCACGCGGCGGCGAGCTGACCGGTGCCCTCCAGCCAGACCCCGTGCGGGTCCACCTGCCGGCCGTTGTAGCTCGCCGTCGACACCTTGCTGACGTCGCTGAACGTCACCCCGCTCACCGTGAACCCGGCCGGGAGCTGGCTGTTCGGCGAGGTGGGGGTGTCGGTCGTGGCCAGGGCGGTCGCCGCCCAGTCGAGCGCACCGGCGAACCGCGCGTCGCGCAGGGCGAGCCACCCCCACGTCTGCGGGTCGAGGGGCCGCGGGCTGCGGTTGACGGTCGAGCCGTCGTTGCTGCCCGTGAAGAAGAACCCCTCGGCCGGCTCCCACATCCGCTCCACGAAGTCGAGGGCGCGCTCGGCGCGGGCGCTCCAGGCGTCGTCGCCGGTGAGGCGGGCGAGGATGCGGAAGAAGCCGTACACGTCGATGTTGTGCTCGGTGGACACGTTCGGCACACGACGGTTCGCGGCGTCCACACCGAAGGAGTACCCGCCGAGGGTCCCGGGGTTGACCGCGTTGTCGAGGATCCACCGCGCGATGCGCAGCGCGCCGTCGAGGAAGCGCTCGGCACGTGTGTGCACGGCGAGCTGGGCCAGCGCAATACCGGGCCAGGCCATGTCCCCCACCGCCGTGCCCAGGAAGCCGAACTGGGAGCCGACGTTGGCGTCCCCGTTCGGCAGCACGAGTCGGTGCGGCTGGGGCGTGCCGTCGTAGAACGTGTACGGCCCGACGTTGTAGCCCTGGCGCAGACGGCCGTCGTCGTGCACGGGGTCGTGGTCCATCGCGTACAGCAGGCCGTCGCCCAGCTCGACGGCGCGGGCGCGGTGCGCCGCGGAGGGGCCGGAGAGGTAGGCGCAGACGGCCAGGGCGTTGTCGTAGACGAACGCCGTGGAGAACAACCCGAGCTGGTCCGCGTAGCTCTGCGCCAGGCGCGGCTCCCCCGCCGGGGCGTACGCCCCGCTCATGCGGTCGAGGAAGGCGTAGGCGGCGTCCACGGAGCGGCCCGGCGGCAGCGGCCGGGCGGGCCCCGCGGCGGGGGCCGCCCCCGCGGCCGGTGCGGCGCCGGCACCGAGGGCGCTCCCGAGGGCGAGGGCACCCGCGAGGACGGTGCGCCGGGTCGCGGTGCCTGCACCGCGGAGGGGGTCGGTCGAGGGGATCACTGCGGCGTGCCTCCATCCGGTCCGGGCCACGATGCCTCGGAAACGTTTCCTGGAGGGACGGTAAGCCTGGTGAGACCGGTCCCACAAGGGGGCGGCGCATCGTTACCTGTTCGTGACCGGCACATGGGCCGCCCCGGTCGCCCACGACGCCCCCGCCGGTAGCTCGTCTCGCGGATACGCTGTCCCGCAACCCCGGAAACGTTTACGAGGATGTGACCGACACGTCGCCCCCGCGTTGACAACCCGTACCGGCGTCCTCACGATGAAGCTCTCCCGACGCAGGCAGCGGCCGCGTCCCCCCTCTCCGCACTCCCCTGGAGCACACGTGTCCCCCACACGCGACGATGCGTGCCACCGAGCGGCGCGCAGCACCGCCGCCGCGGCGATGACCCTCTCGATCGGCCTCGCCGGGCTGGTCGGCCTGGCCTCCACCCCCGCGGGCGCGGCCACCGTCGGGCGCGGCAGCTACGCCGACACCCTGCCGGCGGGAGCCAGCGGTCCCACCTCCCCCTGCGCCGGCCTCACCGCCAACCCCCGCCAGCACGTCACGGCCAACGCTCCCGCCGGACCCGTCCCCACCAACGACTGGTGGTCCTCGCTGCTGTTCAAGCGGACGGACTGCGCCTACTCCCAGCCGCTGGCGGCGCACCCCATGTCCTTCGACGCGGTCGCCGGGGGCCTCGACGTCTCCTACACCACGACGCCCAGCATCAGCGGCAGCGCCGGCGGGCCGAGCGAGTTCCACTACTCCCACAGCACCGACCTCACCATCGGCGTGGCGGGCCTCAACTCCCCCGACACGAAGGTGGACGGCTGGACGGACTGGACGGTCACCCCCCTCTGGTCGGACGGCACCCGCACGCTGCGCACGACCATCGGGCACGGCCTGCCCTTCGTCCACGCGCGGGCCACCGGCGGGGACGCCCGGATCGCGCTGGCGGGCACGCCCACCGTCTGGTCGAACAACGGCCCGACCGTGGGTTTCACCGTGCGCGGGCACGACTACGTGGCCTTCGCGCCGTCCGGGTCGGCCTGGAACGTCGGTGCCACCGCGCTGACCTCCAACCTCGCGGGCAGGGGCTACTTCTCCGTCGCCGTCCTGCCCACCACCCCCTCCTCCACCGCGGCCGAGCGGGTGGCCGCCCTGCAGCGGCTGGCGCCCTACGCCCACAACCACGTCACGGGCACCCGGGTGAGCTGGGCGTTCGACCAGCCCTCCAGCACGGTGCGCGCCACGTACGCCTTCACCACCCAGGCGATGGAGGGCACCGGCACCGGCACCGCCGTGGCGCTGTACCCCCACCAGTGGCGCAACCTCAGCGGCGCGACGGCGGCCACCCCGGCCTACGTCTCCCCGCGCGGGCAGATGCGCACCCTCACGGGGGTCGGCTCCTTCACCACGGCCATCCGCTACACCGGCGTGCTGCCCGAGCTGCCCGCCGTCGGGCTGTCCTCGGCCGACGGCGCCACCCTCGACGGCTACCTCGACCAGTTCGCGACGGGCGACCCGCTGGCGGGTTTCGGCCCGGACACGTACTGGCAGGGCAAGGCGCTGGGACGCGCGGCGCGCGTCGCCGAGATCGCCGACCAGCTGGGCCGCAGGGACGTGCGGGACAACCTGGTCGCCGCGATGCGGACCCGGCTCACCGACTGGTTCACCGCCTCCCCCGGCGAGGCGCAGCGGCTGTTCGCCTACGACCCGAACTGGAAGACCCTCATCGGGTACCCGGCCTCCTACGGCTCGGACCAGGAGCTCAACGACCACCACTTCCACTACGGCTACTTCGTCGCCGCGGCTGCGGTCGTGGCGAAGTTCGACCCGGCGTGGGCGTCGGGCACCGCCTACGGCGGCATGGTGGACACCCTCGTGCGGGACGCGAACAACTACGACCGCAACGACACCCGGTTCCCGTTCCTGCGCGACTTCGACATCTTCGCGGGTCACGACTGGGCGTCGGGCCACGCGGCGTTCGGCTCGGGCAACAACCAGGAGTCCTCCTCGGAGGGGCAGAACTTCGCCGCCGCGCTCATCCAGTTCGGGCAGGCCACGGGCAACACGGCGATGCGCGACGCGGGCCTGCACATCTGGACGACGCAGGCGGCGGCGATCCAGGAGTACTGGTTCGACTCCCGCAACGAGAACTACCCGGCCGCCTTCGGGCACGACACCGTCGGCATGGTGTGGGGCGACGGCGGTGCGTACTCCACCTGGTTCACCGCGGAGCCGGAGATGATCCAGGGCATCAACATGCTGCCCATCACCGGCGGGTCGCTCTACCTGGGCTACGACCCGGCGTACGTCGACCGCAACATCGCCGAGATGGAGCGCGTCAACGGCGGCCCGGCGCAGGTGTGGAAGGACGTGATCTGGTCGTTCCAGGCCCTCTCCCGCCCGGACCTGGCCCTGGCGGCCTTCCGCCGGGACGCCGGCTACACGCCCGAGGAGGGCGAGTCGAAGGCGCACACCTTCCACTGGATCCGCAGCCTCGACGCGCTCGGGCGGGTGGACACCACCGTGACCGCGGACACCCCGCTGTACTCGGTGTTCACCAAGGACGGCCGGCGGACGTACGTCGCGGCGAACACGGGGGCCACGGCCCGCACGGTGCGGTTCTCGGACGGCACGACGCTGACGGTGCAGCCGGGCCGGACGGCGGCCACCGGGGCCCACTCGTGGAGCGGCGGGAGCGGCACGGGGACCGACCCGACGCCCACCCCGACGCCCACCCCGACCCCCACCCCGACCCCGACCCCGACGCCCACCCCCACGCCGGGGGGTCTCCCGGCGCGCTCGGTGATCCAGGCCGAGGCCGCGAGCGCCCAGACGGGCACCGGGCGGGAGCCGACGGCCGACACCGGCGGCGGGGAGAACGTCGCCTGGATCGGCAACGGTGACTGGCTGCGCTTCGACGGCGTCGACTTCGGCACCACCGCGCCCCGGCGGGTGGACCTGCGCGTCGCCTCGGGCGCCGCGGCGGGCGTGAGCGGCACCGTCGAGGTCCGGCTCGACTCCCCCACCGGCACGCTGCTGGGCAGCGCCTCCGTCGGCGGCACCGGCGGCTGGCAGACGTGGCGGACCGTGCCGGCGGACGTGGCCCCCGTCACGGGCAGGCGGACGGTGTACCTGAGCTTCCGCTCCGGGCAGCCGGCCGACTTCGTGAACCTCAACTGGCTGACCTTCGCCGGCTGAGCGCGCGCGGACGACGCGCACGGAACCCCCCGCTCCCCGCCCCCGGCGGCGGTGCGGGGGGTTCAGGTGGAGGGCGCAGCAGCCTGCACCGCCCGCAGGACCGCACCCCACGGCAGGTCCACCGGCGCCGCACCCGGCCGGCGCAGCGGCCACACGTCCCCGCCGTACACCAGGTGCACCCCGGCCGAGCGCAGCGCCGCGAGGTGCCCCTGCCACGCGGGGTGACCGGCGTGCCAGGCGTTGACGCAGGGGAACACCACGACCGGCACCTCGCCCCCGCCGATCGCCTCGCACACCGGGGTGAGGGCCTGGTTGTCGGCCAGGCCCAGCGCGAGCTTGGCGACGGTGCCCGCGGTGGCCGGCGCGACGAGCCGGACGTCGGGGTCCGGGTGCGGGCGCGGCTCCCGCGGCAGGCGGGGGGTGCTGCGCACCGGGTGGCCGGTGACCTCCTCCAGGCGCCGGTCCTCCCCGAGGTCGGCGAGCCAGGCCGCCGCCGCGGGCGTCGCGGTGACGGTCACCGTCCAGCCCGCGGCCAGCAGCGGCTCGACGAGCCCGGCCCGCACACCCTCCACCCCGCCGGCCGCGCTGCACGACAGCCCCAGGACCGGCCTCTCCCGCGCACCCGCCACGGGCAGCACGGTAGGGCGGGCAGCACCGCGGGCCCCGCGGGGGTGTCCCCGCCCGGCGCCGGGCGGGGGCGGGCTCACGCGGGCACGAGGGCCGCGGCCTCCTTCTCCAGCGCGGCGAGGTCCACGAGCAGGTCGGCCGCCCCGTACAGGCGGTCGCTGAGGGCGTCGACGCCCGGCGACAGCACGGTCAGCTCCCCCCGGTCGGCCAGCTCGGCGAAGATCCCGTCGTTGCTCACGACGAGCACCTCCACCGCGCCGGGGACGGCCGCGGCGGCCTGCAGCAGGACCAGGTCGGCGACGTCGGCGCCGTCGGGCACGGCCAGGGCGCGGTCGGCGAACTCGGCGAGCCAGGGCCGGGACCTCTCGACGGCCCCCACCTGGCCCGCGAGGGCGACGTGGTCGGCCTGACGGGCCAGCTCGACGACGACCCCGAGGCGCGCCCGCAGCCTGCCGGGCGAGGCGCGCAGGTTGTCCAGGTCCACGAGGAGCACGCGCGCGGACCCGCCGCCGGACCAGACGGGGTAGTCGCGCACGAGGCCGCGCAGCGCCTCGGCGAAGGGGTCGGGCCCCTCGGTCACCAGCTCGGGGGCAACCCGCCTGCCGGCCCGCCGGGGTCCCTCCTCGGCGGGCAGGTCGGCGAGGCGGACCCACTCGTACTCGTCCCACTCGCTCGGCCCGCCGCCCAGTCCCATGCCCCGATGCTCCCAGTTCCGCCGCGTGGTGGTGCACGGGCGCCCCGCACGGGCCCGGCGCGCCGGCGCGGCCGGGGGGCGAGGGGTCAGGGACGAGGGATCAGGGGGCGAGGGGTGGGGTGGCGAAGGGGATGCGGCACCACACGGTCTTGCCGGGCGCATCCGGGCGCACGCCCCACGCGGAGCTGAGGAGCGCCAGCAGGTGGATGCCCCTGCCGTCGACGGCGCCGGGACCGGCGGCCCTGGCCCGGGGGGCCGCGGGGCTGGAGTCGCCGACCTCCAGCAGCAGCGCCCCGGCGTCGGCCCCGATGCGGAGCAGGACGGGGCCGCTGCCGTGCACGACCGCGTTCGTGACGAGCTCGCTGCCCACGAGCAGGACGACGTCGCGGGTGTCCGGGGGGAGGCGGAGGTGCTCGCACCAGCGGCGCAGCACGCCGCGGGCGGTGCGGGCGGCGGACAGGTCCGCGTCGAGGTCGACGCGGACCGGCGGCCCGGATCCGCGGGGGCCGTCGTCGTCCATGCGGCCTCCCTGGTCGTGGTGTCGTTCGGCGGCCGGCTCGCCCCACCCAACGTCAGGTCGCCGCGTCGCGCACGTCGAAGCGCTCCTCCCGGGCCGGGTCCACCCGTGCGGCGGTTACGATGTCCGCAGGTTGGGCAGCAGCCTCCACCCGCCGGCGTCCGCCGCCGGGTGACGTCTGCTTCGCCCGGCGCGGGACCCCCTGCCGCCATCGGAGCGGGAGCGGAGGAGCCTGGCGTGGACCCGAAGACCGTGCCGTCCGTCGGCTGGACCGTCCCGGTGGAGCCGGCGCTGCGGTGCTCGGTCGACATGGACACCACCCGCAGCACGGTGTGCCTGACGGGTGAGCTGGACGCCGAGACCGCGCCGCTGCTGGAGGCGGTGGTGGAGGGGCAGCTCCAGCAGGGTCACGTCGACATCCGGCTGGACGTGTCGGGCCTGATCTTCTGCGGCGTGCGGGGGCTGGACGCGATGGTGGCCGCACAGCAGCGCCTGCGGGCGGCCGGGGGCGAGCTGACCCTCCTGCGCCCGAGCCCCTTCCTGGAGCGCGTCGCGCGGCTCTGCGGCGCCGGCGTGCTCCTGGGGGAGCGGGCGTGAGCTCCCCCGCGACCGGAACGGGGATCTTCCCCGGGTGCCCGGCGCGGCGGCTGCCGCCCCCGTAGCCTGACCGCCGTGACCGCACTGTCTGCTGCGACGACCACCGCACTGCTGGGTGTGCGGATCGGGGACGGCTCCCTGGACGACGTCCTGCACCGCCTCGTGGAGATCTCGCGGGACGCGCTGCCGGGCGCGGACGAGGTGTCGAGCACCCTGGTCCGCGGGGACAAGGCCTGGACGGCCGCGTACACCGGGCAGCTCGCACTGGACGCCGACGAGATGCAGTACGAGCGCGGGTACGGCCCCTGCATCGAGGCGGCGACCACCGGCACGGTGCTGCTCGTGGAGGACATGCGGACGGAGACCCGCTGGCCGGACTACGCCGCCACCGTGGTGCCCCGCGGCGTGCTCAGCTCGCTGTCGGTGCCGCTGCCCGTGCAGACCGCGGTGGTCGGCGCCCTGAACTGCTACTCCCGCACCGCCGGGGCGTTCGACGCGGGCACGGTGGAGCTGGGCGCGGAGCTGGCCTCCCACCTCGCCGTGGCCGTGGGCAACGCGGTGGCCTACACCGACGTGGCGCGGCTCGCCGAGGACATGCGGGCGGCGATGGACAGCCGGGCGGTCATCGACCAGGCGCTGGGGGTGGTCATGGCGCAGAACCGGTGCGACGCGGAGGCGGCCTTCGAGATCCTCGCGCGGGCCTCGCAGGGGCGCAACGTGAAGCTGCGCGAGATCGCCCAGGGCATCGTGCGGGCCGTCGCGGGACCACCGGGCGCCCGGCCCGCCCGCTGACGGGCCCGCCCCGCACGGGTGGCCGCAGCGGCGAAGCGGCCGTGCCGGGTCCCGGCGGGTGCGACACTGGCGGCACCGGGGCGGTTCCGCCGGACGGCACGTCCGTCGTTGCCGGTGCCGCCAGCGATCCGGAGACGAGGCCCCCGTGTGCGACTCCACCCCCGCGGCGCAGGTGGTGCTGCCGATGGACCTGCAGGCGGCGCGGCAGGCCCGGTCCTTCCTGGACCGCGTGTGGTGCGGCGACCACCACTCCACGCTCCAGGACGAGGCGATGCTCCTGGTCAGCGAGCTGGTGACCAACGCGGTGGTGCACGGCGCGCCGCCGGTGGCGCTGCGCGTGGAGTGCGACGGCGGGGCGGAGCTGGTCGTGGCGGTCAGCGACGGCAGCCCGCAGCCACCGCTGCGGCGCGAGTCGGGCAGGGACGCCGTCTCCGGGCGCGGCATCGCCCTGGTCGACCTGCTCAGCGACCGGTGGGGCGTGGACGTCACGGGCGGGGGCAAGACCACCTGGTTCCGCCTGCGTGCGTGAGGTGCGCCGTCGGGCCTGCGTGCGTGAGGTGCGCCGCCGGGTCCGCTCAGCGGGAGGCGCCCTCCGGCAGCGAGCGGCCGATGGACTCCAGCAGCATGTCGAGGCCCCGGTCGAGCTGGGCGGTGCCGTCGTAGCCGCTGAAGGCCGGGGCCAGGCCGCGGACCTTGGGGAACTCGTGCAGCGGCAGGCGGTGCAGGCCGAGGCGCAGCAGGTCGTCGTGCTCGTCGGGGTCGGCGACGACCTCCTGCAGCTCGTCGAGCACGTGCCCGTGCAGCATCGCGGTGAAGGAGCGGTAGGCGGCCAGCGCCGACGCGTCCGGCATGCCGGCGCGCGTCATGAGCTGCAGGAACGCCTCCAGCGGGCGCAGCGTGCCCCGGGGCCGCAGCCCCAGCGGGGTGGACAGCGGGCGCGTGACGAGCAGGGGCACGGCATGCGGGTGGTCCATCGCGAGGGTGCGGTAGCGGTGGGCCGCGGAGCGCAGCTCCTCCCGCCAGTCGGGGGCGTCGGCGTACAGGACCACCTGCTCGAGCAGCAGCTCCACGACGCCGTCGAGCAGGTCGCTCTTGCTCTCGGCGTGCCGGTAGAGGGTCATGGGGGTGCGGTCGAGCGCCTGCCCGAGCCTGCGCAGGGACAGGGAGTCCACGCCGTCGGCGTCGATGAGCTCCAGGGCCTTGACCATCACGTCGCGGCGGGTCAGCGGGGAGCGGCGCCGGCCGGCCGGTCCAGGGGATGGCTGTCCCGGTAGGCCGTGCCTGTCCGCTGGGACCACGGGATACTCCTCCGGTTCGACGCACCGGGAACGTCCTGTTCCCGACATGCGTTCACATACACTGTATACGTACAGTGGAGACGTACAGTGGAGAGGCTCGCGGCGACAGCAACGGCCTGCTCCTGCGGCCCCGCTCTGCGCGCGGCACCAGGTTCCACGTCCAGACCGGCACCGAACGAGCGCAGGACCCAGGAGGACCGCTTGAGCACCACCACTTCCCCAGCCCCCACCAGCCCGCCGGCGCGGGAGCGGCGGAGCACCCCGTACGCCCGGCTGACGGCGGAGGTCCAGGCGGCCGGCCTGATGCAGCGGCGCACCGGGCACTACGTCGTCCGCATCGCCGCGACCACCGCCGCCCTCGCCGCCACGATCGCGGGCGTCGTGCTGCTGGCGGACTCCTGGCTCGTCCTGCTCCTCGGGCTCCCGCTGGGCCTGGTGCTCACGCAGTTCGCGTTCCTCGGGCACGACGCGGCCCACCGCCAGGTGTTCGCCTCGCACGGCACCAACGAGGTCACCGCGCGGATCTTCGCCGCGCTCGTGGCCGGGTTGAGCTACGGCTGGTGGATGGGCAAGCACAACCGCCACCACCAGGCGCCGAACCAGCGCGGCATCGACAGCGACATCGAGTCCGAGGTGCTGTCCTTCCACGAGGAGGCCGCCGAGAGCCGCCGCGGCCTGCTGGCCTGGTTCACCCGCCGCCAGGGGTGGTTCTTCTTCCCGCTGCTGGCGTTCGAGGGGCTGAACCTGCACGTCGCCAGCACCCAGAAACTGGCCGCCAAGGGCCCCGTGAAGGGTCGCTGGATCGACATCTCGTTCATCCTGGTGCACTGGGCCGTCTACGTCACGGGCCTGCTCGCGCTGCTCGGGCCGGGCCGGGCCGCCGCGTTCTTCGGCGTCCACATGGCCGTCTTCGGGCTCGCCATGGGCGGCGCGTTCGCGCCGAACCACACGGGTATGCCGATCGTCCCGCGGACCGCCAAGGTCGACTTCATCCGGCGCCAGGTCCTCACCTCCCGCAACGTCTCCGGCGGCTGGCTCGTGAACCTGTTCATGGGCGGGCTGAACTACCAGGTGGAGCACCACCTCTTCCCGAGCATGCCGCGCCCGAACCTGCGCCGCGCCCAGCCGTTCGTGCGGGCGTTCTGCGCCGAGCACGGCATCCAGTACACGGAGACGACGCTGTTCGGCTCCTACCGGGCGATCGTGCGGTACCTCAACGAGGTGGGCCTCAAGGCGCGCCACCCCTTCCGCTGCCCGCTGGTCTCCCAGCTCCGCAGCTGACGTCCCGCGAAACCGCCCTGGTGGTCAGGGGCGGTCACCGTGCTACTGTTGTGGTGAGTCGCAGTTCTCGATGTGCGGAAATGCCGCGGGATCTTCACGAGAGAAATCGCCCGCCGATCCGGCCGGCCTCTCGGCGGCAAGCTCCGCTCGGAGCATCGATCCAGGAGGACACATGGCTCAGGGAACTGTGAAGTGGTTCAACGGCGAGAAGGGCTTCGGCTTCATCTCCCCCGACGACGGCAGCGCGGACGTGTTCGTGCACTTCAGCGAGATCACCGGTAGCGGCTACCGCAGCCTCGACGAGAACGACCGCGTCGAGTTCACGGTGACGGCGGGCCAGAAGGGCCCCCAGGCCAGCCAGGTCAGCCGCGTCTGACGACCCCCGCTCTCCGGAACCGCCCGTCACCCCGCCATCCGGGGTGGCGGGCGGTTCTGCGTCCGGTGACGGCGGCCCGGCCCGTGGCCGCCGGCCCGCCCGTACGCACCGGGCCGCGCCGCGCAGGCTGGCGCGCGATTCCGGAAGATCTTCAGCTCACCCTGAGCACCCCTGAACCCCCCGCGACGCTGGGTGGTCGTTGAAGCATCAGCAACCCGTTCCTCCCCACCGTGCGTCACCTCGACCCACTCCGTGGGAGCGTTCTCCCGGAAGTGTTCCGGAATCTGGGCTTGACGCTTCCGGAACCTGCGGATTAGCGTTCCGGCACCCGGACCAGCGGTGACGCGCTGCTCACGGGGCACGGGGGAGGCCTCCGCATCCCCGTCCCCGGGCAGGTCCGGCGCCCACAGCCGTGCACAGCGCCGCTCGCCGGCGCAGCGGCCGACCGCCTTTCTCGATGACGAGGAGACGATGACCTTGACGATCCAGCGAGCACACCGGCCCGAGGGCGCGCACGAGGGACGCGGCGTCCGACGGGGCGCCCGGCGCCGGCTGAGCGCCGCGCTCACCGGCGCGCTCACCCTCCCCCTCGCCGGTGCGCTGCTCGTGGCGGCCGCCCCCACAGCCTCCGCCGCCGACGCCTCCGTGCTGTGGGGGGCCGCCGACAACAAGGGCCGCTACTTCGGCACCGCCCTGACCGCCGGCAAGCTCAACGACGCGACCTACACCACCATCGCGAACCGCGAGTTCAACATGGTCACCGCCGAGAACGAGATGAAGCTCGACGCCACCGAGCCGCAGCAGAACGTGTTCACCTTCACCCAGGGTGACCAGATCGTGAACTGGGCCACCACCCGCGGCAAGAAGGTGCGCGGCCACACCCTGGCGTGGCACTCCCAGCAGCCGGCGTGGATGGCGAACATGGGCGGCACCGCGCTGCGCAACGCCATGCTCAACCACGTCACCAAGGTCGCCACGCACTACCGCGGCAAGATCCACTCGTGGGACGTGGTGAACGAGGCGTTCGCCGACGGCAGCACCGGAGCCCGCCGCGACTCCAACCTCCAGCGCACCGGCAACGACTGGATCGAGGCCGCGTTCCGCGCCGCACGCGCCGCCGACCCCGGGGCCAAGCTCTGCTACAACGACTACAACACCGACAACTGGGCGCACGCCAAGACCCAGGCCGTCTATACCATGGTCAGGGACTTCAAGGCCCGCGGTGTCCCGATCGACTGCGTCGGCTTCCAGGCGCACTTCAACAGCGGTAACCCGGTGCCCTCGAACTACCACACCACCCTGTCGAACTTCGCCGCGCTCGGCGTGGACGTGCAGATCACGGAGCTGGACATCGAGGGCTCCGGCACCAGCCAGTCCGACCAGTACAAGGGCGTCGTCCAGGCCTGCCTCGCCGTGACGCGGTGCACCGGCATCTCGGTGTGGGGCGTGCGTGACACCGATTCGTGGCGCGCGAGCGGCACGCCGCTCCTCTTCGACGGCTCCGGCAACAAGAAGCCGGCGTACTTCGGCGTCATGAGCGCCCTCGGCGGGACGACCAGCGGCGGCACCACGCCCCCGCCCGGCACGGGCACCTGCTCGGCGGCCTACACCACCTCGGCGACGTACGGGGACCGCTACAACGGCTCGGTGACCGTCAGCGGCACGAACTCCTGGGTCGCCACCGTCCGGCTCACCTCCCCGCAGAAGGTGTCCTCCGTCTGGAACGGCACCGCCACCTGGGACAGCACCGGGCAGGTCATGACCGTGCGCCCCAACGGCAGCGGCAACACCTTCGGGTTCACCGTCATGCACAACGGCAACTCCACCGCCCGCCCCGCGGTGAGCTGCACCACGGGCTGACACACGACGGCTGCACCCCGAGGAGGGCGGGTTCCGGGCACACCGGAGCCCGCCCTCCTCCGGGTCCCGGCGCGGACCCGCCACCCCCACCCCGCCCATCTCCAGGTCTGGGCGGAAGATGACCCTCCCATCCCTGCCCATCTCCGGGTTTCGGCGGAAAGTGGACCTCCCATTCCCGCCCATCTCCGGGTTCGGGCGGGAGAGGAGCCTCCCGCTCCCGCCCATCTCCGGGTTCGGGCGGGGATCGCGCCACATCGTGCGGAGGATCGCCCGGGTCGGCGCCGGGGACCGTGGCGCCTGCCCGTCCCTGCTCCGTGCGGGTGAGGGGGTTCCAGTCCCGCGGCCGCGGCACCGATGGACCTGCATGACCGAGACCACCGCCCCCGGCGCCGAGGCGGCCCCGCAGCCCGGGACGCCCCGCCGCAGCCTCGTGCGGGTGGCACTGGCGGCCGCGACCGGGATCGGCCTGGGCGGCGTGCTCGGGACCGATGACGCCTCCGCCTCGACGACGGCGGACGCGGCGACCCTGCACCTGCTGCGCCGTGCGACCTTCGGCACCACCCCCGAGCTCCTCGCCGACGTGCGGGCCGCGGGGGGTGCCTCGAGGTGGCTGGACCAGCAGTTCCAGCCGGCCTCGGTGGCGGACGCCGCGTGCGACGCCGTGCTGAAGCGCTACCCCCTCGCGGTGGCGTCGCCGCCCGCGCTGCACGCGCGCGGCAACCACGGCAACTGGGACTCGATGGTGCAGGTCGTGCGCGCCACCCTGGCCCGGCAGATGTGGTCCCGGCGCCAGCTCCTGGAGGTCATGGCCGACTTCTGGTCCAACCACCTGAACATCACCTGCCCGAGCAGCGACGTCTGGGCCACCAAGGCCGACGACGACCAGCGCGTCGTCCGCGCCCACGCCCTCGGCCGGTTCGAGGACATGCTCCTCGCCAGCGTCACCTCCCCGGCGATGCTGATGTACCTGGACAACGCGACCTCGCAGGGCAAGGCGCCCAACGAGAACTACGGGCGGGAGTTCCTGGAGCTGCACACCGTCGGCGTCGACGCCGGGTACACCCAGGCCGACGTGCTGGACGCGGCCCGCGCCTTCAGCGGCCTGACCGTGTGGTTCCCGTGGACCGGGGGCACGGCCGCGAACCTCGGCACGTTCCGGTACCGCCCCGAGTGGCACCACGTCGGCCCGCTCAAGGTGCTGGGCTGGACGCACGCGAACTCCACCGCCGCGGGCGGCCTCGACGTGGCGAGGTCCCTCGCCCGGTACCTCGCGCGCCACCCCGCCACCGCCCGCCGCATCGCCACCAAGCTCGCGGTCCGGTTCGTCTCGGACACCCCGCCCGCTGCGCTCGTGGACCGCCTCGCGAAGGTCTACCTGGACAACGGCACCGCGACCGTGCCGGTGCTGCGCGCCCTGTTCTCCTCCTCCGAGTTCGCCGCGAGCACGGGGCAGAAGGTGCGCCGGCCCGCCGAGGACCTGGTCGCCACCGTCCGCGCCCTCGGCATCGCCCCCGTGACCGCGTACACCGGTGACGCCGGAGCCGTGGCGCAGTTCGTGTGGGCGCTGGAGGGCCTCGGCAACGCGCCCCTCGGCTGGGCCCCGCCGAACGGCTACCCGGACGTGGCGGCCGCCTGGCAGGGCACCGGGATGACGCTCGGGCGCTGGAACCTGCACGTCGGTCTCGCGCAGGGGTGGTGGAAGGACGGCGTCCGCACACCGGTGCTGGCCGACCACCTGCTGGGCCCGGTCAAGCCCACCACCCGGGCCGCGCTCGTCGACGCGCTCGTCGCGCGGCTGCTGCCGGGCATCGCGGTCCCGGCCGCGCACCGGGGCGCCCTGGTGACGTTCCTCGGCGGCAGCGGACCCGTCAGCAGCAGCACCGGCGACCTCACGTGGATGTTCCCGATCCTCGTGGCCCTCGTCCTCGACAGCCCCCACTGGAGCGTGCGATGAACACCACCGACGAGCAGCGCTGCGGCTGCCCCGAGAACGAGGGCCTGCGCCGGCGCGGTTTCCTCAAGGGCCTCGGCGGCCTCGGCGCGGCCGCGGCCGCCGGTGCGCCCCTGGTCTCCACCCAGGCCGCGTACGCCGCGACGGGGACGTGGAACGGGCCGGTGCTGCTGGTGCTGTCGCTGCGCGGTGGGATGGACGGGCTCAGCGTCGTCGCCCCCGTCGGCGACCCGGACTACGCGCGGCTGCGCCCCGGCATCGCCGTCCCCGGGACCACGGCCCTGCCCACGGGCGACCGCCGCTTCGGCCTGCACCCCGCGATGGCGCCGCTGGCGGGGCTGTGGAAGGCCGGGAAGATGTCCGCGATCCACGCCGTGGGGACCCCCGACGGCTCGCGCAGCCACTTCCGCGCGACGGAAGAGCTGGAGCGCGCGGCACCCGGCACGGGCATCCGCACCGGCTGGCTGAACCGCGTCCTCGGCGCCGCCGGCACCGGCACCGCGTTCGAGGCCGTGCAGCTCGGCAGGGGCAACCCCGCCGCGCTCCTCGCGGGTCCGGCGCGCGGTACGGCGATGCGCTCGCTGAAGGGTTTCAGCCTGGCCGGCTCGGACTGGGTGGGCCCGCGCATGAACACCGCCCTGAAGGCGCTGCACACCGGGGCGAACCTCCCCACCGCGCCCACGGCGCTGCTCACCCTGTCCGCGCTGGACACCGCCGCGTCGGTGGCGAGGAGCAGCACCGGCCCGCAGAACGGCGCCGTGTACCCCACGAGCGACCTCGGCAGGGTGCTCGCCGATGCGGCCCTGCTGATCCGCGCGAACGTCGGCCTGCAGGCGCTGACCGTCGACGTCGGCGACTGGGACATGCACTCGGGGCTGGGACGGGCCGGGACCGGCTGGATGGCCGACAAGGTCACCGACCTGTCCACCGCCCTCGCGGCGTTCGCGCGGGACCTCGGGGCGCTGTTCGACCGCGTCACCGTCGTCACCATGAGCGAGTTCGGGCGCCGCGCCAAGGAGAACGGCTCCGGCGGTGTCGACCACGGGCACGGCAACGCGGTGCTGCTGCTCGGCGGTGGCCTGAACGGCGGGAAGGTCCACGGCACCTGGCCGGGCCTGACCGACGCGGCCCTCGACAACGGCGACCTGCGGGGCACGACGGACTACCGCAACGTGCTCGCGGAGATCCTCGTGAAGCGGACGGGTCTGTCCACCTCGAAGCTGCCGGAGGTGTTCCCCGGGCTCACCCCGCGCTTCGCCGGCGCGTTCGCCTGACACCGGCCCCGCCCCGCCCCGGCTGACCGGGGCGGGGCGGGGCCGCTTCGGGCGCGCTGTCAGCAGTGCTCGGAAGGGCTGGTCCAGGCGGTGGAACCGATCGTCCCGCCCCAGACGACACAGGACGGCGCCTTCGCCCGCACGGGTCCGGCATGGGTGAGGACGTCCCCGCGCTGCTCGACCGCACCGCTCCCGGCGGGCTTCAGGTAAGCGCGCGCGAATGAGCGGGTACCGGTGCCGGTGAACTTCAGGGTCGTGACGCAGTTCTGCCTGGTCGACGCCTTCCATCCGAGGTTCACGGTTCCCAGGGAGCCGAGGGCGCGGGAGTCGATCTGCTCGAAGCCCTCTCCGCAGAGCTCCTGCGGATCCTGCCTGGTGGCGCAGTTGCCGGACCTCACGGAGGCATCGGGGTAGCGGAAGGTGGAACCGGCGAAGGTGGCCTTCTGGATGACCCCCGAGGCCCGCACCTCGTAGTGCAGGTGCGGGGTGATGCCCGGGTTCTTGGCGGAGGTCTTGCCGAGTGCGCCGATCGCCTGACCGGCGAGGACGCGCTCACCGGTCTTCACGGCCATCGTCTTCAGGTGGGCGTAGTAGGTCACCCAGCCGCCACCGTGGTCGAGGGTGACGAGGTTTCCGTAGCCGTTCCCGGTCTGGTACCCGGCCGAGCGGACCCTGCCACCGGCGGCCGCGACGACGGTGTCGCCGAGGTCGGCGGTAGCGGAGGAACCGCGGTTGAAGTCGATCTCGTGGGAGCGGTGCGCCGAAGAACGGCTGGAGTTCCCGTGCCAGGTCTGCGAACACGGGAACGGGAGCTGGAACAGCGGGGCGGCTTGCGCGGAGGGCGCGACCGCTACGGCGCTCACCGTTCCGGCGAGCAGGGTCAGGACGAGTACGAGGACGGTCGTGGGCGATCTCTTCACGGTGGGCTCGCTCCTGTCGGGAGGTGGCGTACCTGGTCGCCGGCGACGGGCGTCCTAGCCGGGGGCACACGCCGCGACGGTCGTGGCAGGCGCACCGGGAGGACGGGCACGCGCACGGGGCACACCCGGGTGTCCGGGTGCACGCGCGAGCGCCTCTGGATCGGGTGCGGGTGCCATGGAGTCGTGAGGACGGGTCGCCTCAGGGTGTGCCGGGCGACCGCCGTCGGTGCTGAGGCGGTGTGCGCGTGCCCTCAGAGCCACAAACTAGGTGCAGAGGGTGACGGTGTACAGCCGTATCCGTGAAGTACACGCGTGGAGTTCCCCGGATCCGGCCGGGGTCACCCGCCTCCGGGAACAGGGGGCGCCCAGGTTGTCGCGGTGGCGACCCTCCGCGCCCGGACACGCACGGTCCCGGCGGCACCCGGTGCGCACGGTGCCGGAGCTCGACGTGGGCGTGCGCCGCGACATGCCGGTCCTCCGCGCTCGCCGTGGGCGACGACGCCCACGGCGAGCGCACGACGGCGCAGGGACCGCCGGGGGAGCTCCCGCGCCGTCGGAGGACGGCGCGAGCACCACGAGCACCGGCGGCAGGTCGCGCCGCTGCGCCACCCCGCTCAGCGGGCCAGCCAGCCCCCGTCGACGGGCAGGACGGTGCCGTGGACGTAGTCGGCGGCGCGGGAGCACAGGAAGAGCACGGCCCCGGAGATGTCGGAGGGGTCCGCCCAGCGCGCCGCGGGGATGCGGGCCAGGATCGCGGCGTTGCGCTCCCCGTCGGCGCGCAGGTCGGAGGTGTTGTCCGTGGCGACGTAGCCGGGCGCGACGGCGTTGACGTTGACGCCGTGCTCGGCCCACTCGTTGGCCAGCGCCTTCGTCAGGCCCGCCAGCGCCGACTTGGAGGCCGTGTAGCCGGGGACGAACACCCCGCCCTGGAAGCTCAGCATCGACGCCGTGTTCACGATCTTCCCGCCGCCGCGGGCGATCATCGCGCGGCCCACCTCGCGGGAGAGGACGAACGCGGCGCGCAGGTTCACGTCGACGACGTGGTCGAAGTCCTCGTCCGGGTGCTCCGCGGCGGGCCGGCGGCGGATCGTGCCGCCGTTGTTGACCAGGATGTCCACCCCGCGCGCGGCGAGGTCGGCGGCGAGGGCGCTCACCTGGGCGCGGTCGGCCAGGTCGGCCCGCAGGGGCGTGAAGCGGCGCCCGGCGGCCTCCACGGCGGAGCGGACATCGCTGTCGCCGTCGGGCAGGGAGTGGCTCACGCCGATGACGTCCGCGCCCGCGCAGGCCAGCGAGCCGGCGATCGCCAGGCCGATGCCCTTGCTGGCGCCCGTCACGACGGCGAGCCTGCCCTCCAGTCCGAAGAGGCTCCCGACGTAGGCCGTGGGTCCGGTGGTGGCAGTCGTCATGTGGGTGCTCTCTCCGTGCTCGCGGGTGGGGGCGGTCCGGGTGCGCGGCCGTGCAGGCCGGCGGCCCGGACCCGCCGTCAGGTGGTGGCGCCGAGGGCGGCGGAGATCTTCTCCGCGGCGGCGACGACGAGGGGCGCCATCGCCTCGACCTCGGCCAGGGTGTGCTCGAGGGTCAGGGTGGAACTGCTCAGGCCGTAGCGGATGGTGCCGGTGTGGTCGCGGACCGGGGCGGCGACGCACGCCACGCCCGGCACGTTCTCCTCGCGGTCCAGCGCGTAGCCCACGGCCCGGACCTGCGCGATCTCGGCGCGCAGGTCCTCCAGGGTGGTCAGGGTGTTCGGGGTGCGCCCCGGCAGGCCGGTGCGGGCGGCGTAGTGGGCCAGGCCGTCGTCGGTGTAGCCGGACAGGACGGTCTTGCCGATGCCCGAGGTGTGCATGGGGATGGCCAGGCCCGGCCGCGACGGCATCCGGTACGGCTTGTCGGAGTCGGCGCGGATCAGGTAGACGATCTCGTCGCCGTTGGCCACCCCGACGTGCACGGTGCACTGGACCTGCTCGACGAGCTCGTCGACGAACGGCTGCGCGATCGCCGAGATGTCGATGCGCTGCAGGGCCCGGCCCGCCAGGGCGAGGACCTTCGGCCCCGGCAGGTAGGTGCCGTCCGGGGCGAGGGTCACGAACTGCCGGTTCAGCAGGGTCGCGAGGATGCGGTGGGTGGTGGCCTTGGCCAGCCCGGTCGCCTCCACGATGTCCGTGAAGCGGGGGTGCGTCAGCACCGCCTCCAGCACCAGGAGCGTCTTCTCGCTGGCGTTGGCCGCCGAGGAGGGGACCTCCGCACCGTCCTGTGCGGTGCGCACCGTCTCGATGGCCATGATCCCCACCCCGTCCTCGTCGTCCGCCGAGCGGTGCCGCGCTCAGCGCATCTGTGTGATGGCGAAGCCATCCATGTCGTCG
The DNA here is from genome assembly GCF_054590795.1 of Kineococcus anabasis. Classification (NCBI taxonomy): domain Bacteria; kingdom Bacillati; phylum Actinomycetota; class Actinomycetes; order Kineosporiales; family Kineosporiaceae; genus Kineococcus; species Kineococcus anabasis. The sequence continues at coordinate 213,681 of NZ_BAAIHU010000012.1, forward strand.
AACGCCTGATTCTCCCCCGCCATGGCCCAGACGAAGCTGTACGACGCCGTGCCGACCCCGGAGTGGACGGACCAGCTGGGCGAGATGACCGCCTGGCCGTCGGCGACGAGCAGGTGCCGGGTCTCGGTGGGCTCCCCCATCAGGTGCACGACGCGGGCCTCGGCGGGCAGGTCGAAGTAGAGGTAGGCCTCCATCCGGCGGTCGTGGGTGTGCGCGGGCATCGTGTTCCACATGCTGCCCGGGTGCAGGGTGGTGACGCCCATGACGACCTGGCAGCTCCGCACGCCCCCGGCGTGGATGTACTGGTTGAGGGTGCGCCGGTTGGAGGTGAGCTGGTCGCCCAGCTCCCGGACCGTGCCGCCGCCGGCCTCCACCAGCGTGGTCGGGTACGCGGTGTGCGCGGGCGCGCTGAACAGGTAGAAGCGCGCGGGGCCCGCCTCGCCCGTGGCGTCGAGGGAGGCGAAGGACGCCTCGACGGCACCCCGGCCGACGTACAGGCAGGAGCCGTGCTCCAGCTTGTAGGACTCCCCGTCCACGGTGACCGTGCCGGGGCCGCCGACGTTGACGATCCCCGCCTCGCGGTGCTCGAAGAACACCTCGCTGGCGATCTCCGGGAAGGTCGGCAGGGCGACGCTCGTGGTGACGGGCACGATCCCGGCGAGCACCACGCGGTCGTGGTGGGAGTAGACGGCGTTCACCGCGTCGTCGGCGAAGAGGTCCTCGACGAGGTAGCGGCGGCGCAGCTCGGCGGTGTCCATGCCCGGCACGTGCTCGGGGCTGGTGGCGTAACGCTGTTCCACGGGGGGTCCTCCCGGGTTCTGGGTGCGGGTTCTGGGTGCGGGGACGGGCGGGTTCTCAGGGGGCGGCGATCAGGCCCAGGGCCTGCGGCAGCCAGAGGGACAGGCCCGGGGTGAAGGTGACGATGATCAGGGTGATCACCAGGGCGACGAAGTGCGGCATGAGCTGTTTGATCACCGGCTCCAGCCGGCAGCCGGCGATCTTGGCTCCCACGAAGAGCACCGTGCCCACCGGCGGCGTGATCGTCCCGATGCTCAGGTTGTAGACCATGATGATCCCGAAGTGGACGGGGTCCACCCCGAAGGCCGTCACGACCGGCAGGAAGATCGGCGTGAAGATCAGCACGGCCGGTGTCGCGTCCATGAAGCAGCCGACGGCGAGCAGGATGACCGTGATCAGCAGCAGGATCACCACGGGGTTGTCGCTGATGCCGAACATCAGCGAGGAGGCCAGCTCGGGGATCTGCGCGAAGGACAGGACGAAACCCATCACGGTCGAGACGGCGATGAGGAACATCACCACGGCCGTCGTGCGCGTGGAGTCGAGCAGGATCTTCGGCAGGTCCCGCGCCCTGAGGCTGCGGTAGGCCACCGCCAGGACGAGGGAGTACGCCACCGCGATGACGGCGGCCTCCGTGGAGGTGAACCAGCCCACGAGGATCCCGCCGATGACCACGACGATCAGCAGCAGCGCGGGGACCGAGTCCAGGATGATCCTGGCCCGCTCGGCGAGGGGCGCCTGCTCGGTGACCCTCAGCTCCGGGCGCTTGCGGGCGTACCACCACACGACGGCCATGCTGGCGAGGGTCCACAGGATCCCCGGCAGGTATCCGGCGACGAACAGCGCGGCGACCGAGGTGCTCGACACCAGCGAGTACACGATCATCAGGTTGCTCGGGGGGATGAGCATCCCGCCGGGCGAGGAGGCGATGTTCGCCGCCGCCGCGAAGTTCTTGTCGTAGCCCTCCTTGGCCTGCAGCGGCGCGAGCGTCGAGCCGACCGCGGCGGCGGCCGCGATGGAGGACCCGGAGACGGCACCGAAGAGGGCGTTGGCCGCGATGTTCGTCTGCGCCAGCGAGCCGGGCATCCGGCCCACCATCACCTTGCCGGCGTTGATGAGCCGCAGCGCGATCCCGCCGTTGTTCATGATGACGCCGGCGAGGACGAAGAAGGGGATGGCCAGCAGGGGGAAGGAGTTGATGCCCCGGAACATCTGCTGCGCGGCGGTGAGGGCACCGGAGGCGGAACCGACGATCACGAACATCGCGGCGACGCTGGAGACGCCGACGCCGATGCTGATCGGCGCGCCGATCGCGAGGAACAGGGCGATGCCGCCGACGAGGACGAGCCCTGCGAGTGCTGCGGGATCCACGGACGTCCTCCTCAGACCGTCTCGACCTCGGCGTCCGGCTCGTACGGCGGCTCGTCACCGCGTGCGATCCGGACGATGTGGTACAGCGTGTAGAGGGCGGTGAGGACACCGCAGATCGGCAGCGCGAGGTACAGCTGGCCGACGTTGAACGGCAGGCCGGTGACCTTCTGGTTCCACGCGATGTCCACGACCTGCCAGCCGCCCCACACCAGCGCCACGAGGGCGAACAGCAGGATCGTCGCCTGCACGACCAGGGACAGGACGCGCTGCACGCCCAGTGGTGCCTTCTGCACGAGCAGCTCCACCCCGACGTGGCCGCGCTCGCCGAACACGAGCGCGGAGCCGAGCAGACCGAGCCAGATGAACAGGTACTTGGCCAGCTCCTCCGACCAGGCGCTCGGGGAGTCGAGCACCTGGCGGGTGAAGACCTGCCACATGACATCGACGACGAGCGCGGCCATCAGCACCACGCACACCCAGCTCAGGACCCGGTCGAGGGTGTTCTTCGCGGTGGTCAGCGCGCTGCGGCGGGGTGCGGGACCGGGCGCGCTCGCGGCGGGCCGGTCGAGCTGCCCGGTGCCGGCGTCGTTGCCGGGGCTCACTCCGCCACCGCCCGGACCTTCTCGTGGATACCGCGCACCAGGTCGTTGTTCAGCTTGGCCTCGGTGAGCGGCTCGATGGCCGCGTCGAAGGCCGCCTTGTCCACCTCGTTGAACGTCGCGCCCGCCTTCTCGGCGGCCTCCTTGGCCTTGACGATCTCCGTCTCCCAGAGCGCGCCCTCCTCCTCGACGGCCTTGGCGATCTCCTCCTCGAAGATCTTCCGCGTGTCCTCGGGCAGGCCGTCCAGCACGGTGGGGTTGGTGATGAGGTAGTCCGGCAGCATGAGGTGCCTGGTGTAGCTGTAGAACTTCGCGACCTCGGCGTGCTTGGAGTTCGCGTAGGTCAGCTCGTTGTTCTCCGCGCCGTCGATGACGCCGGACTGGATCGCGGTGTAGACCTCGCCCATGCCCATGGGGGTGCCGTTGCCGCCCATGAGGCGGATCATCTCGAGGTTGGTGTCGGACTCGATGACGCGGATCTTCTTGCCCGCCATGTCCGCCGGGGTGGTGATGGGCTTCTCGGAGTTGTACATCGACCGCACGCCGCCGTGGAACCCGGCGAGCACCTTCAGGTTCTGGTCCTCCAGCGAGGAGTAGAGCTCGGAGACGATCGCCGGGTCGTTCGTCGTCTTGCGCTGGTGCTCCTGGGAGTCGAACACGAAGGGCAGGTTGAAGACGACGAAGTCGGGGTTGTAGTTCTCCATGAGCGGCGAGGCGACCATCGCGAACTGGATGGTGCCCGCCTGGACGAGCTCGATGGTCTCCTTCTGCGCGCCGAGGGTCTCGTTGGGGAAGACGTCGACGTCGTACTCGCCCTTCGTCCGCTCCTTGATGCGCTCGCCCATCGCGCTGAGGGAGACGGCCTGGGGGTGGGTGTCCGCCTGGTTGAAGGCGAGCTTGAACACGGTCTTCGCCTTGGCGCCGGCCGCGCTCGCCCCGGGGGCGGCGCCGGCGTCGACGGGCTTGCCGCTGCCGGCGCTGCACGCCGTGAGCGCGAGCGCGACCGCCCCGAGGAGGGCCGGGACCGATCTGCGCGTGGTCCGCCGCATGGTGACTCCTTCGTCAGCTGGTTGGTCGGGGCGCCCACCCGGGTCGGGGGTGGGCGGTGGTGCTGCGGGGCCGTGGCGGGACGTCCGTGTCCGCTCGCGGTGTGGTCCCGGCGGTTCGTTGGTGGAACCCTGTTCCGCTAGACGGAAAAGCTAGGTACAGTCCGGGATCACGTCAAGGGGTTGGGAGCGCTCGCCCTGACCAGCGGGCGTCCTGCCCCGGCGCAGCGCCCCACGGCGCGCACGAGGTCCCGGCACGCCGCTCCACGCCAAGCTCCACGCCGACGACGACGGAGGAACGATGACCGACCCCACCACCCAGGACCCCGGCTCCGCTCCCGCCCAGGACCCGGGCCCTGCCCGCGGTCTGCTGGTCGCCGGCTACATGCTTGCCCCCGAGGACCCCGCGGGGGAGGAGGAGCTGTTCGCGGGGCTGGCCGGCCTCGGCATCCGCGGCCTGGAGTACGCCCTGCCCGTCGAGGGCACCCGCAGCCTCGAACCCGGCTGGGTCGAGCGGAACGTGCGGCCCGAGTGGGACCTGCTCGTCACGCTCGTGCCCACGATGATGCCCCGGCTCGGCACCGACCCCGCCTACGGCCTGTCCTCCACCGACCCCGACTCCCGCGCCCGCGCCCTCGCGGACGTCGCCCGCGCCCGCGACCTCGCCCTCTCCCTCGCGGAGGGCTCCGGCCGCCGCCGCGTCGTCGGCATCGAGCTGCACAGCGCCCCCGGCCCCCGCGCCGGCTCCCGCGACGCGCTGGCCCGCTCCCTGGAGGAGATCCTGTCCTGGGACCTCGCCGGCGCCGAGGTGATCCTGGAGCACTGCGACGCCCTCGTCCCCGGCCGCACCCCCGCCAAGGGGTTCTGGGGGCTGGAGGAGGAGATCGCCCTCGTGCAGGGGTTCGGCCTGCCCGCCGACCGGCTCGGCACGGGGTTCAACTGGGGCCGCTCCGCGATCGAGGGCCACGGCCCCGCCCTCGCGCTGGAGCACGTGCGCACCCTCGCCGCGGAGGGCCTGCTGCGCTCGGTGGTCTTCTCCGGCGCCACCGGCGAGGAGTCCCCCTGGTCCCCGCCGTGGGCCGACACCCACATCCCCCCGCGCGGTGACGACCCCGCCCTGGCGCTGTCCGCACCGTCCCTGCTCGGCCCCGAGGAGGCCACCGAGACCCTGCGCGCCGCCGGGGACGTCCCCCACGTCGGGCTCAAGGTCGCCGTGCGGCCCGTGGACGCGGACGTGCCCACCCGGCTCGCCGTGGCCCAGGCCTCGCTCACGCTGCTGGAGAAGGCGCGCGCCGCGGTGTGAGGTCGGGCGGCACCCTCCCCGCGCCCATCTCCGGGTTCGGGCGCGGAGGGAGCCCCCCGAGCCCGCCCATCTCCGGGTTCGGGCGCGCAGGGGCGCCCGGCCGCGCCCGTCTCCGGGTTCGGGCGCGGAGGGGGTGCCCGGACCCGGGCGGGGGTCAGGCGGCGCGGCGGGACGGCTCGTGCAGGGAGAGCCCGGCGATGGAGTCGCACAGGTGCGGCAGGGACTCCAGCACCTCCTCGGCGACCTCCAGCAGCAGCGGGGCGGCGGAGAACACGATCACCGTCAGCCGCCCGGCGGTGCTGTGCCCCTGGGACACGAAGGACCCCGGCATGTGACCCGTGATGCCCTTCAGGAAGACGTTGAGCTCGTGGATGCCGATCGGCCTGGTGGTCTCGATCTCCAGAACGGTCTTCATCCCACTCCTCACCCCTGCGGACACGGTCCGGGGCCGGGCCGCAGCGGCCCCGTCCCCCAGGACCTGCATCGGCCGGCCGGGCGCCGCTCCCGACCCCGGCGACGCAGGATGGCCCGAACGGGTCAGGCGCGCCCCCCGGCCGGGCGCTCACGCCGGCGTCAGCGTCACCTGCCCGGTGGCGGTGTCCAGGACGGCGGTGCCCCCCTCGAACACCTGCCGCACCCGGCCCGGCCCGTCCGGCGCGGCCTCCTCGCGCGGCAGGCCCAGGGCGCCCACCGGGCCCTGCGCGTCCAGCCACGCCCGCCGGATCGGCCCGGAGACGCTCACCGCCCCCGTGGCGCGCGACCAGTACACCGACGACCCCCCGCTGCCGTCGAAGTCGTTGAACCGCGCCCGGCCGCCGGGCGCGTCCAGCTCGTCGGTCACCGGGTACCCGAGCGGGCCCGCCTCCCAGCCGAGGCGCTCCCACAGGTCCCGGATGCGCCCGTGCACCGCGTGCGCCCCCGTCTCCGGCGACCAGTACACCGACGACCCGTCGCTGCCCGAGAAGTGGTTGAACCGCCCCCGCCCGTCCGGGGTGCGCAGCTCGCTCGTCACCGGGTAGCCCAGCGGGCCCGTCTCCCACCCGAGGCGCTCCCAGGTGTCCCGGACCGCCCCCCACACGGCGTGGGCGCCGGTCTCCCGCGTCCAGTACACCGACGCCCCGCCGCTGCCCGAGAAGTGGTTGAAGCGGCCCCGCCCGTCGGGGGTGCGCAGCTCGTCCGTCGTGGGGAACCCCAGCGGGCCGGCCTCCCAGCCGAGGCGCTCGTACGTGCCGCGCACGGCACCGTGCACCTCGTGCGCCCCCGTGGCGCGCGACCAGTACACCGAACCGCCGTCGAAGTGCTGGAACACGCCTGCCCCGCCGGGCGTGGAGCGCTCCGGCGTCACCTGCTCCCCGAGGAAGCTCCCGGGCCCGCCGAGGGCGGTGTGCTTGACGCCGATCGCGGTGCAGTCCTGCAGCGACGGTGCGGAGTGCGCGTTCGTGCGCTGGTCCACCGCCACCGTCGTGGAGCACTTCCAGGACGGGATGCGCCACGGCGGGGTGCACGTCACCACCCGGCACCACACCGGCCCCGTGCAGCGCACGTCCTGGTTGCACTGGCCGTAGCGGAACTCGTTGCAGCACACCTTGCGCTGGTCGCACTGCCCCTTCGGCCCGCACCCGCAGGAGCAGTCGCGGCAGCCCTCGCCGCAGAAGTTGCTCCGGCCCCCGCAACCGCACTTGCAGTAGCTGTGGCAGTCGATGTAGTACCGGGCGTTGCCGCAGCAGAAGCCCGACCCGTCGGACTTCCACCACCCGCCGACCAGCGAGCCCGGCGGGCAGCGGTTCACGCCGCCGTTGATGGTCGCGCAGAACGCGGTGTAGCCGGAGGAACAGGTGGAGTCGATCCCGCAGACGGCGGCGTACGCGCTGACCGGCCGGGTGAGGAAACCCACCGGCGAGACGGCCACCGCCGAGCCCACCACCGCCGTGCGGGCCAGGAACCCGCGGCGGTCGGTGCGCGCCGCGAGCAGCGCCGAGGCGCGTTCGACGAGCGAGCCGGCGGCCTTCTCCAGCAGCGTTCCCATGCGCGCTCCTCGTGTCGGGGTGGTCGGGGTGGTCGGGGTGGTCGGGGTGGTCGGGGTGGTCGGGGTGGTCGGGGTGGTGGCCGGGGCGGTGGCCGGGGCGGCCATCAGGCGGGGTCCAGGTCGAGGGTCGCCAGCACCGCGCCGAGCCGGTTGACCAGCTCCGCGCGGCGGGCGTGGCTGCCGAGGACCACGTACAGGCAGAACGCCCGCCCGCCCTCCTGGAAGAACCACTGGCAGCCGGACTGGCCGGGGATGCTGCGCTGCAACCGGTTCGGCGCGAAGTCCGCGGCGGTGGGCCGCGGCCTGCCCGTGGTCGCGAACAGCGGCGTCGCGCACGCCTCCGGCTCGTGCTCGAACAGCGAGACGAACAGGTCCTGCTCGCCCAGCAGCGGGGTGACCCCACCGCCGAAGTCCCCGCGGACCTCCGGCAGCGGGACGGTCGCGGCGTGCAGCACCGGCCGCCGCACCGCCTGCAACTCCTGCTCGGCGGACGTGCGGCGGGCGATGCGCACCTCCCAGCCGCGCGGCGCGTCGACGGCCATGCCGTGGGCGCTGAGTCTCACCGGTCTCCTCCTGTCCCCGGTCCCCGTGTCACGAGGGGGTCCGCTCGGGTGTCACGACGGGGTCCGCTCGGGTGTCACGACGCGGCCCCGCCCAGGGCGAGCTGCGCCACGGCCGCCACGGCGAGCACGCCGCAGGTGAGCGCCGCACCGGCGCGGCCCGCGGGGGCCAGCGCCTCCAGCCGCCGGTGCACCGCGACGAGCCGGGCCGGGGTCGTCACCCGCCGCAGCGCCAGCACCGGCGCGGCCCGCGCCACCCCGAACACCAGCCCCACCGCGGCCCCCGCGAGCGGGGAGCCCGTCAGCAGCGCCAGCGCCAGCGCCGCGTACAGCAGCGGCGAGGTGACGATCGTGACGAGGCCGGCACCGAGCTGGGCACCGTAGCCGAACCCGTACACCCAGCCGCGGTAGCGGTGCAGCCAGTCCTCGTCGACCTGCCGGTGCCACGTCGGCGGCTGCGGCAGGCGGCCCACCTCCACGGCCAGCGCCCACGCCGCCAGCACCGCGAACAGCACCAGCGCGGCGGTCCCGACAGCGCCGTGCTCCAGCGGCAGCAGGACCCCCGCGGAGCCCAGCACCGCGCCGAGCACCGTCCCGCCGAGGGCGGAACCGATCAGGTGCGCCGTGACCGTGACCGGCCAGCGGCTGGCGCGTCCCCGCTCCCCGAGCGGGGTGATGCTCGAGAGCATCGACTCGCCTCAAGGCGACCACGTCGCGCGCAGCGCCGCGAGCGCCGCGGTGGGGACACCCGCCAGCAGCGCCCACGTGCCCAGGTCCAGGACCACCCCGCCGGTTCCCGTCAGGTCCTCGGCGCGGGGCCGTCGGCGAGCTCGTCGGCGGTCAGCTCCAGGCTCGGGTGCCCCGGCGCGATGCCCGCCGCGAGGAGTTCCGCGTCGGCGCGGGCCTCCCGGTAGGCGTCGTCACCCGTGCCGTGGTGGTGCCGGTGCCTGCCCCTCTCCACGGCACGGTCCCCCGTCGCCTGCGTGACGAGGCGTTCCACCTGCTCCCAGCTCGTCGCGCTGCCCTCCCCGGCAACCCGGCCCGCGGCGCCGTCGACGAGCACGAAGTACGGCGAGCCCGGCACCTCGTAGCCCTCCCACGCCGGGGTGGACATGACGACGAGCAGACCCTCGGCGGCGAGCTCCCGCACCGCGGTGGTGCTCTCCCGTTCCGGGCCCTGGGTCACGACGACCAGGCGGGTCCCGGCGGGCAGGCCCAGCGGGGCGCGCCCGCGGAACCTCTCCCAGAAGCCGTGGCAGGTCAGGCAGCCGCTGGACAGGAACGCCAGGAGGGTGTCCTGCCCGGTGGTGACGGCGACCTGCACGCTGTCCCCGCCGGGGGTCTCGCCGCTGACGTCCGGGGCGCCGGAACCCGTCACCCCCGCCGGGCCCACCACGCCCGGGCCGACGCCGAACGGGACGTCCACCGGGCCCGGCGCGGCGCCGCGCGGGGCGGTGTCCTCCCGGCCCGCGCCCAGCTCGTGCAGGGAGCGCAGGATCTCCGCGTGGCTGCGCAGCAGACCCACCACCAGCAGGGCGAGCAGCGCGACGGCCACGGTGAGGCCGGCGACCAGGGCGAGGAGCAAGGAGGTCACGGGTCAGGCTCCGGGGATCGGGACGGGACGGCGGGCGGCGGCCAGGCGGGGCAGGGCGGTCAGGACGGCGAGCGCGAGCCACGTGGTGACGGCGGTGGCGCCCAGCACGGCCAGGGCGGGCCCCACCCCGGCACCAAGCAGCCCGGGCAGCCCCGGGGCGCCGGACGCCGTGGCGCCGGACCCCGAGGCGACGGCCGCGCCCGTCGCGGCGAACAGGGACGTCACGGCGACGTGCGTCGCGGTGGGCGGCAGGTCGGGCTCGCCGAAACAGCCGCACGAGCTCAGGGGGCGACCCCGCAGCAGGGCGAGCAGCACGAAACCGGTGAAGGCGGCGTACGCCACGGCCGTGCCCACCGCCGCGCCCGGGACACCGGCCAGGGCGGCGAGGGCGAGGACGGCCTCCGCCGCGCCGAGCAGGCGCACCAGCGGTCGCGAGGACGGCAGGCCCTGGGTGCGCAGCGCCCGGGCGGTGCCGTCGGGTCGCCGCAGCTTCGCCCACCCCGCGCCCAGCAGGAGCAGGCTCCCCGCCAGGTACGGCACGAGCAGCAGGTGCACGGAGCCACGTTGTGCGATGCGCGAGGTCCGGGTCAAGACAACCCGCGGGGTGGACCGGCAGCCCCGCGGGCGGGACCGGGGTGTCCAGGGGGATTCCCCCTGGACGGGATCGGCACGCCCGGGAGGTTCAGCGTGCCGCGCCGTGGCCGATGGAGGAGGAGGTCCCTCACCGCCGATCGGAGCCCCCGTGCGCATCCCGCGCCTCACCCTGAAACTGCGCATGGTCGTCAGCCTCGTGGCCGTGCTCGCCGTCGCCCTCGCGGGCCTCGTCGGCGTCATCGCCAGCCGCAGCGCCGCCATGGCGCGCGCCGACGCCCTGCGCTACACCGAGCAGCTCGCCGCGGGCAGCGCCGACGACGCGGGGGCCGCGCTGCGCACGGGCCTTGCCACCTCCCGGGACCTCGCGGCCACCGTCGCCGCCCTGCACGCCACCGGCGCCACGCGTGCGCAGGCCGACGACGTCCAGCGGCGCCTGCTCGAGGCGCACCCGGACTACCTGGGCGTGTGGAGCGGCTTCGAGCCGGGCGCCTTCGACGGCCGCGACGCCGAGTTCGCCGGCACGGCGGGCCACGACGCCAGCGGCCGCTACGTCCCCTACTGGTACCGCGACGGCGGCACCGTCCAGCAGACCGCCCTCGTCGACTACGACCAGGCCGGTGCCGGCGACTACTACCAGGTCCCCCTCACCACCGGGGAGGACAAGGTCGTCGAGCCCTACCTCTACGAGGTCGCCGGCAAGCCCACGCTCATCACGTCCGTCGGGGCGCCCGTCGTCGTCGACGGCAGGACCATCGGCGTCGCCGGCATCGACATGGCCCTGGCGACCCTCCAGGAGCAGGTCGCGGCCGTCAGGCCCTACGGGGTCGGCACCGCCACCCTCGTCAGCACCGCCGGCGCCGTCGTCGGCAGCGGTGCCGGGGAGGAGCCCGGGGAGAAGCCCGCGCAGGCCGCCGGTGACCTCGTCGCGCAGGCCGTCCGCGCCGGCCGGCCCGTCAGCCGCCAGACCTCCGCCGCCGGGCGCGACGTCGTCCTCGTCGCCGCCCCCCTGCCCCTCGGGGAGGCCGACACCTGGGCGATGGTGCTCACCATCCCCACCGACACCGTGCTCGCCGAGGCCACCGCCCTCACCCGGCTCAGCACCCTGCTCGCGCTCGCCGCGCTGCTGGCAGCGGCGATCGCGGCCTACGCCGTCGCGCGCTCCGTGCTGCGCCCCGTGGAGCGGCTGCGCGACCGGATGGCCGAGATCGCCGACGGCGACGGCGACCTGACGCAGCGGGTCGCGGAGAACTCCACCGACGAGGTCGGCCAGCTCGGCGCGGCCTTCAACCGGTTCGCCGTGAAGGTGGCGGACACGATGCGCTCCATCGCCGGCTCCTCGGCGGCGCTGGCGGACGCCTCGCAGGGCCTGAACTCGATCTCCGCGACCCTGCAGGACGGCGCGGCCGGGACGTCCGCCCGCGTCTCCGGGGTCTCCGCCGCCGTGCGGCAGGTCAACTCGGGCATCCAGAGCCTCGCCACCGGCTCCGGGGAGATGGCCACGTCCATCACCGAGATCTCCTCCAGCGCCAGCCGCTCCGCGGGGGTCGCGGCGGAGGCCGTGGGGATCGCCGAGTCCGCCGGCCGCAGGGTCGCCGAGCTCGACGCCGCCAGCGCCGACATCGGCAGCGTCGTGCAGCTCATCACCTCCATCGCCGAGCAGACGAACCTCCTCGCCCTCAACGCCACCATCGAGGCGGCGCGCGCCGGGGAGATGGGCAAGGGTTTCGCCGTCGTCGCCGGTGAGGTGAAGGAGCTGGCGCAGCAGACCGCCCGCGCCACCGAGGACATCACCCACCGCATCGAGGCCATCCAGGCCGGGACCCAGGGCGCCGCGGAGGAGATCGGCCGCATCCAGCAGGTCGTGGCGCAGATCAGCGACTACTCCACCTCCATCGCCGGAGCGGTGGAGGAGCAGAGCGCCACGACGGCGGAGATGACCCGCGCCAGCTCCGAGGCGGCCCGCGGCGGCGCCGAGATCGTGCACAACATCAGCGAGGTGGAGAACGCGGCGGGTGCCACCGAGGGCGCGGCCCGCGCCACGCAGGCCGAGGCGGCGCGGCTCACCGAACTCGCCGGGGAGCTGCGCACCCTCGTGGGCCGGTTCCGGATCTGACCCCCTGCCCGCCCCCCGCCGGGCGGCTGACACTTCCGCTGCACCGCCCATGCGGCGCGCCGCCCCGGGCAGCGCCGCGGGCGGTGTGTCACGCGGGCGGTGTAGCGGAAGTGTCAGCTCAGGCGCGCGGGAGCGGGGCGCTCAGGAGATCAGCTCGACGAAGCGTCGCTCGACGTCCGGGGACACCGCTCCCGGCCCGCCCACGACGAACCCCCGCCCGATGTCGGCGCGCGCCCCGTGCAGGTACCCGGCGACGAACTCCGGGAGGGATCCGGGCCGGGTGAACACCACGCGGACGGGGGTGACGGCACCGGTGGCCTGGTCCACCGACTCCGTCAGCGTGGCGGCCAGGAGCGCGTCGGGCCAGTCCTGGCCGGAGACGAGCGCGACGGCCCGGTCGTCGCGCCCCGACGGGAACGGCGGGTACTGCGAGTACGGGTCGCACACCAGGGTCGCCGTGACGTAGCGGTCCGGCCCCGAGCAGCGCGTCGCACCGGTGGACAGGGTGCGCAGGGCGGGCGAGCCGGCGCGCGCCTGCGAGTACGCGCGGGCCGCGGGATCGCCGAACAGGGACACCCGCACCGCGTGGCGCCCCGGCTCCGGGACCACCCCGGCGCCGCACCGCTCGATCTCCCGTGCCGTCGCGGCGGGCACCCGCTCGCCGTCGGTGAGCAGGACCGGGCGCTGCGGCCGGGCCCAGCCGGCGCCCACGACGGCGTCGGGGAAGTCCCGGCCCGTGGCCAGGACGAACTCGCAGCCGCCCGGCGCGGCGGGCGCCAGGTACCGCGCGACCGCCACCGCCGTGGCGTAGCGGTCCTCCCCCGCCAGGCGCCGCACGGGGAAACCCAGCTCCCGCACGGCGCGCTCGACCTCCCCGCCGAGCACACCGGGGCCGCCGAGCAGGTGGACGGTCCGGCCGGCGGGCAGGACCCGCCGCAGCTCCTGCGCGGTGGCCGGGTCCAGCCGGTCGCGGGACGTCAGCAGCAGCGGGCCCTCCGCCGCCGCCAGGGGCGCCGCCGCGAGGGCGTCGGCGAAGTCGTCGGAGCGGACGAGCACCGCCGCCTCCGGCGGTTCCTGCCCGGAGGCGCCCCCGGGGAAGCGGAACCGCGAGACGTCCACGGCCGTGGCGACGCGGTCCCCGCCCTGCACGCGGGCCACCCGGTCGTAGGGGCCCGAGCTCAGCCGGGGGTCCGGCCGCGCGGCGCTCCCCGCAGCCGCCGCGGAGGGCGTGGGAGCCGCGGAGGTGGCGAGGGCGGGCAGCGTGCACGCCCAGCCCAGCAGCAGACCGGCGACCGCGGCGACCCGCCCCCGGCCGCGCGGCCTCCGCGGACCCGTCCGCGCGCCACCGCTCGCGCTCACGGCACCGGGCCGAGGAACTGCGCCAGCTCCTGCCGGGAGGAGACGCCGAGCTTGCCGTAGGCGCGGTGCAGGTGGTTGTCCACGGTGCGCGCGGACACGACGAGGGACTCCGCGATCCGCACCGACGTCCAGCCGCGCGCGGCGAGCGCGGCGACCTCCCGCTCCCGTGCCGTGAGCGGCTGCGGTCCCACGCCCAGCGACAGCCCCGGGGTGCGCGCGCCGGCACAGCGGGCGGCCAGGGTGCTGCCGCGCTGGGCCTGCCGCAGCGCCTCGGCCCGGGAGCCCGCGCGCGCGGCCACCAGCGCCGCCTGCCCGGCGGCCTCGGCGGCGTCCAGCCACATCCCCAGCCGCTCGTACTCCCGCGACGCGGCGGCCAGCGCGGCGGCGTCCGAGGCGTGCAGCGCCGCGGCGTGCGCGGCGTGCGCGGGTACGAGCTCCCCGTCGACCCGTCCCGCGAGCTGCGCCAGCCGTTCCACGACCTCCCGGGGCCGTCCCAGGCGCGCGGCCTGGTGCAGCGCCAGGGCCTCCACCGCCTCCACGCCCAGCCCCCGTGCCGCGGTCGCCACGTCCGCGGCCACCTCCGCCGCGGCGTCCACCGAGCCCTCGGCCCACGCGACCCAGATGCGGGCCAGCTCCCGCGGCGGCACGAAGCAGGGTTCCGGGGTGACCGCGTCGGCCTCGTCCAGCGCCGCGCGGGCACCGGCCGCGTCCCCGCCCTCGGCGGCGACGTCGGCCAGGCAGCCCAGGCACCAGGCGAGGGAGTACACGCCGAACACGGACTGGTCGTGCCGCAGCAGCAGCGCCGCCTCCCGCAGGTGCGCGGCGGCGCCCACCAGGTCCCCGCGCAGCGCGTCCGCCTGTCCCAGGGCCAGGGCCCACAGCGTGCGCAGGTCGGGGGCCCGCCGCTCCAGCGCGGCGGCGTAGCGCACCGAGGCGAGCTCCTCGGCGGCGGCGAGGCGGCCCGTGACGCCGTGGGCGTAGCACAGGCCCACCAGCACCGCCTCGAACACCGCGGGCAGCTCCCGCGCCGGGTCCTCGCCGGCGACGGCGTCCACGGTGGCGGCGGCGTCCGCGGCGGCGTCCACGGCGGGGACGGCGGCGGCGAGGGTCGCGGCGGCGACCGCGGCGGCGGTGTCCCCGCGGCCGACCTGACCCCAGGCGGGCACCGCCACCAGCAGCGCGCGCACCCGCGCACGCTCGCAGGTGGCGGGCCGGGCCAGCAGGGGCGCCACGTCGTCCAGCGCCTGCGCGGCCCGGCCGCAGCTCAGCGCGATCATCGCCCCCAGGGCGGTCAGCTCGTCGCGCAGCTCACCGGGGCCCAGGCCGGTGGCGGCGGTGCGGACCAGGGCCGCGGCGTCCGCGGAGCGGCCGAACGCGCTCACGAGGTTCGCCGCGCGCAGCAGCGCCACCCCGGCCAGGCTCCCGGGGTCGCCGGCGTTCTCCGCGAGGTCCCGCAGCACCTCCTCCGCCTCGCGTCCGCGGCCACCCGCGTACAGGGCCTCCGCGGCGGCGAGGCGGGCGGGGAAGCTGCCCGTCGCCTCCGCCGCCGCGGTGGCCAGCCGCACCGCGCGGACGGTGTCGAAGCGCCGGGCCGCGGTGCGCGCCCCCGCGAGGAGCACCTCCTCGCCCGGTACGTGCCCCGCGTCCAGGCGCACGGTGGCCAGGCGCAGCAGGTCGTCCCCGCGGCGGCACCCGGTCCGCTCCAGCTCGGCGGCCAGCCGCCGCCGCAGCAGCCGCGCGGCCAGGCGGGGGGTGCCCTCCCGCAGCACCTCCTCGAACAACGGGTGCGGCAGCCGTGCCCGCAGGCGGCGCCCGTCCTCGGCGAGCAGGAGCAGGCCGGCGCGCTCCACGGCGAGCACCGCGCCGACGTCCACCACGCGCTCCAGGAAGGAGACCTCCACGGTGCCGGCGAGCGCGGTCAGCTCCACGACGGCGCGCTGCGCGGCGTCCAGGCGGCCGAAGCGCCGCTCCACCACCTGCCGCAGGTGCCCACCGGAGGGAGGCGCACCGGAGGCCACCCACACCCCGCCCTCCTCGGTGAGCGCGCCCGCGGCGAGCCAGGAGTCCAGCAGCGCGGTCAGGTGGAGCAGGTTCCCGGCGGCCAGCTGCGCGAGGCGGTGCAGCGTGGCGCCCTCCACGGGAGCGCCGAGGACGGCCGCGCACAGCACCGCGACGTCCTCGCGCCGCAGGGGCTCCACGGCGATCCGCTCGCAGGGCACGTCCTTGAGCAGCGGCAGCAGGGCGTCGGGCACCTCCTCGCGCACGACGAGCAGGACCCGGGCCGCACCCGAGCGCACGGTGTGGGCCAGCAGCGCCGCGGAGGCGTCGTCGACGAGGTGGGCGTCGTCCACGGCGAGGACCAGCCCGTGCCGGGGGGCCGCCGCGCGCAGCCGCTGCGCGGTCAGGCGCATCAGCTCGAACGGCGACGCGGCGTGCGGCAGGTCCGGGGGCAGCAGGTCGGCCAGCGCCGCGAACGGCAGGCCCACGGCGGCCGCGCTGCCCCCGGCGCGCCGCACCGCCAGGCCCGCGGCCTGCGCACCCGCCAGCGCCTCGGCCGCCAGCCGGCTGCGCCCCACCCCTTCCGGGCCGGTGAGGACGACGGCGCCGCAGTCCCGCCGGCGCAGGGCGGCCACGGTCCGCTCCAGGACCTCCGCCCGCCCGGTCAGCGGCCACGGGGAGCCGCGCAGCACCGTGCCCGCCACGGCCCTGCTCACCCGCCCCGGGCCGCCGACGGCTGCGCCGGGCGCGCCGCCCCCGCCCGCCGGGCCGCACGCCCGGTGGTGAGACCCGCGACGCCGACGGCGAGGACGCTGAGCAGGACCGCCGGGTACACCCACGCCGCGGGCCGGGACCAGTCCACGTCCCCGGGGAAGCGGGCCAGCGCGGCCAGCTGCAGGACGCCCAGCACCGTGTACGTGACGGCGGCGGGCCGCAGCCGGACCAGGTCGCCGTCGCGGGCCACGAGGACGGCGGCCAGCGCCAGGGCCAGCAGCCACGAGGCGATCGACCGGGCCGTCAGCGGGGTCAGCTCCCACGGCCACGCCTGCCGGGCGGCGGGCAGCGCGAACAGCGCCGCCCCCGTGAGCCCGAGCACCGCCGCCTGCACCAGCAGGGCGGCGCGCAGCACGGGCCCCGGGGACGGCCCCGGGTGCGCCGGCGCGCCGGGAACCCGCAGCTGGGCGCGCAGCGCCAGCCCCATCGCGACGGGCACCACGACGTAGACCACGAGCCAGACCCAGGCGGCGAACCGGGGCAGGAGGGCGTCGGCACCGAAGGAGAACCGGTCCAGGTGCAGGAGCGTCGCGGCCAGCGCGACCGCCGTGAACAGCCACACGGTGAGGAAACCCACCCGCGCCGCCTCCCACGTGCCGCGGCGCAGGGAGAGCACCGACAGGACGAGACCGGAGGCGTACCCGGCGCCGAGGAACGCGGCGGTGAGCGGCGGCCGGATCGGCCAGGCCCACCCGGCGGCGGTGTGCGGGGCGAGGACGAACAGCTGGTTCGCGGCGGCGAGGGTGAGGACGGCGAAGGCCAGCAGCAGGACCCGCACCCCGGGGACCAGCGGCGTGCCGGCGACCGGTTCAGGCGCTCGCACGGTGCCCTCCGGGCATCCCCGCGGCCCGTGCCGGCGCGCCCCGCCGCACCGCGTCCCGCTCTCCCGGGGGCAGGTGGACGCCGAAACCCCGGACCGCCGCGCGCAGCAGCACCGGCCCGGGGCGCCCCAGGTCGGCGACCGCCGCGGCGCACAGGTCCTCCAGCTCCCGCACGCGCAGCGCCAGGTGCGCGGGCCCGCGGGTGCGGGCGGCGGACAGCTCACGGGCGTTGTCCCAGACGGAACGGCGCGCCCGCACGAGCCAGCGCCTGCTGGTCAGGAGGTTCACCGGGTACAGCAGCAGGGCGGGTGCGCGGCGTCCCGGACCCGCCGCCGCGCGCAGCTCCCGGTACTCCGGCGGGATCCGCCGCACCATCACGGTGTCGATGTGGCGGAAGTCCGCGTGGCGGGCGGCGAGCACCCGCCCGTCGAGGAACTCCGCGTCGGACAGCACGTCGAGCAGGACGAGCGGCAGGTCGTGGTTCAGGTGCGCGTGCAGGCCGACGAGCAGGTGCACCACCGGCGGGGCCCCGGCCGCCACGCCGAACGCCGCCCGCCACGGCGGCGGGACGGCCCCGGTGTCGCCGGCCCGCCGGTTCGCCAGGGCGTCGAGGTAGCGGGTCGCGAAGGCCACCGTGGTGCGCCGCACCCAGTCCGGGTCGGCGAAACCGCCGCGCCCCAGCTCGTCGCGCATCGCGAGGGTGCTGCGCAGGTACGTGCCGCAGAAGTACCGCGCGTCGTCCCCGGGGGGCAGGGCGGCGTGTGCGGCGGCGAAACGGTGCAGGAGGTCCTGCAGGTCCGCACCGGGCTGGTCGCGGTGCATGGCGGCCTCCGGTGCAGGGTCCACGGCGGAACGCTGATGGTCACGCACAGTAGTCCTCATGGCTTCTCGCCGGAAGGGTCCGTCCCGCCCCGGCGAGGGGAGGGACGGAACTCCTCACAGCGCCTTCGGCTCGGAGTAGATCAGGTCGTCGAGGGCCACGAGGTCGCGCGGGCCCCCGTCGGTGACGTGCGGGCCGATCGGCGTGTTGCCGGAGGTGATGCGGACCTCGAAGATGCGGGCGCTCGTCCGCACCCCCAGGAAGGACAGGGTCCCGTCGGCCCGCTGCCCCCTCGGGACGTCCCGGCTCCACAGGTGCTGGCCCCACCGGTCGTACGCGGCGATGCGCGTGCTGCCGGCGCGGTCGACGTCGGTGAACACCGCACCGAAGCCCTTCACCGTCGCGGGGGTGTTCGAGCCGGGCACGAAGAACCGCACCCGGGTCGTGGTGGTGCCGACCGGGGTGAACAGGCGCTCCCGGCTGAAGGGGGTGAAGTTCACGACGTTCTGGGGCCGGATGTTGCCGAACTCCACCGTCGAGTTCGTGGGGTTCGCCGAGTCGGCGCTCACCTGGAAGCGGTTGCCGCCGGGGGCGTGGAACACCGCGCCCCGCGGGACGGCGGTGTTGAAGAGGTTCGCGGGCATGGAGTTCGGCGAGGCCTGGCCGTCCCGCACCCCGTCCCAGTTGATCTCGCGGCGCCCGCCGGCCTGGCTGCCGGGCGTGCTGCCGTTGTTCACCCCGCCCAGCAGGGCGCGGTAGGCGTCGACGGCGGGGGCCAGCCGGGCCGGGCTCACCGCGGTCGCCTCGATCCGGGTGGAGGTCGGTGGTGCCGCCTGGGCCGGGACGGTCCCGACGGCGAGCACCGCCGGGACCAGTGCGGTGGCGAGGGCGGCGAGGGCCGGGACGCGGGAGGTGGTCGAGCGGTTCACGGGAACTCCTGGTGGACGTGCGCCCGGGAGGCGCGGGGCCGGTGGCTGCCACCGGGGAGCGGCCTGTGCGTTCCCGCTCCCCGCCGGCACGTCCCAGACTCCGCCGCGCCGGGCGCGCGGTCCTGAGCGACGAGGTGCTCAGATCTGCGGGCGCGGGTGCTCAGGCCCGCCGGCGCGGGTGCTCAGGTCCGCCGGTCGGCGGGGACCTGCCCGCCCCGGACGGGAACGGCCGCGGCGGCACCCGCGGCGCCCCCGTGCAGCTGGGCGAGCACCAGGCCCAGCACGTGGCGCAGCAGTTCCCCGCCGTCCTCGGCGGCCGGCACGGGCAGGCGCCCCGCCGCGGACAGCCGGTCCGCCTCGGCCAGCGCGTCCCGGAGGGCGGCCACCACGGGCGCACAGCCCACCGGCAGGTCCAGCACGGCCGTGAACGTGGCGCCGCCCTCCGCGACGGCCTCCACGGCCTGCGCCCGCACCGCCGCGCGGAACTCCCCGGACTCCTCCGCCAGGGCCGACACCCGCCGCACCAGCTCCGCGAGCTGCGGGTCGCCGGCCGGGGGACCGGGGGTCGCGGTGAGCTCGCGCACGAGGTCCTCCGCGTGCAGCCAGGCGCCGGCGAAACGCCCGGCCGGCAGGTCCGGCAGGTACACCCGCCGCCACCCCGCACCGGCCGCCGGCCGCGCCCCCCGGGGTGCGCCCTGCGGTGCGTGCTGCGGTGCGTGCTGCGGTGCGTGCTGCGGTGCGTGCTGCGGTGCGTGCTGCGGTGCGTGCTGCGGTGCGTGCTGCGCGGGGCGCTCCACCGCCAGCACCACGAGGTCGTCGGACAGGGCGGGGCTGAAGCGGACCAGGGCCGCCAGGAGGCGGTCGACGCCCTCGGCGAGGGTCCCGCGTGCGAGGTCGCCGACGTGCGCGGACAGCGGGAAGAACTCACCCCTGCGGTTCCTCGCCTCCACGAGGCCGTCGCTGTAGAACAGCAGCCGCGCGCCCACCGGGACGTCGAACTCCTCCACGTGCGGGTGGGGGTGCAGCCCCAGCGGCGGGCTCGGCCGGGCGGCCATGAGCTCGGTGCACCTCCCGTCGGCCTCGACGAGCACCGGCGGGACGTGGCCGCAGTTCGCCACCCGCAGCACCCCGTCGGCGCTCAGCTCCGCCACGACGGCCGTGACGAAGTCCTCCTCGCCGAGCTCCTGGGACGTGCTGCGGTCGATGCGCGCCACCACGTCCGCGAGGGTCGAGCCCGGGGTGTCGGCGGCCTCGCGGAACGCGGCGACCGTCCTGGCGGCGGTGCGCACCGCGTCCAGGCCCTTGCCGCGCACGTCGCCCACCACGAGCCGCACACCGGAGTCCCAGGGGAGCACCTCGTACAGGTCGCCGCCGACGCTCGCCTCGGCGGCCGCGGAGCGGTACCGCGCCACGGTGGGCAGGCCCGAGACGGCCGCGGGCGGCTCGCGCAGGATGGCGCCCTGCGCGGCCCGCGCCACCGCCGAGATGCTCCGCAGCTGGGTCTCCCGGCGCTCGCGGACCCGGCTGTTGACGACCGCGAAGAGGAGCACGGGACACACCGAGGCCAGGCGGGAGACGTCGAGCGCGGTGTCGAAGGTGGCGTCCGTGAACGCCATGGCGGCGGCCACGGCCAGGGAGTACAGGCCCAGCGCCGTGACGGCCCGCCAGCGCAGCCACGTGCTCGCGATCAGCGGGGCGAGCACGAACACCGACAGGGACAGGAACCGCGTCCCCACGAGGGACTGCACCACCGTTGCCAGCGGCGGCAGGGCGACCAGGGCCGTCACCCAGTAGCGGGGGTGCACTCACTCACCGTAGTGCGGACCCGGCGTGCGTGCTCCGGGACGACCTGGCCGCCCCTCAGGCGCCGGGTCGCGGTGCGTCCGGCCGCGGCGCGTCCTCGGGGTGGGCGCGCAGCGCCACGATCGCGATGTCGTCGTCCGGGTCGGGCGCCGGCTCCGCCGGCAGCGCATCCCCCAGGGCCTCCAGCGGCAGCTCCGCCACCCGGGCGGCGGTGTCGCGCAGCCGCCGCAGCGACACCTCCGGGGACTCCTCCCGCCGCTCCACCAGGCCGTCCGTGTACAGGACGACCGTCCCACCCGGGTGCAGCGTCGTGACGTGCTCCGTGCGCGACAGCTCCGGCGCCAGGCCCAGCAGCACGTCCCCCGGCTGCTCCAGCAGGCACGCCCGCCCGGCTCCAGCAGCAGCGGCGGCAGGTGCCCGGCGTTGGACCACCGCAGCCTGCGCAGCCCCGCCGCCGCGCGGTCGTGGCCGGTGACGTCCCCGACGACGAGCGTGGTGCAGCCGTCCGGGTCGAGGAACGCGTCGTACCAGTCGCCGCCGACGTGCGCCCCGGACGCCGCCGGGCGGTAGCGCACCGCGATCTGCAGGTGGTCCGGCTGCGGCACGTCCGTCAGCATCGAGCGCTGGAGCGTCTCGGCGAGGGTGCGGGTGTCGCTGGCGCGGCGGCGCTCGGTCTCCAGCCGCCCGGTGCGCTCCACCGCCTGCGCGCACTGCGCGGCGAACGCCTCCAGCACGTCCAGCTCCTCCGCGTCGAAGGACCGCGGCTGCGCCCAGCCCGGCGTGAGGGAGCCGAGGAGCTGGCCACCCGCCCGCAGCGGTAGCGCCGCCCACGCCACCAGGCCCACCGAGCCGAACACCCGGGCGGCCTCGGCGCCGTGCGCGGCGGACTCCGCCTCGTCCCGGGCCAGGAGCCGCTCCCCGCGCGCGGCGGCCGCCACGGGCAGCGGCGAACCCACCGGCAGGCACCCGTCCCCGGCGGGGAAGCGCCCCCCGAGGCCGTCCGTGAGCGCCAGCACGGCGCGGTCCGGGCGCCGCAGCGCCAGCACCAGCGCGTCCGCGCCCATCGCCGGGCACCCGTGCCGGAACAGCCGCGCGCACAGCTCCTCCGTGGTGTCGGCCGCGGCCAGGGCGGACACCGTGGCGGCCAGCCCCGCCAGGCGCCGGGCGGTGCGCCGCTCCTGCTCCGCGGTGCTGCGCAGCTCCGCGTTCAGCGCCTCCAGCTCACGGGTGCGGGTGAACAGGTCCGCCTCCACCTGGTGCGCCCGCTCGCGCCACCGCGCCCCCCGGGCCGCCTCCAGCCGGGCGTCGTCACGGTCGCGGACGTAGTCGGTGATGTCGTCCGCGCGGTGCAGCAGGAACGCCACGCGGCCCTGCCGGTCGAGGACGGGGACGTTGCGGGGGCTCCAGTACCGCTCCACGTACCCGCCGCCCGGCATCGGGATGTCGTACTTCTGGATCTGCATCGTCTCCGCGCGGCCCGTGTCCCGGACCCGTTCCAGCGAGGCGCGCAGGTTCACCATGCCGTCCGCGGCGGGGTCCTGCGGGTTGATCGGGAAGACGTCGAAGAGGTGGCGCCCGACGGTGCCCTGCAACGTGGTGGCCGTCGCCTCCAGCCGCGCCCTGTTGGCGTGCACGATCCGCAGGTCCGGAGTGAGCAGCAGCAGGGGCGCGGGCGTCTCGTCGAACACCGCCAGGAAGTCCGGCTCCGGCAGCCCCGCGCCCTCGTCCACGTCGTCCCCGCCCTCCCCGCCCTCCCCGCCCTCCCGGGCCGCCGAGCACGCACCGGCGCCGCGGGCGGACTACTGTGCCGTGGGCATTCCAGCACCGGGGACCGCCCACGAGCGGCCCGGTGCACGACGCACGGGAGGACGGCTGGTGAAGAGGTCCGGCCGGCGCCAGGTGGTGCTCGGGCACCCGGCGCGCATCGTGGTCCTCGCCTTCTCCACCGTCGCGGCGGTGGGCACCGCCCTGCTGTGGATGCCGTTCTCCCGGGAGGGCCCCGGCGCCGCCACGTTCGTCGAGGCGCTGTTCACCGCGGTCAGCGCCCTGTGCGTCACGGGTCTCGTCGTCGTCGACACCGGGGAGCACTGGTCCACCGCCGGCCACGTCGTGATCCTCGCGCTCGCCCAGATCGGCGGGTTCGGGATCATGAGCGCGGCGTCGCTGCTGGGGTTGCTGGCGTTCCGCCGGCTCGGCCTGCGCACCCGCCTGGTGACCGCGACGGAGACCCGCGGCCTCGGCATCGGGGACGTGCGGCAGGTCCTGCTGGGCGTCGTGCGGGTCAGCATCGTCGTGGAGCTGGTCACGGCCGTGCTCCTCAGCGTGCGGCTGGCCACCGCCTACGACGCGCCGCTGCGGCAGGCGCTGTGGGAGGGCGTCTTCCTGGCGGTGTCGTCCTTCAACAACGCCGGCTTCGTCCTGCGCGACACGAACATGGTCGACTTCGTCGCCGACCCGTGGATGTGCCTGCCGGTGGCGTTCGCGAGCATCCTCGGCGGGCTGGGCTTCCCGGTGCTGCTGGAGCTGCGGCGGCACTGGCGCAAGCCCCGGACGTGGAGCCTGCACACCAAGTTCACCCTGTCGACCACCGTGACGCTGTACGTGCTGGGGACGGTGTTCCTCACCGCCCACGAGTGGACCAACCCGGGCACGCTGGGCAGGCTCAGCGCGCCGGCGCGGCTGCTGGCCGGTTTCTTCCAGGCCGCGGCGTGCCGCAGCTCGGGGTTCAACAGCATCGACATCGGGCAGATGACCACCGGGTCCTGGCTGGCGATGGACGTGCTGATGTTCATCGGCGGCGGCTCGGCGGGCACGGCCGGCGGCATCAAGGTCACGACGTTCGCGCTGCTGCTCATGGTGATCATCGCGGAGCTGCGCGGGGAGCCGAACGTCACCGTGTTCGGCCGCCGGGTGCCCGAGCGCGTCCACCGGCAGGCCCTCACGGTCGCGCTGCTGTCCGTGGCGGCGATCGCGGTGGGCACGCTGCTGCTCACCGAGATGACCGGCTACACCACCGACCGGGTCCTGTTCGAGGTGATCTCCGCCTTCTGCACGGTGGGGCTGTCCACCGGCATCACGGCGGACCTGCCGGAGGCGGGGCAGGCGCTGCTCGTGCTGCTCATGCTGACCGGGCGGCTGGGACCGATCACGCTGGGCGCCGCGCTGGCGCTGCGGGAGCGGCACCGGCTCTACGAGTACCCCGAGGGCCGGCCGATCATCGGCTGAGCCCGTGGCCGCGGGTGCCCGCCGGGCACGGCGCCGTTGCGCACGGAGGAGGAGCAGGGATGAGCTGGAGGAACCGCACGGACACGCGGCGGCCCCACGCCGTGGCCGTGATCGGGCTGGGGCGGTTCGGGCGGTCCCTCGCCCTGGAGCTCGCCTCCAGCGGTGACATCGACGTCCTCGGCATCGACTCCGACCCCGGCCTGGTGGACGAGGTGGCGGGCCGGCTCACGCACACCGTCGTCGCGGACTCCACGAAGGTCGCGGCGCTGCGGCAGCTGTCGGTGCACGAGTTCGACCGGGTGGTGGTGGGGATCGGCTCCAAGCTGGAGGCCAGCATCCTCACGGCCTCGGTCCTCGTGGAGTTCGGCGTGCCGCATATCTGGGCGAAGGCGGTGAGCAACTCCCACGCGCGGATCCTCAAGCAGATCGGCGTGCACCACGTGATCCGCCCCGAGCACGACACGGGCCGGCGCGTGGCGCACCTGGTGCGCGGCCGGATGCAGGACTTCATCGAGTTCGAGGAGGGTTTCGCGATGGTGAAGTCCGCCACACCGCCGGCGCTGGTGGGACTGACGCTCCAGCAGGCGCGGCTGCGCAGCAACCACCGGGTGACGGTGGTGGCGCACCACCGCCCCGGGGAGCCCTTCACCTACGCCACGCCGGACACCGTCCTCGGCCCCGACGACGTCATCATCGTCTCGGGGGCCACGCGCGACGTGGAGCGCTTCAGCGAGATCACCTGAGCGCCCGGCGCCACCGGGGCCCCGCGCCCCGGCCGCCGGGCGTGCCGCTCAGCCGCCGGGCGTGCCGGGCCCGTCGCCCGCCTCGTCGGCGGGGAGGTCGTCGGCGGGGGGTGGCGCCGGGGGGTCGCGGTGCTCGAGGTCACGGCGCTCGACGCCGGGGAACGCGCGACGCTCCGGCTCTCCCCGCTCCGAGCGGGTCAGGTCGAGGACCTTGCGGCGCTCGACCCGGTGACGACGGTCATCCATCCCCGTAGCTCACCACGGGGAGCGGCCGCTCGTCGCGCCGGGTGCCACCGGGAGCGGCGCGGGGCGCGGGCCGGGGACGCCGCTCAACCGCCCGGCGGCCCGCACGCACCGCCGCCGGGACCCAGCCCCGGCGGCAGGGGGAACCACGACAGCCGGTGCGCGGCGGCCTCCACCACGACGAGCCCCGCGCCGGAGACGAGGACGTCCGAGGGTTCGGCGAGGTCCCGCAGCAGCGTCGTGACCTGCCCGGTGGAGGGGTCGTACCGGCGCACGGCCCCGTTGTAGGTGTCCGCGACGAGCACCGCTCCCCCCGGCGCCACGCACACCCCGAGGGGGTGCTGCAGCAGAGCCGCCTCCTGCCCGTCCTGCGGCCCGGGCCGGCCCGGGCCGTCGCGCAGGCCGGAGTCGAACAGCCCCAGCCCCACGGCCGTCCCCACCGCGTACCCGGGTGCGGCGACGGGTGCGACGTTGGCCATGCGCCCGTCCTCGACCACCGGCACCACCCGCGGGAGGGGACCGGACCCGGTGCGCCGCAGCACGCGCAGGGCGGAGGTCTCCGCGTCGGCGAACCACAGCCGGCGCCCGCCCGGCTCCACCGCCAGCGCCGAGGGCTGCGCGAGCCACGCCTCCTCCGCGGGGCCGTCGCGCAGCCCCTCGGCCGTCGTGCCCGCCAGGACCCGCACGAGACCCCCGGCGGGGTCCGGGTCCGGGGCCGGGTCGAACGCCCAGAGCTGGTGGGTGCCGGCCATCGCCACGACCAGCTGCCCGTCGAACCAGGCGACGTCCCACGGGCTGGACAGGTCCTCCGCCAGGGCCGGTCCCCCGCCGGAGCGCCGCCGCGCGGGCCGGCCCGTCCCGGCGACGGTGCGCACGGCGCCGT
Source organism: Kineococcus anabasis (assembly GCF_054590795.1). NCBI lineage: Bacteria > Bacillati > Actinomycetota > Actinomycetes > Kineosporiales > Kineosporiaceae > Kineococcus > Kineococcus anabasis. The sequence continues at coordinate 239,283 of NZ_BAAIHU010000012.1, forward strand.
CGGCCAGGCGCAGCCCGCGCAGGGTGTGGCCTCCGGTGTCGGCGACGACGACGTCGTAGCCGGCGCGGGCGGCCACCTCCGGCGGCAGCAGGGCCAGGCCCTGCGGGGCGGTGAGGGCCGCGGCGCCGCCCTGCCCGTCGGCGCGGCCCGGCACCCCGGAGCCGGTGCGGCGCAGGACCGTGCGCAGGTCGGGCGCCAGCTCGGTGAGGCGGTGCGCGCCGGGCTCGGCGACGAGGAACGTGCCGCCCGGCAGGGGCAGGGCCCGCGCGGGGAAGCGCAGCCCCGGCACCTGCCCCGGAGGACCCGGGACCGGCCCCGGGGTGGTGCCGCGGCGCAGCGTCCCGCGGGCCTCGTGCTCGGCGACCAGCTCCTCCAGCAGTGCGGCGAGCCCGGTGGCGTGCCCCTCCCCGGAACGCTGCGCCACGACGTACCCCTCGGGGTCGATCAGCACGAGCGTCGGCCAGGCCCGTGCCGCGTACGCCCGCCAGGTCCGCAGCTCCGGGTCGTCGAGAACGGGGTGGGAGATGCCGAGGCGCTCCACGGCGGCGTCGAGCGCGGCGGGGGAGGCCTCGTGGGGGAACTTCGGGGAGTGCACCCCGACCGTGACGAGGACGTCGGCGAAACGCTCCTGCAGCGGCCGCAGCTCGGCCAGGACGTGCAGGCAGTTCACGCAGCCGCTCGTCCAGAGGTCCAGCAGCACGAACCGCCCGCGCAGGGAGGACGGGGACGGCTCGGTGCCGCCGGTGCCGAGCCAGCGCCGGCCCTGCAGCGCGGGGGCGCGCACGCGCGGTGGACGCCGGCCAGCGCCCCCCGCCGGGCTCACGGCCGGCTCCGGTGCAGCGTCTCCACCGCGCGCCCGGCGCGCTGCGCCACGGTGGCCGGGTCCTCCTCCAGCACCTCGGCGATCTCCTGGTCGTCGAGGCCGGCGACGTGCCGCAGCGCGAGCACGGCGCGCTGCGGCGCGGGCAGCCGGCGCACCCGGGCCAGCAGCTCCTCGCGGGAGCCGTCCCGCGCCGCGCCGGCCGCCGGGGCGTCGCCGGTCCCCACCGGTGCCCGCCACGCCGCGGGGTCCACCGCCGGCTGCACCCGCGGAACCACCCCCCGGTCCTCCCGCGGGTCCTCACCAGGGTCCTCACCCGGGTCCTCCCCCGGGTCCGCCGGGGCCGGGCGCCGCGCAGGTCGCCACGACGTGCACGCGTGGACCACGGCGCGCACGGTCAGCACCTCCGGGTCCTCCTCCCCCGGGCGGTCCCACCGCGGCAGCGCCCTCGCCAGGGCCGAGACCACGACGTCCTCGGCGGCGTCCGGCTCGCGCAGCAGGACACGCGCCAGCGCCACGAGCTCCGGACCGCGCCGCAGGACGTACTCGTCGAAACCCCGGGCGGGGGCCTCCTCCCCGGCCTGCCGCCCGGCGCCCGCGCGCGTCACCAGCCCGGCTCCGCGGCCAGCGCCTGGAACAGGGCCTGCTGCGCGAGGGTGCGGGTCACGTCGCGGGCGTGGTTCAGGTTGCCGTGCACCACGAGGCGGACCTCCACGACGACGGAACCCTCCCGCAGGACCGCCGAGGTGGCGAACACGTCGAAACCCTGGGAGATGCTGGACCAGGCCGCCAGGACCTCCTCCGCCCGGTACGCGCGCGCCTCGTCGAACTGCCACTCCCCGAGCCGCTCGGGCGGGGTCAGGCAGTTCGGGGAGAGGTCGAGGACCCCCCGCAGGAACTCGTGGGCGCCGTCGCCGTCGAAGCGGCGGACCCGCTCCTCCAGCTCCTGCACGGGTTTCCCGCCCCGTGCGGCGGGAGCCCGCCACGCCTGCCGACGCCCGCCCAGCAGCGCTCCGGCGGTGGGGATCGGGTCGTCGCCGCAGATCCCGCCCTCCACGGGCGCACCCGGCGGCTCCCGGACGGGCTCGCCGACGGGCACCAGCCCCGGCAGCACCACCGCCACCTGCGCGTCCGGCAGCAGCGGGGAGTCCTGACCCGACGCCCCCGGGGCACCGCCGGCCCCCGGGGCCCCCGGGGCACGCCACGGGCCGGGGGTGCCGGGGGTTGCCGCCCCCGCGGGCGGCGCCGCGGTGGTCCGCGCCGGGGCCGGCGTCCCACCCCCGGCACGCTCCTGCGCCGGGTCCGGTCCCCGCAGGGCCGACACCGCCAGCGGCACCCCCACGACCACGACCAGGAACGCCGACCACAGCACCCTCGCGCGGCGGCGGCGCACCGCTGCCAGCGCCCGCGCGCGGCGCAGCAGCACCTCCGGGTCCGCCTCGGCGGCCCGCTCCCGCTCGGCGGCCGCGGCGTCGTCGAGCTCCCTGCCCAGGGCGCCGCGCTCGCGCCCGGCGTACCCGCCGCCGTCGGCCCGCACCGTGTCCCCCGTCCCGCCCGGGCGCCCTCACCCGCTCCCCCCAGCATGGCGCCGCCGGGCCCGGTGCGCGTGCCGGCCCCCGCAGTGCCCGGGGGCGCCCGGGTGCCGGGCCGGCGGTGGCTCAGCCGGCGACGACCCTGTTGCGCCCGGCGTCCTTGGCGGCGTAGAGGTGGCGGTCGGCGAGGGCGATGACCTGCCGGTAGGTGAGGCACTCCGCGGAGGGGGAGGCCACCCCGATGCTGGCGGTCACCCGCAGCCCCTCGACGACCTCCGACCACTCGTGGGTCTCGACGCAGCGGCGCAGCGCGTCCGCCAGCCGCACCGCCGCGTCGCCCTCGGTGTCGGGCCACACCATGAGGAACTCCTCACCGCCGAGGCGGGCCGCGAACGCCCCGCCCGTGAGCTCCCGGCGCAGGATGCCGCCGAGGGCCGTGAGGACCTGGTCGCCCACGTCGTGGGAGAGGGTGTCGTTGATCCGCTTGAAGTGGTCGACGTCGAGCAGCCCCACGGCGAGCGTGTCCCCGCCCGCGGCGAAGGACGTCAGCAGGTCCCCGAGCCGGGCCTCGGCGTACCGGCGGTTGCCGAGCCCGGTCAGGGGGTCGTGCAGCGCGAGGTCGCGGTAGTGGTCGCGGTCCCGGCGCGCCCGCTCGGCGTCGAAGCGCGCCTGCGCCCGCTGCGCGCGCTCCTCGCGCTCGGCGCTCCACAGCGCCTCGGTGGTCCGGTGGAAGGAGACGTGCTCCTGGTACGCCTCGCGCCAGCGCCCGGCCCGCGCGTGCACCTTCGCGCGCAGCTCCAGCACCGCGGCGAGCATGAGGTCCATGCCGGAGACCTCGCACAGCTTCCCGGTCTCCTCCAGCACCTCCAGCGTGCCCAGCTCGTCACCGCGGCCGTCGAGGACGCGCGCGAGGGTGAGCAGGCACTCGGGGAGCTGGTGCGGCTGCGACGGCTCGCTGCGGGCGATCTCCACGGCGGCGCGGGCGGTGGCCTCCGCCGCGTCGAGCAGGCCCTGCGCCTCCTCGATGCACGCGAGGGTGTCGAGCTGGCCGGCCCGCAGGGGCAGTCCCGTGGAGATGCTGCGGGCACGCAGCCGCCGCGCGGTGCGGGCGGCCAGCGCCACGTCGCCCGCCTCGACGGCGTCGTAGGCCATGTTGTTGAGGGCGGCCATCTCCTGGGCGACGTCGCCCGTGTCCGCGGTGATCCGCAGGATCTCCTCGTACACCGGCTGCATGTCGGCCAGGCCGTCCATGACGGCGGTCGCGGCGATGAGGTGCTGCACGCGCAGGCCGGGCGGGCAGTCGTCGGGCAGGGCCTCGACACCCTGCAGCGCGTGCCAGCGGGCGTCGGCCATGTCGCCGTCGGACGCGGCGAACAGCGAGAGCAGGGCGTGGCTGCGGGCCAGCACGAGGGGCTGGGCCTGCTCCAGCGCCCACGCGTTGAGCTGCAGGACGCGGGTGGCGGCACCGGCGACGTCGCCCTCGGCGGCACGCCGGTCGCAGTCGGCCAGCTCGGCGCGCACGTCGAGGTCCGGCCGCTCCAGCTCGGCGGCCCGGCGGCGGGCGGCCTCCAGCGCGGGTCCCTGGGCCCTGAGGGTGCGGGAGCGGTCCAGTTCCAGGCGCAGCAGAAGCGCCGCGAGCTCCTCCGGGCCCGCGGCACGCACCTGTGCCACGGTCGGCACGGAAGGCTGCTCCACCTCGGGAACATCGGCCGTTCACGTGCCCAGCCGTAGCGACTGCGCACACCCGCCCGGCCGCCGCCGGTGCTCGTCACCCGTCGGGTGGAGCGCGGGCGCCGACCAAGGGACGACGCCGGGACGTGCACCGGTTGCCTACCCTGCTCCGGTGGCGACCGCCCTCCCCCACCGCACCAGCGCGGACCCTCCCCTGCCGGACCGCGCCCCCGACCCCGCCGTGCCGCCGGCCGGCGGGGGGCGACGGGTGCTAGGGATGTCCCCCGCACAGGCGGGGCGCGTGCGGGACCTGCTCGCCATCCTGTTCTGCGTCCTGACGACGGCCGTGACCACGGGCGCCTACCTGGAGGGCGACGCCGGCTTCGCGGACGTGCCGGAGCCGGCCCTCGCCCTGTCGGCGGTCGTCGCGCTGCTGTCCGCGCCGCTGCTGTGGTGGCGTCGCCGCCGCCCGGTGACCGTCGCGGTGGTCACCGCCCTCCTGGCGCTGGTCAGCTTCAGCGAGGCCAGCTCCTTCATCGCCCTCATGACGCTCGCGGTGCGCCGCCGCGACCGGGTGCTGCTGCTGGTGTCGGTGCTGTCGGTGACCACCACGACCGTCGGGACGTGGCTGCTGGGGCGTGAGTCGTTCTGGCTGTCCCTGGGGGGCTCCGCCGTCTTCGCGGGGCTCTTCGTGGCGGTCGGCGCCTACATCGGGGCCCGCCGCGCCCTCGTGCACAGCCTGCGCGAGCGCGCCGAGCGGGCGGAGTCGGAGCAGGCGCTGCGCGCGGACCAGGCCCGGCTCGCCGAGCGCACCCGGATCGCGCGGGAGATGCACGACGTGCTGGCGCACCGCATCTCCCTGGTGGCGCTGCACGCGGGCGGGCTGGAGGTGCGCCCGGACGTGGGCCCCGAGCAGGTGGAGGCGACGGCCGCCACGATCCGCGCGACGTCCCGGGCGGCGCTGGAGGACCTGCGCCGGGTGCTGGGGGTGCTGCGCACCGACGGCCCCGCGGACTCGGCGGGGGCGGCGGAGCTGGTGCCGCAGCCGACGCTCGCGGACCTGCAGCGCCTGGTGGCGGACTCCCGGGCGGCGGGGGTCCCGGTGGAGCTGCGCACGGAGGTGAGCCTGCACACCGAGGTCCCCGTGGACCTGGGCCGCACGGTGTACCGGATCGTGCAGGAGGCCCTGACGAACGTGCACAAGCACGCCCGCTCGGCGCAGGCGGTGGTGACGCTGGGCGGGCGGCCCGGCTCGTTCCTCTGCGTGGAGGTCGTCAACGGCCGGCCCGCGGGCGGGGCGCCCCTGCTGCCGGGCAGCGGCTCGGGCCTGGTGGGCCTGTCGGAGCGGGTGGGCATCGCGGACGGCACCCTGGTCAGCGGCCCGGAGCCGGACGGCGGGTTCGCGGTGCGGGCGCGGCTGCCGTGGCCGTCGCCGGACCCGGGGACCGGCGACGGGGCCCAGGTGGGGGAACGGCCCACGTGGGCGCCGCCGGATGCCAGGATCGTGGCGCCGCTGCGGCCGATGCCGGGCGACGAGTGAACGCGGAGCGAGGGGGACGGATGAGCGAGGCGGGCACCACGGCACCGGCGCGGCCGACGAGGCTGCTGCTGGTGGACGACGACGCCCTGGTGCGGGCGGGGCTGCGGATGATCCTGTCCAGCGCCGAGGACCTGGACGTGGTCGGTGAGGCCAGCAACGGCTCGGAGGCGGTGGAGGCCGTGGCGGCGCACCGGCCGGACGTGGTCCTCATGGACGTGCGGATGCCCGTGATGGACGGGCTGACCGCGGCGGGGCAGATCACGGGACGCCCCAACGCCCCGGCGGTGATCATGCTGACGACGTTCGACCTGGACGAGTACGTGTTCCAGGCGCTGCAGGCGGGGGCGCTGGGGTTCCTGCTGAAGGACACCCCGCCGCGGGAGCTGGTCTCGGCGGTGCGGGTGGTGGCCGCCGGCGAGGCGATGCTGTCGCCGACGGTGACGCGGCGGCTGGTGGGGCACTTCGCGGCGGACTCGGCGAGCCCGCGGCGCCAGCGCGCGCAGGAGCGGTTGCGGCTGCTGACGGAGCGCGAGACGGAGGTGCTGGCCGCGGTGGGGCTGGGGCTGTCGAACGCCGACATCGGCAGGCAGCTCTACATGAGCGAGGCGACGGTGAAGACGCACGTGTCGCGGTTGCTGACGAAGCTGGACGCGACGAACCGGGTGCAGGTCGCGATCGTCGCGCACGACGCCGGGCTGATCCCGGACCCGGAGGCCTGACGGGCGCTCCCGGGCACCCCGTTCCCCGCCCATCTCCGGGTTCGGGCGCTCCCGGGCACCCCGTTCCCCGCCCATCTCCGGGTTCGGGCGGGGAACGGGAGACGGGCGGGGAACGGGGGACGGGCAGGAACGGGGTACGGCCTCAGGTGAGGTAGGGCCAGCCCGCGGAGTCGTAGGCGAGGCGGTTGACGCCGAGCTTCTCCACACCGTTGTCCTGGTAGTAGTGGTAGACGATCAGGTCGCCGTCCACGTCCCTCATGACGGACTGCCCACCGGGCCCGTGCACGCTGCCCTGGGTGGCGTTGATCACGGAGCCGCCGCCGTTGCGCATGTCCACGCCGGCCTTGTCGAGGTAGGGACCGGTGATGGACCTCGAGCGGCCGACGACCGTCTTGTACGTGCTGGCCGCACCCTGGCAGCACCTGTCGAACGAGGCGGTCAGGTAGTACCAGCCGTTCGCGTGGTGGATGTAGGGCGCCTCGACCGCGCCGGGGCTGGGGCGGGTGGCCAGGTCGTAGCGGCGGGTGTTGCTCGCGAGCTGCTTTCCGGTGGCCGGGTCGATCTGGATCATCTTGAGGCCGGACCAGAACGAGCCGAACGACAGCCACCACCGGCCGTTCGCGTCGACGGTGAGCGCGGGGTCGATGGCGTTGTAGTTGTCGCTGGTGCTGGAGGAGTAGACGCGGCCCTGGTCGGTGAAGGTTCCCGGGGCACCGGAGGGGCTGGTGGCCAGGCCGATCGCGGAGTTGTTCGAGCCGAACGAGGAGACCGAGTAGTACATGAGGTACTTGCCGCCGCGGTAGGAGACGTCGGGCGCCCACAGATCGGTGGTGGTGCCGTAGGACGACGACCACGTCAGCGGCTTCGAGAGCGCCGACGCGCCACGGGTGAAGTTCGTCCGGTCGGTGGAGGTGCGCACCTCGACGAGGTTGTGCGTGGAGTAGACGTAGTACCGCCCGTCGGCGGTCTTCACCATCGACGGGTCGTGGGTGCGCACGTCGCCGGTGACGTGTCCGGGGCCGGGGTAGGCGGAGGCGGTACCCGGGTTGACCAGGCAGAGGGTGGCTGCCGCGACGGCGGCGAGCAGGCCGCGCAGGCGGCGGGTGGGGCGGGAGGTCATCCACAGCTCCTCGTCGAGTGGTGGGGGTGGCCCGGTGCGCTTGCCGGCGCGGAGGCCCTCCCAGGCTGTACATCGTTGTAAGGCCTGAGAATCCGGTTACTGTGCCCGACTCCCGCCCGTCGCGCAAGACGGGGCGTCCTCGCGCATGGGCCGGCGGGTCGCGGGTAGGGGGCGGGCGACGCCCGATCCGCCGGAGCCGACCCGAAGAGGAGCACCCGTGCCCCAGGACCAGACCGAGCCGCAGGACCCGCAGCAGCAGTACGACCACCCCGACCGCGAGGGCGAGCAGATCCCGCACCCCGGCCGCACCGGGGATATGCGCGACGAACCCGACCACGGCGAGGAGTCCTACAAGGGCAGCAACCGCCTGGAGGGCAAGAAGGCCGTCATCACCGGCGGGGACTCCGGCATCGGCCGCGCCGTGGCCATCGCCTTCGCCCGCGAGGGCGCCGACGTCCTCATCAGCTACCTGCCCGCAGAGGAGGAGGACGCGCAGGCCACCGTCCGCCTCGTCGAGGCGGCCGGGCGCAAGGCCGTCGCCTTCCCCGGCGACATCCGCGAGGAGGACGTCTGCCAGCAGATCGTCGACCGCGCCGTGCAGGAGTTCGGCCGCATCGACGTGCTCGTCAACAACGCCGCCTACCAGATGGCACAGCCCGGCGGCATCGAGGACATCACCACCGAGCAGTTCGACCGCGTCCTCAAGACGAACCTGTACGCGATGTTCTGGCTGTGCAAGAAGGCCGTCCCGCACATGCAGGAGGGCTCCAGCATCATCAACACCTCCTCGGTGCAGGCCTACCAGCCCTCGCCCCCGCTGCTGGACTACGCCACCACCAAGGCCGGCATCGTAAACTTCACCAAGGGCCTGGGGCAGATGCTCGCCGAGAAGGGCATCCGCGTGAACTCCGTGGCCCCCGGCCCGATCTGGACCCCGCTCATCCCCGCCACCATGGACGAGGAGAAGGTCGAGAGCTTCGGCGAAGACGTGCCGCTCGGCCGCGCCGGGCAGCCCGCCGAACTGGCGCCCGCGTTCGTGTTCTTCGCCTCGCAGGAGTCCAGCTACATCACCGCCGAGGTCCTCGGCGTCACCGGCGGCAAGCCCATCTCCTGAGCCCCGCCCCGCTGCGGCCGCCGTCCCCGCCGGGGCGGCGGCCGCCGTGCGTCCGAGGCGGGGCGGACCTGCACCTCGCCCGTCACGGCCGCCGGCGGCGGCTCCCCGGGCACCGGTGATGGACAGGTGCCATCGATCGGGTCGTGTGCTCAAGCGCCGCGGCGGACCGGCCGACGCAACGCCCGTGTCCTGCTCCCCCGGTCCCGGCTCCCTGGCGGGCGCACCACGCCGCCTGCCAGGGCTGGGCAGGACGGGTGCGCTGCTGGCGGTGCTGGTCGCGCTCGGGATGCTCGCGCCGCCCCTGGCGTGGGCCGCGTTCAGCGCTTCCGTGGCCAGCTCCTCGCCGCTGACCGTGGCGGCGTCCTTCCCGAACCACCCCGCTGCGGTGAACGCCGCCTCCCCGTCGTTCTACCACCGCCTCGAGGACGCCTCCGGCTCGCCGACGGCGGCGGACTCCTCCGCGAACGCCTCCCCGGGCGTGCACGCCGGGGCGAGCGCGGTGCAGCCGGTGTGGATGGCGTCCTTCGACGAGGGCGCCGGCGGCGTCGTGAACGACGTCTCCGGTGACACCACCCGCCAGAACGGCGCCTTCTACCCCGCCGCGGGCTGGGTCACCCCGGGGCGCACCGGCTCGGGCGGTGCCGCGGCCGCCTTCGACGGCGCCCGCGACATGTACACCTCCGGCGGCGCCGTGGTGAACACCAGCCAGTCGTTCACGGTCTCGGCGTGGGTCAACCTCAGTTCGGCCGCCACCGGGTACCGCACCGCCGTCTCCCAGGACGGGGAGTTCCTCAGCGGCTTCTACCTGCAGTACGACGCCTTCCTGAACCAGTGGTGCCTGAGCCTGCGGCCCGTGGACACGGCGACGAACCCCCCGCTCGCGGAGCAGGCGTGCGCCCCCGGCACCGCCGCCCGCGACACGTGGGTGCACCTGGTGGGGAACTACGACAGCGCCGCGGCCACGATGAGCCTGTACGTCAACGGGATCTGGGCGGCGACCACCGCACGGACCGCAGCGGGCTGGAACGCCCCCAACTCCCTGGTCGTCGGCGGGGCGAAGTTCCCCACGGGAGGCGCCAACACGCGCGTCGACCAGTGGCTGGGGGCGATCGACGACGTGCGCGTCTACCAGCGCACCCTCTCGGCCGCGCAGGTGCGGGAGCTGTACGCCGGCGTGACGGCGAACCCGTCCACGGCCTGGGACTTCTCCGAGGCCGCCGGGACCACGGCGACCGGGGACTCCTCGGGTGCGGGCAACACCGGCGCCCTCGGCTCCGGGGCGTCCCTCGCCGCCTCCGGCGCCACCGGCCACGGCAACGCGGTCACCCTGAACAAGACCGCGAACGGCCACGTGCGCGGCGGGGTGCCCGCCGTGGACACCACCCGCAGCTTCACCGTCGCGGCCCGGGTGCGGATCACGGACACGGCGGCCACCTACACCGCCGTCAGCCAGAGCAGCCCGAGGATCAGCGGGTTCTTCCTGCAGTACTGGACGGGTACGGGCAAGTGGTGCCTGACCATGCCCGACGGCGACACCGCCTCCGCCACCCCGGTCGGCGCGTGGGCGTGCGCGGCCCTGGGCACCGGCGACGCCAACGGCACCACCTGGGTCCACCTCGTCGGCGTGTACGACGCCGAACAGAAGAAGATCTCCTTCTACCGCAACGGCGTCCACGCCGAGACGGTCGACCGGCCCGCCACCCCCTGGCGCGCCGACGGCCCCCTCACGGTGGGGCAGGGGATCTTCGCGGGCGCGCAGGCGGACTTCTTCTCCGGCGGCGTGGACCAGGTCCGCACCTGGCAGCGCGTCCTCACCGCGGGCGAGGTCACCGCCCTCGCCGGCTCCACCACCGGTTCCACCGGCGCCACCACCCACGCCGGGACCACCTACCGCGTCACCGGTGCGCTGCAGGGTGCCCAGAAGGGCCTGCAGGCGCACACCGGCACGACCCACTCCGCGGTCACCGGCGGCTACAACGCCACGCGCCGCCCCACCGGGCCCACGACGTTCAGCGTCGCGTGCTGGTTCCGGGCCACCGGGGGCAACGGCGGCACCCTCGTCAGCTTCGGCAGCGAACCGGACGGGTTCTCGGCGACGGTCAGCCGCCGCCTGCACCTCTCCGGCACCGGCGCCCTCGTCTTCGGCACCGACAGCGGCACGGCGAACACCGTCTCGCACACCCGCAGCGGCACCGGTGGCTGGGCCGACGGTGCCTGGCACCACGTCGTCGTGACGGTGAACCCCACCGCCGGGCAGGCGACCTCCGGGGTCCGGCTGTACGTGGACGGCGTGCTCAGGGCCACCGGCACGCACACCGCGGTGCCCACCGGGAGCGGGGTGTGGCGCTGGGGCGGTGACGTGGCGGGCACCACCTGGCCCGCACCCGGGTACCTCACCGGCTCCCTCGACGAGGTCGCCGTCTGGAACACCACCGCCCTGAGCGCCCAGCAGGTCTCCTGGCAGTACCACGCCAACCACTGACCCGGCTCGCCGGGCCCCTCGTACCCGGCGGCCGGTGAGGGCCTGGCACGGGGGTGCTCACGGTCCGCGCCGGGCGGTCCGGCGCCCGCGCGGGAACCACACCAGGACGCGGGCGTCACCACCGCGCGGCGGGGAGGGGCGGGTCCACCCCCCGCTCGGCGGCCCACCGCCGGAACCGGGCGATCGCCAGCACGTGTCCCTGCCTGTGCGCCCAGTCCCACGCCGTCTCCCCGCGCTGGCCCCGCAGGAACGGGTCGGCGCCGCGCTCCAGCAGCAGCGCCGTCATGGCGTCCTCCAACGGGGTTCCGCACTGGGCCGCACCGTCCGCCTCGCAGTCCACGGCGAGCTGGAGCAGGGTCGCGCCGCTCGGCGTCTCGCGGTGGTCGGGGTCGAGGCCCGCGTCCAGCAACCGCCGCAGCCCCGCCACGTCCCCGTGCTCCAGGGCCTCACGCGCCGGTTCCACGGTCCCTCCCCGTCAGCCGGCCCGGCTGCCAGCGGATGCAGGTGGCGTGCTGGCGCCAGGGAACGGTCGCGGTGCCGGCGGCCCGGCAGGCGGCCTCCACCACGTCGGCCACCTCCCGCAACTGCCGTCGCCGGTGCCCGGGGTCGGCCCGCAGCCAGGCCGAGTTCGTGCCCAGGGCACCGGCGACGGTGGCGGCGTCCACCTGCCACTCCCAGGGGAAGACGGCCGTCTCCACCTCGTCCCCGGGCAGGCCGGCCGGCCGGGGCGGGGAACGACGGGCCTCGGCGTCGGGGTCGAACGGCGCGATCCGCGCCGCCCAGCCCGTCGTGAGGTCCGGGGTGTTCCAGACCAGGCCGAGCCGTCCCCCGGGGCGCAGGACCCGCCTGACCTCCGCGACGGCCTGCGCGTGCGGGAACCAGTGCCAGGCGTCGGCCACCAGGACGGCGTCGAGCGAGTTCCCGGCGACCGGGAGCCGCTCGGCCCCGGCCCGGTGAGCGCGCACGCCGGGCAGGTGCCGGCGCAGGTCCGCGAGCATGCGGGGATCGTGGCAGGTCGGTGCACCGCGGGACCACCGCTCCCTCTCCCCCGCCGCAGGAGCGCCCGCCGCGCCGCGCGTCGCGGGATCCCCCCCCCGGTACCCCGCGACGTGCGGTGCTGCGACGGGCACCACGCTGGCTCCTCCGGCTTGCCGGGGACTGGCGGCCGGCTGGTGGCACCCGGGGACGGGGCGGGAGCCGCCGCGGATCAGCGCGGACCGGGGGGCAGCGCGGCCAGCCGTCGGCGCGCGCGCCGTGCGTACGGGTGGGCCCCCATCGCCTCCGCGAGCGCGACGGCGCGGGTGAGCTCGGCGCGCGCCTCCCCGGTCCGGCCCAGGACGGCGAGCACCGACCCCCGGTACAGCGCCACGGGACCCAGGACCGTCAGCCCCGGCCAGAGCACGACGATGCCGTCGCCGTAGGTCTCCAGCACCGGCAGCACCCGCGCGCACCCGTCCGCGTCGTCCAGCGCGACGTACGTCTCCGCCGACAGCACCACCCGCGACGGCTCCCGCGGCCCCGCCGAGGGGATGCCTTCCAGACCGCTCAGCGCGAGGCGGGCGGGCCCGGACGCGCCGGCCTCGGCGTGTGCGAGGGCCTGGATGAGCAGCCACTCCGGGTCGCTGGCCGCCGCCAGGTCCACCGCGTCGGGGACGATGTCGACCAGGCGCCCCTCCAGCCAGGCGCCGATCCCCTCCGTCGTGGTCCTCGACGAGCGCGCCATGACCGCCGCGGCCGCGGAGACCAGCGAGCCGTCCCGCGCGGCGTCGGCCGCCACGGTGCGCGCACGGTCCAGCTCACCCCGCGCGAGCATCAGCCCCACGTGCCACCACACGTCCAGGAGCTGCAGCTCCGCATCGCCCCGGCGACCGGCGAGCTCGGTGAACCGCCGGGCGGCCAGCTCGGACTCCGCGAACCGGGCCTGCTCCAGCAGCGTCACCCGCTGCAGGTGCAGGGCGGTGGCCTCGAGCGCGGGCTCGCCGCGCGCGTCCGCCAGCAGCGCCGCAGCCAGCTCACCGCGGCGCGCCGCGGTGGCCGGGGTCCACGTCACGACGCACTCGGCGACCCGCACGTGCGTCCAGGTGTCCGCCGCACCCGCCGACCCGGCCGCGGCGGCGGCGCGCGCGAGGACACCGGCCGCCGAGGGCAGCCCCCGCGTGGCCCGGTAGGCGGCCAGGGCCGCGAGGACGCGTCCCGCGGAGGCCGGCTCGGCGTCCGCGGCGAGGGCGGCGGCCTCCTCCAGCAGCGCGGCGTCGCTGGTGAGGGGCGCCGCGTACAGCGACCAGTACCCGCCGAGCCCGCCCGCCGCGGCGACGGCCGCCCGCACCAGCCGCCGGGTGTCGCCCGTGGCACGGGCCACGTCGGCCTCGGCGGCGAGGGAGGCCGCCGCCTCCTCCAGCCGGCCCAGGCGGCGGGCCGCGACCCCGTGCACGTGGTGCAGGTCGGCGGCGAGGTCCCCGCCCGCCGGCGCGTGCTGCACCCCGCGGGCGGCCAGCACCCGGGCCTCGTCGTCGCCGGCCTGCGCCAGGGCCTCCCGCGCCGCGCGCAGGCACGCCGCGGCCGCGTCGGCGTCCACCCGCCCGAGCGCGGCGGCGCTGCGGTGCGCGGCGATCGCCGCCGCGGACGTCGCACCGGCCGGACCGGCACCGAGGGCGTCCGCGAGGGCGCCGTGCAACCCGGCGCGGCGGGCCGGGCCCAGGTCCGACAGGACGGCGTCGCGGACCAGGTCGTGCGCGAGCCCGAGGCGCCCGGGGACGGTCTCCCGCACCAGCCCGTGCCGCAGGGCGGCGACGACGTCGTCCTCCAGCGCGGCCGGGGACGTGCCCAGGGCGTCGGCGAGCAGCCCGAGCGGCACGTCCCGCGCGGCGACGGCCAGCACCTCCAGCACCCGCACCGCCCCGTCCGGCAGGTCCCGCACGCGGATGCGCAGCACGTCGCGGATGCTGGAGGGGACCTGCGCGGTGTCGCCGTCGCCCAGGGCGGCGACCTCGGCGACGAAGAACGGGTTGCCGCCCGTGCGGGCCAGGAGGGCGTCGGCGAGGACCCCGTCCGGGCGGACCCCGGCGACGTGCTCGACGAGCCGCGCCACGTCCCGGCCGCTCAGCCCCTCCAGGTCCAGGCGGCACGCGCCGGGCGCGCGGACCAGCGCGGCGGCGACCCGGCCGGCCCCCTCCCCCGGCAGCGCCTCCCGGCGGCAGGTGACGAGCACGAGGACCGGCGCGTCGCGCAGCTGGGTGAGCAGGACCTCCAGCACGTGCAGGGAGTCGCCGTCCGCCCACTGCAGGTCGTCGAGCACCAGCGCCAGCGGCTCCCGGGCGGCCAGGGCCCGCACCCGCTCGGTGATCTCGACCGCGAGGGCGAACCGGTGGGCGTCGGCGTCACCCTCCGCGGCGCGGGGCGGCAGCCCGCCCAGCACCTGCTGCCACGGCCAGTACGCCGGGACGCCCGCCGCCTGCAGGCACCGGCCCCAGCGCGGCACGGTGCCCGCCCGTCGCGCGAACTCCTCGACGAGACGGGTCTTGCCGATGCCCGGCTCGCCGGTGACGAGGACGGGGACCGTGCGGCCGGCCCGGGCCCGCGACCAGGCGGCGGCGAGCGCGTCCAGCTCCCGCCGCCGGCCGACGAACCCCGGGCCGCCGGGCTCGGGGTCGCCGGGTCCCGGGTCCGCTCCTCCGGGGCCGGAGGCGTCGGGAACCGGCGCCGGGGCGGCGTCCAGGGCGGGGGCGGCGTCCAGGGCGGGGTCCTGGCGCAGCACGCCGGCCTCCAGCCGCACGAGCGCCGGGGACGGGTCCACCCCCAGCTCGTCCGCGAGACGGGTGCGCAGGTCCCGCAGCTCCGCCAGGGCGTCGGCCTGCCTGCCCGCGGCGTAGAGGGAGCGGGCCAGCACCCCGCGGGCGCCCTCCCTCAGCGGGTGGGCCGCCACGAGCGGGCGCAGCTGCGCCGCCGCCTGCTCGGCGCGCCCCAGGCTCAGCAGCCGGGCCGCCAGCTCCTCGCACGCCTGCAGCCGCAGCTCCTCCAGCCGCTGCGCCTCCGCCTCGACCTCCGCCACGTCGGCGACGTCGGCGTAGGCGGCGCCCCGCCACAGCGCCAGCGCCTGCTCCAGCAGCTCCACGGCAGCGGCCGGGTCCGGGCAGGCGGAGGCCTCCCGCAGCAGCCGCTCGAAGCGCCGCGCGTCGACGACGTCGGCGGGGACGTCGAGCACGTAGTCGCTGCCCCGGGTGAGCAGCAGCGTCGCGGCGGCCCGCGGCGCGCGCTCCGGCTCCAGCGCCCGCCGCAGCCTGGACAGGTGGCCCTGCAGGCTCACCGCCCACGCCCTCGGCGGCGCCCCCCGCCACAGCCGCTCCGCCAGGGCGGAGGCCTCCAGCGGGCGGCCGCGCTCGGCCAGGAGCAGGGCCAGCACCTCCGCCGGCTTGCGCCCGCCGAGCTCGACGGGGCTCCCCTCGCGCAGGACCTCGGTCCAGCCGAGGACGCGCAGCTCCAGGGACACGGGCAGGGAGTCTAGGCAGGGCCGCGCCGCCCGCAGGGCGGTTCCGGCGAGGTCGTCCCCCACCCCGGTCACGTCACCAGCGGGCCACCGGCCACGTCACCAGCAGGCCACCAGCCGGGCGCCAGGAGCGGTGCGCACCCTCGTCCCACCGCACCGGGGACGGCCCGGCGCGGACGAGGAGCGGAGGGACCGCGGTGAGCGGAGAACGTGCGGCGGGCGGTACCTCCCGGGTCCCCGCCCCGGCCGGTCGCGGCCTGGGCGTGGCGCTCGTGGACCTGGGCCCCGGGCGGCGCCTGCAGCGGTGCGTCCCGCTGGGCTGCGACCTCGCCGTGGTGGTCGTGGACGGCACGGCACGGCTGGAACCGGGCGGGGTGCAGGCCCGGGCACCCGGCGTGCTGCCGTGGCCGCGCGGGGCCGCGCTGACGCTGGCCGCGGTCGACGGGCCCGCCCGGCTGGCGGTGGTGTCCGCACCGCCCGGCGCCGAGGCCCTGCTGGCCGCCCTGGCCGAGGGGAGCCTCACCCCGACGACCCTCGTGGAGCTCGCGGTCGACTGCGGCGTCGAGCTGCTCCTCGACCCGCTCGGGCACCCGCCCACCGCCCCGGTCCCCCGGCACACCGGCACCGGGCACACCCACACCCACACCCACACCCACACCCACACCCACACCCAGAACACCGAGGAGAACCCGTGACCACCACCACGTCCGGCACGACGACCGGTACCGCCACCACCACGCCCACCACCACGTCCACCGGCGCCCCCGCCGGGGTCCCGGGACCGGACCACCGCGCCGGCCGGCGCCTGCGCGCCCTGTGCGTCGTCGCCGGCGGCCTGCTGTTCGCCGCCGGGAACCTCGCGCACCCGCTGGAGCACTCCGACGCGGCGGAGCTGTCCCCCCTGTGGGGGCCGGCGCACGTGACGTTCGCCGCGGGCGGGCTGCTCGTCGCGGCGGGCATCGGCTCCGTGTCGGCGCTGCTGCGCTCCTCCCGCGTCGCGCAGGTCGGCACCGGCCTGGTCTGGCTGGCGATGGTGCTGATGTCCCCCTCCGCCTTCCTGGAGACGTTCGTCGCCCCGCACGTCGGGCACGACACCTCGCACACCATCGAGTCCGCGGCGATCGGGGTCACTGCGCTCACGGCCCTCTCGCTGTTCGTGGGCCACGTGCTCCTGGCCGTCGGGGGCCTGCGCGCCCGCGCGCTGCCCCGCCCGGTGGCGGCCGCGCTGCTCGCCGGGGTCGCGGTGCTCGTCGCCGGGCCGGGCCTGCCCGGCCCCGACGGCGTGGCCGTCATCACCGGCACGGTTCTGCTCGGGCTGGGCCTGGCGGGGGTGGGGCTGCGCGCCGGGACCGCGCGCGCCACCGAGCAGCGCTGAGCGGCGCACGCGCCGCGGCCGCCGTCCCCGCCGGGGCGGCGGTCGTCGCGCGACGGGCGTCGTCCCCGGATGCGGGGACAGGCCCGAGGACCACCGGCGGGCCGGCCGAGCAGACCCCCGTGCCGCACGTCCCGGGTCCCGCTCAGCCGAGGTGGGGTGTGCACCCCCGCTGTGTGCGCAGGAGGCGGGGCGCCGGTGCGCTGCTCACCCTGCCGGCGACCTTCGCGGTGCTCTCCCCACCGCTGGCGTGGGCGGCGTCCAGCGCTCGGGTGCCGATCTCCTCGTCCCTGACGGTGGCGGCGTCCTTCCCGAACCACCCCACCGTGGTGCGCAACGACACGCCCTCGTTCCAGCACCGTTTCGAGGAGGCTCCCGGCGCGGTGACGGCGGCGGACTCCTCCGCGAGCACCTCACCGGGCGTGCACGCCGGGGCGAGCGCCACCTGGCCGGCGCCCGGGTACCTCACCGGCTCCCTCGACGAGGTCGCCGTCTGGAACGGCACCGCCCTGACCGCCCAGCAGGTCGCCTGGCAGTTCTACGCCGACCACCGAACCGGCGGAGGTGGTTCGGCCACGGCACCGGTGCCCCCACCGCCGGGAACCCGCGACGCGGCAGGACGCCACCGGGGTCCCGGCGCAGCCCTACCGTGACCTCGTGGACGTGCACGAGGAGTGCCTGATCTGCGCCGGGCACCGCGGGGGGGGGCCGCTCACCGGCCCCCCGCCCGGTCGGACGACCTCGTCATCACGCAGAGACCCGGGAGGCGGCTGCCGGGTGGCGCCGGCCGAGGCCGGACCTGTCCGGCGAGACAGCAGCGCCTCCGCCGTGTTCTAGTTGAGCATCGCACTACATCAGCGCCTGCCGCCCGGCGGGTGCCGGCATCGGGAGGACCGCACGTGAGCGATCGCCGCAGCAAGGACCTGGGGCTGCTGGCCCTGCGCCTCGGGGTCGGCGGAACCCTCGTCGCCCACGGCGCCCAGAAGCTCTTCGGGGCGTTCGGCGGCGGCGGCATCGAGGGCACCGCGGGCGCCATGCACGCCATGGGATTCCGGCCGGGCAAGCAGAACGCCGTGCTCGCGGGACTCTCCGAGGCAGGCGGTGGAGCGTTGTTGGCGGCCGGGCTCGCAACGCCCCTGGGTGGGGCAGCCGCGGCCGCAGCGATGGCCGCAGCCACGGTCGTGCACCGTCCCAACGGCTTCTTCGCCGTGGCCGGTGGGTACGAGTACCCGGCCGTTCTCGGTCTGACGGCCGCTTCGCTGGCCCTCTCCGGCCCGGGCGGCTACTCCGTCGACGCGGCGCTGGGCCACAGGCTGACCCGGCCGTGGATCGCGGCCGCCGCGCTCGTCGCGGCCGGGGTCGGTGCCGGCGTCACCATCGCCAGGCGTCAGGCGGCCGTCGCCGCCGACGTCACGTCGGCCGACGCGCAGAGCTGATCCGGCGGAGGACCTCGTGAGCGCGAACGACATCTCCGGCGGCAGCACAGGGTACGTGAACCCGACCGGCGACTTCCGGCGCGACCAGCGCTACATCGAGACCCGGATCACGACCGACGGCCGGGACGGGTACCCCGTCGAGCCGGGCCGCTACCGTCTCGTCGTCAGCCGGGCCTGCCCGTGGGCGAACCGCGCCATCATCGTGCGGCGACTGCTGGGCCTGGAGCCGGTGCTGTCGATGGGCGTGTGCGGCCCGACCCACGACGCGCGCAGCTGGACCTTCGACCTGGACCCCGGTGGGCGCGACCCGGTGCTCGGCATCGAGCGGTTGCAGGAGGCGTTCTTCGCGCGGATCCCCGGCTACGACCGGGGCATCACCGTCCCGGCGATCGTGGATACCAGGACGGGCCAGGTCGTGACCAACGACTTCCCGCAGATGACGATCGACCTGTCGCTGGAGTGGGCGGAGTTCCACCGGCCGGGAGCACCGCAGCTGTACCCCGAGCACCTCCGCGAGGAGATCGACGCCGTCAACCGCGACGTCTTCCGCGACGTCAACAACGGCGTCTACCGCGCCGGTTTCGCGGGGACCCAGCAGGCGTACCAGCGGGCCCACGACCGGTTGTTCGCACGGCTCGACGCGCTCTCCGAACGCCTTGAGCACCAGCGCTACCTGGTGGGCGACACCATCACCGAGGCCGACGTCCGGCTCTTCACCACGCTGGCCCGCTTCGACCCCGTCTACCACGGGCACTTCAAGTGCAACCGGTCGAAGCTGTCGGAGATGCCGGTGCTGTCGGCGTACTTCCGCGACCTCTACCAGACCTCCGGGTTCGGCGACACCACCGACGTGGTGCACATCAAGCAGCACTACTACGTCGTGCACCGCGACATCAACCCCACCGGGATCGTGCCCGCGGGGCCGGACCTCGCCGGCTGGCTGGAGCCGCACGGCCGCGAAGCGTTGGGCGGCAGGCCCTTCGGGGACGGCACCCCACCACCGCCCCCCGTCGGGGCCGAGGTCGTCCCCGAGGGGCACCGGCCGCAGGCGGTGTGAGCCCGCCGGCTCCACGCGGTCGCGGGGTCACCCGGCGGCCGGGCCACCCCGCCCAGGTCCGCGCCCGGTGGTCCGGTGTGCACCACGGGGACACGGACGGATCCCGCTCCGGGACGGGGACGGCGCCGACGTCGCGCTCGTGCGCGTCGCCGGAACAGCTCCTCAGGGGTGGGCCGCCTCCCGCAGGCGGCGTTCCTGCAGCGCCCGCTCGAACGGGGTGTCCCCCGCCGGCTGCGCCCCACCGAGCCCGGCGAAGAGCTCCGCCACGGTCGCGGAGTCGTGGTGCCGGGCCAGCGGGGCGAGGTCGGGGGCCGACTGTGCGAGCAGCTCGCGGAAGCGCTGCTCGGCCAGCGGTCCGAGCCGGTCGTAGATCGTCACGAAGACCCGCTGGGCCCGCGGGCGCGGCCAGTCCGGCGGTAGGAGCGGCCCGGGCAGGTCCGGGTCGATCTCGGGGAACCTGCGCCAGTCCACGCGCAGCCCGGTCCGGGCACGCAGCGCCTCGGCCGGGCCGATCCGCCCCTCCTCGACGGCGGCCAGCAGGGGTTCGTACCGGTCGGCGAACTCCGCGTACTGCGCCGCGAGGGGTTCCAGGTCGAACGCGGCGCGCGGGTCGCCGCCGGGAGCCGCACCGGGTACCTCGGTGGCGCGGAACACGGTGCCCGTCCGCACACCGAGCTCGTCCAGCACGGCCCGGGCGGCGGCCGCGCCGTCGTGGGGGGACACCCACACCCCGTCGTAGAGCGCGGCGAAGTGCAGGACGCGCAGGCGCGCGCGCAGGGCGCCGCGCAGTTCCCGGGCCCGTTCGGGCACGGAGAACGCGACCACGGTCCACGCGCCGTCCCACTGCGGGGCCTGGGCGCCGAACGTGAGCAGCCGGTGCACGCGCTGGACCACGACCGTCGCGGTGCGCGGGGGGATGCCGTAGGCCGTGGTGCGCCCGTTGCGGGCGACGGTGAGCAGGCCGCGCGAGACGAGCCGCCGCATCGCCGCGCGGGCGCCGTCGGCGGTGATCCCGAACTCCGCGAGGAGCTGCACGAGCGCGGCGGAGGGGATGTGCTCGTCGCGCCAGTACCAGAAGTCCCCGAGCAGCGAGGTGAGCAGCAGCTGGGGTTCGGGACCCAGCTGCGCACGCGGCAGGTCGCCCGGCGCCATGCTGCCCGTCCACCTCCCGCCGCCTCGGTGCGCGGCCCACAGTACGCACCCGGGCCGCGGCCGAGCCGGTTGACACAGGCGACACCAGGGTGGACGCTCGTCGCACTTGCTGACACCAATCGTGCGTGGGCGACGCCGCCCACGCACTCGTGACGCCCGGCGACCCGGCGCCGCGCACGAACCTCGACGTGGAGGACCCGCATGACCCGCGCCACCGCAGCACTCCACACCTCCGCGCTCGCGCTCGCCGTCGCGGGCGCCCTCGCCTGCGGCGTTCCCGGCGCCGCCGCCGCGCAGCCGCAGGAGTACGCCCCGACGGCCCGCTCCGCCGCGCCCGCCGCGGCGCAGGCCACCGTCCGGGAGGGCACCGACGGCCTCGCCGGGCACACCGTCTACCGGCCGGCGGACTTGAAGAGCCTGCCCCGCAACAGCCTCCCGCTGCTCGTGTTCGGCAACGGCGCCTGCGTCAGCAGCAACTTCGAGGCGATGGGCTTCCTCACCGGCCTGGCCTCGCAGGGCTACGTGGTCATCGCGAACGGCGCGCCCGACGCCCCCCTCGGCAGCGGCGCGACCTCCGCCCGGCCGCAGGACCTGCTGGCCGCCGTGGACTGGGCCACGACCGCCAAGGCGGCCCGCAAGCAGTTCTCCGACCGCGTCGACACCTCGCGGATCGGGGTCATCGGCTACTCCTGCGGCGGGATCGAGGCGCTGGTGGCCGGGACGGACCCCCGCGTCGACTCGGTCGCCGGTTTCAACACCGGCTACTTCCCCACCCCGGCCTTCGGCGGGTACGGCCGCGACCTGCTCGCGGACCTGCACACCCCCACGCTGCTGGTCAACGGCGGCCCGGGCGACGTCGCCCACCGCAACAGCATCGAGAACTACGAACTGCTGGACGTGCCCGCCGTCCTCGCCGAGAAGAGCGACGCCGGCCACCAGGGCCTCATCGCCGGGCCGCAGTCCACCACGGGGTGGCAGGTCGCCGCGGACTGGTTCGACTTCACCCTGCGCGCGGACCCGGTCGCGGGGGCCCGGTTCACCGGCGCGCAGTGCGGCCTGTGCACCGAGCAGGGCTGGGTCGTCACCTCCAAGGGTTTCCCGGCGTGAGCCCCCGTGCTCCCGGTGCGGCTCCCGGTGCGGCTCTGGTGGCGGTCCTCGCCCTCGCGCTGACCGCCGCCCCCGCCGCGGCGGACGCCCCGGCGGGCCGGCCGTGCCTGCCCGCCTCGCCGTCGGCCCCGACGTGCCTGACGGGCACCCTGCGGGACGGGACCCCGTTCGAGTTCGTCGTCCCGGCGCGCTGGAACGGGACCGTGGTGGTCGCCCTGGACTTCGCGGGGCCCGGCCCCACCGAGCCCCTCACCGAGCGCCTGCTCGCCGACGGCGTGGCACGCGGTGGGACCACGCGCGCCGTCACGGGCTGGGACCTCCGCGCCGCGATCGACAACCAGGCCGAGGCCCTCGCGCGGTTCGAGGACGCCTACGGCCCCGCCCGGAACGCCATCGCCTCCGGCACGTCCATGGGCGGTTTCGTCTCCGCGGGCGTCGCGCAGGTGCACCCGGGGGCGTTCGACGCCGCCGTGCCGTTCTGCGGCGGCCTGAGCGGCTCGGTGGCGCAGTGGAACCAGAAGCTCGACACGGTCTTCGTGCTGGAGCGGCTCCTCGCGCCCGGCCTGCCGGTCGTCGACGTGCCGGCCGACGTGGCGGGTGCCAGGACCGCGTGGCTCGACGCGGTCGGCCGCGCCCAGCAGACGGCCGCGGGGCGGGCCCGCACCGCCCTGGCCGCCGCGATCGGGCAGGTGCCGGCGTGGGGTGTCCGGCCCGACGGCACCACCCCACCGATCCCGGACCGCCACGACGTCGACGCGCTGCGGGAGGGCGCCTACCTCGCCCTCGCCGGCGGGCCGCTGCCCTACCTCGGTCAGGCGATGGGCAGCCGGCGCCAGATCACCCGGCTCGTGGGCGGCAACCCGTCCTGGAACACCGACGTCGACTACGCCGCCCAGCTCCGGCGGGCCGACCCCGCGCTCGCCCGGGCCGTGCGCGAGCTCTACCGGCGGGCGGGCCTCGACCTCGACGCCGACCTCGGCGTCCTCGCCGCGGCACCCCGCATCGAGGCCGATCCCGCCGCGGTGGAACGCTTCGCGCGCGGCATCGTCCTCGACGGCGCTCTGCGCATCCCGGTCCTGACGGTCTCCAACACCGGGGACCAGATCTCCACGCCCGCGCAGGACCGCTGGTACGGGGACGCGGTCCGGCGGGCGGGAGCGGGCCCCCTCCTGCGGCAGGTGAGCGTGGAGTCGGCCGGCCACTGCACCTTCTCCCCGGCCGAGCAGCAGGCGGCGCTGCGCACGGTGCTCACCCGGCTGGACAGCGGTTCCTGGCCCGCCACGTCCCCGCAGGCGATGAACGCGGCGGCCACCCGGGCCGGCACGGACACCGCGCCGAGGTTCGTGCACCCCGACGCACCGCGGTTCAACCGGCCCTGGGAGGGCGGCGCCTGAACCGCAGCGGGAGTCCCCGTACCGCGGCAGCGCCCGCCGGGCGGACGTCAGAGGGTGAGGAAGTTCTGGGTGCCCCAGACGCGCCCGGTGGAGGTGGTGACCGCGGCGACGCCGAGGTGGGTGTAGGCGGGGTTGAGGATGTTCGCGCGGTGCCCGGCCGAGCCCATCCACATGGCCATCATCTGGTCGGCGGTGACGTTGCCGTAGGCGATGTTCTCCCCCACCCGGCGCGCCGAGCAGGCGGTCAGGAGGGTGCCCAGGTCGGGGCGGTGCACGAGCTGCCCGGTGGCGGCCATGTGCGCGGACCACTCCTCGGCGAAGCGGTCGGCGCAGGGCGAGACGGCCAGCGGCGCGAGCCCGGCAGCGGCGCGCTCGGCGTTGACCAGCTCCACGATCCGGGTCTCGTAGGCGTCGTCGAGCCCGGGCGCCGGCGTCGGGGCGGGGGTGGGCGTCGGGGTGGGGGTGGGCGTCGGGGTCGGCGTCGGGGCTGCCTCGAAGGTGACGCGGTCCACGGCGAGGTTGCGGTCGCCGACCCCGGCGAGGGAGGTGTCGTTCGTGAAGGACACCGCGACGGTGTGCGTGCCCGCCGCCCAGGAGCCGGCCACCGCGTGGTCGGTCCACGCGGTGGCGGTCACGTCGAACGTCGCCACCACGGCACCGTCGACCCGGACGGTGGCCCGCGGCGCGCCGCGGTACTGCTCGCCGCGCATCCGCAGCACCAGCCGCCCGCTCGACGGGGTGGTCACCGGCGCCGTGGCCGTGGCGTTGGTCAGCATCCGCAGGGCCCGGCCGCCCGAGGCGGTGGCGTCGGCGACGAGCACGGCGCGGCCCTGCACCAGCGTCATCGACTCGGCCTCGACGGTGGGGACCCCCGCGGCGGAGGCGGCGGTGGGGGCCGCGACCAGGGCGGCGAGGCCCAGCGCGAGGACGGTCCGGGCACGGCGACGGGCGACGGCGGTCATCGCCCCCCATCGGCAGACGGCACCGCGGACCTGAGCCGCGGGCGCCCCCCGGTTCCGGCGGGCTCAGCGGGCCGGTGCGGCCGCCGGTCGGCGCGCGGCGTGCGCCCCGGGTTCCTGCCGCAGCAGGCGGAACGCCAGCTGCGTCGCCGGTCCCAGCCCGAGGGCCATGAGGACGGTGCCCACGCCGACCGGGCCGCCCAGCAGCCAGCCCACGAGGAGCACCGACGTCTCCACGAGCACCCGCGACAGCCCGATCGGCCAGCCCTTCAGGTGGAACGCGACCATGAGGCCGTCGCGCGGCCCGGCGCCGAAACCCACCCCGATGTACAGGGCGCAGCCCACCCCGAGCAGGACCACGGCCGCGGCCAGCACCGCCAGTCGCACCGCGACACCCGCCGCCGCCAGCCCGTCCAGCCACGGCGTGGCCAGCAGCACGTCCAGCGCGACCCCCACGAAGACCACGTTGAACAGCGTGCCCAGGCCCGGCCGCACCCCCAGCAGCGCGGAGACACCGAGGACGAGGACGCCCACGGCCATGACGACCACGCCGAACGACAGGCCGGTGCCCGCAGCCAGGCCGGCGTGGAGGACGTCCCACGGGGACACCCCCAGACCGGCCTGCAGCGACAGCCACACCCCCGCCGAGCACAGGGTGAGGCCGGTGAGGAACTGCGGGACGCGGCGGAGGGGGGCGCTCACCCGGTCCACCCTCGCACGCGGGCGGCGGGCACGTCGGCCACCCGGCCGGTGCCGGGATCAGCGCAGCAGCTCCGGGACCTCGAACCCCTCGCCGTGGACGTGCCAGGCGAGGAACGCGAACACCGTCTCGTACCAGAGCTTCGCGTGCTGCGGCGCGAGGACCCAGTGGTTCTCGTCGGGGTACAGCAGGAAGCGGTGCGGCAGGTCCTCCGGGGCGCCGTCCCAGCGGGAGACGAGGTCCCACCACAGCCGCAGGCCCTCCCCCACCGGGACCCGGTAGTCCCTGTCGCCGTGGATGACGAGCACCGGCGTGGTGATGGCGCCGGCGTGCGCGGCGGGGTCGTTCGCGGCGGCCATCTCCGCGGTCATCTCCCGCGCCCAGTAGTACGCCGCGTCGGTCGTCGGCCCGAACTGGTCCAGCGCCCACAGGCTGGCGTGGGTGACGACCGCCCGGAACCGGTCGGTGTGCCCGGCGACCCAGTTCGCCATGTAGCCGCCGAACGAGCCGCCCATGCAGGCGGTGCGCTCCGCGTCCAGGTCGTCGCGTCCCAGCGCGGCGTCGGTGAGGGCCATGAGGTCGGTGTACGGCTCGCGGCCCCACGCGCCCCAGCCGCGGTCGACGAACTCCTGCCCGTAGCCGGTGGACAGCCTCGGGTCCGGCAGCAGCACCGCGTACCCGCGGGCGGCGGCCAGCCACGGGTTCCACCGCCACGACCAGGAGTTCCACGAGTGCAGCGGGCCGCCGTGGATCCACAGCAGCAGCGGCGCGGGCGCGGCGGCCGAGGCGCCCTCGGGCAGCACCAGCCAGGAGCGCAGGGCGGCGCCGTCGGCGGCGGTGGTGGTGACCTCGGTGAGGGTTCCGGGCAGTTCCGGCACGGCGGGGCCCGGGAGGGTCACCGGCTGCTGGTCGGTGACGTGCGCGTCGAGGCGCACCACGGCGGGCGGGGCGTCCACCGCCGAGCGCACCGCGTACAGCGAGCGCCCGTCGGGGGCGACCTGCACGTCGGAGTACGCGCCGCGGTCCCCGGTGAGGCGGCGCACCGCGCCGGTGGCGACGTCGATGCGGAACACCGGTGCGGCACCGCGCTCGTCCGCGGTGACGAACAGCGCGGAGGAGTCCGGCGACCAGCGCGGCGCCGTCCCCCACAGGTCCCAGCCCGGGGCGGCCTCCGCCACCGGCCCGCTGCCGTCGAGGGGCAGCACGACGACGCGCACCCGCGGCGCCCGGTGCGGGGTGCTGCGGGTCTCCAGCACCGCCGCGACGCGGGTGCCGTCCGGGGAGAGCGCCGGGGCGAGCAGGTCGCCGCCGCCCTCGCCGTCGTCGGCGAGCACCCGGCGCTCCCCGGTGGCGGTGTCCACCGCGACGAGGGTGGTGCGCACCGAGCCGCGCGGCTCCGGCACCTGCCAGGTGGTGACGAGGGTGGTCCCGTCCGCGGTGAGTTCCGCCCCCGCGTGGTCCAGCGCGCGGCCGGGCGCGGGGGTGAGGTCGCGCAGCGGCGGACGGGCGGCGTCGTCGTCCGCGTCCAGGTCGAGGGCGAAGGCGCGGACCTGCTCCGGGCCGAGGCCGTGGTCCCAGAACCGCACCGGGTAGCCGGCGTGCAGGACGGCCGTGACCTTCTTCTCCTTGCGGGCGGCGGCGCGCCCGGCCGCCGAGGACGCCTCGCCCTCGCCGGCCGGCTCGGCGGCCGCGCCGGGCAGCGTCGGGGAGGTGAGCACCAGGCGCGTCGCGGCGCGGGCGGCCACCACGCCCGTCACCCCGGCGGGACGGGTCGCCACCAGCGCGGCCTCCCCGCCCGCGGCGGGCATCCGCCACAGCGCCGCGGGTGCGTCCTCGCCGTCCTTCGCCGCGGGGTCGGGGCGGGCGGAGGTGAACAGCAGGGACCCGTCCCCGGCGAACACCGGGCCCGACTCGCCCTTGGCGCTGCGGGTCAGGCGCCGCGCCGGCTGCCGCCCGGTGGGGTCCACCTCCCACAGCGCGCTGGTGAACCGGGTGGCGGTGGGGTCGAGGGCCGCGACCGTCGTGACCAGGCGGCGCCCGTCCGGGGACAGGGCCAGGCCGGACAGCCGGGGCAGGGCGAGGAAGTCGTCGAGGCCGGCGAAGGGCGATGGGCTCACGCTCCGTCGTACCACGCGGCGGGCGCCCGCGGGATCAGACGCGGAACGCCCCCACGGCCTCGCGCAGCCGGGCGGCGGTGGCGGTCAGCGCCTCGGCCGCGCCGGTGACCTGCGCCAGGTCCGCCTGCCCCGCCTCCCCGGTGCGGGCGACGGCGGCGACGGTCACGGCGATCCTGCGCGCGCCGTCGGCGGCCTCGGAGACGTTGCGGGACATCTCCGAGGTGGTGGCGGTCTGCTCCTCCACGGCCGCGGCGATGGTGGCCTGGTAGCCGTCGATCTGCGCGATGACCTGGGAGATCTCCGCGATGGACGCCACCGCGTCGGCGGTGCCGGCCTGGATCGCGGCGACCTTCGCGGCGATGTCCCCGGTGGCCGCGGAGGTGGACTGCGCCAGCTCCTTCACCTCGCTGGCGACGACCGCGAAACCCTTGCCGGCCTCGCCCGCGCGGGCCGCCTCGATGGTGGCGTTGAGGGCCAGCAGGTTCGTCTGCTCCGCGATCGCGGTGATGGTCTTGACGACCGAGGCGATCTGCTCCGACGCCTCCCCGAGCGCGCTGACGGCCGCGCCGGTGCGGTCGGCCGCCTCGACCGCCTGGCGGGCCACGCCGGCGGCCGCGGCGGTGCCCTGCGCGATCTCGGAGATCGCGATCCCCATCTCCTCCGAGCCGGTGGAGAGGGTGTCGACGCTGCGGGCCACGTCCTCGGCGGAGGCGGACGCCGCCCCCGCCCGCTCGACGGCCTCCGCGTTCCCCGCCGACAGCTGCCGCGCGGTGCCGGTGAGGGCCCCGGCCATGTCCGCGAGGTCCCGGGCGCCCTCGCCGACGCCGCGCACGGTGTCGCGGGTGCTCGCCACCGCCTCGGCCAGCGCCCGGCCCATGGCGGTGAACTCGTCGCGCCCGTCCACGGCGGGGGTGACGGTCAGGTCGCCGCGGGCCACGGAGCGCAGGTCGGCCACCGCGCGCCGCAGCGGGCCGGTGATGCTGCGCGTGAGGGTCACGAGGAGCACCACGGCAAGGGCGAGGGCGCCGCCGAGGACGGCCAGCACGAGGTCCCGGGTGTGCCCGGCCTCCGCCTCGGCCCGGGTGAACGCGGCGTCGGAACGCCGCGCGACGGAGGCCGTCATCTCCTGCGTCGCGGTGAGGACCTCCCCGTACACGACCCAGCTGCGCTCCATGATCTCCGCCTCGGCGCCGCGCACGTCCCCGGCGCGGTACAGCCGGACGGCGGCCTCCTCCGAGGCGAAGTACTCGTCCCACTTCGCGACGACCACCTCGTGCGTGGCGCGCTCGGCGGGCGTCATGAGCTCCAGCGGCGCCGCGTCCAGCTCCGCCAGCAGGGCGGCCTTGTCGGCGAGGAACCCGGCCCGGTTCGCCTCGCCGTCGGCCAGCGCCCGCTCCACGCCGATGCGGTAGGTGTCCCACGCGTAGGCGGCCTGCCAGCCGGTCACGTCCGCGTCCCAGAACCGCTGGGTGTCGACGTAGTGGGTGAGCCGCGCCAGGTCCCGCAGCTCGCGGGCGGTGTCGCGCTGGTGGGCGGAGCTGAGCAGCGCCACGCCTGCGGTGACGGCGAGGAGGACGACGACGAGGCCGACGGCGACCGCGAGGCGGGTGGCGACGCGCAGGCGCCGGAACAGGGCGGTCACGAGGTTCTCCGGGTTTCTGGGGAGGAGGGCCGGTGCTCCCATCGGCAGGGCGGGCGCCCACCTGAGCATCCGCGCGGGGCGCGCCCGGCCCGTCGTGTCGCCGTCGCGCGGGAGGATGCCCCGGTGCCCCCGCCGGTCCTGCCCGCCCCGCTGCCGCCCGTCGCGGTCCCGGCCCCCGGGGTGCCCGCCGCGCTGGCCGCCGCGGGGGTCGGCGGCGGCGGGGCGCTCGCGGTGTGGGTGGTGCCGGGTGTCGGCGCGGGCCTCGCCGCACCGGGCGGGACGTGGACGGTGGCCTGCGCCGGGCCCGGGGAGGTCGTGGCCGCCGTGGACGCGG
This sequence comes from Kineococcus anabasis, assembly GCF_054590795.1. Taxonomy (NCBI): domain Bacteria; kingdom Bacillati; phylum Actinomycetota; class Actinomycetes; order Kineosporiales; family Kineosporiaceae; genus Kineococcus; species Kineococcus anabasis. The sequence continues at coordinate 268,034 of NZ_BAAIHU010000012.1, forward strand.
CGGCCGGGCCGCGCTGGGTGTGGTGGTCCGCCGCGGGGACGGCCGCCGGGCTCGTGGCCGCGGGGGTCCGCGTCGGCCGCTGCTGGGACGTCGGCGCCGTGCACCGGCTGCTGCACGGGGCCCCGGCGGACGACCCGGCGTCGGCGTGGGCGGCGGCCTGGGGCCTGCCCGCGCCCGCGCCGCAGGCGGCGCGGCCCCTCCGGCACGGCGCCGACGCCCTCGCCCTGGACCTGGCCGGTGACGGCGAGGAGCGCCCCGAGGACCCCCTGCGCGACGACGGCGGCGTGCGGGCGCGGTGGGCGGACGGCACGGCGCTGCACCCCGCCTCCGGGGAGCCGCCCGCGGTGCTGCTGCGCCGCGCGGCCCGCTGGGCGGAGCTGGCCCTGCTGGTGTCGCAGCGGCAGGGCGCGGCCGTGGCGGCGCTGCCCGATCCGCGGGCCGGGCGCGCGGGCCCGCCGCTGCCCGTGCAGACGGCGTGGTCGGAGTCCGCGGCGGCGCTGCTGGCCGTGGAGCTGGAGCACGACGGGCTGCCCGTGGACCGGGCCGCGACCGAGGCGGTCGTCGCGGCCGCCGCCGGCCCGCGCCCCCGGGACGAGCGGGAGGAGGCCGCCCTGCGCGCGGAGCGGGACCGGGCGGTGACGTCGCTGCTGCCGCCGGGACGTCCCGCACCGGACCTGCGCAACCCCGCCCAGGTGCTCGCCGCGCTGCGGGAGCTGGGCCTGGACCTGCCGGACACGCGCGGCTGGCGGCTGGAGCGCTTCCGCGACGCCCACCCGGCGGTGGCGGCGCTGCTGACCTGGCGCAAGGCGGAGCGGATCGCCACGACGTACGGCTACGGCTGGCTGGACCGCCACGTCGGCCCCGACGGCAGGCTGCGCGGGGCGTGGGGCGCCGCCGACGCCGCGGCGGGCCGGATGACGGCGCAGGCGGGGCTGCACAACATGCCGGCGGAGCTGCGGCCGGGCGTGGCTGCGGAGGCCGGGCACGTCCTGGTGCGCGCGGACCTCGGGCAGGTGGAGCCGCGGGTGCTGGCGGCGGTCTCGGGCGATGCGGCGCTGGCGGCGGCCACCCTGGACGACGACCTGTACACGCCCGTCGCGGCACAGCTCGGCTGCGACCGGCCCACCGCGAAGGTGGCGGTGCTGGCCGCGATGTACGGGCAGACCTCCGGCACGGCGGGGCAGGCGCTCAAGCGGATGGAGGCGGCCTACCCGGTGGCGCTGGCGTACCTGCGGGCCGCGGAGGCCGCGGGCCGGGACGGCAGGGACCTGCGCACGGCGGGCGGGCGGCTGCTGCGGCTGTCGGCGGCGGGCGGCGAGCCGCACGGGCGGGGGCGCTTCGCGCGCAACGCGGTGGTGCAGGGTGCCGCGGCGGAGCTGTTCAAGGCGTGGGCGGCGACGGTGCGGGCGGGGCTGGGCGCGGGGGCGGGGGCGGGCCGGATCGTGCTGTGCCTGCACGACGAGCTGCTGGTGCACGTCCCGGCGGAGCGGGCGGAGGCGACGGCGGGGCTGCTGCACGCGGCGCTGGGGTCGACGTCGGCGCGGTGGGCGGCGGGCTCGGGGGTGCGGTTCGTCGCGGACGTCGCGGTCGTGCGCCGCTGGTCCGACGCGAAGTAGGGCGCCACACGTGGGGCGGCGGGCGGCCGGAGTTCCTCCGTCCGCCCGCCGCCGTCGCACGTGCGGGTGGTGCCGTCCCGTCGTCAGGCGGGGGGCGTGCCCCACAGCAGGGTTCCGCCGGAGTGGGCGGTGATGCGGGTGCTGTCGGCCGGGGCGGTGTTCGTGCCGCGGCTGTGGTCGTTCGTCTCGTTCAGGTTCTGCCAGTCGTTGCGGTGGAAGCGCAGCTGGATCTCCCCGGTGGAGGCACCGGCGGCCACGGAGCCGGCGGTGAAGGTGGTCTCCACGTAGGCGTCGGCCCCGGCCACCGGGGTGGCGAGGGGGACGACCCTGTTCTGGAGGTTCGCGCAGCCGATCTGCGCCCAGTCGCACGCCACGGTGAAGGAGGTCCCCCCGTCGCGGGTGAAGTAGTAGCGCAGGCTGGTCCCGGTGAGGTTCCGGGTGGTGGTGCCGGTGTTGACGAGCTGCACGGCGAGGTTCGCCTGGTTGTCGGTGGCGCTGGTCCCGGTGTTGCGGTACTGCACCTTCACCCCACCGGGCGGCGGGGGCGGCGGGGTGGTGCCGGCGCCGGTGGTCACCGACACCGGGGCCGAGGCCGCGGAGACGTTGCCCGCGGCGTCCCGCGCCCGGACGGTGTACGAGTACGCGGTGCTCGCCGCCAGGCCGGTGTCCGTGAACGACGTCCCGGTCGCCGTCCCGACCCGGGTGGTGCCCCGGTACACGTCGTAGCCGGTGACCCCGACGGCGTCGGAGGAGGCCGTCCAGGCCAGGGAGACGCTGGAGGACGTGGTCCCCGTCGAGCGCACCGCCGACGGGGCCGTCGGCGCCTGCGTGTCCCCACCACCGCCACCGGTGCCGGTCGGGAAGTTGTCCGGCGTCATGATGCGGCTGCGCACGAGGGCGCCGGACTCGGTGAGGTTGGTGGTCCCGGCGTACCCGCCGTTGGTGCAGGTCCCGGACCGGAAGGCGGCGCTGCCCTCGGCCGCGTCGGAGTACGTCCAGTTCGCGTAGCCGATCCCGAGGCGGTCGAGGAGGTCCAGCCACGCCACGCTGCTCGCGCGGTCCACGGCGCCACCGCCGTCGGCGGCCACGTTGCCGAACTCGGTGACGAACAGGGGCAGCACCCTCGACGCCCGCTCGACCTCGGCGCGGTAGTTGTCCTTGTGGGACGAGGAGTAGTAGTGGAACGCGTACATGATGTTCTCGGCGCGCACCGGGTTGTTGGTGATGACCGTGTGGTCGCTCCCGTCGGAGACCCCGAGCGAGGACCAGCCGGGCGTGCCGACGATGATGACCGCGTCGGGGTCGTTCCGCCGGATCACCGGGATGACCTGCTCCGCGTAGCTCCTGACGTTCGCCCACGACACGCGGTTGGGCTCGTTGGTGATCTCGTAGATGACGTTCGTCTTGGCGGCGTTGCGGCGCGAGACGGCGTCGAAGAAGGTTTTCGCCCGGTCGAGGTTGTACAGCGGGTCACCCGGGGTGAGGGTGTGGAAGTCGATCATGGCGTACATGCCGCGTTCCTCGGCCTCGTCGACCAGCTGGTTGACGCGGTTGGTGAAACCGGTGGGGTTGGTCTCGTAGCCGCCCTCCTGCACGTACATCGCGATGCGGAGCAGGTCGCTCCTCCACTCGTTCGCGAGGACGTCCAGCGAGGCGTCGTTGTAGCAGCGGTCGAACCACTGGATGCCGTGGGTGCTCATGCCGCGGAGCTGGATCGGGTTGCCGTGCTGGTTGCACAGCTTCACGCCGCAGACGCGGACCTGACCGTTGACGACCGCCGGGCTGCCGGCGGGAGCCGCCTGGGCGGGGGCCGCCGCGCCGAACGGGGCGAGCAGCAGGGCTCCGGCCGCGGCCGTCGCCAGCTTCGCGCGCCGTCGAGACTTCATCGTCTGCACAGGTCGTCCTTCCTGGAACGTGGACGGGACCGGGTCCGGCCGCGCAGGACGGGCGGGAGGCGCGACCCGGCGCGGCACGCGGTCGCCACCGCGTGGCGGCGACGGTACGAACTGCGGCGAGAGCGCTCTCGCGAGTCTGCGTGCCGAAACCCTTCGTCGCACCGGGTGGGAGTCCGGCGCCTCCGGTCGTCGACGACATCGGGCGCTGGACGCGGTGGATGTTTTCCCCCGCGCGGTGCGGTGTCAACCGCCGCCGGCCCGGCCAGAACGATGTCGTGACCCGATCGTGACATGACGACGTTCACATTCCGTCGCGACCACTGTCCGTGACACGTAGGACACGGGCGCCCCGGTGCTCCTGGCGCCGGGGAACAGGACGTGCCATGCTCGGTGCACTGTTCTAGAACAAACATCTAGAAGGGAACTGCCATGACCACGACCACCCCACCGCCACCGGCCTGCGCACCCGCAAACCCCGGCACCACCGGCCGCTTCGGCGCCCACGGCGGCAGGTTCGTCCCCGAGGCCCTCGTCCCCGCCTGCGAGGAGGTCGAGCACGCCTTCACCGCCGCCCGCCACGACCCCGCCTTCCAGGCCGAGCTGCACCGCCTCCTGACCACCTACGCCGGGCGCCCCACCCCCCTCACCCGCGCCGACCGGCTCTCCGCCGAGCTCGGCGTCACGGTCCTGCTCAAGCGCGAGGACCTCGCCCACACCGGCTCCCACAAGATCAACAACGTGCTGGGCCAGGCGCTGCTCGCCCGGCGCATGGGCCGCGGCCGGATCCTCGCCGAGACCGGCGCCGGGCAGCACGGCGTCGCCACCGCCACCGCCGCGGCCCTGCTCGGCCTGCACGCCACCGTCTTCATGGGCGAGCGCGACATCGAGCGCCAGGCGCTGAACGTCTACCGGATGGAGGTCCTCGGCGCCGAGGTCGTGCCCGTGCGCACCGGCACCCGCACCCTCAAGGACGCCACCAGCGCGGCCCTGCGGCACTGGGTGGGCTGCACCCGCGAGGCGTACTACTGCCTCGGCTCCGTCACCGGGCCCCACCCCTACCCGTGGATGGTGCGGGAGTTCCAGCGCGTCATCGGCGAGGAGGCCCGCGAGCAGTGCGCCCGCGAACTGCCCGCGCTCGTGCCCGACGTGGTCGTCGCCTGCGTCGGCGGCGGGTCCAACGCGGCCGGCACGTTCGCGGGTTTCACCGGCACCGCGGCGCGCCTCGTGGGCGTGGAGGCCGCGGGCGGCGCGGCGATCGGCTCCGGACGCCCCGGCGTCCTGCACGGCACCCGCTCCTACGTCGTGCAGGACGCCCACGGGCAGGTCGGCGAGGCGCACTCCGTCGCGGCCGGTCTCGACTACCCCGGTGTGGGGCCGGAGCACGCCCACCTCGCGGACACCGGCCGCGCGCACTACGCCGCCGTGGGGGACGACGAGGTCGTGGCCGCGGTGCACCGCCTGGCCCGCACCGAGGGGATCCTGCCCGCGCTGGAGTCCGCCCACGCGATCGCCTGGGTCCTGCGCGCGGCCGCCTCCGGGGAGCTCACCCCCGGCTGCACGGTGCTCGTCACGCTCTCCGGGCGCGGCGACAAGGACATCGCGACGCTGCGGGAGCTGCGGTGAGCGCGCCGGCGGTCCCGGGCACCGGGCCGCTGGAGACCGCGCTGCGCGCGCGGGTCGCGGCGGGCCGCAGGCTCCTCGTGCCGTACCTCGTCGCGGGCGCGACCGCGGAGTGGACGGAGCACCTGCGCGCCCTCGCCGGCGCCGGGGCCGACGCCGTCGAGGTCGGCCTGCCGTTCTCCGACCCCGTCCTCGACGGGCCCGTCATCACCGCCGCGCAGGAGGGGTCCCTCGCCCGCGGCACCACCGTCACCTCGGCGCTGGCGGAGCTGGCCCGCCTCGACGTGGGGGTGCCGCTGGTGGCGATGACGTACGCCAACCTCGCGCTCGGCACGCCCGGGTTCTGCCCGGCGCTGCGCGCGGCGGGCGTCGGCGGGCTCATCGTCCCCGACGTGCCCGAGCAGGAGGCGGCGGAGCTGTCCGCGGCGTGCGCGGCGGCGGGGGTGGACCGCGTGCTGCTCGCCGCGCCGTCCACCCCGCCCGCGCGCCGCGCCGCGATCGCCGGCCGCTCCCGGGGTTTCGTGTACGCGCAGAGCGTCATGGGCACCACCGGCGAGAGGGAGGACCTGCCCCCGGAGGCGGTGCGGCTCGCGGCGGACCTGCGCGCGCTGACGGACACCCCCGTGCTGCTGGGCCTGGGCATCTCCACCCCCGCCCAGGCCGCGCGGGCCGCTCAGGTGGCCGACGGGGTCGTGGTGGGCTCGGCCGTGGTGCGGCGCATCGCGGACGGCGCGTCGCCCGCGGAGCTGGGGCGCTGGCTCGGCGGGCTGCGCGCGGCCCTGGACGCGGCCTGAGGGGGCGCACGCCCGTCCGCCACACTGGCCCCGCCCGCAGCAGGGCCGGACGGGAGGGCCGATGGCGCAGCAACGCACCGGGGCGCGGGTGCCGCGGTACCGGGTGATCGCCGACGACCTCGGGCGGCGCATCCGCTCCGGGGAGTTCAGCGCGGGCGGGGCCCTGCCCGCGCAGCGCGACCTCGCCGCGGGCTACGAGGTGACGCTCATGACGCTGCGGCAGGCCCTGGGCACCCTGCGGGAGGAGGGGCTCGTGGTGCAGCAGGCGGGGCGCGGCACGTTCGTCGCCCCGCAGCAGCCGGCGTACCGCACGGACACGCTGCGCAGCTTCGCCGAGGACCTGCGCGAGCAGGGCCACGACGTCGACACCCGCGTCCTGGCCACCGCCCTGCGCGCGGCTCCCCCCGCCGTGGCGCAGGTGCTGGGCGTGGACGCGGGGGCTCGGGTGCTGCGCCTGGAGCGGCTGCGGCTGCTGGGCGGGCGCCCGGCCGTGCACCAGGTCTCCTGGGTTCCGCAGCCGCACGCGGACCGGGTGCGGGGCCGGGACCTGGCGGGCACCTCGCTGTACGCGGCGCTGGCGGACGCGGGCGTGCACATCGCCCGCGCCTCCGAGCGCATCACGCCGGAGGTGCTGGCCGGCGCCGCCGCCGGGCACCTGGCGGCGGAGCCGGGGACGGCGGCCCTGCACAGCGAGCGCGTGACGTACGACCCGGACGACGTGCCGGTCGTGCTGGACCACGCCTCGATGCTCGGGGAGCTGGTGGAGGTGCGCGCCGAGCGGGCCCGCTCGGCGGTGTCGGTGACGTGGGGCGCGGCGCCGCGGCGCTGACCCGCGCCCTACTGGTAGGACACGAACACCGGGGAGGGCTGCACCGCGGCCGTCTGCGCGGGCGTGAACGTGGGGCGGTCCTCGTCGTAGAAGTTCTTCCACGCCCACAGCGCACCCGGTGGCGTCCGGGCCGTCAGGGCGTTCCAGGTGTCCATCTTCTGGCCCGGGGTGCCGTGGCCGTCGGCGTGCAGGACGACGGCCAGCTCGTCGTGCCCGGTGTCCAGCAGGTGCCGCTCCCGGATCATGGAGTGCCGGAACTGGTGCACGACGAACACCTTCTGCGGCAGGCGCTCGGCGCGGGTGAGCTCCGCGAGCCACGCCGCGACGCGGTTGATCTCCTCGGCGTGCATGGAGCCGATCTGCTGCAGGGGCCGCTCGTCCCCGTGCAGGCGCCACTCGGGGTCCACGGCCAGCCCGACGTGCGGGCGCCTGAGCAGGTCGGCGTACAGGGGCGCCTGCTCGGCGCAGTCGCTGCGCCCGCACTGCAGGTCCAGGACGACGTAGATGCCCGCGGCCTCCGCGGCCTCCACCCAGGGGCGCAGCGTCTCGGCGGGCACCTCGTTGGAGAAGTCGCCGTCGGGACCGGGCGAGCCGGAGGCCACCGTGGCGATGATCTCCATGCCGGGCACGGCGGGGAGCCCGCCGAGCCCGTCGTACTCCGCGGCGACCCGCCGGGCGCGCTCGACGGCCCCCTGGGCGTCCTGCTCGCCGAGGACCCCGAGGCCGGGGGTCCCCGGGTGCCCGTACAGGGCGACGATGCGGCGTCCGGCGACGGGCAGCTGGCCGCCGCCGGGGACCTGCGCGCCGGCCGTCGCCGCGGCGAGGCGCGCGGTGAGCCGCTCCACCGGGCCGAAGGTGTCGCCGAGGGCGACGACCCGCGCGGGCGGGCGGGCGGCGAGGTCGGCGACGAGCTGCGCGTCGGCGCGCGGGTCCCCGCCGGGCAGCGCGCGCACGACCGCGCCCGCGGCCTGCGCGGTGGCCGCCGCGGCGGCCTGCGCGGGGCTGCCGTCGGTGAGGACGAGGAGGTCCGGCGCGGGGCGGGGGCGGGACGCGGAACCGGTCGCGGCCCCGAGCTCGGCCACCCGCGGGCCCTCCGACGCGAAGGCCTCCCCGGCCCACGCCGCCGCCCCGGCGCCCGCCGTGAGGACCTCGGTGGCACCGAGGCGCCGCACCTCGGCCGCCGCGGCGTCCCCGGCCGGCAGCAGGGGGACGCCGCGCTCCCGGGCCGTGGCGGCCGCCCGCTCCTCCTCGCCGGCGGCGGCCACCACCACGGCGGGGCTGCGGGTGAACAGCGTCCGGCTGGTCGCCGCGGCCAGCTCCCCCGGGTCGCCGCCCGGCAGCACGGTGACCGGCGCCTGCAGGCGCTGGACCTGCACCGCGGGCGCGGACCCGCCGCCCCGGGTGCGCTCGCGGGGGGCGCCGTCGGCGCCGGTGCAGGCGCCGAGACCGGCCGCGAGCGCGAGGCAGACGGCGAACGGGAGGGCGGGTGCGGCGCGGATGAGGACCTCGGCGTGGGACGGGGGAACGGCTGATCCCGGGGAGTGGTCCGCCGATCGTGGCAGCAGTCGCGGCTGATCACGACCGCGCCCCGCCGGGCGGTGTCGCGTCCTCCCGCCCGGGACCGGGTCCCGGCGGACCCTCCCGGGAGCCCGTCCCGACGGGGGCAGCGCTCAGCCGAGCGCCGTCCCGCCGTCGAGCACGACGGTCGTGCCGTGGGCGAAGTCGTTGCGCAGCAGGAAGAGGACGGCCTCGGCGATCTCGGCGGGCTCGCCCGGGCGGCCGGCCGGGGTGTTCTTCATCATGGCCTCGAGCCCGTCGCGGAAGGCCGAGGTGCCCGGGGTGTGGACGGGGCCGGGCGCGACGGCGTTGACGTTCACGCCGTGCGGCCCGAACTCCGTGGCCCAGGAACGGGTGAGCGACTCCAGCGCGGCCTTGGTGGCACCGTAGGCGGCCGTGGTCGGCGTGCCGACGTGGGCGGCGACGCTGGAGACGTTGACGATCCGGCCCGTGCCGCGCGCTGCCATCCGCCTGCCGATCGCAGCGGTCAGGAAGAACGGGACGCGGACGTTGAGGTCGAACATCGCGTCGAACGCCTGCCGGTCCGTCCCCGCGGTCGGGGCGAAGCTGTAGACGCCGGCGTTGTTGACGAGGACGTCGAGCGGCCCGTCCCGCTCTGCCTCCGCGGCCAGGACGTCCACCCCGTCCGGTGCGGCCAGGTCCGCGACGACGGCGCGGGCCCGGCCCCCGGCGGCGGTGACGGCCGCGACGACCTCCTGCGCCCGCCCGGCGTCGCGGCCGGCGACCAGCACGTGCGCCCCGGCGGCGGCCAGGGCCTCGGCCGTCGCGCGGCCGATGCCCGCGGTGGCGCCCGTCACGAGCGCGTTCTTCCCCTGCAGGTCCATGCGTCCCCCTCGTTTTGTACTGATCGGTACAGATCAAAGCGGAATGTACCGGGCAGTACAAGAGGCGTACCGTGAGGGCATGTCGAGGACGGCGGCACCGCGCACCGCGAAGGGACGCACCAGCCGCGAGCGCATCGTCGAGGCGGCCGCCGCCCTGATGACCGCGCGCGGCGTCGAGGCCACCAGCGTCGACGCGGTGCTCGAGGCGGCCGGTGCGGGCAAGAGCCAGCTCTACCACTACTTCGGCGACAGGCAGGGCCTCGTCCGCGCCGTCGTCGCCCACCGCCACGACACCGTCGTGCGCGGGCAGGGCGAGCTCCTCGCGGCGGTGCGCTCGTGGGAGGACCTGCGCGGGTGGTTCGACGGGCTGCTGGCCGCGCAGCTCGACTCCGCGTGCCGGGTGGGCTGCCCGGTCGGGGCGCTGGCGGCCGAGCTCAGCGAGCGCGACGAGGAGAGCCGGGAGGAGCTGGTCGCGGCCTTCACCCGCTGGGAGCGGGACATCGCCGGGGCGCTCGGCCGGCTGCGGGAGCAGGGCCTGCTGGCGCCGGAGGCCGACACGGCCGCGCTGGCCACCGCGACGCTCGCCACGGTCCAGGGCGCGATGCTCCTGACGAGGACGACCAGGGACCCCCGGCGGCTGCGGACGGCGCTGGACCACGCCTTCGGCCACCTCAGGGCCCACGCCCGCGGGTGAGGCGGGGGTCCGGCGGCGCCCTCAGGCGCCCAGCCCCGCCTCCCGCGCCCGCACGATCGCCGCCCCCCGGTCGGGCAGGCCCAGCTTCGCCAGCACGATCGCCACCTGGTTGCGCACCGTCTTGGGGCTGAGCACCAGCCGCCGCGCGATGGTGGCGTTGTCGAAGCCGCGCGCCACGAGGTCCAGCACCTCCCGCTCGCGGTCGCTCAGCCCGGGGAACGGCGCCGCGGGCCCGCCCACCGGTGCCCCCGCGAGCTGCGCCACGGCCCGCGCCGCGACCTGCGCACCCAGGATCACGTCACCGTTGCCGACGGCCCGCACGGCCCGTTCCACCTCCTCCGGCGTGGCGCCCTTGAGCAGGTAGCCGCGTGCTCCCGCCCGCACCGACGCCACCACCGACTCGTCGTCCTCCCGCATGGTGATCACCAGGACGCGCAGCCCGGGGTGCCGGCGCACGAGGTCGCGGGTGGCCTCCACCCCGGAGCCGTCCCCGAGGTTGAGGTCCATGAGCACGACGTCCACCGCGCCGCCGAGCGCGTCCACCGTCGCCAGCGCCGCCGCGACCGAGTCGGCGTGCCCGGCGACCTCGATCCCCTCCAGCGTGCCGAGCAGGCCGACCATGCCGAGGCGGAAGACCGGGTGGTCGTCCACGACGACCACCCGCAGCGGGCTCACGGCGCGACCGCCCCGGCACCGGCCGGCGACAGGGGCAGGACGGCCTCGACGACCGTCCCGGACGGGGTGCGCGGGCGCACCACCAGGGAGCCGCCCTGCTCGGCGGCGCGCTCGGCCATCGACCGGGTCCCCACCCCCGTGCGCGCCCGCGGGTCGATCCCGCGCCCGTCGTCGGCCACGGCCAGCCGCAGCTCCCCCGCCGCGCCCCCGCCCGCCCGCACGTCCACCTCCACCTCGCAGGTGCGCGCGCCGGAGTGCCGCACCACGTTCATCAGCGCCTCCACGACGATGCCGTAGGCGGCCGCGGCGGTGCGCTGGTCCAGGCCGTCGGCGCCGGTGCAGCGCAGCACCACCTCCACCCCGGACTCCCCGTGGCGCTCGACGAGGTCGTCGAGGGCGGGTCCGAGGCCCAGCTCGTCGAGCACCGGCGGCAGCAGGCTGCGGGAGAGCTGGCGCACGTCGTCGACGCGGGAGTCCAGCTCGCCCTGCAGCGCCGCGAGCAGCGCGTCCGCGGCGGCCGGGTCCCGCGCCACGAGGTTGCGGGCGCCCTGCAGGCCCAGGCGCAGCCCCGCCAGGGACGGCCCGAGCCCGTCGTGCAGCTCCCGGCGGATCACGCGCCGCTCCTCCAGCCGCACGGACGTCAGCCGCTCCCGGGCGGAGTCCAGGTCCGCCGAGGCGCGGGCCAGGGCCACCGCGGCGGCGATCACGGGGGCCAGCTCGGCGAGGGAGCGGCGGGTGCGGGCGTCCAGCGCCTCCCCCGGCGGGGCGGTGACGGCCAGCTCCCCCAGCGGGGCGCCGCGGTGCTCCAGCGGCACCCGGACCGGCTCGCCCGTCGGGGTGCCCGCCGCGGCCAGGACCCGCCCGGTGGCGTGCACCGAGGCGGACTCCAGCCGCACGGCGGCCACGACGTCGCGGACCAGCCCGTCGAGCAGGTCCTCCGGGCTGCCCGGGCGCCCCAGGGAACCGCCGAGACGCCGCACGACCCGCACCGGGTCCACCGCCTCACCGTGCACGAGCCGGTGCACCCGCTGCTGCAGCCACAGGCGCGACGGCTGCACGAGCGCCGCGACGGCGGCGGCCGCCACGACGTGCGCCACGCCCTCCCCCGGCAGCAGCCGCGCGGCGAGCACCGCCGCCACGACGTAGGCCGCGGCCAGCACGAGCGTCAGCAGGCCGGCGAGGACGGCGCGGCTGACCGCCAGGTCCAGGCCCCACATCCGCTGCCGCAGCACCGAGGTGAGCACCGCCGCGGGGAAGAACGCCTGCGCGACGAGGTGCAGCACGGGCGTCGCCCACACCGGCAGGCCCACCGCGGGCCACACCAGCGGCAGCAGCAGCGGCACGAACGACAGGGTCATGACGCCCGTGCCCAGCGCCAGCCAGCCCAGCCCCACCCGCTCGGCGGCGGGGCCGCGCCGCCACCGCCTGGTCACCTCCCCCGTGGTGACCAGGCCCGCGGCCACGACCGCGACGACGAGCAGCACGAACGGCAGCGGCGCCTCGAGCCCGGTGAGCTGCACGACCGTGAACGCCGCCGCGACCACCGCCCCGGCCGCCACGCCCCACCACGCCCCCCCGAGCAGGTGGTCGCGCACCAGCCACGGCACGACCAGGAACAGCGCCAGCGTGCCGGGCACCCACGCCACGCCCTGCAGCACCATCAGCAGGCCCACCGCGGGCCATCCGGACGCCCCGACCTGCGCCTCCCACGCGAAGCCGAACGCCGCGAGCGCACCCCCGAGGCCCGCGACGGCCAGGATCCACGCCACCGGGTGCGGCCGGCGCGCCAGCAGGACCCCTGAGACGGTGCCGTAGACGCACGCCACCGCCAGGTCCACCAGGTAGAACCACAGGCTCTCGTCCAGCGGCGGCCTCGCCGCGGCCATCAGGACCAGCGAGGCCAGCCCCACCACCCACGCTAGGACGGCCAGCACCGCTCCGGTGCGGGGCAGCCCCGCGCGTCCCGGGCGCTCCCGCCGTCGTGTCGTCCCCTCCACAGCGACGCGACGGTAGTGACCCGCGAGGGTGATCGGGGCGTTTCGCACGGATCCGCCTCGGGAGCCGCGGTCGCCGGTTCAGGCGCCGGTGGGGGCGCGGTCGGCCGCGCGGTCGCCGAGCAGGAAGCCCAGGGACGCCACGAGCAGCCACACCGGGCCGGGGAACCCCGCCATGTACTGCAGCGGCGAGATGCCCACCAGGGTGGTCAGGACGCCGAGCACGAGGCTGACCCAGCCGATCCAGCGGGGCAGGGCGCGGTGGCGCAGCGCGGCGACGGCCACCGCGAGCGCGGCGACACCGGAGCCGACCCACAGCCACGGCACGGTGCCCACCCAGTGCGCGAAGAGGACGGCGGCCTCGGGCACGAGCACCGACGGGTCCTGCAGGCCGAAGACGAACTCGGTGTCGAGCCCGGAGCCGATCAGGCCCGCGACGGCGACGAGCCCGAGACCGCCGGCCGCCACCGCCGGCAGGAGGCTGTCGGCGGGCAGGGCGCGCGCGAGGCGGCGGTGCAGGCCGGCGGCGACGACGAGCAGCAGCACGGTCGCCACCGTCGTGGCGGTGTGGAACACGAGGATCTGCGGGACCTGCTGGGCGAGGGCGGCGACGACGCCCTCCGCGTCGCCGTCCTGGCGGTGGAGGGCGTCGACGGCGGTGCTGGCCTGGATGCTCGTGATCCCGGCCGCCCCGGCGAGGACCCCGGCGGCGGCCCAGCCGCGCCCGGTCCAGCGGGAGCCCGTGCCGCTCCGCGCGGTGGTGGTGGTGTGGACGGTGGTGGTCATGGCGCTGCTCCTGCACTGCGGTGCCGGGTCCGTCCCGGCGACACCGCAGAGGTTGCTGCGCCCGGCGTCCCGGGCGTCAGGGGCGCGCGTCCCGACCTCGCGGGCACCTCCCCCGGGCGGGGTCCCACGCGCCGCCGGGTTCCACGCAGGACGGGGACGTCCCGCGCCCGACACGCCGGTGCCGGGCCGCGGGACGTCCCCGCTCCGCGTGCGTCCGCCCCCTGCGGGGACGTCCTGCCGGCGACACGCCGGTGTCGCGCAGCGGGACGTCCCCGCGAAGGGCGGGTCCGTCCCCGCGGGGGGCGGGTGCGGGGCTCAGTTCGCGAACAGCTCCTCGCGGAAGTCCTGGCGCGGCAGCTCCGAGCGGACCTCGGAGGTGTGGGTGTCGGTGTACTCCCGGCCCGCGACGTCGGTGGGGTCGAAGTCGATGTCGTGGTTGCCGGGCACGAACCGCAGCGGCAGGCCGGAGGCGCCGAGCACCTCCTCGATGCGGGGGTACAGGCCCAGGTCGTCGCCGGCGACGTCGCCGCGCACGATCGGGAAGTCCACCGCCGACGGCAGCGGGCCGGTGGGCTCCAGGCCGCCGAAGCGCAGCTCGGGGGAACCGGTGGGCAGGTGGTGGTGGAACTGCGCGACGCCGTCCGCGTCGACGGGGACCTGCCAGCCCGGCGGCGGGGTGACGAACGCGGTCATCCCGTCGAACACCTTGCCGCGCAGCACCTCCGCGCCGGCGCGACCAAGGCGGCGGTGGCGGCGGCGATCCTGCGACGCCGGCGCGCCGGTGGAGGGCGTGGGCGTGTTCACGGGGGTGGGGTGGCCTCTCGTCGGCTGTCGAGGTCCCGCCCGGTCCCTGCGTGGTCCCGGCTGCGGGGGCACACCCCGTCCTGTGCAGCTCCCGTGCCCCTCCCGTGACGCCCGGTCGAAGTTCCGGGGAACGTCACTGACCCCCGAAGACCTGCACCTGGGGGCTGTCGGAGTCGCCGAACGTCCACGGCTGGCCCGTGGCCTCCAGCACCGACCACCACAGGTCCCCGTTCGGGTCGACCTGGTTGCGGGAGCTGACCGCGAGGTTGATCGGGATGTGCACGAACCGGCGGCGCCAGCGGCCGACGACCATGTTGGTGCGGCCGGCCATCGCCGCGTGCACCGCGGCGTGGGCGAGGCGGGTGCAGTACACGCTGTCGTACGGGTTCGCCGGCACGCTGCGGATCACGTAGCTGGGGTCGATGTACCGCATGTTGATCTCCATGCCGTGCTCGGCGAAGTCCTCGATCAGCCGGTCGCGCAGGAGCTTGCCGACGTCCTTGAGCTTCTTGTTGCCCGAGGCGTCGCGGGCCTCGTCGGCCTCGAAGAGCTCCTGCCCGGCGCCCTCGGCGACCACGACGACCGCGTGGCCCTGCTCCTTCACCCGCGAGCGCAGGTCGGCGAGGAAACCGTGCGGGCCCTCGAGCTGGAAGGGGATCTCCGGGATCAGGACGTAGTCCGCGTCGTTCTGCGCGAGCGCGGCGTAGCAGGCGATGAAACCGGAGTGCCGGCCCATGAGCTTGACGACGCTGACGCCGTTGGGTGCCGTGCGCGCCTCGACCTTCGCCGAGCGGATCGAGCGGGTGGCCTCGGAGAAGGCGGACTGGAAGCCGAAGCTCTGGTCGATGAAGGGGATGTCGTTGTCGATCGTCTTGGGGATGCAGACGACGGCGGTCTTCTGGCCGCGCTCGCGCAGCTCCGCGGAGATCTTCTGCGCCCCGCGCATCGTGCCGTCGCCGCCGATGACGAACAGGATGGAGATGCCCATCCGCTCCAGGCAGTCGGCGATCTCGGCGCAGTCCTGCTCGCCGCGGGAGGTGCCGAGGATGGTGCCGCCCTCCCCGTCGATGCCGTCGACCACGTCGACGCTGAGGTCGACGACGTCGTGGCCGTAGCGGGGGACGAAGCCCTGGTAGCCGTTGCGGAAGCCGTAGATGCGGCGGACGCCGTAGTGCTTCTGCAGCTCCGTCACCAGGCCGCGGATGACGTTGTTGATGCCCGGGCAGAGCCCGCCGCACGTCACGATGCCCACGCGGGTCTTGGACGGGTCGAAGAAGATGCGGTCGCGCGGGCCGCACGGCTCCATCGCGGGCAGCTCGCTGACGGGGCGGTCCCGGCGCTCGATCTTGGACAGGGTGTCGTCGAAGAGCACCCGGTCGGTGGGCTGCACGTAGTGGTGGGTCGTGCGACGGGCGTTGAGCCGGGGCGCGAGCGGTGAGTCCACCGTGCACGGCCCCAGGGTCTCCACCGTGAAGTCCATCTCACGGCCCTTGCTGCTGTTGGTGCCGCTGTCCATGACCGTTGACCACCCTCGTTCGAACGGACCTGCACGTACATCGTGCCGGATGCGGAGGCCTGCCCCGGCCACCGGGGCGGCCCTCCGGTGGACCGGACACCGGCCGTTCACCCCGCCGGCTCCCGACCGGTCGCGGGAAAGCGCTCGCAGGGCCGCCCGGGCGCCGCGGTGCCGCCGCACGGGTGGAATCGTCGCCACCGCGCACCGGTACCCCGCCGCGTCGGGGATCATCCACGGGTGCACCCGGCCGGACCCGCCCCTGGACCAGCTCCCGGACCAGCTCTCGGACAGGAGCCCGCGTGAGCGACCTCCCCGGCCCGCCGGCACCCGCCACGAGCCTCGCGACCGTCTGCCTCAGCGGCACCCTGGAGCGCAAGCTGCACGCGGCGGCGGGCGCCGGTTTCGACGCCGTGGAGATCTTCGACGCCGACCTGCTGGCGTGCCCGTGGACACCGGCCGAGGTGCGCGCCCGCGCCGCGGACCTCGGCCTGGCCATCGCCCTGCACCAGCCCGTGCGGGACCTGGAGGCCGTCCCGCCGGAGGTGTTCGCCCGCAACCTGCGCCGCGCGGAGCAGAAGCTCGACGTGGCCGCCGCCCTCGGCGCCCCCACCGTCCTGGTGTGCTCCAGCACCGCGCCCGACGCCCTCGACGACGACGACCTCGCCGCCGAGCAGCTCGCGGCGGTCGCGGACCTGGCCGCCGCGCGCGGCCTGCGCCTGGCCTACGAGGCCCTCGCCTGGGGCCGGCACGTCAGCGACTACCGGCACTCCGCGGACGTCGTGCGCCGCGCCGGGCACCCGGCCCTCGGCATCTGCCTGGACAGCTTCCACATCCTCTCCCGCGGCGACGACCCCTCGGGCATCCGCGACCTGCCGGGCGACCTCATCGCGTTCGTCCAGCTCGCCGACGCCCCCCTGATGCGCCTCGACGTCCTGCAGTGGAGCCGCCGCTACCGGTGCTTCCCCGGCCAGGGCGGCTTCGACCTCGTGGGCTTCGCCGGGCACCTGCAGGCCGCCGGGTACCGCGGCCCGTGGTCGCTGGAGGTGTTCAACGACGTCTTCCGCGCCGTCGACCCGCACCGCACCGCCCGGGACGCGCAGCGCTCCCTGCGCCACCTGCTGCAGCAGGTGGCCGGGGTCCCGCAGCCGCGCCCCACGTCGGTGCAGTTCGTGGAGGTCGCCCCCGGCACCCGCACCGGCACCGGCGCGCACGAGCTGCCCGCCACCCTCACCGCGCTGGGGTTCGCGCGCGCCGGGGTGCACCGCTCCAAGCCGGTGGAGCTGTGGACGCGCGACGGGGTGGACGTCGTTCTGCACCCGGCGGGGACCCCGCAGCCGCCCCGGGCGGGCACCTCGGCGTCGGTGGTGGCGGTGGGGCTGGGCTGCGCGGACGTGGAGCGCAGCGCCGAGCAGGCCGTGGCGGTGCTGGCCGAGCCCCTGGAGCGGGCGGTGGGGCCGGAGGAGGCGCGCCTGGTGGAGCTGCCCGCACCCGACGGCTCGACGGTGCTGCTGGCCGACGACTCCGCGGACTGGCGCGCGGACTTCGCGCCCGCGCCGGGAGCGCCCGGGCGCCTGCCCGCGCAGCGCGCCGGGACGCGGGACCTGCGGCTGCTGGGCGTGGACCACGTCTCGGTGACCGTGCCGCCCGCGCGTTTCGACGAGGCGGTGCTGCACTACCGCGCCGTGCTGGGCATGGACGTCGGGGAGCGGCAGGAGGTGCCGGGGACCCACGGCCTGGTGCGCAGCTGCGCGGCGGCCACCCCGGACGGCTCGGTGCGCGTCGTCGTCAACGCCCAGCCGCCGGGCACCGCGGGCGACGGCAACCCGGGCCGCGCGGTGCAGCACGTGGCGTTCGCGTGCACCGACGTCCTCGCCGCGGCGGAGGAGTTCCTGGCGCGCGGCGGGCGGCTGCTGCGCATCCCGGGCAACTACTACGACGACCTGCGGGCGCGCACGGACCTGCCGCCGGAGGTCGTGGACCGCATGGAGCGTCTCGGGGTCCTGCACGACGCCGACGGCGGGGGCGCGTTCCTGCACTGCTACACCGAGCCGGTGGGCGAGCACCTGCTCGTGGAGCTGTGCCAGCGCACCGGCTCCTACGCGGGGTTCGGCACGCAGAACGCGGCGGTGCGCCTGGCGGCGGTGGAGCGGGTGCGCCAGGAGCGGGCCGAGCGGTTCGACCGCCGGGTGGGCGCCCAAGATCGCCGGGCGGGGGTGCGGCGCTCCCCCTAGCGTCGGGGCATGGCCAAGGACCTGTACACCGCCGTCGTGACCGCCACGCCGGGCGCGGCACGCTCCTCCGACGACGCCCTGACCGTCACCGTCCACGAGCCGAGCGAGCTCGGCGGCCCGGGGGAGGGCACGAACCCCGAGCAGCTCATGGCCGCGGCCCTGGGCAGCTGCCTGCTGGAGTCCCTGCGGATCGCGGCGAGCACCCGCGGCGCCAGCATCGACGAGGCCAGCATCGAGTCCCGCGTGACCCTCGCGCAGGACGACGGCCCCGGCTACACCGCCGCCTACGAGCTGCGGGTGTCGCTGCCCGGCGTGGAGGACGCCGCCGGCGTGCTCGCCGAGGCGGAGTCCCTCTGCCCGTTCACCAAGACCCTGGACGCCGCGAAGCTCGACGTGCAGCTCGCCACCGCCTGAGCGGAACCCCCGCCCGTCCCCGGGTCCGGGCGCCGGCCGGGCGTGGTCCGGCAGCGCCCGGCCCGGGGACGGGCGAGCCGCTCAGCTGCGCCCGGCGCCGTCGCGGCCCGAGAGCCGGCCCAGCATCTCGTTGTAGGCGTTCAGCTCCGCGTCGCCGTCGCGCTCCGCGGCACGGTCCCGGCGGCGGTTCTCCCGGGTGTCCGAGCGCGCCCAGCCCAGGGCCACGCCCAGCACCAGGAACAGCGTCGGCAGCTCCCCGATCCCCCAGGCGATCCCCCCGCCCCGGCGCTGGTCGGCGAGCAGGTCCCCGCCGAGGCCCAGGGACTCGAACCAGCCGCCCGCCAGCAGGGCTGTGCTCTGCATGACGCCCACCCCGAAGAAGGCGTGGAACGCCATGGTCGCGAACAGCAGGATCAGCCGCATCGGGTAGCGGGGGCGGTGCGCGCCCGGGTCGACGCCCACGAGCACCGAGGCGAACAGGTACCCGGAGCCGAGGAAGTGGACCATCATCAGCTCGTGCCCGACGTGGGTGCTCAGGGCCAGCTCGAACAGCGGTGAGTAGTAGAAGACCACGATGCTGCCGGCGAAGAGCACGGCGGCGACGACGGGGTGCCCGATCACCCGCAGCCAGCCCGAGTGCACGAGGACCAGCAGCCACTCGCGGGCGCCGCGGGAGCCGTCGCGCCGGGCGGGCAGGGTGCGCAGCGCCAGGGTGACGGGCCCGCCGAGGACGAGCAGCGGCGGCACCGCCATCGTCAGCAGCATGTGCTGGAGCATGTGCGCGCTGAAGGAGATGCGGCCGTAGGCGGCGGGCCCCCCGCACGTCACCCACAGCAGCAGCGCGCAGCCGGCCAGCCAGGCCACGGTGCGCCCCACGGGCCAGCGGTCACCGCGGCGGCGCAGCGCCCGCACCGCCAGCACGTACCAGAGCGCCAGGCCGACCCCGACGAGGAGCCACAGCAGGTCCGGCGCGGTCTCGGTGAACCAGCGCAGCGGGGTGGAGGGCGGCGGCAGGGGCCGGCCGAGGAGCTCCTCGGCGCGGCTGACGTCCACGGGCCGCTCCGGCACGGGCGGTGCGCTGCGGCTCAGCGCGACGCCGAGGCCGGTGGCCGCGCCCATGAGGACGACCTCCCCCGCGGCGAGGCGCACGAAGGGTGCGCGCCCGGCCCCGGAGGCCAGGGCGTCGATCGTGCGGCGGCGGTGCCACCACCCGGCCGCGCCGAGGGCCACCAGGGCGGCGGTCTTGACCACGAGCAGCGCGCCGTAGGTGCTCGCCAGGCCGGCCCAGCCGCCGAGGCGGACCGAGGCGTTGACGACACCGGACAGGGCGACGGCCGCGAAGCACCACAGCGCGAGGGTGGAGTAGCGCCGGGCGGCGGTGACGTGGTCGGTGCGCCGCTCCCCGTCCACGGCCGGGCGCTGCCCGGCGCCGAGCAGCCCCCACACGGCGAGGAGACCGCCCAGCCCGCCGACCCACACGGTGACGCCGAGCAGGTGCAGCCCGAGGGAGGTCACGGCGCTCTCGTGGGAGGCGGAGCCGGAGGCGTGCCCGGACAGCGACAGCGGCAGCAGGGCGACGACGGCGGTGACGAGCGCGGCCGCGGCCCCGCGGTAGCCGGTGCCGGCCGCCGCGACGGTGGTGGCGAGCGCCGCCAGCAGGGTCGTCAGGAGCAGGTTGCGCAGCACCTCCACCGACCAGGAGAACTGCGCCAGGCCCGCCCCGAAACCGGGCGCGCCCAGCGGGGAGCCCGACAGCTCGGAGTACGTCAGGACGAGCACGGCCAGCGCGGCCAGGGTCCACGTCGCGGCGGCCGCCGCGGCCACGCCCAGGGCGCGGGCGGAGGCGCGGGAGGAGCCGGGCAGCACGCCGCAGGCCAGGACGAGGCAGCCCACGGCGAGCGCGGCGGCGAGGTCGTGCACGGTGCGCGCCACGGGCAGGCCGTAGCGGACGAGCGCGCCGGGGTCCCCGACGAGCCCGGCCGCCAGCTCCCCCGCGGCCGCCAGGCCGAGCAGGGCCGCGACCACGGCGGCGAGGAGGGCGCCCCCACCGGCGAGGGCCGGGGCGGTGGTGGAGGACGGGGAGCCGGTGGACTCTCGGGAGGGCGCGGGGGCAGCCACGTCCCCAGGGTAGGTCGCGGGGCCGACGTCCCCTCGCGGCGCCCGGCGGGGTCCGCGCCCGTCTCCGGGTTCGGGCGCTCCCGAGCCCCCGCTTCCCCGCCCGTCTCCGGGTTCGGGCGCTCCCGAGCCCCCGCTTCCCCGCCCATCTCCGGGTTCGGGCGCTCTGCCGGGCGTCCGGTGCACCCGAACCCGGAGATGGGCGGGGGCCCGGTAGGGGCGGGTCAGGCGGGAGCGCCGCAGCCGGCGAGGACGGGGCGGGAGGTGATCTCCAGGTCGAACCAGACGATCTTGCCGTCGGGCGAGACGTCGATGCCGTGCCGGTCGGCGAGGGCCTCGACGAGGACGAGGCCGCGGCCGTTGAGCGCGCCGGGGTCCGCCTCGCGCCGCTGCGGCAGGCGGGTGTTCTCGTCGCCGACGCTGACGCGCACGCGCCGGGGCGAGGGGGTGAGGGCGAGGGTCACCTCGCTGCGGCCGTAGACGACGGCGTTGGTCACGAGCTCGGCGGTGAGCAGCAGGAGGGTGTCGACGGCGTCGCCGACCACGCCCTCGCGGCGGCACCACTCCGTGACGAAACGCCGGGCCGCACGTGACGACGTGGGTTCGGGGGCGAGCGTCACCACGCTCGGGGCCATGTCACCACTCCTGTCCTGACGGTCCTGTCCGATCGGGGCCGGGGCCGGGGTTCTGCGGCAGGCCTGCGCTGGGCGCTGGACGACAGGGGAATGGTTGCACCAACCAAGTACTTGTATGTAGCATTCATCCCTGGGACGTCCCCGTCGCTCCGCAGGGTTCTCGCCCGATCACGACTTTTCGTTACAACCAGTGAGGACTCTGCTCTCCCCGGGTCACTCCCCGCGCAGAGTGCGTCACGAACCTCCACCCCTCCGGGAGCTCCATGTCCAGCACCACCCCGGGCGGCTCACCGCTCGCGTCCCTCTGCGACGTCTCCGACCCCCGCGCGGTCCTCGCCCAGCAGCTGCGACGGCAGCACCGCACGCTCCACGCCCTCAAGGCCCTCTTCGCCCGCGAGGAGGGTGAGGCCGACGGCGCCGCCGCGATGCTGCTCGCCACCCTGGCCGAGTCCGGCCCCCTGCGCGCCGGAGCCCTCGCCGAGGCCGTGCACTCCGACCCCTCCACCGTCAGCCGGCAGACCGCCGCGCTCGTGACGCGGGGCCTGCTGGAGCGCCAGCCCGACCCCGCCGACGGCCGTGCCGCCCGGCTCGCCCTCACCGCCGCCGGCGAGGAGTTCCTGCGCACGCTGCACACCCGGCGCCTGGCGATGCTCGGCGAGGCCCTGCGCGACTGGGAGCCCGCCGAGCTCGAGCGGTTCGCCGCCTCACTGCGCCGCTTCAACGACAGCCTCGACCGCGTCCGCCGCGAGGTCCTCGACGGCACCAGCCCGCTCGCGGGCACCACCCCGGCCACCACCCCTGCGGAGGACACCCCGTGAGCAGCACCCCGACAGCGGCCGCGGGCGCACCGGCCCCCTTCACCCACCGGCAGATCATGGCCATCCTCAGCGGCCTGCTGCTGGGCATGTTCCTCGCGGCCCTGGACCAGACGATCGTCTCCACGGCCATCCGCACCATCGCCGACGACCTGCAGGGCTTCGACCTGCAGGCGTGGGCCACGACGGCCTTCCTCATCACCTCGACGATCTCCACGCCGCTGTACGGGAAGCTGTCCGACACCTACGGCCGGCGGCCCTTCTTCATGGCGGCCATCGTGATCTTCGTCGTGGGCTCGCTGCTGTGCGGGTTCGCCGGCTCCATGTACGAGCTCGCCGCGTTCCGCGCCCTCCAGGGCCTCGGGGCGGGCGGCCTCATGTCGCTGGCCCTGACGATCGTCGGGGACATCGTCCCGGCGCGGGAGCGCGCCAAGTACCAGGCGTACTTCATGGCCGTCTTCGGCATCTCCAGCGTCCTCGGCCCCGTCATCGGCGGCTTCTTCGCCGGGCACGAGACCATCCTCGGCATCACCGGCTGGAAGTGGATCTTCTGGATCAACGTGCCGATCGGCATCGCCGCGATGCTCGTCGTGTACCGCAACCTGCACCTGCCCAAGCCCGGCATCCGGCACCGCCTCGACTGGCCGGGCGCCCTCGCGCTCGTCGTGGCCCTGGTGCCGCTGCTGGTCGTCGCTGAGCAGGGCCGCGACTGGGGCTGGGGCTCCACCGCCGCCCTCGCCTGCTACGCGGTCGGCGCCGCCGGGATCGTGGCGTTCGTCCTCGCCGAGCGCGCCATGGGCGACGAGGCGCTGCTGCCGCTGCGGCTGTTCCGCAACCGCACCTTCCAGGTGGGCACCCTCGGCAGCTTCATCATGGGCATGGGCATGTTCGGCGGGTTCGCGGTCCTGCCGCAGTACCTGCAGATCGCGAAGGGCTCCACGCCCACCGAGGGCGGCCTGCAGATGCTGCCCCTGACCCTCGGGATCATCGTGGCCAGCGCGGTCAGCGGTCAGGTCATCGCCCGCACGGGCCGCTACAAGCCGCTGCCCGTCATCGGCTCCGCCCTCATGGCCGTGGCGCTGCTGCTGTTCTCCCTCGTCACCGCGGACACCCCGATCTGGCAGACCATGCTGGTCATGGTGCTGCTCGGCATGGGCCTCGGCGGCAACATGCAGCCGATCATCCTGGCCGTGCAGAACGCCTCCAGCCCGCGCGAGATCGGCGTGGCGACCTCGTCGGTGACGTTCTTCCGGCAGATGGGCGGCACCCTGGGCACCGCGGTGTTCCTGTCGATCCTGTTCAGCACGCTGGGCGACCGGGTCGCGGAGGAGTACCAGAAGGCCGCCCGCACCCCGGAGTTCGCCTCCGGCCTGCAGGACGCGGGCCTCACCCCCGCGCAGCTGCAGGAGCGCCTCGGCGAGGCGATGAGCGACACCTCCCTCGTGGCCGCCCTGCCGTCGGTGCTCTCGCACCCGTTCAAGACCGGGTTCTCCGACGCCACCAGCGTGATCTTCCTGGTGGCCGCCGCGACCATGGTCCTGGGCACCCTCGTGGTGGCCTTCCTGCCGGCGCTGCCGCTGCGCTCCGGCTCGGCGATGGCCGCCCGCGGTGCGGGCGCACCCGCCGGTGGAGGCGGTGCGGGCGCGCCGAAGGTCGCCACCGCGGCGGGCGCAGGGCAGGGCACCGAGGGCGTGGCGGGCTCGGCCGCGCCCCTGCCCTCGGACGCGGGCGTGGCCGACGCCGCCACGCACGACACCCTGGGCAGCGCCCCGACCTCCCGCGGCTGAGCGGCGCGCCGCGCGCGGGGCCCG
>NZ_BAAIHU010000013.1:0-80402 GCF_054590795.1 Kineococcus anabasis
GAAGGTTGCCTCCTTGGCTGCTGCTCTTCGGGGTGGTGGGTGGGTGTGCGTCCGATGTTTGAGAACTCAACAGTGTGCCGAATGTCGATGCCAATAGTTTGACCCCGACTGCCGGTTGCCGTGGCTTTGCCTGTTGTGGGTGGGGTTGTGGTGGTTGGTGGTGGGATTCCTTTGGTGTTGAAAGGGCCTGGTCCTCGTCAGCGTGGGCTGGGTCTGTGTAGATGCCAGATCAAGCGCCCGGGTTTTGCTTGGGTGTTCTGATCGAGTGAAGTTTGCTCCTGGTTGCTCCTTCGGGGGTGGTGGGGGTGGATGTTCTTCGACGGAGAGTTTGATCCTGGCTCAGGACGAACGCTGGCGGCGTGCTTAACACATGCAAGTCGAACGGTGAACCCCTTCGGGGGGGATCAGTGGCGAACGGGTGAGTAACACGTGAGCAACCTGCCCCTGGCTCTGGGATAACTCCGGGAAACCGGAGCTAATACCGGATATGACAGCCCGCCGCATGGTGGGGTGTGGAAAGTTTTTCGGCTGGGGATGGGCTCGCGGCCTATCAGCTTGTTGGTGGGGTAATGGCCTACCAAGGCGACGACGGGTAGCCGGCCTGAGAGGGCGACCGGCCACACTGGGACTGAGACACGGCCCAGACTCCTACGGGAGGCAGCAGTGGGGAATATTGCGCAATGGGCGAAAGCCTGACGCAGCGACGCCGCGTGAGGGATGACGGCCTTCGGGTTGTAAACCTCTTTCAGCAGGGAAGAAGCGCAAGTGACGGTACCTGCAGAAGAAGCACCGGCTAACTACGTGCCAGCAGCCGCGGTAATACGTAGGGTGCAAGCGTTGTCCGGAATTATTGGGCGTAAAGAGCTCGTAGGCGGTTTGTCGCGTCTGCTGTGAAAACTCAGGGCTTAACCCTGAGCTTGCAGTGGGTACGGGCAGACTAGAGTGCGGCAGGGGAGACTGGAATTCCTGGTGTAGCGGTGAAATGCGCAGATATCAGGAGGAACACCGGTGGCGAAGGCGGGTCTCTGGGCCGTAACTGACGCTGAGGAGCGAAAGCATGGGGAGCGAACAGGATTAGATACCCTGGTAGTCCATGCCGTAAACGTTGGGCGCTAGGTGTGGGACCCATTCCACGGGTTCTGTGCCGCAGCTAACGCATTAAGCGCCCCGCCTGGGGAGTACGGCCGCAAGGCTAAAACTCAAAGGAATTGACGGGGGCCCGCACAAGCGGCGGAGCATGCGGATTAATTCGATGCAACGCGAAGAACCTTACCAAGGCTTGACATGCGCAGTTTACCGGCAGAGATGTCGGGTCATTTAGGTGGCTGCGTGCAGGTGGTGCATGGTTGTCGTCAGCTCGTGTCGTGAGATGTTGGGTTAAGTCCCGCAACGAGCGCAACCCTCGTTCTATGTTGCCAGCGCGTTATGGCGGGGACTCATAGGAGACTGCCGGGGTCAACTCGGAGGAAGGTGGGGATGACGTCAAATCATCATGCCCCTTATGTCTTGGGCTTCACGCATGCTACAATGGACGGTACAAAGGGCTGCGAGACCGTGAGGTGGAGCGAATCCCAAAAAGCCGTCCTCAGTTCGGATCGGGGTCTGCAACTCGACCCCGTGAAGTCGGAGTCGCTAGTAATCGCAGATCAGCAACGCTGCGGTGAATACGTTCCCGGGCCTTGTACACACCGCCCGTCACGTCACGAAAGTCGGTAACACCCGAAGCCGGTGGCCCAACCCCTTGTGGGAGGGAGCCGTCGAAGGTGGGACTGGCGATTGGGACGAAGTCGTAACAAGGTAGCCGTACCGGAAGGTGCGGCTGGATCACCTCCTTTCTAAGGAGCATCTGACATCCACATCACGCCTTCGGGTGGTGGGTGTCCAGAGGCCGTTGCCCGTGCGGATGTCACGGGGCGGTAGCTCACGGGTGGAACATCGACATGCGGCTTCTTCGTCTGCTCGTGTCTCTCCAGTACGCCGGCTCTTTCCTTCCTTCGGGAAGGGTGGGGTGGTTGGACCGGGAGAAGAGTGGGGGAAGAGGCCGCTGGCACGCTGTTGGGTCCTGAAAGATCGGCCGTGAGGTTGTCTTTCTGGTCGGGTTTGCCGGTGTCCGGCATACCGCTTCCCGGTCCCCTCTCTTGTGGTGGGGGTTGGTGGGGGTGGGTGTTGGGTGGTTGCCGGTGGCTGCGGCTCGTATGTTGAGAACTGCACAGTGGACGCGAGCATCTTTGTAGTCTTTTGTGGCCAAGTTTTTAAGGGCACATGGTGGATGCCTTGGCATCAGGAGCCGATGAAGGACGTAGGAGCCTGCGATAAGCCTCGGGGAGTTGGCAACCGAACGTTGATCCGAGGATTTCCGAATGGGGAAACCCGGCTGGAATCATGTCCAGTCACCCGCACCTGAACACATAGGGTGTGTGGAGGGAACGTGGGGAAGTGAAACATCTCAGTACCCACAGGAAGAGAAAGCAACCGCGATTCCGTGAGTAGTGGCGAGCGAAAGCGGATGAGGCTAAACCGAGTCGTGTGTTAAAGCTGACAGGCGTTGCACGTCCGGGGTTGTGGGACCCTTCAGGAAGGGCTGTCATCCTTCCAGGGAGTCAGAAAGTCGTGTCATAGCCGAAGGATCTGGGAAGGTCCGGCATAGTGGGTGAGACCCCCGTAGGCGAAATGGCGTGGCCTCCCGAGGGGTATCCCGAGTAGCACGGGGCCCGTGAAATCTCGTGTGAATCTGCCAGGACCACCTGGTAAGCCTAAATACTTCCTGATGACCGATAGCGGACAAGTACCGTGAGGGAAAGGTGAAAAGCACCCCGGGAGGGGAGTGAAATAGTACCTGAAACCGTGTGCCTACAAGCCGTCGGAGCTGTCCCTGCGGGGGAGTGACGGCGTGCCTTTTGAAGAATGAGCCTGCGAGTTAGTGGTACGTGGCGAGGTTAACCCGTGTGGGGTAGCCGTAGCGAAAGCGAGTCCGAATAGGGCGTTTGAGTCGCGTGCTCTAGACCCGAAGCGGAGTGATCTACCCATGGCCAGGTTGAAGCGCGGGTAAGACCGCGTGAAGGACCGAACCCACCAGGGTTGAAAACCTGGGGGATGAGCTGTGGGTAGGGGTGAAAGGCCAATCAAACTCCGTGATAGCTGGTTCTCCCCGAAATGCATTTAGGTGCAGCGTCACGTGTTTCTTGCCGGAGGTAGAGCTACTGGATGGCCGATGGGCCCCACCGGGTTACTGACGTCAGCCAAACTCCGAATGCCGGTAAGTGAGAGCGTGGCAGTGAGACTGCGGGGGATAAGCTTCGTAGTCGAGAGGGAAACAGCCCAGATCACCGGCTAAGGCCCCAAAGCGTGTGCTAAGTGGGAAAGGATGTGGAGTTGCGCAGACAACCAGGAGGTTGGCTTAGAAGCAGCCACCCTTTAAAGAGTGCGTAATAGCTCACTGGTCAAGTGATTCCGCGCCGACAATGTAGCGGGGCTCAAGCACACCGCCGAAGCCGTGGCATTCACGCGTATGCTCGGCCTGCTCCCTCGTGGGGTGGGTCCAGGTGCGTGGATGGGTAGGGGAGCGTCGTGTGTGGGGTGAAGCGGCCGAGGAATCGAGTCGTGGACTGCACACGAGTGAGAATGCAGGCATGAGTAGCGAATGACGGGTGAGAAACCCGTCCGCCGAATGACCAAGGGTTCCAGGGCCAGGCTAATCCGCCCTGGGTAAGTCGGGACCTAAGGCGAGGCCGACAGGCGTAGTCGATGGACAACGGGTTGATATTCCCGTACCGGCGTAGAACCGCCCATGCTGAACCTGGTGATGCTGAGCACCCAAAGCCCAGGATCCCTTCGGGGGTGTTGTGGTGGAGCGTGCGACCCGAACCGGTAGTAGGCAAGCGTAGTAACAGGGGTGACGCAGGAGGGTAGCTTCCGCGTGGCGATGGTTGTCCACGTCCAAGGGTGTAGGGCGAGGTGTAGGCAAATCCGCACCTCACACAGCCTGAGACCTGATGGTGACCCCGTATGGGGGAAGTAGGGTGATCCCATGCTGCCTAGAAAAGCCTCGGCGCGAGGTTCGAGCCGCCCGTACCCTAAACCGACTCAGGTGGTCAGGTAGAGAATACCAAGGCGATCGAGTGAATCGTGGTTAAGGAACTCGGCAAAATGCCCCCGTAACTTCGGGAGAAGGGGGGCCTGAGGGGTGAAGCCACTTGCTGGCTAGCCTTTGAGGGCCGCAGAGACCAGGGAGAAGCGACTGTTTACTAAAAACACAGGTCCGTGCTAAGTCGCAAGACGATGTATACGGACTGACGCCTGCCCGGTGCTGGAACGTTAAGGGGACGGGTTAGTGCACTTCGGTGCGCGAAGCTCAGAACTTAAGCGCCAGTAAACGGCGGTGGTAACTATAACCATCCTAAGGTAGCGAAATTCCTTGTCGGGTAAGTTCCGACCTGCACGAATGGCGTAACGACTTCTCCGCTGTCTCAACCGCGAACTCGGCGAAATTGCACTACGAGTAAAGATGCTCGTTACGCGCAGCAGGACGGAAAGACCCCGGGACCTTCACTATAGCTTGGTATTGGTGTTCGGAACGGCTTGTGTAGGATAGGTGGGAGACTGTGAAGCCGGCACGCCAGTGTCGGTGGAGTCACCGTTGAAATACCACTCTGGTCGTTCTGGATGTCTAACTTCGGTCCGTGATCCGGATCAGGGACAGTGCCTGGTGGGTAGTTTAACTGGGGCGGTTGCCTCCTAAAGAGTAACGGAGGCGCCCAAAGGTTCCCTCAGCCTGGTTGGCAATCAGGTGGCGAGTGTAAGTGCACAAGGGAGCTTGACTGTGAGACAGACATGTCGAGCAGGGACGAAAGTCGGGACTAGTGATCCGGCCGTGGTTTGTGGAAACGCGGTCGCTCAACGGATAAAAGGTACCCCGGGGATAACAGGCTGATCTTGCCCAAGAGTCCATATCGACGGCATGGTTTGGCACCTCGATGTCGGCTCGTCGCATCCTGGGGCTGGAGTAGGTCCCAAGGGTTGGGCTGTTCGCCCATTAAAGCGGTACGCGAGCTGGGTTTAGAACGTCGTGAGACAGTTCGGTCCCTATCCGCTGCGCGCGTCGGAAACTTGAGAAGGGCTGTCCCTAGTACGAGAGGACCGGGACGGACGAACCTCTGGTGTGCCAGTTGTTCCGCCAGGAGCACGGCTGGTTGGCTACGTTCGGAAGGGATAACCGCTGAAAGCATCTAAGCGGGAAGCCTGCTTCGAGATGAGGTTTCCATCCACCTTCGGGGTGGGAGAGGCTCCCAGCAGACTACTGGGTTGATAGGCCGGATGTGGAAGCACCCACTAGCGAGGTGTGCAGCTGACCGGTACTAATAAGCCGACAACTTGACAACAAACAGGCTATGAAACTGTGTGTTCGCGTCCACTGTGTGGTTCCCGGGATACGAGCCCACCCCCACCCACCCCCCGCATGACGTTGGGGGTGTGGGGGGTGTGTGGTGAGTAGCAGACCCGAGAAGTGTTTCGGTGGTCATAGCGGTGGGGAAACGCCCGGTCACATTCCGAACCCGGAAGCTAAGCCCACCAGCGCCGATGGTACTGCCTCCGAGAGGGGGTGGGAGAGTAGGACACCGCCGGACTACCCGTGACAGGCCCCACCCCCTCGCCACACCACGTGGCAGGGGGGTGGGGCCTCCACCATTTCCCCCACCAACCACACCAGCCAACACCCACAGCGACCACCCCCTCCTCGTCCTCGACGGTCATGACCGTCCTCTTCGGTGTGGGATCGTAGGGAGGCCGCGCGCCCTCGGCGGGTGTGTCGCGGTGACGCGACCAGCGGACCAACGACTGCCGTCTGTATCAAGGGGTGCCTGTGAGCTTCGGAGCGTCTGGTCGGTCCGGCGGGCCCACAGGAGGGCGTGGCGGCGCACCCCGGCGCGCCGGCAGCGGGGCGGCGGGTTCCGGCGGCGGACGCGGCCGTGCAGGCTCTCAGGCGGGCGGCGACGCCTCGAACGCGGCCCGGTCCGGGCGCGGTGGGGCGCCCGGTGCCCCTCGCGGTGGCCAGTCGCGCGCCGGTGCCGAGCGCCAGGGGCAGAGCCGGTCCTGGGACCGGCCCGCGAGGGAGTCCGGCCCGTCCTCGCAGGACGGGCCCCGGGACGGGCGCGACCGGTCGGGCACCACAGCCGGGCCCCGGAGCGGCGGGCGTCCCGCGGACAGCCGGGACGGTGGGCGCCGTGACGTCCGGCGGGACCGCGACGACGCGCCGCGGCAGCAAGCCGAGCGGCGCGCGGGCGAGAACGGTGACGCCCAGAGACAGGGACGCCCCGAGCGGCGTCCCGATGCGGCTCGAACCGGTGCACCTCGGCGGGCAGCGGCACCCGGCGCGACCGGTGGCCGCGGAGGTGCAGGCCCGCAGCGTGCCGGGTCGGGGGGCCAGCGGCCCGGTCGTCCCGCAGGACGCGACTCGGTGACGACGGGCAGGAGTTCGCGTCCCCCCGAGCGTGTGCGGGCCGAGCGGGAGCCGGAGCCGCCGCTGCCCGAGGACGTCACGGGCCGTGAACTGGACCCGGCGGCGCGCGAGGCGCTGCGCGGGCTCGCCGCCCCGAACGCCCTGGCGGTCGCACGGCACCTCGTGCTCGCAGGGCGCCTCGTCGACGAGGACCCCGAACAGGCGTGGCAGCACGCGCGCGCAGCGCAACGCCGGGCCGGCCGAATCGGTATGGTGCGCGAAGCAGCGGGCATCGCCGCCTACCGCGCCGGGCACTTCGACGCCGCCCTGGCCGAGTTCCGGGCGGCCCGCCGGCTGACGGGCGATCCGGCCTACCTGCCGATCATGGCCGACTGCGAGCGCGGGTTGGGGCGTCCCGAGCGTGCGCTCGAACTTGCGGGATCCGCCGAAGCACGTGAGCTGGACGAAGGGGGACGTGTCGAGATGCTGATCGTCGCCGCTGGAGCGCGTCGCGACCTCGGGCAGGCCGAGGCGGCCGTCGTGGCACTCCAGGGCCCCGAGCTGCAGGCACGGGATCGTGCCCGTCCGTGGCAGCCGCGTCTCTGGTACGCCTACGCGGACGCGCTGGAGGAGTCGGGCCGGGCGGCCGAGGCGCGGTTGTGGTTCGAGCGCGCAGCCAACGCCGACCACCTCGGTGAGACCGACGCCGACGAGCGGCTCGCCGACCTCGACGGCATCCGCTTCTCCGAGGAGGACGCCGCTGTCGGCGGCGATGCCGGAGCTTCGGCAGCCGTCGGGAACCACGGGGAGCGGGGCTGAGCCCTCCCATGCCTGGTACCGGACCGAGGACCGTCCGCGTCTACCTGCCCAGCACCCTGTCGTCGCTGCGGTCCGTCGTGGCCGGCGACGGCGAGGTGGTCCTCGCGCAGGCCCCCGTGCAGGTTCACGGGGTCACCCACGCCCTGCGCGAGTGGTACGTCGACGCCGATCCGCGGGAGCTGGAGGAGGAGCTGGAGTACGCGGCGTCCAGCGACGCGGCCGAGCGGTCCCTGCACCTGCTGGCCGCGGACCCCACCGCGCCGCGCCGGCGCGTCGTCCTCGCGCTGGACGTCCCGCAGGACGCCCTCACCGCCTCACCGCCGCTGAGCATGTCCGGCACCGGCCGCTCCGCGGTCCTCCTCACCCGCGACATCCCGCGGGCCTGCCTCGTCAGCGTGCACGTCGACGACGAGGAGGCCGTCGACGACGTCACCGCGGCCGTGGACAACCTCGACGCCGCAGCGGCCGGTGACGAGGACGCCCGGTTCAGCGTCGAGGCCGCCGAGGGGCACGAGCTGCTCTGGTACGACGCCACCGAGGTGGACGACCTGCTGCGCGCACCCTGACCCGGGCGCGCCTGCAGCGCTCCCGCGGCAGGGTTCAGGAGCCGCGCTCGGCCAGCCAGCGGGCGGCGAGCGCTCCCTCCGCCAGCACGCCGGCCCGCAGGGCCGGCGCGGCGGCCTGCTCCACCTTGCCCCCGAAGAGCGGCACCTTGGCCACGAGGTCACCGCTCACGACCTGGACGCTGCCCGCGACCCCCTCGGGGCGCAGCACGGTCTCCCCCGTGAGCGTGACCGGTGCGCCCTCGATCCGCAGGGTGGTGGTACCGCGGCGTTCCCCCTGCCCGCCGGGTGCGCCCCAGGCGGTGCTCTCCGTCAGGGTCATGGTCGCGCCCAGCATGCGGGCCGCGAAGTCCGGCAGACCCCGGGTGCTCAGCACCCGGCGCACCGTCACCGTCGTTCCCGCTCCCGAGGGCCGCACCTCGCGGGAGTGCTCCAGGGCGCCCGCCGCGGCGCACCTGGCGTCCAGGAACGCCGGGTCCGTGAGGACGGCGAAGACCGCTTCCACGGCCGCGTCGTAGCGGATCTCCTCGTGCAGCCGCACGCTGCCTCCTCCACCGCTCGCCCAGCAGGGCCCGGGCGGCCCGCAGCCGAAGCCTAGGTGACCGCCGGGACGCCTCCGGCCTGCGGTCCCGCAGGACCACGCGTGGACGCGCCGCCCGCGACCGGGCAGGGCTAGGGTCGAGCGCAGTGCCGACCCGACCGCCACCACGGAGCGCGCCATGCCCGGCAACGTCGCCGAACAGTCCGGTTCCGCCCTGCTCGCCGCCTGCGCCGCCCTGCCCTCCCCGGCGGGCGACCTGCCCGGTGGCCTGTCCTCACGCGAGGCGCTGGAAGCGCTCCTCGCCAGGTACTACGCCCACACGCCCGACGAGGACCTCAGCGCCCGCCCGCCCGCCGAGCACGGTGCCGCCCTGCTGTCCCACCTGCAGACCGGGACGCGGCGTCCCCCCGGCACCACGACGGTGCGGGTGCACGGGCCCGAGGCCGCCGGCAGGTCCCGGCGCAGCGCCGTGGAGGTCGTCACCGACGACATGCCCTTCCTCGTCGACTCCGTCACGGCCGAGATCACCCGGCAGGGCCTCGCCATCCACCAGCTCGTGCACCCCCAGCTGTGCGTCGTGCGCGACGCCGGTGGCACCCTGCAGCGCGTCGTCACCGGCCCGGACACCGAGACCGGGTGCCAGGGCGAGTCGTGGATCCGCGTCGAGATCGACCGCATCGACGATCCCGGGCGCCTCGCGGCCCTGGAGGCGTCCCTGCGCGGTGTGCTCGCCGACGTCCACGCCGCCGTCCGCGACTGGAAACCCATGCGGGCCCGCGCGCTGGAGCTGGCGGACGAGCTGCGCGACGCCCCACCGCCCGGGCCGGACGCCGCGGAGCTGCACGGCGCCGAGCGCTTCCTGCGCTGGCTCGCCGACGACCGCTTCACGTTCCTCGGCTACCGCGAGTACGACCTGGACACCGAGGACGGCCACGACGTGCTGCGTGCCCGGCCGGGCACGGGCCTGGGGGTCCTGGGGGAGTCGGAGGAGCGGCCCAAGCGCCCGGCCCGGCGGCTCAGCGGCCCGGTCCGCGACCACGCGCGCGAACCGCACCCCCTCGTCATCACCAAGGCCAACGCCCGCGCCACCGTGCACCGGCCCGCCTACCTGGACTACATCGGCGTCAAGAGGTTCGACGCCCAGGGCCGCGTCGTGGGCGAGCGCCGCTTCCTGGGCCTGCTGACGTCCTCGGCCTACACCGAGAGCGTGCGGCGCGTGCCCGTCGTGGCCGAGAAGGTCGCCGCCGTCCTGCAGCGCGCCGGGTTCGCGGCCAGCGGGCACTCCGCCAAGGACCTGCTCACCGTCCTGGAGACGTTCCCCCGCGACGAGCTGCTGCAGGCCCCCGTCGAGGACGTCTTCCGCACGGCCATCGCGGTGCTGCGCCTGCAGGAGCGCCGCCGCACCCGCCTGTTCCTGCGGCAGGACGACTACCGGCGCTTCATGTCGTGCCTGGTCTTCCTGCCCCGCGACCGCTACACCACCCAGGTCGGCGCGGAGATCGAGCGGGTCCTGCAGGGCGCGTTCGACGCCGGCAGCGTGGAGCACACCCTCGCCGTGTCGGAGTCCGTGCTGGCACGCGTCCACGTGGTGGTGCGGGCGCGTCCGGGGGAGGAACTGCGCCAGGTCGACGCCACCGAGCTGGAGGCGGCGCTGGTGCGGGCCACCCGCAGCTGGGAGGACGAGTTCGCCGACGCCGCCCGCGACGTGCTCGGGGAGGACGAGGGCGCGGAGCTCACCCGCCACTGGGTCAGGGGCATCCCGGAGGCGTACCGGGCGGACGTGATGCCCTTCACCGCGGTCGTGGAGATCCACCGGCTCGAGGAGCTGCTGCGCGCGGTGGCCGAGGGCGACGAGACGCCCCAGCTGGCGCTGCACGAGCCCGAGGACGCGGAGAACGGCATCTGGCGGCTCATCTTCTACCGCACCGAGCCGGTGACCCTCAGCACCGTGCTCCCCCTGCTGGGCGACCTCGGGGTCGAGGTCACCGACGAGCACCCGCACACCCTGCACCGCTCCGACGGGGCGACGGCGTGGGTGTACGACTTCGGCTTCCGGCTGCCCGCGGAGCTGCAGCGCGCGGGTGTCGACCCCGACGTCCTGCACCGGCTGTTCACGTCGGCGTTCGCGGCGGCCTGGTCCGGGCGCGCCGAGAGCGACTCCCTCAGCCGCCTGGTGCTGCAGGCCCAGCTGCACTGGCGCGAGGTCGCGGTGGTGCGCGCCCTGGTGCGCTACCTGCGGCAGACG
The DNA here is from genome assembly GCF_054590795.1 of Kineococcus anabasis. Taxonomy (NCBI): domain Bacteria; kingdom Bacillati; phylum Actinomycetota; class Actinomycetes; order Kineosporiales; family Kineosporiaceae; genus Kineococcus; species Kineococcus anabasis. The sequence continues at coordinate 10,605 of NZ_BAAIHU010000013.1, forward strand.
GGTCTGCCCTACAGCCTGGACTACATCGCCTCGACGCTGCTGGCGAACGGCGCCGCGACGAGGCTCCTGGTCCGCCTGTTCGAGGCCAGGTTCGCCCCGGCCCGCTCCCTGGACGCCGACGAGCGCCGGGAGACGGTCGCGGCGGTCCTCGAAGAGGCGAACGGTGCCCTCGACGACGTCGCCGGGCTCGACGCCGACCGGATCCTGCGCGCGCTGATGTCGGTGGTGCGGGCCGTGCTGCGCACCAACGCCTTCCAGCGCGGCCCCGACGGGCGCCGCCACGTGCACCTGTCGTTCAAGCTGGACCCGCGGGGGATCGTCGGGCTGCCCGAACCGCGGCCCGCGTACGAGATCTGGGTGTACAGCCCCCGCGTGGAGGGCGTGCACCTGCGCTTCGGGGACGTCGCGCGCGGCGGGCTGCGCTGGTCCGACCGGCGCGAGGACTTCCGCACCGAGGTGCTGGGCCTCGTCAAGGCGCAGGTCGTCAAGAACGCGGTCATCGTGCCGACGGGCGCCAAGGGGGGCTTCGTCGCCAGGCAGCTGCCCGACCCGGCCGCCGACCGCGACGCCTGGTGGGCGGAGGGCGTCGCCAGCTACCGCACCTTCATCGGTGCCCTGCTCGACGTCACCGACAACCTGCACACCGAGGGCGGGCAGCAGGTCGTCGTCCCGCCCGCGGAAGTGGTGCGCTACGACGGCGACGACCCGTACCTCGTCGTCGCCGCGGACAAGGGCACCGCGACGTTCTCGGACACCGCCAACGAGATCGCCCGGGAGAAGGGGTTCTGGCTCGGGGACGCCTTCGCCTCCGGCGGCTCCAACGGCTACGACCACAAGGCCATGGGCATCACCGCCCGCGGGGCGTGGGAGAGCGTGCGCCGGCACTTCCGGGAGCTCGGCGTCGACCCGCAGAGCACGGACGTCACCGTGGTCGGCGTGGGCGACATGAGCGGCGACGTGTTCGGCAACGGGATGCTGCTGTCGGGGCACATCCGGCTGGTCGCGGCGTTCGACCACCGGCACGTGTTCCTCGACCCCGACCCCGACCCCGCGGCCTCCTTCGCGGAGCGGCAGCGGCTGTTCGGGCTGGGCCGCTCCTCGTGGGCCGACTACGACCCCGCGCTCATCAGCCCCGGGGGAGGGGTGCACTCCCGCACCGCGAAGTCCGTCCCCGTGACGCCGCAGGTGGCGGCCCGGCTCGGGCTGCCGGAGGGCACGGGCGCCATGAGCCCGACGGACCTGGTGCGGGCGGTGCTGCGGGCACCGGTGGACCTGCTGTGGAACGGCGGGATCGGGACCTACGTCAAGGCGTCCACGGAGACCGCCGCGGACGTCGGCGACAAGGCCAACGACCCGGTCCGCATCGACGGGCAGGACCTGCGGGTGCGTGTCGTCGGCGAGGGCGGCAACCTCGGCCTCACCCAGCGCGGGCGGGTCGAGGCGGCGCTGCGCGGGGTGAAGCTGAACACCGACGCGATCGACAACTCCGCCGGTGTCGACTGCAGCGACCACGAGGTCAACATCAAGATCCTCCTCGACCACCTCGTCGCCGACGGGCAGCTCGACGGGGAGGAGCGCAACCGCACCCTCGGCCGGATGACGGACGACGTGGCGCGCCTGGTGCTGCGCAACAACTACGAGCAGAACACGATGCTCTCGGTGGAGGGCCACAGCGCGGCCCGGCTGCTGCCGGCGCACCGGCGGTTCGTCGACTCCCTCGAGGCGGCCGGGGCGCTGGACCGGGAGCTGGAGTTCCTGCCGTCCGCCGCGGAGGTGGACCGGCGCGCCCGCGAAGGGCTGGGCCTGACGGTGCCGGAGCTGTCGGTGCTGTCCGCCTACGCCAAGATCGGGCTCGCCGGGGCCGTCCTCGCCGGCGACCTGCCGGACGAGGCGTGGGTGTCGCGGGAGCTCCTGGGCTACTTCCCCCGGGAGCTGGTGGAGCGCTTCGGGGACGGGGTGACGGAGCACCCGCTGCGCCGGGAGATCAGCACCACCGTCCTGGTCAACGACCTCGTGAATTCCGGCGGCATCACCTTCGCCTTCCGCGCGCGGGAGGAGACGGGGGCCGACGCGGCACAGGTGGTGCGCGCCTACGCCGTGGTCCGCGAGACGTTCTCGCTGCCGGAGCTGACCGGGCAGGTGGAGGCCCTCGACGGCGTCGTGCCGGCGGAGGTGCAGACCAGGTTGCGCGTGCAGGTGCAGCGGCTGCTGGACCGCTCGGTGCGCTGGTTCCTCCACGTGCGGCCCGAGGGGCTCGACGTGGCCACGGAGGTCCGCAGGTTCGGGGACGTGGTGTCGGGCCTGGCCGGGGAGGTGCCGGGCCTGCTGCGCGGCGCGGAGGCCGGGGCGATGCGGGCGGAGGCGGCGGAGCTGCTGGGCCTGGGGGTGCCGGAGGCGACGGCGGAGCGCTTCGCGACGCTGCTGTACACGTTCTCCCTGCTGGACGTGGCCGAGCTGGCCGAGGAGATCGGCCGGTCGCCGCGGGACGTCGCGGCCACCTGGTACGCCGTCTCGGAGCGCTACGGCGTGGACGACCTGCTCACCCGGATCAGCGAGCTGGGCCGCGCCGACCGCTGGCAGTCCCTGGCCCGGGCGGCGCTGCGCGACGACCTGTACTCGGCGCTGCGCGAGCTGACCCGCGCCGTCCTGGCGGTCGGCGGCGCGGACACCGGGGCGCAGGGTGTGCGCGAGCCCGAGCGCGCGGTGTCCCTGTGGGAGGAGGCCAACGCCGCCGCGGTCCGGCGGGCCAGGGCGACGATGCAGGAGATCCGGGCGCTGGAGCACAGCGACCTGGCGTCGCTGTCCGTGGCGCTGCGCGTCCTGCGCACCGTCCTGCGGGCCGGCTGAGGGCCCACCGCCGCACCCCCGTGCGGGAGTGCGGCGGTGGACCGTCGTGACGGCGGGGCGCCCTGCGCCCCTACGCTGCAGTGGTGCCTTCGACGACCGACCTGCTGCGCACCAAGACGGACCTCGAGCCGGCCGACGCGGAGTGGATCCGCCTGCTGGTGGGGGACTGGCAGCTGCTGTCCGACCTGTCCTTCGCCGACCTGGTGCTGTGGGCGCCCGCGGCGGGTGGCGACGGGTTCGTCGCCGTGGCGCACTGCCGGCCCACGACCGGTCCCACCGTCCACTACGACGACGTGGTGGGCTCGGTGCTGCAGCGCGGGCGGCGCCCGCAGGTGGACGCCAGCTTCGACGAGGGCCGCACCATCCGGGGCAGGGACCCGGAGTGGGACGAGGACGCCGCCGTCCGCGAGGAGACCATCCCCGTGGTCCGCGACGGCAGGGTTCTCGCGGTGCTGGCGCGGCACACGAACCTGGCGGCGTCGCGCACCCCCAGCCGCCTGGAGCTCAGCTACATCAAGTGCGCGGACGACCTGGCGCGCATGGTCGCCACCGGGGACTTCCCGCAGGCGGGTGCGCCGACCGGGTCGCGCCGGGGCGCTCCGCGTGTCGGCGACGGGATGCTGCGCCTGGACGCGGAGGGAACCGTCACGTACGCCAGCCCGAACGCGCTGTCCGCCTTCCACCGGGCCGGGCTCATCGGGGACCTGGTGGGCGCCAGCCTCGCGGAGGTCGCCTCCAACCTGGTGGCGAGCCACCTGCCTGTCGACGAGTCGCTGCCGCTCGTGGTGATGGGCCGCGCCCCGTGGCGCACGGACCTGGAGACCGACGCGGCGACCCTGTCGATGCGGGCGATCCCGCTGGTGCGCCGCGACGACACCAGGGTGCCGCCGGTGCGGGTCGGCGCGCTGCTGCTCGTGCGCGACGTCTCGGAGCTGCGCCGCCGGGAGCGCGAGCTGCTGACCAAGGACGCCACCATCCGGGAGGTGCACCACCGGGTGAAGAACAACCTGCAGACGGTGGCGGCGCTGCTGCGGCTGCAGGCGCGGCGCATCGGGTCCGACGAGGGGCGCGCGGCGCTGCAGGAGGCGATGCGGCGCGTGGCGACGATCGCGCTGGTCCACGAGACGCTCGCGCAGGGCGTGGACGAGACGGTGGACTTCGACCAGGTGCTCGACCGGTGCCTGATGCTGGCGGCGGAGGTGGCGACGTCGACGTCGGCGCGGGTGCGCATCGCGCGGGACGGGCGTTTCGGGGCGCTGCGGCAGGAGGACGCCACCCCGCTGGCGCTCGTGCTGACCGAGCTCGTCACCAATGCCGTGGAGCACGGCTACCGGCCGGGGGAGGAGGGCACGGTGCACCTGCGGGTGCAGCGGGAGGACGACGAGCGGCTCATCGTGGTGGTCTCCGACGACGGCATGGGGCTGCCGGAGGACTTCGCCGTGGGCCGCTCCGGTCTCGGCACCCAGATCGTGCACTCGCTGGTGGCGGGGGAGCTGCGCGGCCGGATGGACTTCGGGGCGAGCCCCGCCGGTGGGACGGAGGTGCGCCTGGAGGCCCGCATCCGCTCGGCGCGCCGGGCCGACGCGGCTGCGCCCCGGCCCTGAGGGGCCGGGGCGCAGGTGGTGTCGCGGGTTCGGTCAGCCAGCGCGGCGAGCGCGGGCCGCGCGACGCTTGAGGGCGCGGCGCTCGTCCTCCGAGAGCCCACCCCACACGCCTGCGTCCTGCCCCGTCTCGATCGCCCACTTCAGGCACGACTCGACGACGTCGCAGCGACGGCAGACGGCCTTGGCCTCCTCGATCTGCAGGATGGCCGGGCCGGTGTTGCCGATCGGGAAGAAGAGCTCCGGGTCCTCGTCGAGGCAGGCGGCACGGTGACGCCAGTCCATCGTTGTGTTCACTCCTCTGCGTAGCGGTGTCGGGTACGCACCATGAAGCCGCCGGGAGCGGATTCGGGTGCGGTGACCCCTGAGCACCGGCGACGACGGCGGTGCCGGGACGGGTGCGCGGTCGCGTGCGACAACTACCCGTCGGGGATCTCGTTGACTACAGGTTCACATCCCGCGGCCGGTCCCACAAGAGGAACGGGCAACGTCTTGGACGTGGCTGCCTGAGGCATTCGTCACACGGACGTAACATCGTATCCATCCGGAATTAGTCCCGCACGCTGGGTCACGTTTCGAGCCGTCCGGGCGGTAACTCACCCATCCGGCACGAACGGTTACGGTTCCGGCGTGCGAGACGTTCCCCCACCCGCGCCGGATCCCGCGACCACCGCCGGCCGGCCGCCCGCCCTGACGGTCCTGGTGGCCCTGGTGGTGGCGGAGGTCGTCCTCCTCCTCGCCGGCGCCGGCTACCTGGTGTGGGGCCTGCTGACACGTGACGCGACCGAGGTGGGGGCCGCCGTCGCCCTCGTCGTCCTGACGCTGGCCCTGGCGGCCGGGCTGTCCGCCTGCGCGCGCGGCCTGTGGCGCCGGCGCCGCTGGTCCAGGACGCCGGTCCTGGTCTGGCAGGTGCTCCAGCTGTCCGTCGGCCTCCCGCAGTTCTCCGGCGGTGCCCTGTGGGCCGCGCTGCTGCTCACCCTCCCCGCCGCCGCCGTGATCGCCGCCGTGTTCCGGCGGGACGTCGTGGCCGCGGTCGACCTCTGAGCGGGCCGGTCCGGGACCGGGCCGCTCGCCTCAGTCCTCGTCGCCGCCGAGTCCCTCGCGCAGCTGCGCGAGGGTCCGGCTGAGCAGTCGCGAGACGTGCATCTGGGAGATGCCGACCTCCGAGGCGATCTGCGACTGCGACATCCCGCGCACGAAGCGCAGCGCCAGGATGCGCCGCTCCCGCGGGGGCAGCTGGGCCAGCAGCGGCCGCAGCGCCTCCCGGTTGTCCACCCGCTCCAGCTGCTCGTCCACCGAGCCGAGGGTGGAGGCGCCGGAGTCGGGCGAGGCGTCCAGCGGAACCGTGGAGTAGGCGTTCGCCGACTCCAGGATCTCCACGACCTCGTCGGTGTCCCGGCCGGTGCGCGCGGCGAGCTCGGCGATCGTCGGGGCCCGGCCCAGCTCGTGCGTGAGGGCCTCGCGGGCGTCCGCCAGGGCCCGGCCGGTCTCCTGCAGCCGTCGCGGCACCCGCAGGGCCCAGCCCCGGTCGCGGAAGTGCCGCTTGACCTCGCCGAGCATCGTCGGGATCGCGTAGGCGGGGAACGGCACCCCCCGCGCGGGGTCGAAGCGGTCCAGGGCCTTGATGAGCCCGATGGTGGCGACCTGCACGAGGTCGTCGTGCGGCTCACCGCGGCCCGCGAAGCGCCGCGCGAGGTGGTCGGAGAGCTGCAGGTGCCGCCGCAGCAGGTCCTCGCGCAGGGCCGAGCGCTCCGCGGAGCCCTCGGGCAGGTCGGCGAAGCGCACGAAGTCCGCGTGCCCCGCCACCGGGTGCCCGTCGCCGTCCTCCACGACCACGTCGGTCAGGTCCACCGTCGCATCCGTGGTGACCTCGTCCGTGGTGACCCCGTCCGTGGTGACCCCGTCCGTGGTGACCTCGTCCACGGGGTCGTCACCCGGCGCGGGTGCCGGCACGACCGGCACCCCTCGCGAGCCCTCCCCGCGGCGCGCCGGAGGAGGACCCGCCAGCAGCTCCCTGCCGGTGTCGCCGCCGCCCTCCACCGCGGCCATCACCGGTCCCCTCCCCGCGCCGTCCACCGCTCCGCCGCCCTCATGTCGCTCCCCGTGCCCGCGTGTGCCGCAGCACGATCCAGGCACCCTCCGTGGACTGGCCCGTCGCGACCTCGCCGACGAGCGCCTCCAGCACCGCCCACGCGAAGCTCGAGCGCTCCGGCAGCACCGTGGCGGGGCCGCGCACCTCGACCTCCAGCACCCCGGAGCCCAGGCGGAACAGCGCGGTGATCTCGCCGTGCTCGGCCTGCGGGTCCAGCAGCAGGGTGCACGCCTCGTCGACGGCGATGCGCAGGTCCTCGATCTCGTCGAGGGTGAGGTCGAGCCGGGCGGCCAGCCCGGCGCTCGCGGTCCGCACGACGGTCAGGTAGGCCGGATCAGCGGGAACGCGCAGCTCCACGAGGTCGCTGCCGGTTCCGCTGCCGGCCAGGGTGGTTCCCACGGTCCGTCCTCCCAGGTACGGGCGCCGCGCCGGGCGCCCCTGTCCGCACCAGCGTCGCAGATGCGGAGCGTCGATAAGTACTCACCGTGCGTCGGTGGAGGAGTGCCTCCGGTGGTTCTCCCCCGCAGTGCCCGCGCAGCGCCGCCCGACACCTACCGGGGAGTCCGCACCGTGCGGCCGGCTCCCGGGACCACCGTAGGGCCCCACCACCCCCCGGCCCCCGCGGGCGCCAGGCGCGCCAGCCGCACCGGCACCGCCTCCTCGCCGCCGGGGCCCGCGGGCAGCACGAACCCCGCACCCGGTCCCCGGCCCGGGGCCGTCAGCGGGCGCAACCCGAAAACCTCCCCCTCCACCCGCCGCCCCGTCCCGAGCAGCAGCCCCCGCCGCTCCCTGCGCAGCGGCACCGCCAGGCCCCGGTAGGCCACCGCCAGGTCGGCGGACACCCCGGCGCCCACGAGGCGCTCGCCCGTGCCGGCCGCGAGCCGGCGCAGCAGGACGTCCTCCACGTCCGCGTCCACGAGCGCCTCCACGTCGTCCGCCAGGACCAGCGCCGGCGTGCCCGCGTCCACCGCCGCGTCCAGGGCGGCGGCCAGCTCCGCACCCCGGCCCGGTGGGAACACCGGACCCCCCGGCTCCTCCCGCCCCGCCTCCCGTCCCACCACGAGCGCCACCGGCCAGCCGGCCGCCACAGCCTGGGCCGCCAGCACCCGCAGCACCGAGCTGCGTCCCGAGCCGGCGGGGCCCACCACGAGCGCACCGGCGCCGCGGGCGGTCAGGTCCAGGTGGACGGGGCCGCCGTCGTCGCCACCGGTCCCCACCAGCAGCCGCGGGAACACCGGCGACCCCGCCCGGCCCCGCTGCGCCGGCACGACCACCCCGGGCAGCACGGGGCCCTCCTCCGGCAGCGCCCGCACCCGCCACGGCCCCGCGGCACCCGCCGGGGTCGCCGGTGCTGCCGCCGCCCCCGCGGTGCCCGGCGTGGCGGGCTCCGCGACCTGCACCTCCTCCGCCTGCCCGTCCCGCACCCGCAGGCCGCGCCCCGGGGGAGCCGCCACCGGCACCCGGCGCGGGTCCACCCCCGCCAGTGCCGCGTCCGCCCGGTCCGCCAGGCGCAGCAGCACCACCGTCCCGGTGGCCGCCGCGACCGCCGAGGTCAGCAGGCCCCGGTCACCGCTGAGGACCACCCGCACCCCCAGCGCGGACGCCTCCCGCAGCAGGCGCTGCACCGCCTCCACCGCCGCGCCCTGGTCGGCGTCGGCCAGGGCCCGCGCCCACGAGTCCCAGCCGTCGACCACCAGCACCAGGTACGGGAGGCGCTCGGCGGGCGGACGGCGCAGGTGCTGCTCCTCCAGGCTCCGCACGCCCTGGGCGGCCAGGAGCTCCCGGCGCTCCTGCACCTCCTCCAGCAGCCGGGACAGGACCCGCCCCGCCCGCCACAGCTCCTCCGGGCCCACGAGCGAGCCCACGTGCCGGTGGGCCGCGAGGTCCGCCAGCGTGCCGCCCGCGTCGAGGACCTGGCAGTGCACCGCGGCGGAGCAGTTCCCGGCGGCCGTCACGAGGGTGCGCAGCAGGGTGCTGCGCCCGCTGCGCGCCGCGCCCACGACGAGCAGGTGCTGACCGTCGGTCAGGTCCCACCGCGCCACGGGCTGGGACTGCTCCCCGGGCAGGTCGAGCAGCCCCCACGCGGGCGCGGCGGCCGGCTCCGCCGCGCCCGCCGTGGGCAGGTCGGCCGTGCTCAGGGATCCCGGCAGCGGCGGGAGCCACGGGCTGGCGGCGGCCGCCGCGTGCAGCTCCGCCGCAGCGCCGCGCACCGCGTCCACGAGCAGCTCCAGGTCGTCCCCGCCGTGCAGGGCCGGTGCGGCTCCCGCCGCGCCGGCCAGGACCTGCCCGAAGCGCACCGCCCGCACCGACGGTGCCCCCGTCCCCGGCGCCGGCGCGCGGCCACCCGCGCGCGCCACCTGCACGGTGCGGGCGGGCCCGCCGCCGCAGCGCAGCACCGCGCGACCGGGGCTGCGCTCGTCCAGCAGCGCCGGCTCCGGGGAGCCCACGACGTCCACGCCGTCAGCGCGGTCCTGCACCCGCAGGGCGATGCGCAGGTTCGTGTTGGCCCGGATGTCGGCGCTCACCACGCCCGCGGGGCGCTGGGTCGCCAGCACCAGGTGCACGCCCAGGGAGCGCCCCACCGCCGCGATGCGCACCAGCCCGGCCACGAAGTCCGGCAGCTCCTCCGCGAGCACCCGGAACTCGTCGACGACCAGCACCAGCCGCGGGAACGGCACCGGCCCGCCGCCCTCGCGCAGCGCCCGCAGGTCCGGTGCGCCCGCGGCCCGCAGCAGGCGCTCGCGGCGGCGGACCTCGGCGGTCAGGCTCCGCAGCGCACGGCGGGTCAGGTGCTCGTCGAGGTCGGTCACCAGCCCGGCGCAGTGCGGCAGGCCGGCGCACCGGCCGAACGCCGAGCCGCCCTTGTAGTCGACCAGCACGAACTGCAGCTCCTCGGGGCGGTTGGCCGCGGCCAGGCCGGCCACGAGCGTCTGGAGCAGCTCCGACTTGCCCGAGCCGGTCGTGCCCGCCACGAGGGCGTGCGGCCCGTCGGCCGCGAGGTCGAGCCAGACCGTGCCCGCCTCGTCGCAGCCGACCGGGAAGCGCGTGGTGGCCGGTTGCCGCCTCCACCGCCGGGCCAGCACCCCCGGGGCCAGGGGGTCCTCGCCCCGCGGGTCGCTCCGGCGCAGCAGCTCCAGCAGCCGCACACCCTCCGGCAGGGCCGCCCCCGCGGCGGGCGGTGTCGCGTCCCGCAGCGGTGCCAGCGCGCGTGCCAGGTCCTGCGCCCAGCGCGGGCTCACACCGTCGGCGTGCACGGCCAGCGGCCGGTGCCCCTCGCGGCGCAGCACCGCCTCCCCACCCACCTGCTCGTCCGCCTCCCCGCCCGCGCCGGCGTGCGGGCCGCCGGCCGCGCGGGTCGTCTCCTCGGGCAGGAGGAGGGCCGCACCGCACTCGGCGGGCAGGTCGGCCGGCCCGGCGTCGAGGCACACGAGGAACACCCCGGCGGCGGGACCCGAGCGCAGCAGCCCGGCGATCCCGGGGACGGCGCGCAGCCGCCGGGAGCCGTCGAGGAGGACCACGACGCGCCGGCCCGGAACCGGTGCGGGCACGCCCGGGCCGCGCGCCACCAGGGCGTTCAGCTCGGCCACCACCGCCGCCAGCCGCTGCGCCCCGGCCGGGCCGCTGCCGGACGTGCGGCTGTCCCCCGGGGTGCCGCCGGGGGACAGCCGCACCCGCGCGTGGGGCAGCCATGCGGCCCAGCCCCAGTCGGCCGCCGCGTCCTCGTCCCCGGCGGCCGACAGCACCGCGACCGCGACCTCGTCGGGGCCGTGCCACGTCGCGACCTGCCCCAGCAGGGAGCGCGCGCAGCCCAGCACGGCGCCGCGGGGGCCGCTGACCCCCAGGACACCGACCTCCGGCAGCCGGACCGTCACCGGCACCGCGTGCAGCACCGACGCGGCGGCGTCGCCGTCCAGCGAGCAGGTGCTCGCGGGCACGTCGCCGGTACCCAGCCGCAGCTCCAGGGCGTCCCCGGCGTCCGCCCCGCGCTCCCACAGCCGGCTCCCCGGGCCGCGCGCCACCCGCAGCACGGTGACCGCGTCGGGGGCGTCGCGGTGGCGGGCCGCGTGCTCGGCGGCCAGTTCCCGCGCCAGCTCCTCCAGGACCGCGTCGCTGTCCTCGGCGTGCCGGGTGGTGGCCTCCTCCTCCCGCCGCGCGCCGCGACGCCTGTCGCCCCACCACTGCCCGAGGACCAGCACGGGGGAGGCCAGGCCGAGCAGCAGCGACAGCGGGCTCCACACCACCGCCATCACCACGGCCAGGGCGACCGGGACGGCCGCGGCCAGCCACGGGAACGGCTGCGGCGGTACGGGCTCCGGCCGGCCGGGCAGGCGCAGCACCCGGCTGCCGGGTGCGGGGCGCAGCCGGGGCGCGCGGTTCACCAGGACGTGGCCGCCGCCGTCCTCGCCCGCGGCGGCGGGGGGCTCCGGGGGCGGGTCGAGCGCGAACGCCGACGTGCCCGCGTGCAGCCGCACCGGGTGACCGGGCAGCGGCTCGGCGGCGCCGACCTCCCGGCGGGTGCCGTCCTCCTCCAGCCACGTGCCGTTGGTCGAGCCCAGGTCCGCGACCGTCACGGCGCCGCCGCCCGCGGGTACGCCCAGGGCGAGGTGGCGGCGGGAGAGGGCGGTGTCGGCCACGGGCACGCCGGCGCCGCGGCGGCCCACCACGTGCGTGCCCGGCTCCAGGGGCAGCTCGCGGCCGGCGTCGGGTCCTGCCGTCACCGCCAGCACGGCCCGGGCCGGGCCCGCGGCGTGCCGCGCGGGTGCACCCGCCGCGCAGGCTCCGACGTCGACGACGGCGCCGTCCAGCAGGGGACGCCGCCCCAGCAGCGAGCCGGGCGGCACCCGCACCCCGCCCACCCTCGGTGGCCCGGACCACGGCCCGCTCAGCGCGCGCAGCCGTTCCTCGACGTGCTCCCAGCGCGTCCCCGCACCGCCGGGCCCGTCGCCGGTCCCGCCGGCCGCGGGATCGACCTCGACGTCCACCTCCCACCGGCCCGCCGGGTCCTGCGGGTCGGGGCCGGTGAGCGTCAGGCGGATCGGCACGGCGCCGGATGCTGTCAGCGCCCGGGCGCTCCCGGCCCAGGCCGTCCACAGGCCGCGCGCGCCACGGCGTTGTCCACATCACCCGGGTGCCGCGACCCGCACCCCGCCTACCGTTCCCACCGGAGCGGGCCGGCGGGCCCCGGACGCGGCACGGGGACGGAGGTGGGTGGGTGGACGCCCTGCGCATCGTCGAGGACGAGGTGCGCGAGACCCTGCGCCGCGGCACCGACCCCGACGTGCCCGTCCAGGACCTCGTGCGCGCCGCCGTGCGGAACTACGACCGGCGCTCCCTCGACGGGTCCCTGCCCCGGCTGCAGGACCCCGCCGGGGCGGTGAAGCGCCTCGTCGACGCGGTCTCCGGCTGGGGCCCGCTGCAGCAGTACTTCGACGACCCCCTGGTGGAGGAGATCTGGATCAACGAGCCGGGCAAGGTGTTCGTCGCCCGCGGCGGCGTGCCCGAGCTGACGACCACGATCCTGCGCGGCGAGCAGGTCGCCGACCTGGTGGAGCGGATGCTGGCGACCTCCGGCCGGCGTCTCGACGTCAGCTCCCCGTTCGTGGACGCCTCCCTGCCGGACGGCTCCCGCCTGCACGTCGTCATCCCCGACATCACGCGGGAGCACTGGGCGGTGAACATCCGCCGCTTCGTCGCCCGCGCGCGGCGCCTGGACGACCTCGTGGCCCTCGGCGCGATGCCCGCCCCCGTCGCCCGGTTCCTCGCCGCGGCCGTCGCCGCGGGGCTCAACGTCCTGGTGTCCGGGCAGACCCAGGCGGGCAAGACGACGCTGCTGAACTGTCTCGCCGCGGCGGTGCCCGCGCAGCAGCGGGTGATCACCTGCGAGGAGGTGTTCGAGCTGCAGGTGCCCCTGCGCGACGTGGTGGCGCTGCAGTGCCGGCAGCCCAACCTCGAGGGCGTGGGGGAGGTCCCGCTGCGCCGGCTCGTGAAGGAGGCGCTGCGCATGCGCCCGGACCGCATCCTCGTCGGCGAGGTGCGCCAGGCGGAGAGCCTGGACCTGCTGATCGCGCTGAACTCCGGCGTGCCGGGCATGTGCACCGTCCACGCCAACGGCGCGCGGGAGGCCGTGGCGAAGATGTGCACCCTGCCGCTGCTGGCGGGGGAGAACGTCTCCAGCCGGTTCGTGGTGCCGACCGTGGCCTCGGCGATCGACCTCGTCGTGCACGCGGAGCTGGCCCGGGACGGGCGCCGCCGGGTGCGCGAGGTGCTCGCCGTGACCGGCCGCGTCGAGGGCGACGTGGTGGAGACGAGCGAGATCTACGTGCGCGGGCGCGGTGCGGCGGGCGGGGAGCTCGTGCGCGGCCCGGGGTGGCCGCCGCACGCGGAGCGGTTCGCGGCGGCGGGCCTCGACCTGCGCGCGCTGCTCGCGGAGCCCGGGCCGCAGGTGTGGCCGGGAGCGGGTGCGGGGCCGGACGTGCCCTCCGGCGCGTGGGGCGCGGGGTGAGCGGCGTCCTGGTCGGGGCGCTGCTCGGCGCGGGGCTGTTCTGCGTGTGGTGGTCCTGCTGGCCCGCGCCGGTGCGGGCGGAGCGCCGCCCGCGGGAGCGGCGCGGCCGGCTGCGGGAGCTGCTGGCGGAGGCGGACCTGCACCCGGTGGCGCCGGCGGCGCTGCTCGGGGCGTGCGCCGTGTGCGGCACCGCGGGCCTGCTGGTGTCCGCGGTGGCCGGCGGGGTGTGGGCGGTCGCGGTGTGCTTCGGGGCGATGGCGGGCTGGGCACCCCTGGCGGCCGTGCGCTGGCGTGCGCGCTCGCGGCGGGTGCAGGTGCGGCAGCTGTGGCCCGACGTGGTCGACAACCTGGCGTCGGCGGTGCGGGCGGGGATGTCCCTGCCGGAGGCCGTGGCGGCGCTGGGGGAGCGGGGGCCGCGGGAGCTGCGCCCGGCGTTCACCCGGTTCGGGGTGCGCTACCGGGCCTCGGGGAGCTTCGAGGCGGAGCTGGACGTCCTCAAGGAGGAGCTGGCGGACCCGGTGGCGGACCGGCTGCTGGAGGCGCTGCGGCTGACGCGGCAGGTGGGCGGCGGTGACCTGGGCCGGCTGCTGCGGACGCTGGCGGCGTTCCTGCGCGACGACGCGCGGGTCCGCGGTGAGCTCCTGGCGCGGCAGAGCTGGACGGTGAACGGGGCGCGGCTGGCGGTGGCGGCCCCGTGGGTGGTGCTGGCGCTGCTGGCCACGCGGCCGGAGGCGCTGCGGGCGTACGACTCGGCGGCGGGCGCGGCGGTGCTGGGGGGTGGGGCGGCGGCGTCGCTGGTGGCGTACCGGCTGATGCTGCTGCTGGGCAGGCTGCCGCAGGAGCGGCGGGTGCTGCGGTGAGCGGGGCGCTGCTCGGGGCCGGGCTGGGCCTGGCCGCCGGGGTGGGCCTGTGGCTGGTGCTGGAGCGCTGCCCGTGGCGCCGCCGCCCGGGGCTGCAGGAGCGGATCGCCCCCTACGTGCCGGCCGTGCGGGGCGCTCACGTCCCGGCCGGCTCCCCGGCGGCGCTGCGTGCCCTGGGGCGGCTGCTGGCGCCGGTGCTGGCGGACGCGGCCGCGGCGGTGGAGCGGGCGCTGGGGGGCTCGGCGTCCGTGGCGCGCGCCCTCGACGCCCTGAGCCGCGGCACGACGACGGCGCAGTTCCGCGCCGAGCAGGTGCTGTGGGGGGTGGCGGGCGCGCTGGCGGGCGGCGCGGGGTGCGTCCTGGTGGGCGTGCAGCGCGGGTGGGCCCCGGTGCCGATGGCGCTGCTGCTGGTGCTGGCGGCGGCGGGCGGGGTGCTGGGCCGGGACTGGCTGCTGGGCTGGCGGGTGCGCAGGCGGCGGCAGCGGCTGCTGGCGGAGTTCCCGGCGGCGGCGGAGCTGCTCGCGCTGGCGGTGGCGGCGGGCGAGGGCCCGGCGGCGGCGCTGGAGCGGGTGGCCCGCACGTCCTCGGGCGTCGTGGCGCAGGAGCTGGGCCGGGTGCTGGGGGAGGTGCGCGCCGGTTCCTCGCTCGGCGTGGCGCTGGAGGCGTTCGCGGGGCGCAGCGAGCTGCCGGTGGTGGGGCGCTTCGTCGACGGGGTGGTGGTGTCGGTGGAGCGGGGGACGCCGCTGGCGGACGTGCTGCGGGCGCAGGCGCGGGACGTGCGCGAGGCGGGGCAGCGGGAGCTGGTGGAGGCGGGCGGGCGCCGGGAGGTCCTGATGCTCGTCCCGGTCGTGCTGCTGGTCCTGCCGGTGACGGTGGTGTTCGCGGTGTTCCCCGGGATGGCCGTGCTGCGGGTGGGCCCGTGAGCGGCGGTGCGGGGTGGAGGGTGCGTGCCGGGTGGTCCGGCCGCGGGGAGGAGCGCTCGGTGGGAGGGACTTCGGTGCACACGACTGCGATGGCGGAGGACTCGGTGGCAGGGGTCGTCGTGGCGGGGGCGGGGAGGTCCGCACGACGCCGGGGCGGCGGGATCGGCGCGCGGCCGGTGGCGTGGCTGTCGGTCACCGCGCTCGCCCTGGTGGCGTTCTGCTGCGCGGGGTCGCGGGAGCGGGCCGCGCGCGGCGGCGACCGGGGCGACGTGCCGGGCTGGGTGCTCGTCACGCTCATGACCGCCGGTCTGGTGGTGGGGCTGTGGGCCGTGGCCGGTCCGCGGCTGGAGGCGATGTTCACGGAGTCCATGGACCGGGTCCTCGCAGGGTCGTGAACGGCCGCGGGGCGGGTGAGGACGGCTCGGCGGTGGCGGAGTTCGCGGCCGTCGCGGCGCTGCTGACCCTGCTGTTCCTCCTCGTGGTGCAGGTCGCGCTCGTCCAGCACGTGCGGGCGACGGCCGTGGACTGCGCGTCGGAGGGGGCCCGGTTCGGCGCGCTGGCCGGTGGTTCGGCGGCGGCCGGTGCGGAGCGGGCGCGGCGGCTGCTGCGGCTGTCCCTGGCACCGCGGTACGCGCAGGACGTCAGCGCCCGTGTCGTGGAGGTGGGCGGGGTGCAGACCGTGCAGGTGCGGGTGCGCGCCCCGCTGCCGGTCCTCGGGCTCGTGGACGCGGGGCGCTCGCTGGACGTCCGGGGGCACGCGGTGCGCGAGGACGCGCTGCCGTGAGGCGGTCCGTTCCGGGCGAGGAGGAGGGCAGCGCGCCGGTGGAGTTCCTCGCCGTGGGGGTCCTGCTGCTCGTGCCGCTCCTGTACCTGGTGCTGTGCCTGGGACGGGTGCAGGCCGCGACGTTCGCGGCGGAGGGCGGTGCGCGGGAGGCGGCGCGGATCGTGGCGGCGACGGTGGACGGCGGGGCGGCCGAGGCGCGGGCCGCGGCCGCCGTGGCCCTGGCCGCGCGCGACCAGGGCTTCGACGTGGACGGTGCGCGGGTGCTGCGCCTGGAGTGCGCGGCCGAGCCGTGCGGGGCGCCGGGTGCGCTGGTGGCCGCCCGGGTGCGGCTGGACGTGGACCTGCCGCTGGTGCCGGCGTGGCTGGGCGCGAGGGTCCCGGCCCGGGTGCCGGTGGAGGTGGTGCGGGTGGCGGCGGTGGACCGGTTCGCGGCACCTGACGGGGACGAGCGGTGAGAGGACGAGCGGTGAGGGGGTGCGCGGTGGGGGACGGGCAGCGCGACGAGGGCCGGATCCTGCTCCTGTCGCTGGCGTACGCCCTCGTCGCGGCGTGCCTGGTGCTGACGGCCACGGCGGCCTCGGCGGTGCACCTGCAGCGCAAGCGCCTGCTGGCCGTGGCGGACGCCGCCGCCGCGGACGCCGCGGACGCGGTGGACCGGGCCGCCTACTACTCCCCGGACCGCTCCTCGGACGGCACGGGAGCGGCGCTGCCGCTGAGCGACGCCTCCGTGCGGGCTGCCGTGGCGGCGTACCTGGAGCGCTCGGGGGCGCGCTCGGAGGTGGTGGGCCTCGCGGTGGGCGCGGGAACGGGCACGCCGGACGGCCGCACGGCGGAGGTGGTGCTCCTGGCGCGGCTGGAGCCGCCGTGGTCGCACGCCGGGCCGGTGCGCCTGGGCGGGGTGGACGTGGAGGTGAGCAGCCGGGCGGTGGTGCGGCTGCGGTAGGCGGGCGGCGCCGGTGGGTACCGCGGGGCGCCGGTGGGTACCCCGGGAGCGTGCCGACCCGACGCCACGTCCTCACCGCCGCGGCCGCCGCCCTCGTGCCCGGTTGCGCCGGGCAGGAGGACCCGACCGGACCGCGCCCCGCACCGCAGACCGCTCCGGGGGCCGCTCCGGGGGCCGCTCCGGGGACCGCTCCGCAGGCCACGCCGCACCCGGCGGCGCTGCGAGCCCGCCCGCCCGGCACCCCGCCCGCCGGTGCGGCGCCGCAGCCGGGGGAGCGGCCGCTGGGCGTGGCTCCCCGACGGGACGCCGTCCTGCTCGTGCCGCCCGGCCTGCCCGCGGGACCCCTGCCGCTCGTCATCGCCCTGCACGGCTCCGGCGGGGACGCCGCGGGTGGCCTGGCGCCGCTGCGCCCGCTGGCCGAGGAGTTCGGCCTGCTGCTGCTGGCGCCCGCCTCCCGCGGCCCGACGTGGGACGCCGTCACCGGCGGGTACGGCCCCGACGTGGCACTGCTGGACCGTGCGCTGGAGCGGGTGTTCGCGACGGTGCCGGTCGACGCGGACCGGGTGGCGGTGGCGGGCTTCTCCGACGGCGGCTCGTACGCCCTGGGGCTCGGGCTGGCCAACGGTGCGCTGCTGCGGCGGGTGGTGGCGTTCTCCCCGGGTTTCGTGCCGCCCGCACCGGCCTCGGGGCGCCCGGCGGTGTTCGTGGCCCACGGCGACGACGACGACGTCCTGCCGGTGGAGGAGACGAGCCGGCGGATCGTGCCGCGGCTGCGGGAGGCCGGCTACGACGTGACGTACCGGGAGTTCGACGGCCCGCACGTCGTGCCGCTGGACGTCGCACGCGAGGCGCTGGAGTGGCTGCGGACGCCCAGGGGCTGAGCGGGCGGGTGGACGGTGCCCCGCGGAGCGCGACCGCAGACCCCGTCCCACGTCCGCGGCCGCAGACCACGCCTGACGTCCGCGGCCGCAGACCACGCCCCGCCGCTCGCGTAGGCTCGACGATCGTGGCAACAGACTTCCCCGCCGAGATCCACGCCCTGCGCCAGACGTACGCCTCCATCCGCGAGGTCTCCGACCTGGACCGGCTGCGCACGGAGATCGCCGACCTCAGCGACCAGGCCGCCGCCCCGGACCTGTGGGACGACGTCGAGCGCGCCCAGGGGGTCACGAGCCGGCTGTCCGGTCTGCAGGCGGAGCTGGACCGCATCGAGCGGATGGGCTCGCGCATCGACGACCTGGAGGTGCTCGTCGAGCTGGCGGAGTCCGAGGACGACGCCGACTCCCGCGAGGAGGCCGAGCGCGAGCTCGTGGCGGTGCGCAAGCAGCTCGGGGAGCTGGAGGTGCGCACCCTGCTCTCCGGGGAGTACGACCAGCGCGAGGCGCTGGTGACGATCCGCTCCGAGGCCGGCGGGGTGGACGCGGCGGACTTCGCCGAGATGCTGATGCGCATGTACCTGCGCTGGGCGGAGCGGCACGGCCACAAGGTCGAGGTGTACGACACCTCCTACGCGGAGGAGGCGGGCATCAAGTCCGCCACCTTCAAGATCGCCGCCCCGTACGCGTACGGCACCCTGTCGGTGGAGCAGGGCACCCACCGCCTGGTGCGCATCTCCCCGTTCGACAACCAGGGCCGGCGCCAGACGTCCTTCGCGGGCGTGGAGGTCCTGCCGGTGGTGGCCGAGACCGACCACATCGACGTCCCGGAGAACGAGGTCCGCGTCGACGTGTACCGCTCCTCGGGGCCGGGTGGGCAGTCGGTCAACACCACCGACTCCGCGGTGCGCCTGACCCACGTCCCCACCGGCATCGTGGTGACCTGCCAGAACGAGAAGTCGCAGCTGCAGAACAAGGCGGCGGCGATGCGCGTGCTGCAGGCGAAGCTGCTGGAGAGGGCCCGCCAGGACCGGCAGGCGGAGCTGGACGCCCTCAAGGGCGACGACTCCGGCAGCTGGGGCAACCAGATGCGCTCCTACGTCCTGCACCCGTACCAGATGGTCAAGGACCTGCGGACCAGCCACGAGGTCGGCAACACCTCGGGCGTCTTCGACGGGGAGATCGACGCCTTCCTGGAGTCGGGGATCCGCTGGCGCCGCTCCGGTGAGCGCGCCGGTGAGCGCGCCGGCGCGTGAGCGGGCGGCTCCTGCCCGGCCGGGACGGCGCTGCCACGGTCGGCTGTCCTGCGGGCACGGAACGTATGCTCGACGCACGGCCGGGAGTTCCGCAGCACCGACGTCCCGCACCCGAGACCGGCCGGACCCGACCTCAGTGATCACTTTCGAGCACGTCACCAAGCAGTACGGCGAGGGCCAGCGGCCCGCGCTGGCCGAGGTGACCCTGGAGGTCGCCAAGGGGGAGTTCGTCTTCCTCGTCGGACCGTCCGGCTCCGGGAAGTCGACCTTCCTGCGCCTGGTGCTCAAGGAGGAGAAGCCGTCCTCGGGCACGGTGCAGGTCGCCGGCCGCGACGTGGGGCGCCTGCGCAGCTGGAAGGTGCCGGCGCTGCGCCGCCAGATCGGGGTGGTGTTCCAGGACTTCCGGCTGCTCAACGACAAGACCGTCTACGAGAACGTGGCCTTCGCGCTGCAGGTGCTGGGCAAGCCGCGGCACACCATCGCCCAGACGGTGCCGGAGGTGCTGCAGCTCGTGGGCCTGGAGGGCAAGGGCCGGCGCCGCCCGAACGAGCTGTCCGGCGGTGAGCAGCAGCGCGTGGCGATCGCCCGGGCGTTCGTGAACCGGCCGGCGCTGCTGCTGGCGGACGAGCCCACGGGCAACCTGGACCCGGCCACCAGCATCGGGATCATGAAGCTGCTGGACCGCATCAACCGCACGGGCACCACCATCGTGATGGCGTCCCACGACGTGGACATCGTCGACCAGATGCGCAAGCGCGTCGTCGAGCTGGACGACGGCCGCGTGGTGCGCGACGAGGACCGGGGCGTCTACGGGTCCTCGCGCTGAGCACGCGGACGGGTCGTTCACACCAGGAGGGGAGAAGCGCGTGCGCCTCGGCTTCGTGCTGAGCGAGATGGGCATCGGGTTCCGGCGGAACCTCACCATGGCGATCTCGGTGGTCCTGGTGACCATGGTGTCGTTGTTCTTCTTCGGTGCCGGCCTGCTCGTGCAGAAGCAGGTCCAGATCCTCAAGGGCTTCTGGTACGACAAGGTGCAGGTGTCGGTCTTCCTGTGCGGTGAGGTCAGCACCGCCCCCACCTGCGCCGACGGCAGGGTGACCCTGCAGCAGCGGGAGGCGGTCCTCGCGGACCTGGAGTCCGGCGCGCTCGCCCCCCACGTCGACCGGGTCTGGTACGAGTCCTCGCAGGACGCCTACGACCGGCTGCTGGAGCAGTTCGAGGACTCCGAGTTCATCCGCAACGTGGAGCCGGACCAGCTGCCGGAGTCCTTCCGCGTGAAGCTGACCGACCCCACGAAGTACCAGGTCATCGCGGAGCACTTCCGGGGCACCGCGGGCGTGGACTCCGTGCAGGACCTGCACGCCGTCTTCGCCCCGCTGTTCCGGGCGCTGGACGCGGCGACCTACGTGGCGCTGGTCCTGGCGGGGCTGATGCTGCTGTGCGCGGTGCTGCTGGTGTCCACGACGATCCGGCTGACGGCGTTCAGCCGCCGCCGCGAGATCGGGATCATGAGGCTGGTGGGCGCCTCGCGCCTCTTCATCCAGCTCCCGTTCGTGCTGGAGGGGGTGGTCGCCACCGCCCTGGGGGCCGCGCTGGCCTCGGGGGCGCTGTGGGCGATCGCGGAGCAGGGCCTGGGGCAGCTGGGCAGCGACGGCCAGCCGCAGACGCGGCTGGTGGGGACCGCCGAGGTCCTGGAGACGCTGCCGTACCTGTTCGGCCTCGGGATGGCGGTGGCGGTGCTGGCCTCGCTGGTCAGCCTGCACCGCTGGCTGCGCATCTGAGGTCCGCCTCCCGGGTGCGCCCGGGGGGCCGCGCGGGAATCGGCGGGACGCGGCGTGCGCTGCCTCGTACAGTGACACGCTCGGGCACAGGCCCGGGGACACGCTTTCGAGAACACGCCGGCCCGCCCACCGCGGCCGTGCTCCGACCCGGGAGGGGTGCGCCGTGCCGCGCGAGACCGGCCGCAAGGTGATCGCCAGCAACCGCAAGGCGCGGCACGACTACCACATCGAGGACGTCTACGAGGCGGGCCTCGCCCTCATGGGCACCGAGGTGAAGGCGCTGCGCATGGGCCGCGCGTCCCTGGTCGACGGCTTCGCCAGCCTGCAGGGCGGGGAGATGTGGCTGGAGGGCGTGCACATCCCCGAGTACGTCCAGGGCACCTGGACGAACCACACGCCGCGCCGCAAGCGCAAGCTCCTGCTGCACAAGGAGGAGATCGAGCGCTGGGCGGGCAAGCTGCGCGAGTCGGGCCTGACGGTGGTGCCGCTGTCGCTGTACTTCTCCGACGGCAGGGTGAAGGTCGAGCTGGCGCTGGCCCGGGGCAAGAAGCTCTACGACAAGCGCCACGCGCTGCGGGAGCGGCAGGACAACCGCGAGGCCCAGCGGGCGATGTCCCTGCGCCGGCACCGGGAATGACGAGCGGGCCGGGCGCGTTGTGACGTATGCTCGATCCCCCGCACCCATGGGCGCGGGTTGACAACACCACAGGGGATGACAGGTTTCGACGTCGGTCGTCGAAGCAGGGGAAGCGGGTCGAGGACGCACGGTTATCTCGTCAACGCTCCGTGCAAACCAATAGGTGCCGATTCCAAGCGCACCGACTTCGCCCTCGCCGCCTGAGCGAGTGTGAGTCCGTCAGCCCGGGTTCGCCTCCGCCCCGGGTCCTGGCGTCGACTAGGAGGCTCACCTCCCACCGAGGTCGCGTAGGTGGGCGGGACATCTCGCGTGACTGGGCCTGGCCACGACTCGCCTGTGTGATCGTGGGGGCCGAGTAGACCAGTAGCAGGCTGCACCCGGAGAAGCCCTGTATCCACGCCGACGGACGCGGGTTCGATTCCCGCCATCTCCACACCCCGACGAGGGCCCGGCCACCACTGGTGGCCGGGCCCTCCGTCGTGTCCGGGCACCGGTCCTCCGCCCGCGGTTGTCGATGCGCGTGCATCAGTTGACCGTCGTAGCATCTCCGCGTGAGCCACCTCTTCAGCCCCCTGACGCTGCGCGGCACCACCTTCTCCTCCCGCGTCTGGGTCTCCCCGATGTGCCAGTACTCCTGCGACCCCGTCGCCGCACCGGGGGTGCCGCACGACTGGCACCTGGCGCACCTGGCCTCCTTCGCGGTGGGGGGCGCGTCCCTCGTCCTGACCGAGGCCGCCGCCGTCCTCCCCGAGGGGCGCATCAGCCCCGAGGACGCGGGCATCTGGAACGACGAGCAGGCGCAGGCGTGGGCGCGCATCGTGCGCCTCCTGCACGCCCAGGGCGCCGCGGCCGGGGTGCAGCTCGCCCACGCCGGGCGCAAGGCGAGCACCCACCGGCCCTGGTCGCCGGTGCAGGGCAGCGTGCCGGCCGGGGAGGGCGGCTGGGAGACCGTCGCCCCCAGCGCCGTGCCCTTCGGCGACCACGCCACCCCCCGCGAGCTCGACGCCGCCGGCATCGCCGCCGTCGTGGACGCCTTCGCCGCCGCCGCCCGCCGCGCCGACGCCGCCGGCTTCGACGTCGTCGAGGTGCACGCCGCCCACGGCTACCTGCTGCACCAGTTCCTCTCCCCGCTGTCCAACCGCCGCACCGACGCCTGGGGCGGGGACTTCGCCGGGCGCACCCGCCTGCTGCTCGAGGTCGTCGACGCGGTCCGGGCCTCCTGGCCGCAGGACAAGCCGGTGTTCGTGCGGCTGTCCACCACCGAGTGGACCGACGGCGGCTGGGACGTGGACGACAGCGTGCGGCTGGCGCGCCTCCTGGCCGGGCACGGCGTGGACCTCGTGGACTGCTCCACCGGCGGCAACGTGCCCGCCGCGCGCATCCCCACCGGCCCCGGCTACCAGGTGCCGATGGCGGCGCGCCTGCGCTCCGAGGCCGGCCTCCCCGTCGGCGCCGTGGGCATGATCGTCGAGCCGGCGCAGGCGGAGCACCTGCTGCTCACCGGGCAGGCCGACGCGGTGCTGCTGGGCCGGAGCCTGCTGGCCGACCCCCGCTGGCCGCAGCGCGCCGCCGCCGCGCTGGGCGAGCAGCTGCCCTGGCCGGCGCAGTACCTGCGCGCCGCACCCGGCGCGCGCACGGCCCAGCGACCGCGCGCCTGACGGGCCCGGATCCAGAGGTGCTGGGGGGCCGACCGCGGGGCATCATGGCTCCATGACCAGCGGCCTGACCGGCAAGCTCCTGCTGGCGACGCCTGCGCTGAAGGACCCGAACTTCCACCGGGCCGTCGTCCTCGTGCTCAACCACGACGAGGACGGGGCGCTCGGCGTGGTGGTCAACCGTCCGCTCAACGTCGACGTCGCCGCGGTGCTGCCCGGCTGGCAGCCGTTCACGACGGCCCCGGGGAAGCTCTACCAGGGCGGCCCCGTCGCGCTGGACTCCGCGCTGGGGCTGGTGGCCGTGCCGGGGGACCGCCCGGAGCCGCTGGGGGTGCGCAAGGTCTTCGGGTCCGTGGGGCTCGGCTCGGTCGGGCTCGTGGACCTCGACGCGCCGCCGGAGGTCGTGGCCGCGGAGCTGGCCGGCCTGCGCATCTTCGCCGGGTACGCCGGCTGGTCCGCCTCCCAGCTCGAGGAGGAGATCGCCGAGGGCTCGTGGTTCGTCCTGCCCGCCGAGTCCCGCGACCCCTTCACGGACGAGCCCGGCAGGCTGTGGTCGGACGTCCTGCGGCGCCAGGGTGGGGACCTCGCCCTCGTCGCGAGCTTCCCCGAGGACCCCTCCCTCAACTGACCCGCGCTCCCCGCCCCGGCGCACCGCCACGACGTCCGGCACCGCGCCGGCGCGTACGATCGGGCGCCATGAGCACGCCCTTACCCGACGAGCCGTCGCCGCTGTCGTCGCCGTCCGCCGCGCCGTCGACCACCTCGGTGCTGGACCGCGAGACCCTGCCCGACGAGCGCGTCGAGCCGGGCGACCACGAGCGCTTCGCGCACTACGTGCGCAAGGAGAAGATCCTGGAGTCCGCCCTGACCGGCGAGCCAGTGATCGCGCTGTGCGGGAAGGTGTGGGTGCCCGGCCGGGACCCGAACCGCTTCCCGGTGTGCCCGACGTGCAAGGAGATCTACCAGGGGCTGCGCCCGCCGGAGGACGGCGGGGAGTAGGGCGCCTGCGCCGTCGTGGCTCCCGGCGTCCGCCTGCGCCGTCGTGGCTCCCGGCGTCCGCCTTCGGCTTCGGCTACGGTGGCCGGACCGTGAGCACCGCCCTTCCCGAACCCCGCCCTGCCCCGGGTGACGCGCGCCCGCTGCGGGCGTGGCAGCGCGCCGCCCTGGAGGCCTACTTCGACCCCGCGCGCGGGGACGGCTCGGACTTCCTCGTCACGGCCACGCCGGGGGCGGGCAAGACGACGTTCGCGCTGACCCTGGCGCGGCGCCTGCTGGAGCAGCGTCGCGTCGACCGGGTCGTCGTGGTCGCCCCCACCGACCACCTGCGCACCCAGTGGGCCGACGCCGCGCACCGCGCCGGCATCCAGCTGGACCCGACGATGAGCAACGCCGTCGGCCCGGTCCGCCCCGACGTGCAGGGCTACGTCACCACGTACGCCCAGGTCGCGGGGCACCCGATGCTGCACCGGGCCCGCTCCACCGCCAAGCGCTCGCTGGTGGTCCTCGACGAGATCCACCACGCCGGGGACGGGCTGTCGTGGGGTGAGGCGGTGCGCGAGGCGTTCGCCGACACCCGCCGGCGCCTGTCGCTGACCGGGACGCCGTTCCGCACCAAGGCCGACGAGCGCATCCCGTTCGTCTCCTACGTCGAGGACGACTCCCCGGAGTCCGAGGGGGCCCTGTGCTCCCGCGCGGACTACACCTACGGCTACCGCGAGGCCCTCGCCGACGGTGTCGTGCGCCCCGTCGTGTTCGCCGCGTACACGGGCACCTCCCGCTGGCGCAACAGCGCCGGGGAGGTCATCGCCGCATCCCTGACGGAGCCGTCGACGAAGTCCGTGGAGGCCCTGGCCTGGCGCACGGCGCTGGACCCGCGCGGGGACTGGGTGCCGCACGTCATCGCCGCGATGGACGAGCGCCTCACCCACCTGCGCGAGTACGGCATGCACGACGCGGGCGGGCTCGTGCTGGCCTCCGACCAGGACGACGCGCGGGCCTACGCGAAGATCGTGCAGCGGGTCACGGGGGAGAAGCCCGTGCTGATCCTGTCCGACGACCCCAAGGCCTCCGCGAAGATCAAGGAGTTCGCGGCGGGCGACCAGCGCTTCGCCGTCTGCGTGCGCATGGTCTCCGAGGGCGTGGACGTCCCCCGCGCCGCGTGCCTGGCGTGGATGACGTCGTACCGCACGCCGCTGTTCTTCGCCCAGGCCGTCGGCCGCGTCGTGCGCGCCCGCGCCCGCGGGGAGTCCGCGACGGTGTTCCTGCCCGCCGTGCGCCCCCTGCTCGCCCTGGCCGCGGAGCTGGAGAGCGACCGCAACCACGTCATCGCCCCGCCGAGGTCCGGTGAGGCGCTGCCCGACCCCGGGGAGCTGGACGCCCTGCCGGTGGAGCGCCGCGAGGGCGGGCCGGGGGAGTTCGAGGCGCTGGACGCGCAGGCGGAGTTCGCGCACGTCCTGCACGGCGGCCGGGCCGTCACCGCGGTCGGCTCCTCCGTCGTCGAGCTGGACGAGTCGGCGGAGGACTACCTGGGGCTGCCGGGGCTGCTGTCGCCGGAGCAGACCGCCGCGCTGCTCTCCCAGCGCGACGAGGAGATCCGCCGGCGCACCAGCCGCGCGGAGCAGCCCGCCCTCGACCTCGCCGGGGCCGCCGAGGCGGAGCAGCAGCCGGTGGAGGAGGACGCCACCTGGCACACCGCCGCGCTGCTGCGCAAGGAGATCCACGGCCTCGTCGGGCAGGTCGCGGCCCGCCGGCAGATGCCGCACGCCTCCGTCTACGCCAAGCTCCGCGGCGCGGTGCCGGGCCCGCCGTCCGCCTCGGCGCCCGTGGAGCTGCTGCGCCGCCGCCGCGACCACCTGCTGACCCTGGTGTGAGGGCCGCCGTGCCCCTGCTGGTGGTGCGCACGTTCGTGCGCGCGGACGTGGAGGCCGTGTTCGACCTCGCCCTGGACCTCGACGTGGAGGTCGCCGCGGGACGGCGGCTGGGGATCCGGGCGGTGGCCGGGCGCACGAGCGGGCGGATCGGCCTGGGGGAGCGCGTGCGCTGGGAGGGGCGGCTCCTCGGGCTGCTGCCCGTCTCCCACACCTCCGAGATCGTGGTGCTGGAGCGCCCGGGGCTGTTCGTCGACGAGATGCGCGCAGGCCTCTTCGCCCGGTACCGCCACGAGCACCGCTTCGAGGTGGAGGGCCCGGGCGGCACGATCATGACGGACCGGGTGTCCTGGCGCAGCCCGCTGGGCCCCCTGGGCTTCCTCGCGGACGCCGCGTACGTGCGCCGCACCCTGCTGGCGCTGCTCGCCGCCCGCAACGAGGAGATCGTCCGGCGCGCGGAGCGGCGCCCGTGAGCCGCGCGCCCGCGGCCGGTGGGCCGGTCGCCGGGCCACGTGCCGGCGCGTGGCATCCTGCACAGCCATGAGCACCCCGGCAGGCTGGTACCCCGATCCCTCCGCGTCCGGGCGGCTGCGCTGGTGGGACGGGGCGGCGTGGACGGAGCACACCCACGAGGACCGGCCGCAGGCGGTGGGCGTGCGGGCCGGGGCGGCGCACGACCCCTACGCCCCGCCGACCGGCGGGAAGGTGCCGGCCGGGCGCCTGGAGCCGGTGGGCCGGGCGAGCGCGACCCCGGACGGGCAGGTGCTCGCGGCGCTGTGGCGCCGGCTGCTGGCCCGCCTCCTCGACGCGCTCGTCCTGACCGTGCTCAGCGGTCTGGCCGGGTACGGGTACGTGCAGCGGCTGTGGACGCTCACCGAGCAGTACATGCGCGAGTCGCTCGCGGCGGCGCAGGCGGGCCGGCCCGCCCCCTCCAGCTTCCGGCTGGTGACCGACCCCGCGTACCAGGAGATCGCGCTGGGCCTGCTGCCGATCATGCTGGTGGTCTCGGGTGCCTACGTCGTCCTGATGCTGCGCTACTTCGGCGCGACGCTGGGCAAGCTGGCCCTCGGCATCCGGGTGCGCGCCTGGGACCGCCCCGGCCTGCCCACGTGGCGGGAGGCGATCCAGCGCTGGATGATGTCGGACCTGATGGGCAACATGCCGACGTTCGGGCTGCTGTACCGGGTGGTGGACTACCTGTGGCCGCTGTGGGACAGGCGCCGGCAGGCCCTGCACGACAAGTGGCCCGGGACCGTCGTCGTGCGGGGGCGCCGGCCGGCACCCCCGGCCTAGTCCTCCACGAGCCGCACGCCCGCCGCGCGCAGCTGCGCCACCGCCGCCTCCGTCGTGGCGGGCGAGACCCCCGCGGTGAGCCCGAGCAGCACCGTCGTCGCGAAACCCTCCCGCGCCGCGTCCAGGGCCGTGGCGCGCACGCAGTGGTCGGTGGCGATGCCCACGACGTGGACCTGCTCCACCTCCCGCTCCCGCAGCCAGTCCGCCAGCCCCGTCGCGAGCTCCCCGCCCTCGGGGTCCAGGCGCGTCGTGGTGCCCTCGAAGCCGGAGTACGCCGCGGCGTACTGCCCCTTGCGGAACACCGCCTCCACGCGCCGGGTGTCCAGCGCCGGGTGCAGCAGCGCGCCGTAGCTGCCCGCGCGGCAGTGCACCGGCCAGGTGTCCACGAAGTCGGGGGTGTCGGAGAAGTGCCCGCCCGGGTCGATGTGGAAGTCCTGCGTGGCCACGACGTGGTCGTAGTGCAGCTCGCCGCGCGCCAGGAGCTGGCTGACGGAGGCCGCGACCTCCGCGCCCCCGGCGACGGCCAGCGAGCCGCCCTCGCAGAAGTCGTTCTGCACGTCCACGACGACCAGGGCGCGCCTGCTCACGACGGGGTCCTCTCCTGCTGGGGAGCTGCCGGCGGCAGCACGGTGGTGGGGACGGCGGGCTCCCCCTTCGACAGCGCCAGGCCGTCCCACGGCAGGGTGACCAGCGCCCGGCGCAGGTGCTCGCGGGAGCCGGCCAGGTCGGGCAGGCCCGCCACCCGCCGCCCGCCGCGCACCAGCGGCACCTGCAGCGCGACGTCACCGGGCTCGGGGTCGGGCGCGCGGCCCACCGCCAGGACCTCCTCGGTGGCCGTCCCGGTGGGCCGGTGCCGCCGCACCGCGTGCTTGCGCCCGCCCTGGGTGGTCTTCGACGTCGAGCGCTTCGCCACGGGGCGGCCCTCCACCTCGACCAGCTTGTAGACGAGCCCGGCCGTGGGGGCGCCGGAGCCCACGACGAGGGCGGTGCCGAGCCCGTAGCCGTCGACGGGGACGGCGGCCAGCGCCGCGAGGGCGAACTCGTCGAGGTCGCCGGAGACGACGATGCGGGTGCCGGTGGCCCCGAGGGAGTCCAGCTGCCGCCGGGCCTGCACGGCGAGCACCCCGAGGTCCCCGGAGTCGATGCGCACGGCACCCAGCCCCGGCCCGGCCACCTCGACGGCCGTGGCGATGCCCCGGGTGATGTCGTAGGTGTCGACGAGCAGGGTGGTGCCCGCGCCCAGGGCCGCGACCTGGGAGGCGAAGGCGTCGCGCTCGGAGTCGTGCAGCAGGGTGAAGGCGTGCGCGGCGGTGCCCGCGGTGGGGATGCCCCAGCGGCGGCCCGCCTCCAGGTTGGAGGTGGAGGTGAACCCGGCCAGCCACGCGGCCCGCGAGCAGGCCAGCGCCGCGTCCTCGTGGGTGCGCCGCGAGCCCATCTCGATGAGGGGCCGGCCCCCGGCGGCGGTCACCATGCGCGCCGCCGCGGCGGCCACCGCGCAGTCGTGGTTGAGGACGGAGAGCACGAGCGTCTCCAGGACGACGGCCTCGGCGAAGGTGCCGGTGACGGTCAGCAGCGGCGAGTGCGGGAAGTACACCTCCCCCTCGGGGTAGCCGTCGACGTCGCCCGTGAAGCGGTATCCCGCGAGCCACTCCAGGGTCGCGGCGTCCACCACGCCGCGCTCCCGCAGGCAGCCCAGCACCTCCTCGTCGAAGCGGAACGCCTCGAGGGCGTCGAGCAGGCGGCCGGTGCCGGCCACGACGCCGTAGCGGCGGCCCTCGGGCAGGCGGCGGGCGAACACCTCGAACGTGCAGGCCCGCCCGCCGGTGCCGTCGCGCAGCGCCGCCTGGAGCATCGTCAGCTCGTAGTGGTCGGTGAACAGGGCGGTGCTGTGCGCGGGGCGGGTGGGCCCGCAGGCGAGCAGCCCCGGTGCGGGCGGGGGCTCGGAGGGGGGGAGGACCGTCACGGCCGCCAGCCTAGGTCCCGCGTCCCGGCCGCCGCCGGATCGCGCTCCGGCGCGCGCCTACGATGGGGCCGTGCCCACCGTCCTCACCGCTCCCGTGGAGCTCGAGCGCCCGGACAGCGACGAGCTGACCGACGTCCAGCGCCCGTGGGTGACCCTGGTGTGGAACGACCCGATCAACCTCATGTCGTACGTGACGTACGTGCTCCGGACGCACTTCGGCTACTCCCAGCAGAAGGCGGAGGCGCTCATGCTCGACGTGCACCACAAGGGCAGGGCGGTGGTGTCCTCCGGCTCGCGCGAGGAGATGGAGCGCGACGTGGAGGCCATGCACGGCTACGGGTTGTGGGCCACGCTGCAGAAGGACGAGTGAGGATGGCCCGCTTCCGCCGCAGCCGGGGGGGCCTGGTCTCCATCGACCTGGACCCGGTCGAGGTCGACGTCCTCGGCACCCTCGTGCGGGAGGTCGTCGAGCTGCTCGACGTGCCGCCCCGGAACCCGGCCTCGGCGCTGGACCCGCTGCAGGTGCAGCTGGGCCTGCAGGACCTCGGCGCGGGTCTGGGCGACGACCTCGGTGACGGCTCCGGCGTGCTCGAGGGGCCGGAGGCGCCCCCGGAGGACGACGTGCTGCGCCGCCTGCTGCCGGACGCCTACAGCGGGGAGGACCCGCACGCGTCGGCGGAGTTCCGGCGCTTCACCGAGCGCGGCCTGCGCGAGCGCAAGGCGGAGGCCGGCCGGCGGATGCTGGCGTCGCTGGAGCCGGTGCAGGGGCAGGGCGGGCGGGTGCAGCTGGACGCCGAGGGCGCCCGGGCGTGGCTGGCCGCGCTCAACGACATCCGCCTCGCGCTGGGCACGCGCCTGGGCGTGGAGGACGACGTGGAGGAGGTGCTGGCGGAGCTGGAGGACGACGACCCCCGCCGGTACGCGTTCGCGGTGTACGACTTCGCCACCTACCTGCAGGAGACCCTCATCCGGTCCATGCCCTGAGCCGGGCTGCGCGGCGGGGCCGCGGTGGTCGCCTAGCATCCAGCGGTGGCATCCAGCGCTGTGACGGACGACCCCATCGGCATCTTCGACTCCGGCGTCGGCGGCCTGACGGTCGCCCGGGCGGTCCTGGACCAGCTCCCGCACGAGGAGGTCCTCTACATCGGGGACACGGCGCACAGCCCGTACGGGCCCAAGCCGATCGCGGAGGTCCGCCGCCACGCCCTGGACGTCCTGGACCGCCTCGTCGGCTCGGGCGTGAAGATGCTCGTCATCGCCTGCAACTCGGCCAGCGCGGCGGTGCTGCGGGACGCGCGGGAGCGCTACGACGTGCCGGTGGTGGAGGTGATCCTGCCCGCGATGCGGCGGGCGGTGCGCGCCACCCGCAACGGCCGGGTCGGGGTGATCGGCACGCGGGCCACCATCGCCTCCCGCGCCTACGACGACGCCTTCGCCGCCGCGCTGGACGTGCGCCTGACTTCCGTGGCGTGCCCGCGGTTCGTGGAGTTCGTCGAGCGGGGCATCACCAGCGGTGAGGAGCTGCTCGACGCGGCGCGCGGCTACCTCGCGCCCGTGCAGGAGGCCGGCGTGGACACCCTGGTGCTGGGCTGCACGCACTACCCGCTCCTGTCGGCGGTGCTGCGCAGCGTGATGGGCGACGGCGTGACGCTGGTCTCCAGCGCCGAGGAGACCGCCAACGACGTGTACGGGGAGCTGTCGCGGCGGGGGCTGCTGCGCTCCGACGACGCCCCGCCGCCGCGGCACCGCTTCCTCTCCACGGGGGACGCGGCGCCGTTCCAGGCGCTGGCGCAGCGCTTCCTCGGCCCGCGGGTCTCGCTGGTGGAGGACCGCTCGATGGCCGAGGACACCGCGGCGCTGGCGCGCTGAGCCCGTGCGCCTGACGGTGGTGGGCTGCTCCGGCTCGGTGCCCGGCCCGGGCTCGCCGGCCTCCTGCTACCTGCTGGAGGCGCCCGGGGTGGACGGCCGCACGTGGCGCCTGCTGCTGGACCTGGGCAGCGGCGCCCTGGGCGTGCTGCAGCGCCACGCCGACCCGGCCTCCCTGGACGCGGTGCTGCTGAGCCACCTGCACCCGGACCACTGCCTGGACCTGTGCGCGCTGCACGTGTGGCGGCGCCACGGCCCGCCGGCCGGTGCGCTGCCGCTGCTTCCGGTGTTCGCGCCGGCCGGGGCGGCGGAGCGGCTGGACGCTGCGTACCGGCCGGCGCCGGGGCACGGCGGCCTCGGTGCCTCGTACGTGTTCGGGGACCTGTCCGACGGCCTGCGGCTGAGCGTCGGCCCGTTCGGGGTCACGGCGGCGGCGGTGGAGCACCCCGTGGAGGCCTACGGCTTCCGGGTGGAGGCGGCGGGCCGGGTGCTGGCGTACTCGGGGGACACCGACGCCTGCGACGGCCTGCACCGGCTGGCGGCGGGTGCGGACCTGCTGCTGGCCGAGGCGGGCTCCGGCGAGGACGAGCAGGCGCGGGGCGTGCACCTGACGGGCCGGCGCGCGGGGGAGGCGGCCCGCGCGGCGGGGGCACGACGGCTGCTCCTGACGCACGTGCCGCCCTGGGGTGACGGGGCCGCCGCCCTGGCCGCGGCCCGGGAGGAGTTCACCGGCCCGGTGGAGCTGGTCGTGCCCGGCGGTGGGTACGACGTCTGAGGAGCCGCCCCGCCGGGTGGTGCGCGGGGCCGACGGGCGCGGTGGGAGGCTGGGCGCGTGAGCACCTCCAGCACCCCCGGCGCGCGCGTCGACGGCCGCGCCCCCGACGAGCTGCGCCCCGTGACCATCACCCGCAACTGGCTCGAGCACGCCGAGGGCAGCGTGCTCGTGGAGTTCGGCGGCACCCGCGTGCTGTGCGCGGCGTCCTTCACCGAGGGCGTCCCGCGCTGGCGCAAGGGCTCGGGCCGGGGCTGGGTGACGGCGGAGTACGCGATGCTGCCGCGCTCGACGAACACCCGCGGGGAGCGGGAGTCCGTCAAGGGCCGCATCGGCGGGCGCACCCACGAGATCTCCCGGCTGATCGGCCGGAGCCTGCGGGCGGTGGTGGACACCGCGGCGCTGGGGGAGAACACCGTCGTGCTGGACTGCGACGTGCTGCAGGCCGACGGGGGCACGCGCACCGCCGCGGTCACCGGTGCGTACGTAGCGCTGGCCGACGCGGTGGCGTGGGCGCGGGGCAAGGGGCTGGTGAAGGCGTCGAGGCAGCCGCTGACCGGCTCGGTGAGCGCGGTGAGCGTCGGCATCGTGGGCGCGGTGCCGATCCTGGACCTGCGCTACGTGGAGGACGTCTCGGCGCACACGGACATGAACGTCGTCATGACGGGCGACGGGCGGTTCGTGGAGGTGCAGGGCACCGCGGAGGCCGTGCCCTTCGACCGGGCCGAGCTCGACGCCCTGCTGGACCTGGCGGCGGGCGGCTGCGCGCAGCTGACGCGGATCCAGGAGGCGGCGCTGGCGGAGGCGTCGGCGTGAGCGCCCGCCTGGTCCTGGCGACGCGCAACGCGCACAAGGTGGCGGAGCTGCGGGCGATCCTCGGCTCCTCCCTGCCGGGGGTGGAGGTGCTGGGCGTGGACGCCTTCGACGGCGACCCGCAGCGGGCCGTGGGGGAGGTCGTGGAGTCGGGCGTCACCTTCTCCGAGAACGCGCTGCTGAAGGCGCGCGCGGTCGCCTCCGCCACGGGCCTGCCGGCCGTGGCGGACGACTCCGGGCTGTGCGTCGACGTGATGGGCGGTGCGCCGGGCATCTTCTCGGCCCGCTGGTGCGGGCGGCACGGGGACGACGCGGCCAACCTGCGGCTGCTGCTGGACCAGCTCGCGGACGTGCCGGCGGGGCACCGGGGGGCGCACTTCGCCTGCGCCGCCGCGCTGGTCGTGCCGGGGCGCGCGGAGGTCGTGGAGGTGGGCCGCCTGTCGGGGACGCTGCTGGGCGCGCCGCGGGGGGAGGGCGGCTTCGGGTACGACCCGGTCCTGGTGCCGGACTCCGAGTCCGCTCCGGGCGGGCGGGGCCGGACGTGCGCGGAGCTGTCGCCACAGGAGAAGAACGCGATCAGCCACCGCGGGGCGGCCTTCCGGGCGCTGGCCCCGGTCGTGGCCCGCGCCCTGGCCTGACACCGGCCCGCCCCGGCATGACACCGGCCCGCCCCGGCCGGCGGATCGTCACGGTCCGTCACCCGTCCGGCGCACGGTGCACCCCGCGGACCATCCGGGGGTGCCCGGGTTCCGAACCACCTCCGTGAACACCGAACTGCACGAGCCGCCGGGCGGTCCCGGGGGGAGCACCACGGGCGCCGGGGACGGCGCGCACGGGCCACGAGCCGGCGGGAGGGGCCTGCGACGGGTCCTCGCCGCCCTGGCAGGCCTGGTCAGCGCCGCCCTCACCCTGGGGGTGGGGCAGCTCGTCGCGGCCCTGCTCGCCCCCTCCACCGCGCCGCTGGCGGTGGTGGGTGCGGCGTTCATCGACCGCACCCCGGCGTGGCTGAAGGACTTCGCGATCCGCACGTTCGGGCTGAACGACAAGCTGGCCCTCGCCGTGGGCATGGTGCTCGCCATCGCGGTGCTCGCGGCCGTCGCCGGGCTCCTGGCCCGGCGGCACCTGGCCGCGGGCGCGGCCCTGGTGGGGGCGCTCGGCGTGCTCGGCACGGCGGCGGCGCTCAGCCGGCCCGACGCGACCGCCCTGTCGCCGGTGCCGACCCTGCTCGGCACGGCGGTCGGGATCGGCGCGCTCGTCGTCCTCACCCGCCGCGCGGTGCGACCGGTGCACGAGGCGGGGCCCGGGCGCCGCGCGGTGCTGCTCGGCGGTGTCGCCGCCGCGGCGGCCGGCACCACCGTGTCGGGTCAGGTGCTCGCCGGCACCCGCAGCGCGGAGAACTCCCGCGCGGCCCTGGTGCTGCCGGCGCCGGCCGACGCCGCCCCGCCCGCCCCGGCGAACCCGCGCATCGAGGGCCTCACGCCGTACGTCACGCCCACCGAGGACTTCTACCGCATCGACACGGCGTTCCTGCAGGTCCCCGACGTGCGCGCGGAGGACTGGAGCCTGCGCATCCACGGCATGGTGGACCGGGAGGTGGTGCTGCGGATGGAGGACGTCCTCGCCACCCCGCTGGTGGAGCGCTGGATCACCCTGACCTGCGTGTCGAACGAGGTGGGCGGCAGCCTCGTCGGCAACGCCCGCTGGCTGGGGATCCCGCTCGCGGACGTGATCCGGCGCGCGGTCCCCGAGGCCGGGGCCGACATGCTCCTGGCGCGCAGCGTCGACGGTTTCACCACCTCCACCACCCTGGCCGACGTCCTCGACGGCCGGGACGCGCTGCTGGCGGTCGGCATGAACGGTGAGCCGCTGACCCGCGAGCACGGTTTCCCGGTGCGCATGGTGGTTCCCGGGCTGTACGGGTTCGTCTCCGCCTGCAAGTGGATCACCGAGATCGAGGTCACCCGTTTCGACCGGGCCGAGGCGTACTGGACGCAGCGGGGCTGGTCGCCGCGCGGGCCCATCAAGACCGCCTCCCGCATCGACACCCCCCGCTCGTTCGCGAAGGTCCCCGCCGGCACGATCCCGGTGGCCGGGGTGGCGTGGGCGCAGGACCGGGGGATCGCCTCGGTCGAGGTCCGGGTCGACCGCGGCGAGTGGCAGCGCGCGGAACTGCTGCCCTCCGTCTCGGACGACACCTGGTGCCAGTGGGTGTGGCGCTGGGAGGGCGCCGCGCCGGGCAGCCACACGCTGGAGGTCCGCGCCACCGACTCCACGGGTGCCGTGCAGGTCGAGGAGGTCGCGACCCCCATCCCCGACGGGTCGACGGGGTACGACTCCCTCGTGTGCAGGGTCGTCTGACCCGCTCCACGGCTTCCCGGGTCCACCGGGTCCCCGAGTTCCACCTTCTGACGCCCACCGGACCGGTTCCGGTGGGCGTCGTGTTTTTCCCGCTGTGCCGCAACGGTTCTGCTCCGATCGGGTGTGTCGGGCGTCACACGCAGAAATGCCCGATCCACCCCGTCCGGCCAATCCGCCCGGGGAGGCGTCCCGAATACCGGGTGTAGCTCGGCACCGAGCGACCAGAACTCGAACAACCGAAACTCCCGAGGAGAAACCCCATGAAGCGCTCCGCCACCCTGATGGCCCTCGTCGCCACCGCCACCCTCGGCCTCTCCGCCTGTGGTGGCGGCGGCGACTCGGCCGGCTCCGCGGCCTCGCCCTCGTCGAGCAGCTCTTCCTCCTCCTCGAGCTCCACCACGGAGTCCAGCTCGCCCTCGATGACCCCCACCGAGACCGCCGTGGCCGCGGGCCCGGCCGGCCCCGGCTGCGCCGGCTACGCCGAGGCGAACGCCTCCGGTCCCGGGTCCGTCCAGGGCATGGCGATGGACCCGGTCGCCACCGCGGCGTCCAACAACCCGCTGCTGACCACCCTGGTCGCCGCCGCCTCCGGCAAGCTCAACCCGGACGTGAACCTCGTCCCGACCCTGAACGGTGACCAGTTCACGGTGTTCGCCCCCGTCGACGACGCCTTCAAGAAGATCGACCCGGCGACCATCGAGACGCTGAAGACGGACAAGGCGCTGCTCGAGACGATCCTCACGTACCACGTCGTGCCCGGCCAGATCGGCCTCGACAAGATCGTCGGCACGCACGTCACGGTCCAGGGCAAGGACGTCGACGTCGCCGGCACCCCGGAGATGCTCACCGTCAACGGGAACTCCGCGGTCATCTGCGGCGGCGTCAAGACCGCCAACGCGACCGTCTACCTGATCGACACGGTGCTCATGCCCCCGGCCTGACGCCGGACCGTGGACGCCCCGCCGCGCGCACGCGCCGCGGGGCGTCCACGCGTGCGGGGTGCGGGAGGAGGGACTCGAACCCTCACGCCGTGAGGCACAGGAACCTAAATCCTGCGTGGCTGCCAGTTACACCACTCCCGCGCGGGCACAGCCTAGCCCGCGGGGCGCCGCCCGCGGTGGCCCTCAGCCCAGGCCGAGGTCGCGGCGCAGCTTCGCCACGTGGCCCGTGGCACGCACGTTGTACTGCGCCAGCACGACCCGCTGGTCGGGTCCCACGACCACGGTGGAGCGGATCACGCCCGTCACCGTGCGGCCGTAGTTCGTCTTCTCCCCCCACGCACCCCAGGCGGCCAGCACGCCGTGCTCCGGGTCGGACAGCAGGGGGAACGTCAGCGACTGCTCGGCGGTGAAGCGCGCCAGCTTCTCCACCGGGTCCGGGGAGATCCCCAGCACCTCGTAGCCGGCCGACCGCAGGGACCCGAGGTCGTCGCGGAAGTCGCAGGCCTGCGTCGTGCAGCCCGGTGTCATGGCGGCCGGGTAGAAGTACACGACGACGTGCCGCCCGCGGTAGGCGTCCAGGGACACCGGGGTCCCGGAGGCGTCGGGCAGGGTGAAGCCGGGGGCCGGGTCGCCGGGGGAGAGTCGCTCCATCATGGCGGCACGGTAACCGGGGCGCCGGACGGGGCCGGCCGGGCCCGGGCCGGGCGGGGCCCGGCCGCGAGCGCGTGGCGGGCGGGTGCGCCCCCCGGCCCTCCGGTACGGTCACCCCGACCCCCGGGACGTCCGCCGGGGGCAGTGGACGAGGAGCCGGGAGGCACCGTGGCGGTCAGCGCGAACGGCGACGTGACGATCCTGAAGGCGCCGTTGCCCAGCGACCCCCGCGCCCTGGAGGCGGAGATCGAGGTCCGCAGGGCGCGGCTGGCATCGACGATCGACGAGCTGGCCGGCCGGGTGCAGCCCGCCGCGCTGAAGCAGCGCGCCGTGCAGTCCGTGCAGCACAAGGTCTCGGCCTTCGCGACCGACTCCGACGGTGCGCTGCGCGTCGAGCGCGTGGGCGCCGTCGCCGTCGCGCTGGTGGGCGTCCTCGCCCTCGCGGTGCTGCGCCGGCGCAGCCGCCGCCACCGCTGAGCCGCCGGGCGGCGGACGTCCCGGCCGGGGCGATGTACGGTCGTCGGTCGTGAGCACTCCCGCCTCCCGCCTGCCCGTGCGGATGCTGCACGACCGCGTCCTCGTCAGCCAGGAGGACGCGGGGGAGCGGACCTCCAGCGCGGGCATCCTCATCCCCGCCACCGCCGCCGTCGGCAGGCGCCTCGCCTGGGCGGAGGTCGTCGCCCGGGGCCAGCACGTCCGCTCGGTGGAGGTCGGCGACCGGGTGCTGTTCGACCCCGAGGACCGTGCGGAGGTCGAGCTGCACGGCAAGGGGTACGTCCTGCTGCGCGAGCGGGACCTGCACGCGGTGGCGGCCCCCCGCGTGCAGGACGGCCAGACGGGGCTGTACCTCTGACCTGCCGGCGCCCGTGACGCTCCCGTCCGGCGGGGACGCCGCCCCGGCGCGCCCCCGCCGCAACGCCCGGTACACGTCCCTGCAGGCGGACGGCCCCACGCCGTGGGAGATGGTCCGCGCCGTCCCGGCGATCCGGCGCAGCGCCGTGGACTTCCTCACCGGCCTCGTCCGCCGCCACGGCGACGTGGTGGCCTTCCCCCTGCCCCGCACGCACGTCCTGCTGCTCAACGACCCCGCGGGGGTGCGCCGGGTCCTGGTGGACAACGCGCGCTCCTACGGCCGCGACACGATCCAGTACGGCGCCCTGTCCGCCGTCACCGGCCAGGGCCTGCTCACGAGCGACGGGGAGACCTGGCGGCGGCACCGGCGCGTGGTGCAGCCCGCGTTCCACCACGGCCGCCTCGACGCCGTCGCCCGGCAGGCGGGCGTCGCGGCCCGGCGGGTGCGCGCGCGGTGGGCGCAGGCCGGCCCGCAGGAGCCCGTGGACGTCGCGGAGGGCCTCTTCGCCGCCGCGCTGGAGGTCGTGGGCCACCTGCTGGCCGACACCGACCTGGCGGGCGAGGCGCTGGCCCCGGCCGCGCACCGGCTCGTGGCGGCGGTGGAGGAGGCGCTGGCGGCGGTCGTGGCGGGTGCGAGCAGCCCGGTCCCGGCGTCCTGGCCCACCCCGAGGAGGCGGCGGCTGCGCCGGGCGGTGGCGCGCGTGGACGAGGTGTGCGAGCTGCTGGTGCGGCTGCGCCGGGAGGCGGGCGTGGGCCCGGACGACACCGACGTCCTGGCGCTGCTGCTGCGCGCCGGGCTGCCCCCCGGGCAGGTGCGCGACGAGCTGGTGACGTTCGTGGTGGCCGGCCACGAGACGGTGGCCTCGGCGCTGACGTGGACGCTGCACCTGCTCGCGCGCCACCCGGGGGAGCAGGCGCGGCTGCACGCCGAGCTGGACGCCGTCCTCGGGGGGCCGGGCGGCCGCGAGCCCGGCTGGGACGACCTGCAGGCGCTGCCGTTCACCCGCGCCGTCCTGGAGGAGTCCCTCCGCCTGTACCCGCCGGCGTGGGTGGTGACGCGCCGCGCCCTGGCCGACGACGTGGTGGCGGGGGTGCCGGTCCCCGCGGGCACGCTCGTCATCGTCTGCACGTGGGCGCTGCACCGGCACCCGGCGCTGTGGGAGGACCCCGAGGCGTTCCGCCCGGGGCGGTTCCTGGAGCGGGTGCGCCGGGAGGGCTACGTGCCGTTCGGGGCCGGGCCGCGGCTGTGCATCGGGCGGGACGTGGCGCTGGTGGAGGGTGTGCTGGTGCTCGCGTCCCTGCTGCGGGACCACGCCCTGCGCCCCGCGCCCGGCCCGGAGCCCCGCGTGGAGTCGCTCGTCACCCTGCGCCCCGCGGGGGGGATGCCGCTGCTGGTCTCCGCGCGCCGGCGCGCCTGACGCGGCGACGGCCCCACCGCACGGCCGGGAGGCCGCGCGGCGGGGCCGCGGGGAGACGTGCGGTGGTGCGGGTCAGGCGGTGTACGTCCAGTGCCAGGGCTCGCCGGGCACGTCCTCGTCGTAGCCGAACTCCGCCGCGTGGGCGCGCAGCCACTCCAGCGTCCCGTTCGCGGTGTCCACGTCGATGCTGAGCCCCCAGCCGTGGTTGCTCGTACCCGGCCGGGCGGCGAGGCCCCCGTGGCCGTAGAGACCCTTGCGCACCGCGAGGGCGACCTGCTCGGCGTAGGAGCGGTAGGAGTCGGTGACGCGCAGGGTGATCCCGTCGCGGCCCGCGGCCTCGGACATGCGCTGGAAGGCTTCCGCCGCCGGGGCCCACATGGCGTGCGCGCCCTGGCCGATCGGGTGCAGCGCCTCCGGCGGCAGGCTGCCGTTGCCGAAGCGCACGAGGTCGGCGGGGACGCCGTCGGCGTCCCGCTGCGGCGGCGGCGGGGGCGCCTCCGGCAGGGCGGCGAAGCTCGTCTCCACCGCGACCACGACGGGCGCGGCCACGGGGGCGGCGACGGCCGCGGTCTGCACGGCGCCGAACGCGGCGCCGGCGAGGCCCGCCGCGGCGCCGCCCACGACGGCCGTGGCGCCGCCCGCGACGGCCGTGGCGGTGCCACCGCGGACGGCGGCGTCCGCGGCGCCGGTGAGGGAGACGACCAGGCCGGTCGAGGCGGCCACGACGGCGGTGCCGCGCCCCGCGGCGTACACGGTCCGGCGCAGGCTGGTGGTGGCGGTCGTCAGCGGGGTGAGCGGGCGCGCGGCGGCGCGGTGGCGCGCCGGAGGGCGGGTCGACAAGGTGGTGAACCTCTCCGACGCCTGCGAGGTGAGCTGTCGGGTTCGGACGGGAGTATCGCCCGGCCGGTTCGCACCGGCTTCACCCCGAGGACCACCCGCACCCGACCGGAGTCAGGACCGAGCGGCCCGAGAAAGTGGTTCCCCCACCCCTGCCATGCGTTCTCGCGGGACCTGGGGCGGTGGCAGGGCTCGGCGTCCGCACCAGGACTTCCCACCGCACGGCGGGAAGCGGCGCGACCCTAACCCGAGCGGGGCGGGGATGTCACGTCGGGGTCACGGTTGTCCAGGGAGCGAGATGTCAAGTGACACAACATGTTTCGCTGCGTCAGCGACTCGTTGCTCATTGTGGGGACCTTCGTGGCGCAGGGTGGTGGTGCGGCGACGGTGAACACGTGGCGCACAGTTCTGAAGCCGGTGCGAAACGTGATTCCCGGGTGGGTGGCGGTATCGCGTGAGCCCGTCCGGGTGAACACGCAGGGCCGGATCGCACCGAACGGATGAGGCCGCGAGCCGAATTCCCGACGCATCCGTCGCGCAACGCTCCCTAGCGTTACCGTCGGTCGACCACCAGCCCACCGGAGTGCACCGCGCCCGGGTGCGGCCGACACCTGGAGCCCTCATGACCGCCCCTGATGAGCTGCGGCAGTACCTCGCCGAGGAGTTCCGCCGCCTCGACGACGGCGTGCGCGCCCTGCACGCCCGCCTCGACTCCCTCGAGGACGCCGTACGTCCCGCGGCCCCCCGCGCGGACCCGCCCGCACCGGCCGCCGTGCCGTCGCCCGCACCGACCGCCGTGCTGCACCCGCCGGTACCGGCGCCCCAGGCCCCGCCCCAGGCCCAGCCCTACGCGCCCCCGCCGCGCGGGCGGCGGGAGCCGCGGCCGTCCACGGGCGCCGACCGCGAGAGGCTGCTCTCGCGCCTCTTCGCCGCCGTGGGCACCGTCATCACCCTCGTCGGCGTCACCTACCTCGTCGTCCTCGGTGTGCGGCACGGCGTCTTCGGCCCCGTGCCGCGCACGGTGTCCCTGGCGGTGCTGTCCCTGGGCCTGCTCGCCGCCGGCGCGCGGGTCCGCACCCGCGCCGGGACCGGCGCCGGCGCGGTGTCCCTCGCCGCCGTCGGTCTCACCGGCCTCTACCTCACCCTCGTGGCGACGACCGCCGTCTACGGGTGGCTGCACCCCGTGCCGGGGCTGCTGGCCGCGGTGGCGCTCGCCCTGGCGGGTCTGGAGGTGGCCCGCCGGTGGTCCAGCGAGGCGCTCGGCGTCGTCGCGGTCACCGCGGTCTGCGCCCTCGTGCCGTTCGTCGCGGGCCTGGAGGGCCTGCACCTCGTGGGTGCGCACGTCCTCGTGCTGGCGCTGGGCTGTGCCCGGGTCCTGCGGGCGCGCCCGCGCTGGCGCACCCTGCACGTCGCCGTCCTCGCGCTGCTGTGGCTGCACACCACCTCGGCGGCGCCGCTCGCCGGGCTGGAGCCCCGGGGTGCCGTGCTGGCGGTGACCCTCGCCGCCCCCGTGCTCGTCTGGGCGTGGGCCCTGCTCGGCTCGCGCGACCCCCGGCAGGACCGCTACCTGGCGGTGGCCGCCGCCGTGTACGCCGTGCCGGTCTTCACGCTCGTGCAGATCCAGGGCGGTGACCGGTTCGTCGTCGCGGTCCTCGCGCCGCTGTCCGTCCTGCTCGCCGCCGCCGCGCTGCTGACCGGCCGCGGCCGCAGGCCTGCCGGGGTGGCCGTGCGCACCACGCTGTGGGCGGTCGCCGCCTCGTTCGTCCTGGCGATGACGCTGCACCTGGTGGCCGCCCCGTACGCGGTGGCCTTCCTGCTGGGGCAGGCGCTCGCGCTGGACGCGCTGAGCCACGTCTCCCGCACCAGGACCGCGTTCGTCACCTCCCTGGCCTTCGGCCTCGTGGCCCTCACCCAGCTGCTGGCGCGGGTCCTGCCGACGGACCTCGTCGACCCCTCCGCGCTCGCCGGCACGGCCTCGTGGCCGGACGTCCTCTCCGCCGTGCTGCTCGTGGTGTGGGTCCTCTCCACCGCCGGGGCGCTGGGGCGGCTGTGGCCGGCCGCCCTGCCGGTGCCGTCGGTGTGGTGCCCGGCGCTCGTCCTGCTCTGGTACGGCACCGCCGCCGCCGCGGTCCCCGCCGGTGTCCTGCTCGTCCCGGGGACCGACGGCTTCCTCCTCGGGCACCTCGTCACGACCCTCGGCTTCGCCGCCGTCGGTTTCGCGCTCCTCGGCGCCTTCCTGTCCCGGGCCCGCGTGGCGGCCCTGCGCGACGCGGGCCTGGTGGCGATGGGCGCGGCCGTCCTCAAGGTCCTCGTCGACGCCAGCGTGCTGGAGGGCATCCAGCGGGTGGGGGCCTACCTCGGCGTGGGTCTGGCGCTGCTGGTGCTCGGGGTCCGGTACGGCCGGCGGCTGAGCACCTCCCAGGTCGTCGAGCCGGACAGCGTTCCGGACGGGGGGCCGGGCGGCGATCCGGACGCTGCGGCGGGCCCGGCGCCGGCTGCCGTGCCCGGACGTGCCACCACGGCGGCGGGCGGCGGCACCGCCTGAGCCGGGGCGGACCCCGGGCGGCGGGGACCCCGCCGCCCGGGGACCCGGGGTCCGGGGGCTGCGGGGGCGGGCCGGCGCCGGGTCCTCGATCCGTCCGGCGGGACGCCCCGGAACGCGGGACAGGCCCCCTGAGCATGCTCAGGGGGCCTGTCTTCTCGCGAGTGCGCCGTCAGGGACTCGAACCCCGAACCCGCTGATTAAGAGTCAGCTGCTCTGCCAATTGAGCTAACGGCGCAACGGGTCGAAACCCTAGCAGGCGTGCTCGGCAGGAGCGAAATCGGCTTCAGCCGCGGGTCCACCACTCCTGCTCCGGCAGTCCCTCGGTCTCCAGCAGCTCGCGCGAGTGCGGGCCGTCCGGAGCCACCATGTCCATGATCAGCGACAGCGGGATGTGGTCCTGCAGCATCGACAGCGCCGGCTCGGGGTTGCTCCCGTGGTCCTGGTGCGACATGTGCGTCCTCCGGGTGGTGGTGCCGAGGTGGTTCCTCGGGGGGGTCGAGAACTAGTTCGTCGTGAGGATGCCGGTGCTTGAGGAGCCCGGCTCGGGACAACGCTTTCGGAGCAGGGCCCCGCTCTCCGGCTGGACGGCGCGCCCGGCCCGTGACACCGCCGAGGGCAGGTGCCCGGCGCGGAGGGCCGCGGCGAGACGGCGTCGCTGCCTGCGGCGGAGGGTGGCGCGCTCGAGCGGGGAGATCATGACCACGACGCTAGGGAGCGGCACCGGCCCGGCGCATCGGACGGCGGCGTGACACCGGGTCAGCCCCAGAGCGGACCGCGCCGCGCACCGCGTCCACCCCCGGGACCCGCCGGCCGCCCGCGGGACGGCCGGATCCCGGTGGACGGGGCGCGCCGCGCGCCGGAGACTGCGGAGGGTGGGCCGTGCGGCGGCATGGGGGTGGTCACGGTGTGGGGGTGGTCGATCCGCACCAGCATGCCGCAGGAGCTGCTCCTGGGCCTGTACCTGCGCGACGCCGCCTGCCTGCGGCCCCCCGTGCCGCACGTCCCCGCGGCGGACCCGCCCGTCCCCGCGCACGAGGGCCTGCCCGGCGTGGGACCCGCCGCCGCGCAGTGGTCGCGGTGGTGGGCCGGCGCCCTCGCCGACGGCCCCGGCGCGCTCACCGGCGTCCTGCCGCCCACCTTCCCGGGGCTGCGCGGGATGCCGGAGCTGCGCGGTCTGGCCGAGCTGCTGCTGGAGGACGCCGTGCAGTGGTGCGCGGCCCAGCGGGAGCGGGAGCGCCGGCTGGTTCGACGCGTGCCCACGGCCCTGTTCGAGGTCGGCCTCGTGCACGACCTCGAGGTGAGCACCGGGCGCCGCATGCCACCGGTCGACCTGGTGCTCGTCCACCTGCCGGTGCGGGGGCGGCAGTGCCTGCGCCTGCCCGGTGGGCGCCACCTCGTCCCCCTGGAGCTGCGCGCGGACCGCGACGCGTACCTGGCGTGGCTGCGGGGCCGGCTGGAGGAAGCGGTGCTGGCGGCGCGGCCCGGGCCGCTGGGGGAGACCCCGGGACGCTGACCGGGACCCGCATCCGGGAGGCGTGGTCCAGCCCGCCGGTGCGGGAGCAGCCGGGAACGCGGAGAGCCCGGCCGCTGGGCGACCGGGCTCTCCCGAGGGGTGAGT
The DNA here is from genome assembly GCF_054590795.1 of Kineococcus anabasis. Lineage (NCBI taxonomy): Bacteria > Bacillati > Actinomycetota > Actinomycetes > Kineosporiales > Kineosporiaceae > Kineococcus > Kineococcus anabasis. Next base: position 54,155 of record NZ_BAAIHU010000013.1, read on the forward strand.
GACGGGACTTGAACCCGCGACTTCCTGGACCACAACCAGGTGCTCTACCAGCTGAGCTACACCCACCACGCGCGGCGTCGGAGCGACGCGCGACGGAAGAAGCATAGCCGCTGCCGAGGGTGTGCTCGCCACCGGTCACCCGGCCGGGCCCCGCGGGCCGGGACGGGGCGGACCTCAGTCCGCCTCGGCCACCTGCGGGCGCAGCTCCAGCCGGCTCCCCGCGGCGCGCGCCGTCACCGAGTCCGGCCCGGGGTCCTGCACGAAGAGGACCTCCCGGTAGTACTTCAGCTCCTGGATGCTCTCGCGGATGTCGGCCAGCGCCCGGTGCCCGCCGTGCTTCTTCGGCGTGTTGAAGTACACGCGCGGGAACCAGCGGCGCGCCAGCTCCTTCAGGGAGGACACGTCGACGATCCGGTAGTGCAGGTGCCCCACGAGACCCGGCATGTCCCGGGTGAGGAACGCGCGGTCGGTGTGCACGGAACTGCCCGCCAGGGGCGCCTTGCGCGCCTCGGGCACCCAGGTCCGCACGTACTCCAGGACCGCCGCCTCGGCCTCCGCCAGCGTGCGGCCGGCGGGCAGCTCGGCCAGCAGCCCCGAGGAGGTGTGCATGGACACGACCACCGGGTCCATGGCCTCCAGGGCGGCGTCCGGGGGCTTGACGACCACGTCGACACCGGTGCCGAGCACGTTGAGGTCGGCGTCGGTGACGAGGGCCGCGACCTCGACGAGGGCGTCACGCTCCAGGTCCAGGCCCGTCATCTCGCAGTCGATCCAGACGATCCGGTCCTGGACCCGGTCCTGCGGCTTGTCCTGCGCCCCGATCGGGGACCCCTGGGCGGCGTTGCTGCTCACCGCGCCAGCCTAGGCCAGCGACCGCGGCGTGGCCCGCGGCTTCCGGGAGCCGACCTCCCGGCGCGGGGCTAACCTCGCGTCCATGTCGGACCAGGCGCCGCTGATGCCCTCCCCAGGTGCCGCCCCGCCGGCGGCCGGCGTCCGCGGCGGATCGCTGCGGCGGCTGCCGCTGACGGTGTTCACCGTCCTCATCCTGCTCGGCTGCGGGCTGCTGAGCCTGGGTGCGGTGACCACCGAGGTCGGCCCCGACGGGCTCCTGTACGGGGTGCTGCTCGCGGCGATCCCCGTCGGCCCCGTCCTGGCCTGCGTGCTGTGGCTGGACCGGCACGAGGCCGAGCCGCCGCACCTGCTGGCGTTCGCGTTCGGGTGGGGGGCGTGCGTGGCGACCCTCGGGGCGCTCGTGCTCAACACCGCCGGCTCGTTCCTGCTGCTGCGTTCCGGTGCCAGCTTCACCGACCCCTCCGTGGTGCTGGCGCCCGTGGTGGAGGAGACGCTCAAGGGTGCCGCGATCCTGCTGATCGTCCTGGTGCAGCGCAGGCACTTCGACGGTGTCGTGGACGGCATCGTGTACGCGGTCTTCGTCGGCGTCGGTTTCGCGTTCCTGGAGAACGTCCTCTACCTCGGGCGTGCGCTGCAGACCGACGGCCCCGCGTCACTGGCGGTGGTGTTCGTGCTGCGCTGCATCGCCTCCCCGTTCGCGCACCCCCTGTTCACCATGGCCACCGGCGTGGGCCTGGGCATCGCCGCGCGCAGCCGCAACCCCCTGGTGCGGCTGATCGCCCCGCTCGCGGGTTTCGCCGTGGCGGTCCTGCTGCACGCCCTGTGGAACGGCAGCGCCAGCGTGGGGCTGTTCCTGCCCACGTACGTGCTGCTGCAGGTGCCGATCTTCGCCGCGGCGGTGGTCCTGGCCCTGGTCGCCCGCGCCCGGGAGGCCCGGCTCATCGCCCGGCACCTGCGCGTCTACGCCGCCACCGGCTGGCTGAGCGACGCCGAGGTCGACATGCTCGCCTCCTCCCGCCGGCGCCGGGAGGCCCGCGCCTGGGCGGAGCGCACCGGTGGCGCGCCGGCGCGCTCGGCCATGGGGGAGTTCCAGAACCTCGCCAGCGCCCTGGCGTTCCGCCGCGACCGCGCGCTGCGCGGCACCGAGGCGCGGACCGTGGCCGACGAGATGTCCCTGCTGCACCGCATCGCGGCGGCGCGGCAGGTCTTCCTCGCCCCGCTCGCGGTGGGGCGGCAGGCGTGGTGACGGAGAGGACGGGCGGGATGAGCGGACAGGGAGCCGACGGGGCGGACGGTGTGCCCCCGGCGATGCGGGTGAGCGTGCTGCGCCGGGCGCTGGAGCTGGCGGTGGAGGAGCGGCCGGTGCCGCGCCCGGGGCCGGGTGAGGTGCTCGTGCGGATCGGGTCCGTCGGCGTGTGCGGCTCCGACGTCCACTACCACCGGCACGGGCGCATCGGGGAGTTCGTCGTGGAGGCCCCGCTCGTGCTGGGCCACGAGGCGGGCGGGCGCGTCGTCGCGGTCGGCGCGGGCGTCGACGCCGCACGCGTGGGGGAGCGGGTCGCCCTGGAACCGGGGGTGCCGTGCCGGCGCTGCGCGCAGTGCCGCGCGGGCCGCTACAACCTCTGCCCCGACGTGCGGTTCTTCGCCACGCCGCCGGTGGACGGGGCGTTCTGCGAGTACGTCGTCCACGACGCGGACTTCACCTACGCCGTCCCCGACTCCCTGAGCGACGACGCTGCAGGCCTGATCGAGCCGCTGTCGGTGGGCGTGTGGGCCTGCCGCAAGGCCGGCGTCACCGCCGGCAGCAGGCTCTACGTCGCGGGTGCCGGGCCGATCGGGCTGGTCACCGCGCAGGTCGCCCGTGCCCTCGGCGCGGCGGAGGTCGTCGTCTCCGACATCGACGCGGGCCGGCGCGAGGCCGCCCTGCGGTTCGGCGCCACGTCGGTGCTGGACCCGGCCGCGGGTTCCCCGGAGGGTCTGGGGGCCGACGCCTTCGTCGACTGCTCCGGCGCCCAGCCCGCCGTCGCGGCCGGGATCCGCGCCGTGCGCCCCGCCGGCACGGTCGTGCTCGTCGGCATGGGCGCCGACGAGGCCACGCTGCCCGTGTCGTACCTGCAGAACCGCGAGATCACCCTCACGGGGACCTTCCGCTACGCGAACACCTACCCCGCGGCGATCGCCCTGGCGGCCTCGGGTGCCGTGGACCTCGACGGGCTGGTCACGGGCCGCTTCGGGCTGGACGAGGTGGAGGCGGCGCTGACGTCCGGCTCGACGCCGGGCTCGATCAAGTCGGTGGTCCTGCCCGGCGGGGTGCCCGCCTGACACCGGGCGCCCCGCACCCCGGCCGGCACCGGCCGGCACCGGCCGAACCGGCACACCGCCGGGTCAGCCGGCCACCACGACGCCGAACGCCGACCCGAGGACGTCCGCGGCCTGCGCGGGGGACAGCACCGCTCCGCGCAGCAGCACCAGCCGCGCGGCGTCGACGTGCCCGAGGTCGCACCCGCGCAGGTCCGCCCCCTGCAGGCGCGCGCCCTCCAGGTCCGCGTCCCGCAGGCGGCAGTCCTCCAGCACCGCCCCGCGCAGGTCGCACCCGCGCAGGCTCGCGTCGTCGAGGCGGACCCCCCGCAGCGTCGCTCGGGGGAAACCCACCCCGTCCAGCACGGCGGCCGACAGGTTGCTGCCGGCGACGTCGAAGCCCGTTCCGCGGCAACCGGAGAACTCCGCGCCCAGCAGCCGGCAGCCGCTGAACGAGGCCCCCGTGAGCAGCGCCCCGTCGAAGCGGGCCCAGGAGCCGTCCACCGACGTGAAGGAGGCGTCGAGCAGGTCGGCGCGGGTGAACCGCGCCCCCACGGCGCTGCCGCCGCGCCACGTCGTGCCGCCGAGCTGTGAGCCCGTCAGGACGGCCCCGTCGAGCCGGCAGCCGTCGAACACCCACCCGTCCAGGTCCAGCTCCCGCAGGTCCGCCTCCGCCAGGTCGCAGCCGACGACGGCGTGCGGGGAGCCGCGGTCCCCCAGCACCTCCTGCGCGCGCGGGCCGGTGAGGTCGGCCGGGGAGAGCACCGGCAGCCCGCTGTCGTGCGGTGCGGCTCCGCGGCGGCCGGGCTCCGTCGTCACCCGGGCACCGTAGCGGGACGCGGGCGCGGCGGGCAGGGCGGCGGGCGGGGCGGCGGGCGGGGTGCCGGAGGGTGACCGGCGCCGCCGGGAGGGTCTCCCCGGTCGGCCGATGCAGTGGACCGGGCGCCCGGACGATCACTGACGGAGAACCTGTGGGCCGAGGCACCTCGGCCCGGCCGCCCCGCCGATCTGGAGCCCCGATGTCCCCCACGAACACCACGGCCGCCCGCGCCGTGCCGGCCCGGAAGCCGGCCCGGACGCTCGCCCGCGCCCTCGCCGTCCTGACCGGCGCCTCGGTGCTCGCCTCGGCCCCCGGCGCGCTGGCCGCGGCCCCCGCCCCGGGCGACCTCGCCGCGCTGCCCGGGTCCGTGCGCGCGCAGCTCTCCCCGGCCGAGACCAGCGCCTTCGGCGAGCTGACCCGTGGTGGCGGCGTCTCCGTCGACGCGCTGGTGAGCACCCCCCAGGGCGTGCGCGTCGTGCAGGTCACCTCCGCCGACCGCTCCGCCGCCGCCCGTGCGGCGAGTCTCCTCGACGCCCAGCCCGGGGTGGTCACCGCCGACGTCGCCGAGCGCGCGCACGTCACCGCCGAGCCCGACCACACGCCGTCGCAGTGGGGCGACGTGCGCATCGGCTCCCCGGTCGTGAACCCCTCGCTCGTCCCGGCGCTCGGCAGGCTCGTCGTCGCCGTCCTCGACACCGGGACCGCCGTCCACCCCGACCTGCCGCGCGTGCTCGCCGGCGCCAACTTCTCCGCCGACGCCGGCACCGCTCGCGCCGACGGGCACGGGCACGGCACCCACGTGGCAGGGACCATCGCCGCGGCCGTCGGCAACGGCGGCGTCAACGGCATCGCCGACGGCGTGACGATCCTTCCCGTGAAGGTGCTCGGCAACTCCGGCGGCGGCACCTCCACCGCCATCGCCAAGGGCATCGTGTGGGCCGCGGACAACGGTGCGCACGTCATCAACATGAGCCTCGGCATGACGGCCCAGAACTCCACCGTGACCGCCGCGCTGGACTACGCGCGCAGCAAGGGCGTCGTGCTCGTCGCCGCCGCCGGCAACAGCGGCGCCAACGGCAACCCGGTCATGTACCCGGCCGCCGACCGCGGCGTCATCGGTGTCAGCGCCACCGACTCCGCGGACCGGTTCGCGTCCTTCAGCGAGTACGGCCCGCAGATCGACGTCGCGGCCCCCGGTGTGGCCGTGACCTCCACACTGCCCACCGGGTACGGCACGTGGAACGGGACGTCCATGGCCTCCCCGCACGTGGCCGCCGTCGCGGCGCTGGTGAAGGCGGCGAACCCGCAGCTCACCCCCGACCAGGTGGAGCAGGTCCTCAAGGGGTCCGCGCAGGACCTCGGCGCCCCCGGGCGCGACGACCGGTTCGGCGCGGGCCTGGTCCAGGCCGCCGCCGCGGTGGGCGCGGCCCGTGCGCTCGGGGGCCTGCCGGCGCCCGCGAACCGCGCCCCGCAGCCCGGCCCCGACTCCGTGACCCGCCCCGCGGGCCCGGCGGCCGCCGTCACGGGCCTGCTGGGCAACGACACCGACGCCGACGGGCACGGCCTGCGCATCGTGGGCGTCTCCCAGCCCGCCCAGGGCTCCGCGCGGCTCGCCGGCGGCGTCGTCTCCTACACCCCGCCGACGACGGCGTGGACGGGGTCCACGGAGTTCTCCTACACGGTCACGGACGGGTTCGGGGCGACCGCGACGGCGGCGGTGAGGCTCACCGTGGGTGCGGTCGCACCGGCGCCGGTGGTCACCTCCTCCGCCCCCGCGGGCGCGGTCCAGGGCCGTGCGTACTCGCACACGTTCACCGCGTCGGGCACCTCCGCGGTGACGTGGTCGCTGGCCTCCGGCGTCCTGCCCGCCGGCCTGGTGCTCAACGGGGCGACGGGTGTCCTCTCGGGCACGCCGACGACCGCGGGCACCTCGGCCTTCTCGGTGCGCGCCGCCGCCGGCGGTGGTGCCGGGGTGCAGCCGGTGAACCTGACGGTGTCCCCGGCGCCGAGCCCCGCACCGACCACCTCCCCGACGCCGACGCCGACCGCCTCGCCGCGGCCGACGAGCAGCCCGACGCCGACGACCTCCCCGACGTCCGTGGTGAACAAGGCCGACGGGTCGACGAGCTGGACCCGCAACGGCGTGACCGTGAACCTGAGGGGCGCGGTCCGCGACGCCTACCTGCGCGCCGGGGCCGAGAAGGGCCTGCTCGGCTGGCCCACCACCGCCGAGCTGGTGGTGCAGGGCGGCACCACGACCACGTTCGAGCGCGGCTCGATCCTGTGGTCCTCCGCCACCGGTGCGCACGTCCTCAAGGGCGCGATGCGTGACGCGTGGGTCCGCGACGGCGCCGAGAGGAGCCGCCTCGGGTTCCCCCGCACCGGCGAGTACACCGTCACCGGCGGTGTGCGGCAGGACTTCCGGTACGGCTCCATCACCCTGAGGTGACGGCCGCGACCCGGTGACCCGCTGAGCGGGACAGCGCCCCGTGGACCCCGCGTCCACGGGGCGCCCTCGTCGGTCAGGCCCCGTCGCCGGGCGCCCTCGTCGGTCAGGCCCCGTCGCCGGGCGCCCTCGTCGGTCAGGTGCTGCCGTCAGGCCCCGTCGCCGTCCGGCCCCCGGCCGGCCAGGCGTGCGCGAGGACCGCGGCGGCCACCTCCGCCGGCGTCCGGCCCGAGGTGTGCACGACGACGTCCCCCGTCCCCTCCGCCGCCAGGCGCCGCTGCTCCTCCAGCGCACCGGCCAGCGCGCGCCGCAGCACGGCCTGCGGCGCGCCGACGAGCCGGTCCCCGGCCAGGCGCGGCGCCTCGCCCCGCCCGCGCGCGGCGACGCGCCCGCGCAGGGTGGCCTCGTCGGCGTGCAGGCGGAACAGGGTGACGTCCGCTCCCGCCAGGGCCCTGCGGTACGCGTCGACGTCCCGGGCCGAGCGCACGGACCCGGCCAGCAGCAGGTGCGTGGCCCCCGCGGCGGAGTGCTCCCGCCACACGGCGCCCACGCCCGCCGCCCTCAGCCGGTGCGGGTCCCCGCCGGGGACCTGGTGCAGGAAGCCCAGCTGCTCGGCGTCCAGGTAGGCGGCCGTGTGCCCGCGCCGCAGCAGCTCCTGGAACACGGCCCAGCCGGCGACGGACTTGCCCACCGCACCCGGGCCGCACAGCCACAGCACCCTGCCGGGCGGGCCGCCCGGCAGACCCGTGCCCGGTGGTGCGCCCGGTCGTGCGCCCGGGCGCGAGGGGGGCAGGTCGTCGAGGACGCCGGTGCGCTCCAGCACGGCCGCGGCCACCCGCGCGGGCTCCAGCCCGTCCGCGTCCACCACCGGGTGCCCCGGCAGCGCCACCGACAGCCCGGCGGCCTCCCGCCGGACCCGGCGGAACTCCGCCTCGTCCTCCCCGCGCTCCGCCAGTCGCCGCCTCAGCTCGTGGTCCGGCAGCTCCAGGCGGCAGAACACGGGCGTCACCCCGCCCAGCAGGCCGGTGGCGAGCGCGACCGTGGAGGGGGCCAGCACGCCGGAGACGACGAGGAGCCGCGCCCCCTCGCGGGCGAGGACCGGCAGCAGGCGCCCCAGGGCGCGGGCCTTGATCAGCTCGCGGTCGGGGTCCTCCGGGCGCGCGGGGAAGCACATGCCGAGCTGGTCGACGTCGACGTGGGCCGAGGCGAGCCCGGCGGCACCCAGGTGCTGGTGCAGCTCCCAGCAGGTGGTCGACTTGCCGGCGCCGGGAGGCCCGTAGACCCACAGCACGCGCACGCACCGCACTGTAGGAGCCCGCGCACCGGCGCGACACCGGTGCGGGTGCGGCGAGCGGGTCAGTGCACGGGCGCCGGGACCCCGGGGACGTCCCGCGCGGCGGCGCGCACCGCCGCGGGCAGCGCGGCGGCCGGTACCGGGCGGGAGAACAGCCAGCCCTGGGCGGCCGGGCAGCCCGCCGCGCGCAGCGCCGCGGCCTGCTCCTCCTCCTCCACGCCCTCGGCGATGACGGACATCCCGAGCGCCCCCGCGAGCGACAGCGCAGCCTGCACCAGCGCCCGGTCGCGGCGGTGGCGCAGCATCCCGCCGACGAAGGAGCGGTCCACCTTGACCACGTCGAACGGCAGCTCGCGCAGCTGCGACAGCGAGGAGTAGCCCGTCCCGAAGTCGTCCAGCAGGAGCGTCACCCCCAGGTCGTTGAGGCGCGCCAGGACCTCGGGGGCGGTGCCGCCGTGCATGACGGCGCTCTCGGTGACCTCCAGGCCCAGGTGCGCCGGGCACAGGCCGTACCGCTCCAGCAGCGTGGCCACCCGCCCCGGCAGGTCCGCGGTGAGCTGGTGGGCGCTGACGTTGACCGCGACGTGGAACCCCGGCGCCACGGCGCCCTGCGCGTGCCATCCCGCGAGGTCGGCGAGCGCGCGGTCGAGGACCCAGTCCCCGAGGGCGCCGATGAGCCCGGCCTGCTCGGCGACGGGGATGAACTCGTCGGGGCCGACGTGACCCAGCTCGGCGCTGTGCCAGCGCACCAGGGCCTCGGCGCCGACGACCTGCCCGGCCCGCTCCCCGACGAGCGCCACGACGGGCTGGTAGTGCACCGCGAGCTCCCCGAGGTGGGCGGCGCGCTGCAGGCCCTGCTCGAGCAGCAGCAGCCGGTTGGCGCGCTCGGCGAGGTCGTCGTGGAAGACGAGGAAGCCGCCCGGGGCGGTGCGCTTGGACTCGTACATGGCGGCGTCGGCGTCCCGCAGCAGGGTGCGGGGGGTGTCCTCGGGCCCGGCGACGGCCACGCCGATGCTGCCGGAGACGTGCAGGGCGCGCCCGTCGACGTCGACGGGCTCGGTCCAGACCCTCCGCAGCCGCTCGGCGACCCGCGCTGCGTCGAGCGTGCCGTCGGGGTCCTCGACCATCACGGCGAACTCGTCACCGCCGAGGCGGGCCACGACGTCGGAGGGTCCCGCGGTGGACAGCAGGCGGGGCACGACCTGCAGGAGCAGGGCGTCGCCGGTCTCGTGGCCGAAGGTGTCGTTGACGTGCTTGAAGCGGTCGAGGTCCAGGAGCAGGACGAGGACGGAGCCGCCCCGGGCGGAGCGCCGCGCCAGGGCCGCGCGGGTGGCCGCGTGGAAGACGCGGCGGTTGGGCAGGCCGGTGAGCGGGTCCTGGGTCGCGCTGCGGCGCAGGCCGGCGGTCATCCGGGACACCAGCAGGGTGCTCACCACGACGGTGGCGACGCGGATGGCGACCTCGACGACCGTCTGACCCGTCGTCGGCCACGGCAGCCACCAGGCGGAGAGGAGGATGACGGCGGCGGAGGCCGCGAGGTGCAGCCAGCGCGCGCGGGGGGAGAAGATCCCGGCGTACGGCGCGGTCCACAGCACGAAGAGCAGCACCGGGCTGCCGGGGACCCCGGAGATCAGGTGCCCGGCGGCGATGACCACCTGCGCGGAGACGATGCAGGAGTGGGAGATGGCCGTGAGGGTCTTGGCGGAGAGCCGTGCGAGGCACAGCACGCCCATGACGAGACCGGCGACGACGGCGACGGTGCCGCAGACCAGGAAGGCGGCGGTCCCACCGGCCGGCTCCGGCCCGAGCAGCCCGTAGGCCAGGGCGAGCGCGCCACCGACGACGTACTGCAGGCCGAGGACGCCCGCGAGCTGGCGGCGCGGGAAGACGTCGTCGGCGACCTCGTCCGCGACGACGGACGACAGGGACCGCCACATGCGCGCCAGGTCCACCCGCCGCCCCCTCCCTGTCCGCGGCACGGTGCCGGCGGCCGGGCCGGTCCGGGCCCTGCAGGACGTGTCGGCACGGGAGCGGGCGGACTCAAGCGCGTGGAGCGGGGCAGGTGGGCCCGGACGGGTGGATCCGGGCCGCCGGTCCGGGCGCGACGTGCCCTGGAGGGCGGGTGCGCCGGGGGGCTCGGGCAGACTTCGGCGCGTGAGAGACGGCGCCCGGCCCCGCCCCGCCGCCGTCCGGCCCGCCGCGCCCCGCCCCGCCGCCGACCGGCCCGCCGCGCCCCGCCCCGCCGCCGACCGGCCCGTCTCCCGCGGCGTCCGCGCGACCGGCGTGCTGGCGGCGCTGGCGCTGGCGGGCACCGCGGCGTGCACGGCGGGCGGGCCGGACGCGGGCGGGCCGGGCGGTGCGGGGGACCCGCGGTCCGCTCCGACTCCGCGGACCTCCCCGGCCGCGCCCCCGTCCGGCAGCCCGTCCAGCAGCCCGTCCGGCAGTCCGGCGGGCACCCCGTCCGGCAGCCCGGCGGGCGCGGCGGGGGACGCGGTGCGCCGCCTGCGGGAGAGGCTGGCGCCGCCGGCGCTGCCCTCCTTCGCCCTGCCGGCGGACGTCCTCACCGACGCGGGCAGCCGGCAGGTCGCCGAGCGGCTCCGGGTGCTGCCGGGCCTGTACCGGGGGATCGCCGTGCTCGACGCGCGCTGCGGCGGGGCGGGGACGGCGCGCGCGGCGGACGCCGGGGCCGCGTCCACGGGGGCGGCCGGCAGCGCCCGGGAGGGCGAGGTGTCGGTCACCGTGGCCGGCGACGGCACGGGCGTGTACGACGCGCCGGGCCTGCACGTCGCCGTCCTGCCCGGCGGCGCGGGCGTCCACGACGACGGTCGCGTGCGGCTCAGCGTCCAGGCGGACGGCTCCGGCACGTACAGCTCCCCGGACCTGCGGGTGTTCGTGCGCGCCGACGGCTCCGGGTCCTACGAGGGTGGTGGTGTGCGGCTGTGGGTCGCCCCGGACGGCACCGGCAGCTACGACGGGCCGGAGGGGCGGGTGCGGGTGGGTGCCTCGGGCGCGGAGCCCGGGGATGCGGAGTCGGGCTTCGCCCGGGCCGTGGAGACGGTGGTGCGCGAGGGCCTGCCGCCGTTCCCGTCGGTGCCGCGGATCACCCGGGTGCAGCAGGCGGGCCGGGCGTGCGGCACCGTCGTGCGCCTCGACGCCGGGGTGCTGTTCGGCGTCGACTCCGCGGAGGTGCGCCCGGACGGGCAGGAGCTGCTGGTGCGGGTCTCCGGGCTGCTGGCGGCACTGGGGTCCCCCGCCGTGGACGTGGTGGGACACACCGACTCCTCCGGCGACGGCGGGTACAACCAGGCGCTGTCGGAGCGCCGGGCCGCCGCCGTCGCCGACCGGCTGGCGGCGCTGGGGGCGCCGCGCTCGACGCTGCGCCCGGCGGGACGCGGTGAGGAGGAGCCGGTGCGCCCGGACGTCGCCGCGGACGGGGCGCCGGACCCGGCCGCCCGGCAGCTCAACCGGCGGGTGGAGCTGGTGCTGCCGCAGGCGGCCGAGCCCGCGCCCTGAACGGCGCCGGGGCCGTGGCGACCGCGCGAGCGGTCACCACGGCCCCGGGGACCCGCGGGAGGGATCAGAACGGGCAGGTGCTGCGGACCTCGGAGAGGGCGGTGCTCACCGCGGGCGGCGGGCACAGGAACTGGTCGTAGCGCAGGTCGTCGTCGACGAAGCGCTTGAGCCACGCGATGGAGTACTTCGCGATGGTGGTGTTGGAGGAGTTCGGGGCGAAGTGGCTCGCGCCGCGCAGCTCCAGGTACATCTTGTCCGTGGTGGACGGGATGGACTGGTAGAACGGCTCCGAGTGCGAGGTCACGGAGGCGGTCCGGTCGTCCTGGGCGCCGATGATGAGCGTCGGGGTGACGATCTCCGGCCAGGTCTTGTCGGTGTTCCACGGCGTCAGGGGGATCGCGGCCTGCAGGGCGCGGTTGTCCTTGGCGGCCTCGAGGGTGCCGCCGCCGCCCATGGAGTGGCCCATGACGCCGAGGCGGTTGGGGTCGATGCGGGTGCGCACGCTGCTGCTCTGCGTCAGGTAGTTCAGGGCGGCGCGGAGCTGGTCACCGCGGGAGGACGGCTGGTCCGAGGTGGTGTTCGTGTCGATCGTGAAGATGACGAAACCCTGCGAGGCCAGACGCGGCCCGAGCCACGCCATGCTCGACTGCCGGGCGGTGTAGCCGGGGGCGATGGCCACCGCGCCGAACGTGCCGTCCGTGGTGGTGGTGGGGTAGTAGATCGTGCCGCCGCCGAAGCCGGCGACCGCGCTGGAGACGGTGGTCGTGGCCACCGAGTAGGGCCCGCGGGTGGCCTCGATGCTGGCGTTCGTCGGCGCCGGGCCGCGCTGGTAGGGGTTGTCCGCGGCGGTCGCGGAGCTCACGGGCGCGAGCAGCGCCGCGCTGAGGGCCACCGCCGATCCGAGGACCGGAACGCGGAACTTGCGCAGGACAGTCTTCATGAGGACCCCTTCACGGTGGGAGGAACGCCCGCCCCACGTCGTCCGGGGCGGGCGTCGTCGCTCCGGCCCGGCCGTCCGTGGTGGCGTCGGGGGGAACTGTAAGGTTGCTCTACCAAGTGGTCAAGCAACCGGATCCCGGATGCGCGGACAACTACTGTCTGGGGCGTGGAGGAGACGGACGGTCGCCGGCTGCGCTACCAGCACCGGCGCGAGGAACTGCTGCGCGCCGCCGTCGAGCACGTCGCCGAGCACGGGCTCGCCCAGCTGTCGCTGCGCCGCATCGCCGACACGGTCGGTGTGAGCCACGCCACCCTCGTGCACCACTTCTCGACCCGCGACCAGCTGGTCGCCGAGATCGTCGACCACGTCCTGGCGAGGGCGTTCGCCTCGCCGGAGCTCGTCCCCCCCGGTGTGCCGGGTGGGCCGCTGCGTGCGCTGTGGCGTCGCGCCGTGGCACCCGAGGGGCGCCGTTCCATCCGCCTCTTCGTGGCGATCACCGGGCACGCCATGTACGCCGAGCCGGCCGTCGCCGAGGCCGTGCGCCGCTCGGTGGACGAGCGCCTCGCCATGCTCTCGGCGGGGTTCGTCGCCGCGGGCTGCCCCCCGCCCGAGGCCGCCGTCCTCGCCACGACGCTCCTCGGCGTCATGCGGGGCCTGCTCGTCGACCTGCTCGTCACCGGGGACGAGGCCCGCGTCGACGCGGCGTTCGAGGCGTTCGTGCAGGGGATCGAGCTGCGCCTGGCGCAGGCGGCCCGCTGACCTGCTCCGGAGGCGGCGGCACGGCCCAGCGGTGCGCCCCGCGGAGGGTCGCCGCGGGGGAGGGAGCGGGTCGGTCCTGCCACTCACCGTGAGTACTGCACACGGAGGGTCGTCATGGTGCAGGCTGCTCGGGAGCGGATCCACGGAGGTGGGCGGTGACGGAGGAACGGTGGGGCTCGCGCCGTGTCGCGGTGGGCGTCCCGGTGGTCCTGCTGGTCTCGTGCTGCTTCGCGGGGCTGCTCCTGCTGCTGCCCGACCGCCGGCCCGTCTCCGACGTCGTGGGCGGTGCGGGCCTGGCCGGTGCGGCGCTGGTCTTCACCGTGCTGGCGGCCCGCCGCTCCCGGCGCAGCGGCGGCTGGTTCCGCCGGGGCTGGGCGCTGCTGGCGGCTGCGGGGACCGCCTTCGCCGCCGGGCAGGCCGCCTGGGCCTCCCAGCAGCTCCAGGGCCGGGAGGTGCCGTACCCCTCGTGGGCGGAGGTCCTCTACCTCCTGGAGTTCCCCCTGGCCGCCGCCGGTGTGCTCTGCCTCGCCGACGGGTCGATGCGGGCCACCTCGCGGGTGCGGACCGTCGCCGACGGCCTCCTCCTGGCCACCGCCCTGCTCATCCTGTCCTGGGACACGGCGCTGCTGCCGGTCTACCTGGAGCAGTCCGGCGCCGGGCCGCTCGCCCTCGGGGTCGGCCTGGCGTTCCCGCTGGCGCACGTCGTGCTCCTCACCCTCATCGGGGCCGTCGCGGTGCGCAGCGGCGAGGTGGGCCGCGACCTGGCCCACCTCGCCGCCGGCGTCGCCGCCTCGGCCGTCTCCTACGCCGCCTTCGCGTGGCTGACGGCCGGTGGCGGCTACTTCACCGGCCACGTCATCGACTCCGGCTGGGTGCTCGGCTTCGGCCTCCTGGCCCTGGCAGCGCTCGGCCGGGCGGGGACGGCCGGTGCGCAGGACACCACCGGGCGGGAGCGCCCCGGGTGGGCGCTGCGCGCGGGGGCGGCCCCGTCCGTGGTGCCGGTGGCCTCCGCCGCCGCCGCGCTCGCGCTCACCGCGGCGGAACTCGTCTGGGGAGGGGAGCCCGACCGCCTGCACGCCGGTTCCGCCGTCCTGCTCGGGGCGCTGCTGCTGGTGCGGCAGTGGCTCTCGCTGCGGGAGAACGCGGACCTCACCCGCGTCCTGGAGCAGCGGGTGCGGGAGCGCACCGCGGAGCTCGCCGCGAGCAGGGCGCGCTACCAGTCCGTGCTGGACAGCGTCCACGAGGTGATCTTCCAGGCGGACCTGCACGGCAGGACCACCTTCCTCAGCCGCGCCTGGAGCGACCTCACCGGCATCCCCGCGGAGGAGGCGGTGGGGCGCTCGCTGGACGAGCTGGTCCACCCCGGCGACGTCCCCGCCGTGGAGCTGGCCGTCGGGCGGCTGCTGCTGGTCGGTCGCCCCGTCCAGGTGCAGCTGCGCCTGCCCGGGACGGCCGGCGCGGTCCGCTGGATGGAGGCGGCCCTGTCCCTGCTGCGGGACGCCGGCGGCACGGCCACGGCGATCTCCGGCACCCTGCGCGACGTCAGCGACCGGCGGCGCGCGGAGGAGGCGCTGCGGGAGAGCGAGGAGCGCTGGCGGCTGCTGCTGGAGTCCACCGGCGAGGGGATCTTCGGCATGGACCTGGACGGCCGCTGCACCTTCGTCAACGCCGCGGCGGCCGCGATGATCGGCCGGCCGGTGGAGGAGGTGCTGGGCCGCGGCCTGCACGACCTGATCCACCACACCCGCCCAGACGGCAGCCCCTACCCCGCCGAGGACTGCCCCATCGGCGCCGCGGTGCGCACCGGCCGGGCCTGCCACGTCGCGGAGGAGGTGTTCTGGCGGGCCGACGGCAGCGCCGTCCCGGTCGAGGTCAACGCCCGCCCGGTCGTGAAGGACGGGCAGGTCGCCGCGGCAGTCCTGACGGTCACCGACATCACGAGCCGGCGCGCCGTGGAGCAGGAGGTGCGCCACCGGGCCCTGCACGACCCGCTGACCGACCTGCCCAACCGGACGCTGCTGGCGGACCGGCTGGAGCAGTCCATCGCGACGTCCCGGCGCACCGGCCACCCCGCCGCCCTGATGGTCCTGGACCTCGACGGGTTCAAGGACGTCAACGACCGCTACGGGCACCTGTGCGGCGACGAGCTGCTGCGCGAGGTCGCCGCGCGCCTCACCGCCCCGGACCTGCTGCGCGAGGTCGACACGGTGGCGCGGCTCGGGGGCGACGAGTTCGCCGTGGTGCTGCCCGCGCTGCGCGCCGCCGAGGACGCCGAGGTGGTGGCGGGCAAGATCCTCGCTGCGCTCGGCGAGCCGGTGCGCACCACCAGCGGCCTGCTGCGCGTGGGGTGCAGCCTGGGCATCGCCGTGGCGCCGGGCGACGCGGAGGACGCCCGGACCATGCTGCAGCGCGCCGACGTCGCCATGTACCTGGCCAAGGGCCGCGGCGGCGGCGCGGCGCGCTACCAGGCCGAGCACGACCGGGCCCGGCTGCACCGGCTGGAGCTGGCCGACGAGCTGCGCGCGGCGCTGGAGACGGGCCGGTTGCACCTGCACTACCAGCCCGTCGTCGAGCTGCGCACGGGCGACACCTCCCACGTGGAGGCGCTGTGCCGCTGGGAGAGCCCCACCCGCGGCAGCGTCCCCGCGGAGGTGTTCGTCGACGTCGCCGAGGAGGCCGGCCTCATCGGCGCCCTCACCGCCCACGTGCTCGACGAGGCGCACCGGCAGAGCTGCGCCTGGCGTGGTGCGGGGCTCGCGGTGCCCATCGCGGTCAACATCTCGCCCAGCACGCTGCACGACCCGGAACTGCTGCAGGCGGCCTACGACTGGCGCCACAGCGACCCGCCCGCCGGGCCGCTGGAGATCGAGGTCACCGAGAGCGCCGTCATGGCCCACCCGGCGATGGCCGTGGAGCAGCTGCAGCGCCTGGCCGGCCTCGGGGTGCGGGTGTCCATCGACGACTTCGGGACCGGCTACTCCTCACTCGCGCAGCTGCGGGACATGCCGGTGCACGCCGTGAAGATCGACAGGCGTTTCCTCTCCGGGGCGCGCAGCGACGGGCGCGACGACGCGATCGTGGAGTCCGTCGTCAAGCTCGGGCACATCCTGGGCCTGACCGTGATCGCCGAGGGCGTCGAGGACGCCGCCACGGCGGAGCGGCTCTCCGCGCTGGGCTGCGACCAGGCGCAGGGCTGGCACTTCGGTCGCCCGCGCCCCGCCGGCGAGCTCACCGCGGAACTCCGCGAGCGGGTCCGGCCCGGCTGAACCGCGGGCGCCACCCCACCGGCCCGCCGCCCCTCCGGGTCGTCACCCTTCGCCCCGCCGCAGCCGCAGGTCCTCAGTGGTTGGCGTGGTACATCCAGAGGACCTCCTGCTTGGTGAGGGCCGTGTGGTAGACCGCCAGCTCGTCCAGGGTCCCGGTGAACCCGTAGCTCGCGGGCCGGTCCGCCTGGTACGCGAGGTTGCCGTTGCCCCAGCGCCAGATGTTCTGGGGCGTGCCCGAGCCCGCCGTCGTGTAGCTCGCGTCGTACGCCACCTCCACCCCGTCGACGTAGAGGGACGTGCCGCGCGTGGAGCTGATGACCGCCACGACGTGGTGCCAGCCGCCGTCGGCGTAGGTCCCCGGGCTGGTGACGTACTGGCCCTGCCACGTCTGGCTGTTGAGCGTGTAGAAGACGAGCTGGTTGTTCTTGTTCAGGTACAGCGTGCGGTCGTACTCCCAGGGGCGGGAGGTGTGGTTGTTCGCGAGCTGCGCGATGACCCCGCCGTTCGGGCTGGCGGTGCGGAACCAGGCCGAGACGGTCACCTCGGGCGGCTGGGTGGTCCAGGTGGTGGCGGGGTCCCAGGAGAACGCGGTGCCCGCCTTGTTGGTGAGGCCGCCGCCGGTGCCGGAGAACGCCACCGCGGAGTTCGGGTTGTGGGCCTTCTGCACCCCGTTGAGCGCACCGGGCTCCGAGGCGCCCGCCAGCGGCCAGGAGGCCTCGTTTCCGGCGTTGGTGGAGTTGTAGATGTTGGTGATCTCCGACGCGGACAGGGCGCGCTGGTAGAGGCGGACGTCGTCGATGAGGCCGTGGAAGAAGGACGTGTTGGCGTTGTTGTACTTGGTCCGCCCCACCACGACGGGACCGGTGGCGTTGTAGGTGTAGTCGAACGTCGGGCTGTCGTCCCGCCACACCCCGTTGACGTAGATGCGGCCCACCTTCGCCACGTCGTCGTAGACGCCGACGAGGTGGTACCACGTCGGGGCCGTCGTCGAGTTGGGGACCGGCGGGGCGATCCCGCTCAGCGCGTACGTCTGGGCGGCGGTCGACGAGCCGGGCGGCGTCATGGAGAAGGACCACTGGTTCGAGGACTTCTCGTACTCCAGCAGCCAGGCGTTCGTGCCGGTCGCGCCGGGCAGGGTGTCCTGGGAGAGGACGGCGTTCCAGTGGCTGATCGCGCCACCGCTCACGGCGCTCGGGTAGAGCGCGGCCCAGGCCATGACGGTGAAGCTCTGGTCGGTGCGCAGCGGGGCCCGCGCGGCCGTGCCGAAGTTGGTGCCCGTGGCGCCGGCGGTGTTGAGCTCGGCCGCACCGGACCCGACTTTGTACTCGTGGGTCGCGACGCCGCCGTAGGTGACGTCGCCGCGCGAGGAGGCGTTCGCCGCGAAGGTCAGCGTGTTGCCACCGCCGGTGTCGTCGTGGGTGCCGGTGGAGAAGTCGCTGCCGTCGTCGAAGCTCCAGGCGCTGACCGGGGGCTCCGCGGTGCCGTTGTACAGGGTGCCCACCTCGGAGCCGCCCAGGGCGCGACGCCAGATCCGGACGTCGTCGACGGCGCCCCGGAGGTAGTTGTCGTACGTGCTGTTGACGCGTGCGCGCCCCACGTTCAGCCCGCCGGCGAAGTTGCCGGGCAGCGTCGTGGTGCCGCGGTCGGTGCTGGGGACCCAGTACCCGGTGCCGTCGACGTACAGCAGGATCGGGTGGCTGACCGCGGGGGTCGAGCTCGGGTTGACCTGGTTGCTGTAGATGCCGACGAGGTGGGTCCACTTCGTCGGGGGCGGCGCGTCGATCGTCGGACCCCACACGATCGAGATCGACGCCGACGCGGAGTCCGTCTTGGGCAGGTAGAACTCCCAGCGCCCCTTGGCGGGGGTCACCGTCGTGTCGAGGGGCTGCCACTTGAGGATGTAGCCGCTGGTCACGGAGCCCGGCTGGCTGACGACCGTCTGGACGCTGGTCGCGGAGTCCAGCCGCACCCACGCCGACACGGTGAACGGGACGTTCGTGTTCGCGCCGGGGCGCGGGGTGTCGACGTGGTCGTCGCCGTCGAGGTGGGCGCCCCAGCCGGTGCGGCCCGCCACCCACGCCGGGTCACCCCCGAAGAAGCCCTTCTTGGCACTGCCGGCGCGGTCGGCGGTCCCGGTGCCGGTGTTCTCGTCGAACTTCCACCAGATGCTGGGGCCGGTGGGGGCGGCGGCGTGGTTGCCGTGGCGGGCGTTCGCCGTGGCGTCGGCCGCGACCGTCGTGGCTGTCGCGTTGGCCTCGTCGAAGCGGTGGTAGAACTGCGGGCTCTTGTCCTTCACCTGGGTCGGGTAGTCGGGGAAGGAGCCGCGCACCGTCAGGGGCGAGGCGGTCGGGACGGACGCCGTGAAGGCGGCCCACACCGGCGGCGTGAGCGCCAGGGCGGTGATCGAGGCGATCGCGGCCACGAGTGCCGACACGGTGCGACCGCACGACCGCCGCCGGCCCCCGCCCGGTGTGCGACCCACCCTCGTCCTCCTCGTCCGCGGTCCTGTGGGGGCGTTGGGCTCCCCACCCCCCTCCAGAGGGTGTCGGCCGGCGCCGGCGGCGGCTTGAGCACCGAGGGGCCGTGTCCCCCGGCCCCGTCCGCGCCCGGCCCCGTCCGTGCCGGTGGTGCGTTGTGTCGAGCGTGTCGACCGGGGCGCCGCTCCTCACCCGTCCAGCGGATCGAGCACCGCGCCCCCGCGCCGATCATCAGAGGGCGGGCACCACCGTGCACGCACCGACGGCACCCAGGAGGACGGACGTGGTGGCAGCGACGGAGGAGCGCGCCCGCTGGATGGCGGTGGGCCGCTCGCGCGACACCGATTCCCGGGCCGCCGGCCGTGAGGCGACGCTGGCCGCGCTCCAGGGCCCGGACGCCAGGCTCCTGCTGGTCTTCGCGGCCATCTCCCACGACCCGGCGCAGCTCGCCGCCGGGATCGCCGAGGCCGCGCCCGGGGTTCCCGTCATCGGCTGCTCCACCCACGGCGAGATCGCCCCGGGCGGCCCGGCGGACGGCAGTGTCGTCGTCACGGCCCTCGGCGGTGCCGGCTTCGCCGTCTCGACCGCGGCCGTCCCCGAGGTGGAGGGCCGCCAGCGGGATGCCGGTGCCGAGCTGGCGGCGTGCGCGCACGCGGTCGAGGACCGTCCGCACAAGGTGCTGCTCCTGCTCACCGACGGCCTGACCCGCGACCAGGAGTCCGTGCTGCGCGGCGCCTACGACGTGGTCGGTGCCACCGTCCCCCTCTTCGGGGGCGCTGCCGGCGACGGGTGGCGGATGAGCGGCACCTTCCAGATCCACGGCGAGCAGGTGCTGACCTCGGGAGCGGTCGCCGCCTGCCTGGCCTCGGACGCGCCCCTCGGGATCGGCGTCAGCCACGGCTGGGAACCGGTCGGCGAGCCCCTCATCGTCACCCGCAGCGCCGGTGGGCGCGTCCTCGAGCTGGACGACGAACCGGCCCTGGACGCGTACCTGCGCCGCCTCGACGCCCCGGCGGGGGTGTGCGAGGACCCGCAGGCCCTCAGCCGCTTCCTCCTCAGCCGTCCGCTCGGCGTGCGCCGCCGCAGCGGCATCGCGGCCCGCAACATGAGCACCGAGGTCGACGTCGAGGGACGGACCATCGGCGGGGGCGGCGACCTCGCGCTCGGCGGGCTCGCGTGGCCCATGACGGGGGACGTCGAGTCGATCCTCGCGTCGACGGCCGCCGCCTGCCGCCAGGCCGTCGAGCCGCTGGGCGGTCGGGCACCGGTCGGGATGCTGACGTTCTCCTGCGCCGCCTGCCGGGCGGTCCTGGACGACGAGGGCATCGCGCGGGAGGTCGGCGCCCTGGCCCGGGAGGCGGGCAGCACCCCCTTCGCGGGCTTCTACACCTACGGCGAGATCGCGCGCGTGCAGGGCATCGAGGGTTTCCACAACCAGACCCTCGTCGTCCTGGCGCTCGGCTGAGCGCTGCCGCCGTGACGTTCTGGAAGGGCTTCGAGGCGCAGCAGCTCGTCGAGCTCCTCGCCGTGGTCTCCTCCTGCGCCGACGAGCGCTCCGCGATGAGGGCCGCCGTGGACCGTGCCGCCCAGGCCCTCGAGGCGGAGGCGGCGGGCCTCGTGCGCGGCGACGACGTGACCGTCTCGGTCGGCTTCGGGCGCGACCGGGGCGCCGCGCGGTGCCTCGCCGCGGCACCCGCGGGCCGCGGCGTCGTGACCCTGCCCGGGCTGGGGGACGCCTCGACCGCGGCGGCCGGCCTCGGCGACGAGGACGGTCTGCGGCTCGTCGTCGCCAGGACGGCGGAGCGCCCCGTCAGCGTGGAGGAGATCAGCCTCGTCCGCGGCATGGCGCGCGTCCTCGGACTCACCCTGAGCATGCTGCGGACGCTGCAGGCGCAGCAGGCCCGCGAGCGCCTGCTGGAGCACCTCTACGCCATCCAGCAGGCCATCTCCCGCCGCCGCCCCGCGCGGGAGGTCGTGGCGATGGTCGTGGCCGCCACCGAGGACTGCCTCCGCGGGCCGGAGGACTCCCCGGAGCCGACCAGGGTGTGGCTGGACCTCACCGCCGACGCCGAGCCGCCCGCCGCGCGGCCCGGTCACCTCGTCGCCGCCGTCCACGAGGGCGGCCACGCCGCCGGTTTCCTCGTGGCGGTGCGCGAGGGGGGTGAGGGGTTCACGCCCCGGGAGGAGAGCGACCTGCGCACGCTCGCCGAGCACGTCAGCCTGGCCCTCACCGACGCGCGCGCGCAGCGCGCGGTCCGGGAGGCCATGCACGACTCCCTGACCGGCCTGGCGAGCCGCGCCCTGTTCCTGGAGGCGCTGCGCGGCGAGCTGGATGCCGGGCCGCACGAGCTGTCCCTCCTCTTCATCGACCTGGACAGGTTCAAGGAGGTCAACGACACGCTCGGCCACGAGGCGGGTGACGCGCTGCTCGTGGCGGTCGCCGAGCGGCTGCGCTCGCTGGTGGGCGGGGCCGACGTGCTCGCGCGGCTCGGGGGCGACGAGTTCGCGCTCCTGGTGCGCAGCGCCTCCGGCGAGGACGCGCTCACGGCGCTGGCGCAGGACGTCGTCTCGGCGCTGGCCGAGCCCGTCCCCCTGGCCCAGGGCGTGGTCACCGTCGGAGCCAGCGTCGGCGTCGCCGTGGCGCACCCGTGGCCGCTGGACGAGGCGGAACTGCTCCGCCGCGCCGACCAGGCCATGTACGAGGCCAAGCGCGCGGGCCGCGGCAGGCACGCCGTCTTCCGCCCGGGCACCCCGGGCGAGCAGGGGACGGCCCTGGGCTCCGCGCCGGGGGCGCCCGCCGCGTTCCCGGCCCTGCGGGCCGCCCCGTCGGCGTAGCGGCCGGGGTGCACGCGCGTGCACCGTGCGGGCGCCTGTGCGCGCCCGGCAGGATTCGAACCTGCGGCCATCCGATTAGAAGTCGGGTGCTCTATCCGCTGAGCTACGGGCGCCTGGGCGCCGAGCCTAGCGCCCGGTGTGCCCGCCGCCGGGTGCGCGGCGCGGCGTCCACAGCGCCGGGCGGCGCCCCGCGCTCCACAGCCGCCGCCCGCCCGGGGCCGCGCCCGCCGCGGGCGCGGCAGCCTCGCTGACGCCCCGCACGGTGCGGGGCGGGAGGAGGACGACGTGAACGAGATCCAGGTGTCCGTGACGGGGAACGTGACCACCGACGTGCGGCACGTGGTGGTCAACGACACCACGCCCATCACCAGCTTCCGGCTGGCCTCGACGCTGCGCCGCCGCGACGCCGACGGCCGCTGGTACGACGCGGAGACGACGTGGTTCACGGTGACGTGCTTCCGCGCCCTGGCCCTCAACGCCGCCCGCTCCCTGCGCAAGGGGCAGCCGGTGGCGGTGCAGGGCCGGCTGCGGGTCCGGGAGTACGAGGTGGAGGGGGAGCGGCGCTGGAACCTGGAGATCGAGGCGACCTCGATCGGCCACGACCTGCAGTACGGCGTGGGGGACTTCCAGCGGGTGACGAAGGTGGACCGGGTGGAGCAGCCGCACCGCGCGGCGGCCGACGCCCTGGCGGCGAGCTTCGACGAGGAGGACCCGGCCGCGCGCACCGCTGAGCCGGTGCCCGCCCTGGCCGGCTGAGCCGGCCCGGCCCGCGGACCCCGGCCCGCGGGCCCCGCCCGCCCCCGCGACCGCTTCCCCGGCCGCGGGGGCGGGCGGGGTCGGGTCTCGGGGGATGCGGGGCGGAGGGGGGGAGACGGCGAGCGACTAGCCTGGGGACATGGCCGAGTTCATCTACACCATGCAGAAGGCGCGCAAGGCGCACGGCGACAAGGTCATCCTCGACGACGTGACGCTCGCCTTCTACCCGGGCGCCAAGATCGGCGTCGTCGGCCCCAACGGCGCCGGCAAGTCGAGCGTCCTCAAGATCATGGCTGGTCTCGACCAGCCCTCCAACGGCGAGGCGCGGCTGTCACCGGGCTACAGCGTCGGCATGCTCCTGCAGGAGCCGCCGCTGGACGAGTCCAAGACCGTCCTGGAGAACGTCCAGGAAGGCCTTGGCGAGCTCAAGGTGAAGATGGACCGGTACAACGCCATCGCCGAGGAGATGGCGACGAACTACACCGACGAGCTCATGAACGAGATGGGCGAGCTGCAGGAGGTCCTCGACCACGCCAACGCGTGGGACATGGACTCCCAGCTGGAGCAGGCGATGGACGCCCTGCGCTGCCCGCCGCCGGACTCGCCCGTCACCAACCTCTCCGGTGGTGAGCGCCGCCGCGTGGCGCTGTGCAAGCTGCTGCTGGAGAAGCCGGACCTGCTGCTGCTGGACGAGCCCACCAACCACCTGGACGCCGAGAGCGTGCAGTGGCTGGAGCAGCACCTGGCCAAGTACCACGGCGCCGTCCTCGCCGTCACCCACGACCGGTACTTCCTCGACAACGTGGCCCAGTGGATCCTGGAGCTGGACCGGGGCCGCGCGTACGCCTACGAGGGCAACTACTCCGTCTACCTGGAGAAGAAGTCCGAGCGGCTGAAGGTCCAGGGCAAGAAGGACCAGAAGCTGCAGAAGCGCCTGCAGGACGAGCTGGAGTGGGTCCGCTCCAACGCCAAGGGCCGCCAGACGAAGTCCAAGGCGCGCCTGAACCGCTACGAGGAGATGGCCGCGGAGGCCGAGCGCACCCGCAAGCTCGACTTCGAGGAGATCACCATCCCGCCGGGCCCGCGCCTGGGCAGCGTGGTCATCGAGGCGAAGAACCTGAAGAAGGGCTTCGGTGAGCGCACGCTCATCGACGGGCTCTCCTTCTCCCTCCCGCGCAACGGCATCGTCGGCGTCATCGGCCCCAACGGCGTCGGCAAGACGACCCTGTTCAAGACGATCGTGGGCATGGAGGAGCTCGACGGCGGCGACCTCAAGGTCGGCGAGACCGTCAAGATCTCCTACGTCGACCAGAACCGCGGCGGCATCGACCCGAAGAAGACCCTGTGGGAGGTCGTCTCCGACGGCCTGGACTTCATCCAGGTCGGGCACGTGGAGATGCCCTCGCGGGCCTACGTCTCCGCGTTCGGCTTCAAGGGCCCGGACCAGCAGAAGCCGGCCGGGGTCCTCTCCGGCGGTGAGCGCAACCGGCTGAACCTGGCCCTGACCCTCAAGCAGGGCGGCAACCTGCTCCTGCTCGACGAGCCGACGAACGACCTGGACGTGGAGACCCTCGGGAGCCTGGAGAACGCCCTGCTGGAGTTCCCCGGCTGCGCCGTGGTCGTCAGCCACGACCGGTGGTTCCTCGACCGCGTCGCCACGCACATCCTCGCCTACGAGGGCACCGAGGAGAACCCGGCGAGCTGGTACTGGTTCGAGGGCAACTTCGCCAGCTACGAGGAGAACAAGGTCGCCCGCCTCGGCCCGGACGCCGCCCGCCCGCACCGGGTGACGTATCGCAAGCTCACGCGCGACTGACCCCTGCGACCGCCCACCCGGCAGCAGCGCGACGAGAAGGGCCCCCGGGGAACTCCCCGGGGGCCCTTCTCGTGCGTGTCTCGTACGTGGTGGTGGGGATCAGACGGAGTCGAGCTGGCCGCGGCGCTGCTCGACGACGACCTTCTCGGCGGCCTCGACGTTGTTGTGCACGTCGAGCGGGGCGCGACGGTGCTCGCGGACGGAGTAGGCCAGCGCCCCGGCCCAGATCACGGCGATGACGGCGTAGAGGGCGAAGCGCAGCGGCTCCTCCTTCCAGCCGATCCAGTCGCTGCGCACCAGGGAGCGCGTGTTGACCAGGATGATGAACCCGCCGACGGCCGAGCCGAGGATGCGCGGCGGCATGAAGCGCACGAGCCACGCCGCGATGGGGGCGGCGATCACACCGCCGACGAGCAGGGCCAGGGCGATCCCGAAGTCGATGCCCTGCGAGCCCAGCGCCAGCAGGAAGCCGAGGCTCGCGCCGACGGCGACGAGGAACTCCGAGGTGTCGATCGAGCCGATGGTCTTGCGGGGCTCCAGGCGGCCGCTGGCGAGGATCGCGGGCGTCCCGACCGGGCCCCAGCCACCGCCGCCGGTGGCGTCGATGAAGCCGGCGACGAGGCCCAGCGGGGTGAGGAACCTCTTGCCCAGGGGACGACCCAGCCGTCGCACGGGCAGGCCGAAGGCGGTGAAGCGGACGAGCACGTAGGTGCCGAGCGCCAGGAGGATCACCGACACGAGGGGTGCGGCCACCTCCGTGGACAGGCTCGTCAGCACGTGTGCGCCGGCGAACGCCCCGATGGCGCCGGGGACGCCGACCCTGGCGACGACCTTCCAGTCGACGTTGCCGAGCTTCCAGTGCGACAGGCCCGAGGCGAGGCTGGTGCCGATCTCCGCGAAGTGCACGCTCGCGGAGGCGGCGGCCGGGTTGGTGCCGACGGCCAGCAGCAGCGTCGTGGCGGTCACGCCGTAGGCCATCCCGAGGCTGCCGTCCACGAGTTGGGCGGCGAAGCCGACGATGGCCAGGACGATGAGGGTGCGCATGGTGGTGGTCTCACTTCACGGGGTGTCCTGCCGCCGGGCAGGGAGGGCACGAGGGTCCGGGGGGCGCACGGGCGCCGAGCGGCGCGGGGCCGCGGTGGAGCAGGGTGGGCGGATCGCCTCAGAACGTCGGGGAGGTGCGACAGATCGCGCTCGCGCACCGTCGCAGGTCGACGTGGTGCCGAGCGGTCAGACGGAGCTCGACGAGGAGCCCGGTCGCACGCATGCTCCGAAGACTGCCGAGGTGCCCACCTGATGTCAATCCGGTCGGTAGGAAATAGGGAATACGTGGACATCGCGTCCCAGCATGTGGGACGTCTGGTGGCGGGAGCAGCCGTGGTGCGGCGATACCCTTGGTTCAGGTGCCGATCCCTGCGTGTCCTGCCGGGACGTGCGGCGGGCGGCGGAGGGCAGATCCCGCCGGGACACCGCGGAGCGCGAGGAAGGAGCCGGGCGGAGTGAGCCGTTCGAGTGCCGTCGACGAGTTGCGGGTGCTGGAGGCGGAGGCTGTCCACATCATCCGCGAGGTGGCGGCGGAGCTGGAGCGCCCGGTGTTGCTGTTCTCGGGGGGCAAGGACTCCATCGTGCTGCTGCGGCTGGCGGAGAAGGCGTTCCGGCCCTCTGCGGTGCCGTTCCCGATGATGCACGTGGACACCGGGCACAACTTCCCCGAGGTGATCGACTTCCGGGACCGGCGCCTGGGGCAGGCGGGGCACCGGTTGATCGTGGCCTCGGTGCAGGAGGCGATCGATTCGGGGCGGGTGCGTGAGGAGGGTGGTCCCTCGGGCTCGCGCAACAGGTTGCAGACGCGCACGCTGCTGGACGCGCTGGCCGCGGGTGGGTTCGACGCCGCCTTCGGCGGGGCCCGCCGGGATGAGGAGCGGGCCCGGGCCAAGGAGCGGGTGCTGTCCTTCCGGGACGAGTTCGGGCAGTGGGATCCGCGGGCGCAGCGCCCGGAGCCGTGGTCGTTGTACAACGGGCGGATCCGGCGGGGTGAGAGCGTGCGGGTGTTCCCGTTGAGCAACTTCACCGAGCTGGACGTGTGGCGTTACATCGAGCTGGAGCAGCTGGAGCTGCCCTCGATCTACTTCGCCCACCGCCGCAAGGTCTTCGAGCGCGACGGCATCCTGCTGGC
>NZ_BAAIHU010000014.1:0-42018 GCF_054590795.1 Kineococcus anabasis
GGCCGGCGAGCTCGGCGGCGCCCGCGACGCGGAGGTCATGCGCGAGCGGCTCCTGCGCGGTGTGGCGGCGGAGGACCCCGGCCTGCTGCTCGGCGCCGCCGGGCAGGGCATCGACGCGCCCCTGTCCCAGGCGTACGAGGAGGCCCACCGGCAGGTCGTCGCAGCCCTCGACGGCGAGCGCTACCGCGCGCTCGTCACCGCCCTGCGCGCCCTCGTCACCGAGCCGCCCCTCACCGGCCGCGCCCGCCGCCGGGCCCGCGACATCCTCCCCGGCCGGGTGCTCAAGACCTACCGCGAGCTCTCCGGGCTCGTCGAGCGCGCCGACGCCGCCGACACCCCCGAGGAGCGGGACTTCCTGCTGCACGAGGCCCGCAAGGCGGCCAAGCAGGTGCGCTACGCGGCCGAGTCCGTCTCCTCCGTCTTCGGGGCCGAGGCGGTGACCTTCGCCAAGGCCGTCACGAAGGTGCAGGAGATCCTCGGCGAGCACCAGGACTCCGTCGTCACCCGCGAGCGCATCCGCTCCCTCGCCGCCGCCACCGACTCCCCGGCCGTGGCCTTCGCCCTCGGGCGCCTGCACGCGCAGGAGGAGGCGCACGGCACGGCCGCCGACGCCCGCTTCGCGGAGGTCTGGGCGCGCTCCTCGGCCAAGCAGCTGCGCCGCTGGCTGGCCTGAGCCCGGCGGGCGGTCCGGGCGTTCCGGGCGGGGCTGGCTAGCCTGGCGCCGTGACGGATCCGCGGCCCGGCGTCCTCGTCCTCAACTGCGGCAGCTCGTCGGTGAAGGCGGCCCTCGTGGACGCCGTCACCGGCGAGCGGGCCGCGTCCTGCCTCGCCGAGCGCGTCGGCACCCCCGACGCGCTCGTCCGGGTGCGGGCCGCCGGCGGTGGGGAGGAGACCTCCACCCCGGCGGACCCCGGCCACCGGGGCGTCCTGGCGCACCTGCTGGAGCGGCTGCTGGGCGGGCGTGCCCCGTCCCTGGCCGGGGTGGGGCACCGCGTCGTCCACGGCGGGGAGAGGTTCGCCTCCTCCGTCCTCGTCGACGACGCCGTGCTCGACGGCATCCGCGAGGTGAGCGAGCTGGCGCCGCTGCACAACCCCGCCAACGTCGCCGGCATCGAGGCCGCCCGGGAGCTCCTGCCGGAGCTGGCCAACGTCGCGGTCTTCGACACCGCCTTCCACCAGAGCGTCCCCGAGCACGCGTGGCGCTACGCGGTGCCGGCCTCCTGGTACACCGAGCACGGCGTGCGCCGCTACGGCTTCCACGGCACGAGCGTGCGCTACGTCAGCGCCCGCGCCGCGGAACTGCTCACCGCCGCCGGGCTGCCCGCGCGCCGCCTGGTCGTGGCGCACCTCGGCAACGGGTGCAGCGCCACCGCCGTGCTCGACGGGCGCTCCGTGGACACCACGATGGGCCTGACGCCGCTGGAGGGCCTCGTCATGGGCACGCGCTCCGGCGACGTGGACCCCGGGGTGCTCGCGCACGTCGCGCACCGCACCGGCGCGGACACCGCCGCCCTGGTGCGGGAGCTGAACTCCCGCTCCGGCCTGCTCGGGCTCTCCGGCCTCGGCAACGACGTGCGCACCCTCGAGGCCGCCGCCCGCGACGGGCACGACGGTGCGCGCCTGGCGCTGGAGGTGTTCGGGTACCGCCTCGCCAAGCACGTCGCCGCCCTGACCGTCCCCCTCGGCGGGCTCGACGCGCTCGTGCTCACCGGCGGCATCGGGGAGAACTCCGCGGCGGTGCGCGCCGCGCTGCTGGGGCGGCTGGCGCACCTGGGACTGAGGGCCGACCCCGCGGCCGGGGCGGACCACGGCCGCGGGAGCACCCCGCCGGGCCTGGTCACCGCGGGCGCCCCCGGTGGCCCCGTGGCCCTGGTCGTGCCCACCGACGAGGAGTTGCTGATCGCCCGGGACACCGCGAGGCTCGTGAGCCGCTGACCCGGCCGGCCCGCCGACCGGACCGCCGATCCGCCGCCCGCGGCCGGGAGGGACCCCATGGCCCGCACGCTGCTCCTCGTCCCCACCGGCCACGGCGCCGGCCTGACCTCCACCTGCCTGGGGCTGGTGCGCGCGCTGGACGCGCGCGGCGTCGACGTCGGCTACGCCAAGCCGCTGGGCCAGCCGCGCGCCGGGACGGGGCCCGACCGCTCCGCCGCGCTCGTGCGGCTCGTCTCCGCCCTGGACCCGGCCGAGCCCATCGCCGCCTCCCGGGTCGGGGAGCTGCTCAGCCGCGGTGACCTCGACGACCTCATGGAGGAGGTCGTCGCCGCCGTCGAGCCCGCGCAGGCCCGCCACGACGTGGTGGTCGTCGAGGGGCTCGTGCCCTCCGAGGAGCAGGTGTACTCCGGGCGCGTCAACAACGCCCTGGCCACGGCCCTGGACGCCGACGTCGTCCTCGTCGGCTCGGCCGCACCCGGGGGCGGGGACGCCGCCGACGCCGAGCGCATCGCCGAGGCCGTCGCCATCGCCGGCGGCCCCTACCGCAGCGGGGAGAGCGCCCGCGTCGTCGGCGCGGTCGTCAGCCGCTGGCCCGTGCCCGCCGACCTGGAGGACGCCGCCACCCGCGCCGGGCTGCTGCGTGCGGCGCTGGAGCGGCGGGGCGTCCCGCTGGTGGGGGTGGTGCCGCTGCGCGAGGCCCTGACCCACCCCCGGGTCTGCGACCTCGTGCGGGACCTCGACGTGGAGGTCCTCACCACCGGGGAGCAGGACCGGCGCATCCGCGAGGTCGTCGTCGCCGCCCAGGCCGTCCCCGGGATGCTGCCGCTGCTGCGGGAGGGGCGCCTGGTCCTCGTGCCGGGCGACCGGCACGACGTGGTGCTCTCGGTGTGCCTGGCCGCCCTGGGCGGGGTGCGACTGGCGGGGCTGCTGCTGACCGCCGGGGTGCGCATGGACCCCCGGGTGGCCGACCTGACCCGCGCCGCCGCCGCGACGGGGCTGCCGATCCTGCTGTCCGGCGCGAGCACCTACGAGACGGCCTCGCGGGTGCGCGACCTGGACCCGGAGGTGCCCGCCGACGACGAGGAGCGCGTGCGGGCCGTGGCCGCCACCGTGGCCGAGTCCCTGGACCCGGCCTGGCTGGCGGGCCTGCCCACCCCCTCGCACACCCCGCGGCTGTCCCCGGCGGCGTTCCGGCGGCGGCTGACGACCCTGGCCCGGCAGTCCGTGCGGCGCATCGTGCTGCCGGAGGGCCTGGAGCCGCGCACCGTGCAGGCCGCCGCCGTGGTCGCCGAGCGCGGCATCGCCCGGCCGGTGCTGCTGGCCCCGCCCGCCGAGGTCGCGGCCGTCGCCGCCGGCCTGGGCGTGGAGCTGCCCGGCGGCGTGGAGGTGCTGGACCCGGCCGAGCACGCCGAGCGGTACGTGGACGTCCTCGTGGAGGCGCGCCGGCACAAGGGCCTGCGACCGGAGGTGGCGCGGGACCTGCTGGCCGACACCGTGTGGCTGGGCACCGCGATGCTGCAGGCCGGGCACGTCGACGGCCTCGTCGCGGGGGCGGTGCACACCACCGCGGACACGGTGCGCCCGGCGCTGCAGGTGGTGCGCACGAAACCCGGCGCGAAGCTGGTGTCGTCGGTGTTCTTCATGTGCCTGCCGGACGACGTCGTGCTGTACGGGGACTGCGCGGTGAACCCCGACCCCGGCCCGGAGGAGCTCGCGGACATCGCCCTGCAGTCCGCGGCCTCGGCGCGCGCGTTCGGCATCGAGCCCCGCGTCGCGATGATCAGCTTCTCGACGGGCTCCTCCGGTGCGGGGGAGGCGGTGGCGAAGGTCGCCGAGGCCACCCGCATCGCCCGCGAGCGCGATCCCGGTCTCGTCATCGACGGGCCGCTGCAGTACGACGCGGCGGCGGTGGCGTCCGTGGCGCGCAGCAAGGCGCCGGGCTCGCCGGTGGCGGGGCGGGCCACCGTCTTCGTCTTCCCGGACCTCAACACGGGCAACACGACCTACAAGGCGGTGCAGCGCAACGCGGGCGTGGTGAGCATCGGCCCGATGCTGCAGGGTCTGGCGCGGCCGGTGAACGACCTCTCGCGCGGCGCCCTCGTCGACGACATCGTCTACACGATCGCCCTGACGGCGGTGCAGGCGGCGCGGGGCTGAGCGCGTGCGGTCCCCCCGCCCCGTCCCCCCGCCCCGCCTCCGCCCGCCCTCTCACGGGGCCGTCCGGGCGCACCGCGGAACAGCCGGCGCGGGCCGGCTGTTAGGCTGAGCACGACGGCCGACGCCGTCCACTCTGCGGGCGAGCCGCCCGCGAGGTCGCTTGAGTCATTCCCCCCGACGACGTGCACGTCCACCGACGTGCGCCCAGGGTCGGGGGCGACCGCGTGCGGCCTGTATACCCACGTGGAGTTCCTTCCCGCATGCCTTCGTACGACGCACGATCCTCCGAGTCCCGCAACTACCGTGGCGACTTCCGCTCCGAGGACCGCCGCTCCTCCAGCCCCCGCTCGGGCGGCTACCGCGGCTCCTCCAGCTCCTCCAGCTCCTCCGGTGGTCACCGCTCCGGTTCCTCCTCGAGCTCGAGCAGCTACGGCGGCTCCAGCGGCTACCAGGGCCGCCGCTCCGGCCCGCCCCGCAGCCCGCGCTCCTTCGCGCCCTCCCCGATCGAGCAGGCGCTCGACGCCGCCCAGCTCCTCGAGGTGGCCGAGTCCACGTTCGCCGAGCTCGGCCTGCCCACCGACCTGGTCGCCGCCCTGGAGCGCCGGGGCATGACCGCCCCGTTCGCCATCCAGTCCCGCGTCCTGCCCGACGGCATCGCCGGCCGCGACATCCTCGGCCGCGCCAAGACCGGCTCCGGCAAGACCCTCGGCTTCGGCCTGCCGATGATCGCCCGGCTCGCCGCGGGTGAGCGCACCCGCGTGCAGAACTCCCCGCGCGGCCTGATCCTCGTCCCGACCCGCGAGCTCGCCATGCAGGTCGCCGATGCGCTCCGCCCGCTGGGCGACTCGCTCGGCCTGCGCATGACCTGCGTCGTCGGCGGGGTTCCCTACGCCCGCCAGATCGCCGCGCTGCAGCGCGGTGTCGACGTGCTCATCGCCACCCCCGGCCGCCTGACGGACCTCCTGGAGCGCCAGGCGTGCTCGCTGGCCGAGGTCAGCGTGTCCGTCCTGGACGAGGCCGACCACATGGCCGACCTCGGCTTCCTGCCGAGCGTGCGGGAGATCCTCCAGCAGACGCGGCCCGACGGGCAGCGGATGTTCTTCTCCGCGACCCTCGACCGCGGGGTGGAGCAGCTCGTCAAGGACTTCCTCACGGACCCGGCCTTCCACTCCGTCCCCAAGGACACCGAGGCGGCCGCGGACATGGAGCACCGCGTCTTCGCGCTGCGCCCGCACGACAAGCTGGCCGTGCTGACCGAGATCGCCATGCGGCCGGCGCGCAGCATCCTCTTCGTGCGCACGAAGCTGGGCGCGCAGCGCCTGGCCGACCAGCTCCGCGAGGCGGGTGCCCCGGCGGAGGCCATCCACGGCGACCTGCGCCAGGCGCAGCGGACCAAGGCCATCGACGCCTTCGCCGCGGGGGAGACCCGCGTCCTCGTGGCCACCGACGTGGCCGCCCGCGGCATCCACGTCGACGACGTGGACCTCGTCGTGCACGTGGACCCGCCGAACGACCACAAGGACTACCTGCACCGCTCCGGCCGCACCGCGCGCGCCGGCAACAAGGGCACGGTCCTCGCGATCGCGCTGCCCGACCAGGTCCGCCGCTACGGCTGGCTGCACCGCGACGCGGGCGTGACGGCGCAGGCCGTCGAGCACGTCGCGGCCGGGGACGAGATCGTCCGCGCCGTCGCCGAGTCCGGTGAGCCGGTCGTCGTCAAGCCCCGCCGCACCAGCGAGGGCCGCGGCCGGGACGGCCGCAGCCGTCGCGGGCCCCGTCCCGACTCCGCCGGTCGCGGGGGCCGCGACCCCCGCGGTGGGGACTCCCGCCGCCCGCGCAGCTCCGGTTCCTGGGGCTCGCGCGACGGCGGCGCCCAGCCCGCCCGCGACTGACGCACCGCACGAGAGCGACGCCCGGTCCCCCCGCGAGGAGGGGCCGGGCGTCCGTGCGTCGGGGGGTCCCGCTCCCTCCCCGCCCATCTCCGGGTTTCAGCGCCGCACCGCCGCCCCCGGTGCGCCCGAACCCGGAGATGGGCGGGGGAGGAGGTGCCGGGGTGCGCCCGAACCCGGAGATGGGCGGGGCAGGGGTTCCCGGTGGTGGGGCAGCGGTGCAGCGCAGAGGATGGCGCTGGCACGCGACCACCTGTGACGAGAGGAACGGCATGCCCACGCGCACCGCACGCACCGCCTGGAACGGCGGCCTGGAGGACGGCTCCGGTCAGGTCGAGCTGAGCAGCTCGAAGGCGGGCACCTTCGACGTCTCCTTCCCCAAGCGCGCCGCGGAGGAGGCCGGCGGCACGACCAGCCCCGAGGAGCTGATCGCCGCCGCCCACTCCTCCTGCTTCGCGATGCAGCTGTCCCACCTGATCGCCGAGGCCGGTGGCACCCCGCAAAGCCTGGAGGTCGGCGCCGACGTCACCCTCGGCGCCGACCCCGCGGGCGGCTTCCGCATCACGAAGATCGCGATCACCGTCCGCGGTGAGGTCGAGGGCCTCGACGCCGACGGCTTCCGCCGCGTCGCGGAGGAGGCCAAGGCCACCTGCCCGGTCAGCAAGGCGCTCGGCGGGGTGGACGAGATGACCGTCGACGCCGCCCTGGAGAGCTGAGCCTCAGGCCTGGGCGCGGACCCGGTCGAGGCGGCCCACCTCCGCGGTGACCTCCTCGACCGGGCGCAAGGTCATGCCGCTCGGGCCGCGCAGCCGCGCCACGCGCCCGTCGGTGCCCAGCTCCACCGGCCACAGCTCCCCGTAGGAGCCGTACCCGCCGTCGCGCACCACCCGCAGCGCCTCACCCTCCACCGCGAGCTCCACCGCGTCGGCCGTCGGGTCCGCCTGCGCGGGGTGCAGGGCCAGCAGGGTCCCGCCGCAGCGCACCACGTCCAGCACCCCCCACAGGCTCGCGAAACGGCCCGTGTAGCGCTCCAGCGAGGGCGCGTCGGGCCCCGCGGCGGCGTGCTCGGCGAACAGGTCCACCAGTTTCACGGTGCCGTGCGCCAGTTCGCGGGCGGGCCCGTCGATGGAGTTCGTCAGCACCGACACTGCCAGCCGCGCCGACGGGTCGAACAGCGTCCGCGTGCAGTGGCCGGGGTAGCCGCCGCCGTGGCCCACCAGCCGCCGGGCCCCGATGCGCTCCACGGCGAAACCGAGGCCGTAGTGCTCCGCGCTCCCCTCGCCCGGGTCGGTGTCGACCTGCCACTCCTCCCGCTGCGCGAGGCGCTTGGACTCGTCGGTCAGGATCCGCTCGTCGCCGAGGAAGTGCGCCGCGGCGTAGGTGCACACGTCCGCCGCGGTGCTGGAGAAACCCGTGGCCGCACCCAGGGCGCGGGTGTCGACGTGCGCGATGGGGATGCGGTCCTCGGCGTACGACAGGGACGAGTAGCCCACGGCGTGGTCGCCGGCGCGCTCGGGGTCGAACTCGGGGGAGGTGTCCTTGAGGCCGAGGGGCTCCAGGATCCCGGCGGTCACGAACTCCGCGTAGGGCCGGCCGGAGGCGGTCTCCACGACGAGGCCGAGCAGGCCGTAGGCGATGTTGGAGTACTTGAACCGCTCCCCGCGGGGCAGCACCGCCGCGGAGTCCGCGACGATCGCCCGCAGGCCGTCGACGTCGGGGAAGGCGCCCTTGAGCTGCCAGTAGCCGCCGTCGTTGCCGTCGCGGACCATGCCGGAGCCGTGGGACAGCAGTTCGCGCAGGGTCACCCGACCGAGGGGCGCGGAGGCCTGCACCACCCACGGCACGTGCGCCGAGACGGGGTCGTCGAGCCGCAGCAGGCCCTGCTGGGCGAGCTGGAGCACCGCGGTCGCGGTGAACGTCTTGGAGTGCGAGGCGATGCGGAAGAGGTGCTGCGACGTCAGCGGCACCCCGGCCTCCACGTCGGCGAGACCGTGGGCGGAGGACAGGACGATCCGGTCGTCGAACAGGACGGCGCTCTGGACCCCGGGCACGCGGGCGGTGCGGCGGCGCAGGGCGATCCAGGTGTCGGCGTAGGAGGCGGCGGCGGTCACGACGGAGGCGGTCAGTGCGGGCGCGCTCTTCATGATCCGGACGCTACACGCGCGGGCGGCGCCGCCCCGTGAACTCCACGGGACGGCGCCGCCTACAACTGGGGCCGCTCAGGAGGCGACGACGACCCGCTCGTTGGGGACGCAGTGCGTCATGACGTGGCCCGTCACGTCGCGCGGGCCGTTCTTGCCGAGGTTTGCCAGGCGCGCCAGCTCCTCCTCGTTCAGCGTCTGCGACTGCAGCGGCGGCAGGTGGCGGACGTCGTCGGGGCTGATGCCGAGGGCGTCGCCGACGCGCAGGCCCAGCTCGTCCTCGACCATCAGGAAGTGCCACACCATCCGCTCCTGGATGGGGCGGTCGCACTGCTGCAGGGCGCCGACCAGGTTGGCGACGAGGTCGTCCTTCTCCCACTGCTCGGAGAGCTGGTACCGCTCGCCGGCCTGCGCGTAGTCGTTGGTGCGGGAGATGCGCTTGCGGGTGAGGCGGCCGCTGATGACGGGGCCCTGCTCGTCGTGCGTGGGGTAGGTGGCCTCCTTGAGGCCGCCGGTGATGGAGGGCTCGTAGTTCACGTGGGGGTTGGCCCCGACGTTGTCGCGCCCGTAGGACATCTGCCCGCCCTGCTGGTTGGTGGCGACGGGCGCCTTGGGGCGGTTCACCGGCAGCTGCAGGTAGTTCGGGCCGACGCGGTAGCGCTGGGTGTCGGAGTAGGAGAACGTCCGGCCGACGAGCATCTTGTCGTCGGAGAAGTCCAGGCCGTCGACCAGCACGCCGGTGCCGAAGGCGATCTGCTCGTTCTCGGCGAAGTTGTCGGTGACGTTGCGGTTCAGGACCATCTTGCCGACCGGGCGCAGCGGGAACAGCTCCTCCGGCCACACCTTGGTGTCGTCGAGGGGGTCGAAGTCCAGCTCGGGGTGGTCGTGGTCCTCCATGATCTGCACGTTGAGCTCCCACTCGGGGAAGTCGCCGGCCTCGATCGCGTCGTAGAGGTCCTTGGTGTGCGCGCCGAGGGTCTGCGCCTGCACGGCGGCGGCGTCGGCGGCGGTCCAGGACTTCACGCCCTGCTTCGGCAGCCAGTGGTACTTGACCAGGACGGACTCACCGGCGGCGTTGAGCCACTTGTAGGTGTTCACGCCGAAGCCCTGCATCGTGCGGTACGACGCGGGCAGGCCGCGGGGGCTGAAGACCAGCATCATCATGTGCAGGGCCTCGGGCGTCTGGCTGAAGAAGTCGAACGCCCGGTTCGCCACGCTCGCCTCGAAGGTGACGGGGTCCGGCTTCTGGGAGTGGATGAAGTCGGGGAACTTGATGGCGTCGCGGATGAAGAACACCCCGAGGTTGTTGCCGACGAGGTCCCAGTTGCCGTCCTCGGTGTAGAACTTCACCGCGAAGCCGCGGGGGTCGCGCGCGGACTCGGAGGAGTCCCGGCCGCCGGCGACGGTGGAGAAGCGGATCGCCAGGTCGGTGCGCGCGCCCTTGTCCTGGAAGAGCCGGGCGCGGGTGTACTTCGCGATCGGCTCGTCACCGAGGGAGCCGTACGCCTCGAAGTAGCCGTAGGCGGTGGTGCCGCGGGCGTGCACGACGCGCTCGGGGATGCGCTCGCGGTCGAAGTGGCTGATCTTCTCGAGGAACTGGTAGTTCTCGAGCGTCGCCGGGCCGCGCTCGCCGACCGTCCGCTGGTTCTGGTTGTCGTAGACGGGGTGGCCCTGGCGGTTGGTCAGCACCGGGCGGGTGTCGTCGGGGGCGCTGGACTGGCTGGCGACGTCGGTCATCGCGGGTCCTCTCGGTGGTGAGGTGTGATCGGACGGTCGTGCGGTTCGGGGGTGCCGTCGCCCGCCCGGCAGGAGGGGCAGCGGCCCCAGAAGGTGACCTCGGCCTCGTCGACGGTGAACCCCGCGGTGGAGGAGGGGTCCAGGCACGGCGCGGCGCCGGTGACGCAGTCGACGTCCACGGTGGTGCCGCACGCGCGGCAGACGAGGTGGTGGTGGTTGTCCCCGACGCGGGACTCGTAGCGCGCGGGGTGGCCGGCGGGCTCGATGCGGCGGGCCAGGCCCGCGCCGGTCAGCGCCTCCAGGCAGTCGTAGACGGCCTGGGTGGAGAGGGCGCCGAGCCCGGCGCGGGCGCGCTCGGCGACATCGGCCGCGGCGAGGTGGCGGTCGCCGGTGGCGGAGTCGAGGACGTCGAGGACGGCGATGCGGGGACGGGTGGCGCGCAGGCCGCGGGCGCGGATCCGCTCTGCCGCCGTCGTGTGCACGACCCCACTCCACCAAGTTCTCTGGAACGAGTCAAGACAAGACCTGCGCCGGCGCGCCCGTCCGGGGGTGCGCCGGTGGTCTCCTCAGCCGCGACGCCAGTCGTCGGAGGTCATGTGCGAGCCCGCCATCGGCCCCATCAGCAGCATCCCCCCGTCGGCCACCCACGACTGGCCCGTCACGTACGACGCCTCCGGGGACGCCAGGAACGCCACCACCGCAGCGATCTCCCGCGCGTCCCCCGGCCGCCCCAGCGGCACCCCCGGGCGCTGCGCGGCGTGCGGGTCGGCGTCCTCCTGCCCGGTCATCGCCGTGGCGATCTCCCCCGGCGCCACCGAGTTCACCGTGATCCCGTGCTCGGCCAGCTCCAGCGCCGCCGTCCGCGTGAGCATCCCGAGGCCGCCCTTGGCCGCGCAGTAGGGCGCCGCGCCGACGCGGGGCGCGTGCTCGTGGACGCTGGTGACGTTGACGATCCGCCCGCCCCGCCCGGCCGCGACCATCCGGCGCGCCGCCCGCTGCAGGCACAGGAAGGCCCCCTCCAGGTCCGTCGCCACGACCTCGCGCCAGTCCTCCCAGGTCACCTCCAGCAGCGGCGTCGACGTGCCGGTGCCCGCGTTGTTCACCAGCACGTCCACCCCGCCGAGGGCGTCGGCCAGCTCGTCCACCACGTCCGCGGCCGCGGGCAGGTCCGTCAGGTCCAGCCGGCGCACCTCGGCGCGGCGCCCGGCCGCCCGCACCTCCTCCGCGGTGCGCTCGCCCTCCGCCTCCTCGCGGTACCAGGTGACGCCCACGTCGCAGCCCGCGCGGGCCAGGGCCACGGCCACCGCGCGGCCGATGCCGGACTCCGAGCCCGTCACGATCGCGGTCGACGGCTGCCGGAGGGTGGAGGGGTCGGTGCGCACGGGGCTCATGCGGCTGCCGTTCCCCGCCGCCGCGCGGTCAAACGGCGGGTGCGCACCGGTGCCCCTCCCGCGCCGTGCCCGCCCCGTGCCCCTCCCGCCCGGTGGGTGCGACGGCGCCGGGGAGGTCAAGATGGGAGAGCGATGAGCGACGACGAGCACGGCGCGCAGGGACCGCCCCCGCCGGCCCCTGCGGCCGCCGTCCCCGCCGCGTCCGCCCCCACCGCCTCCGCCCGGGTGGCGGCCACCCCGGCGCGCCGGTCGCTGCGCCGGGCCCTGGCGCTGCTCGGGGTGGCCGCGGTCAGCGCCTGCGGGGCCGCCCTCGGCGCCGCGCTCGCCCCCGGCACCAGCACCTACGTCGGGCCGCTGCAGACCGAGGTGCACGTGCGGCCCAGCCTCACCGCCGGGGCGCTCGTGGACCTGCCCCCGGTCGGGCAGGTCGCCTTCGACACCCACCGCGCGCCCCTGCGGGTGGTCGCCCGCATCACCTCGGTGGACCTCGACGCCGCCAGCCGCCTCGTGCGCTCCCCGCAGCAGATCCTCGCCCTGGAGGTCACCGCCGCCGACGCCGTGCGCAGCGCCACCCTGCGGGCCGCCGCCTCCAGCGCGCTGTGCAGCCTCGCCGGGGCCGCCCTCGCCGGCCTCCTCGTCTACCGGGGCGCCCGCCGCACCGCCCAGACCGCCGCCACCTCCCTCGTCGTGCTCCTCGCCGTGGGCGGGCTGACCGCCGCGACCTTCGACGCGGCCGCGCTGCAGCAGCCGCGGTTCACCGGGCTGCTGTCCCGGGCGCCGTACATCGTCACCAACACCCGCAACGCCCTGAGCCGCCTGGAGTCCTACCGCAGCGGTCTGTCGCAGCTCGTGCGGGACGTCTCCACCCTCTACGCCGTCTCCGCGAACCTGCCCGTGCAGGGCGGCGCGCAGCAGGGCGCGGCGGGGCTCGGGGCCGACGTGACCACGGTCCTGCACATCTCCGACGTCCACCTGAACCCGCTGGCGTACGACCTCGCGCAGTCCCTCGTCCGCCAGTTCGACGTGCGGGCCGTCGTCGACACCGGCGACGTCACCACCTGGGGCAGCACGCTGGAGTCGACGACCCTCGCGCGCATCGGCACCCTCGGCGTGCCGTACGTGTTCGTGCGCGGCAACCACGACTCCGCCGGCACCGAGCTGGCGGTGGCCGCCCAGCCGGGTGCCGTGGTGCTGGACGGCGGGCGCACCGCCGAGGTGGCCGGTCTGCGCTTCGCCGGGGTCGGCGACCCGCGCTTCACACCGGCCTCGGAGGGGGAGAAGGCGCAGGGCGGCGACCTGGAGGTGGTCCGCGCGGCCACGCGGCGGCTCGCGGACGGTGTGGAGGACTGGGGCGAGGCCCACGGGCAGGACCCCGTCGACGTGGCACTCGTCCACGACCCGAGCGCCACCGAGCTGCTGCACGGGCGGGTGCCGCTGGTCCTGGCCGGGCACCTGCACAAGCGCTCGGTGGAGCAGGACGGCTCCGGCACCCTGGTGATGGTGCAGGGCACCACCGGTGGCGGGGGCCTCAGCTCCGCGGCGATGGTCCGCTTCTCCGACGGCAAGCCGCTGCCGATGTCGGCGACGCTCCTGCACTTCGCCTCCGCGGGGGAGCGGGCGGGCCGGCTCATCGCCTACGACGAGGTCACCGTCGGCGGGCTCGGGCTCGCCTCGGTGCAGCTGCGCCGCACCGTCGTCGACCCCGCGGAGGTGCCGGCCCTGCGGGTGCCCGCGACGTCCCCGGCCTCCTCGCCCGTCGCGCCGTCCACCCCGCACTTCGGCACCTCCTCCCCGGGCGCGGCCCCGACCGCCCCCTCCGACGGAGGGGCCGGGCAGGCACTGCCCGAACGGGGGACGGACTCCGCGGTTGCCCCCACGCGCGCCCCGTCCGGGTCGTAGATTGAGCGCACCATGACTGCTGCCCACCCTCCCCGAGGCGCGGCCGGCCGCGCGGAGGAGCCGCGCGAGCCCGCGGCCCGCCCCCCCGTGGACCCGCTGGCCGACGACGAGCTGGCCGAGGAGATCGAGCTCTACACCGACGTGGTGCTCGCCGCCTCCGAGAGCGAGGGGCCGCTGCGGGCGGGCGAGCTCGACCGCCTGCTCGGCGTGGAGGGACGCTCCGGGACGTCGTGACCCGGCCCGGGCCGGCGCCTGCCCGGCGGCGGGTGGCGTCGGGGGAACGGGCCGGACTCGCCTAGCATCGCGGATCGGGCCGCACCCCGTCGGCCTGGATCCACCACCGCCCCCTGGAGCCCTGAGTGCGCCTGCGTCTGACCCCCCAGGACCACTCGTTCTTCGACCTCTTCGCCAGCACCGGGCAGCTGCTCGTGGAGGCCACCACCGTGCTGGCCGAGTTCCTCGGCAGCGACCCGGTGCGCCGCCAGGAGCTGGCCGGCGCGATGACCGAGCTGGAGCACCGCGGCGACGACGCGACCCACGCGGTGCTGCGCCGGGTGAACTCCTCCTTCGTCACGCCGTTCGACCGCGAGGACGTCTACCAGCTCGCCTGCCGCCTCGACGACTGCCTCGACGAGATGCACTCCGCGGTCGAGCTCATGGTCATCTACCGGCTGGACACCGTGCCCGCCGCGCTGCCGGAGGTCGTGCAGGTGCTGTCCCGGCAGGCGGAGCTGACCGCCGCGGCGATGCCGCGCCTGCGCTCCCTGGGGAACCTCGACGACTACTGGGTCGAGATGAACCGGCTGGAGAACCAGGCCGACGCCCTGTACCGGCGGCTGCTGGGCACCCTGTTCGGCGGCGAGTACGACGCCATCGCGATCATGAAGCACAAGGACGTCGTGGAGGCCCTGGAGCGGGCCGCCGACGCCTTCGAGCACGTCGCGCACACCGTCGAGACGATCGCGCTCAAGGGGTTCTGACGGGTGGAGCTCGCACTCGTCGTCGTCGTGGTCGTGATCGCGCTGACGTTCGACTACACCAACGGCTTCCACGACGCCTCGAACGCGGTCGCCACGTCGATCTCCACCCGCGCCCTGACCCCGCGCATCGCCCTGCTGATGGCCGCGGTGTTCAACCTCATCGGCGCGTTCCTCGGCGTGGGGGTCGCCGAGACCATCGGCGGCGGCATCATCTCCCTGCCCTCCGGCCACGTCGGGCTGCTCGTGGTGCTGGCCGCGCTGGTCGGTGCGATCACCTGGAACCTGGTGACGTGGCGGCTCGGGCTGCCCTCGTCCTCCTCGCACGCCCTCATCGGCGGCCTGGCGGGGGCGGGAGCGGGGGCCGGGGCCACGCTGCACTGGGACGTCGTGCAGAACCTGATCCTGCTGCCGATGCTGCTCTCCCCGCTCCTGGGGTTCCTGCTGGCGTACCTGGTGATGCTCGGGGTGCTGTGGGGTTTCCGGCGCAGCCACCCCGCCCGCGTCAACCGCCGCTTCCGGATCGCCCAGACCGTCTCGGCCGCCGCGATGTCGCTCGGGCACGGGCTGCAGGACGCGCAGAAGACGATGGGCGTGATCGTGCTGGCGCTGGTGGCCGGCGGGTACCACTCCGGGCCGGGCATCCCCACCTGGGTCAAGATCAGCGCCGCGCTGGCCATCAGCCTCGGCACGTACGCGGGCGGCTGGCGGATCATCTGGACCCTGGGGCGGCGCATCATCGCGCTGGACCCGCCCCGCGGGTTCGTCGCGGAGAGCGTCGCCGCCGGCGTGCTCTACGTGGCCTCGATCGGCTACAGCGCCCCCGTCTCCACGACCCACACCATCAGCTCGGCGATCATGGGGGTGGGGGCCACCCGCCGCCTGGCTGCGGTGCGCTGGGGCGTCGTCCGCTCGATGGTCCTCGCGTGGCTGCTCACGCTGCCGGCCGCCGGCGTGGTCGGCGCGCTCTGCTACGCCCTGCTGAGCCCCCTGCACTGAGCCCCCTGCACCGAGCCCCCTGCACGCGGCCGGCCGCCGCTCCCGGGGGAGCGGCGGCNCCGGCCGGTGTGCCGGGGCGTCCCGCCCTACGGGCGGGTCGGGGCGACCCGCCCGGCCGGGTACTCCAGCGCCCGGCCGAACAGCGTCAGCTGCGCCATCCGGTAGACGTCCGCGCTGTCGAAGCGGCCGGAGAAGGTGTCGCGCAGCAGGTGGGCGTTGAGGCCCTGGGCGCGGGTGACGATGCCGCCGTTGAAGTCCGGCCCGCCCGTCCACGCCAGCCCGAACGGCAGCGCCTGGCCGAACTGGTCGGGAGCGGCGACGAACGGGGCGGTGGCGCGCCCGTAGCGGCCGTCCAGCGGGTTCTGCGGGGCCTTCTCGCCCTCCGGCTCCAGCCCGGTCGGGTTGACGTCGACGCTGCCGACGGCCGCCGGCACCTCCTCGTCGACGTTGTAGCCGTACACCTGCGGCGCGCCACCGGAGGAGTCCGCGGCGGTGAGCACCAGGGTGCGGGGGTTGTCGGCCACGAAGGAGCGGGCGGCGCCGATGACCTCGTTGGCGGCCCGCACGGCGGCGAGGGCACCGATGCCGTTGTTGTTGTTGCCGAAGTTGTCGGTGCTCTCGACCTCCGAGACGAGGCCGAAGGGCTTGCGGGTGCGCTCGGCGTGGGCCTGCAGCACCGTCAGGCCGAAGGAGTTGAGCTCGCCCGGGGTCGGCGGCCGGTAGCCGGGGGTGCCGGGCTCGGAGCCCCACAGGACCAGGTTGGTCTGCTTGGCGCCCGCGGGCACCGAGCGGTCCACGAGGCCGCGCTCGATCAGCGACTCCTCCGGCTCGTCGTTGAAGACGTCCTCGTCGGCGAAGAGGCCGAGGACCTTCAGCTCCCCGGCGTCCACGTCGCCGGCGTCCACGGCGTCGCGCAGCCGCTCGAACTCGGCGCGGGTGCGCACGACGGTGTAGCCCTCCTCGGCCGCGACGTCGAGCAGGTTCTGCCCGTCGGTGCGGGTGCCGCCGGTGGCGGGCACCTCCTCCGTCAGCGTGGCGCCGGCCGGCCGGTGCGCCAGGCACGTCAGGGGCAGGTTCTCCCCGCGGCGCTCGGCGCGGCGGACCTGGTCCGCGGAGCAGTAGGGCGTGCCGGTGGGCAGGAAGTTCTCCTCGCCGCCGCCGAGGACGACGACCGGGTCGGCGTCCTCCTCCCCGAAGCCGGGGCGGCCCTGGACGATCTGCTGGACGATGCCGTTGGGGTCCTCGCGGGTCGCGACCTCCGCCACGAACGCCCCGGTGCCCGGCTCGGCGATGTCGCCGTCGTTGATGATGCCGATGGGGTGCCCGGCGTTGCCGGCCTCGCGCAGCCAGCTGCCCTGGTAGCCGGAGAGCGCCTCGATGCGGCGGGGGGCGGGCGCGTCCCCGGCGCGCACGTCCGCGGCGCCGGAGTCGGTGCCGAAGGAGCCGGGGCCGTCCACCTTGTAGCCGAAGGCGTGCACGGTGGCGCCGCCGTTGGAGGTGCCGGTGAGCTGGTCGGCCATGTGACCGCGGTAGACGGCCTGCTCGGGCAGCCGGTCCCACTGGGACGTGCCGTCCGGGCCGTCCCAGTAGATCCGGCCCGCCTCCCAGTACGCCGCGTCGGTGCCGTCGGGGTGGATGAAGATCATGTTGCCGGTCTGGTCGAGGGCCTTGCGCTCCTTGCCGGCGACGCCGGACTTGCGCACGAAGTCGTCGACGGCCGGGGCGGCCGTGGCGACGGCGGGCACGGCGGCCAGGGCGGCGACCGCCGCGGCCAGTGCGGCGGTGCGCTTGCGGGTACG
Organism: Kineococcus anabasis; assembly: GCF_054590795.1. NCBI lineage: Bacteria > Bacillati > Actinomycetota > Actinomycetes > Kineosporiales > Kineosporiaceae > Kineococcus > Kineococcus anabasis. Next base: position 16,925 of record NZ_BAAIHU010000014.1, read on the forward strand.
GGGCACGGGTTCTCCTCTGTGCTGGGCGCCGGTGCGCGGATCGCCGGCGCTGCCTGGGGTGCCACCCTCCCCGCTCCTCCCCGGCGCCCGCGCCACCGCGGGGCGAGCAGCCGGTGAACTCTCACCGACCGTGCGGAGAGCGGTTGCGCCGGGACGGCACGAGGCCCCGGCGGGGATCCCGCCGGGGCCTCGTGGGAGGTGGTGCGACCGTCAGCCGAAGCGGCCGGAGATGTAGTCCTCCGTGGCCTTCTGGGACGGGTTGGAGAAGATCGTGGTGGTGTCGTCCATCTCCACGACCTTGCCCGGCTGCCCGACGCCGGCGAGGTTGAAGAAGGCCGTCCTGTCGCTCACGCGGGCGGCCTGCTGCATGTTGTGCGTCACGATCACGATCGTGTACTCGGACTTCAGCTGCTCGATGAGGTCCTCGACGGCCAGCGTCGAGATCGGGTCGAGCGCCGAGCACGGCTCGTCCATGAGGAGGACGTCGGGCCGGATGGCGATCGCGCGGGCGATGCACAGGCGCTGCTGCTGGCCGCCGGAGAGGCCCGAGCCGGGCCGGTCGAGGCGGTCCTTGACCTCGTTCCAGAGGTTCGCCCCGCGCAGGGACTGCTCGACGAGGTCGTCGAGGTCGTTCTTGCGCATGCGCTTGGCGTTGAGCTTGACGCCCGCGGCGACGTTCTCGTAGATCGACATCGTCGGGAACGGGTTCGGGCGCTGGAACACCATGCCGATGTGCCGGCGGACCGTGACCGGGTCCACGCCGTCGCCGTAGAGGTCCTGGCCGTCCATGACGACCTTGCCCTCGACGTGGGCGCCGGGGATGACCTCGTGCATGCGGTTCAGCGAGCGCAGGAACGTCGACTTGCCGCAGCCGGACGGGCCGATGAGGGCGGTCACGGCCCGCGGCTCGATCGTCATCGTGACGTTCTCGACCGCCAGGAAGCTGCCGTAGTAGATGTTCAGGTCGGACACGTCGATGAGCTTGGCCACTGCGGCTCCTCGGGGACGGGGCGGGCGGGTCGGGGTGGTCGAGGTGGGCGGCGGTGCCGCACCGGGGGTGCGGATCAGCGACCGCCCTTGGGGGCGAAGAGCCGCGAGATGAGCCGGGCGAGCAGGTTCAGGCCCATCACCAGCGTGATGAGGACCAGCGCCGCTGTCCAGGCGCGCTCGATGGAGAACTGCGGCGGGACACCCGGCTGGGTGTACGAGAAGTACGAGAACACCGGCAGGGTCGCCATGCGGCCGGAGAACAGGTCGAAGTTCATGCTCGCCGTCGACCCGAGGGTCACCAGCAGGGGAGCGGTCTCGCCGGTGACGCGGGCGATGGCCAGGGTGATGCCGGTCGCGATGCCGCCGACGGCGGTGCGCAGCACGACCTTGGTGATCGTGCGCCACTTCGGCACGCCGAGGGCGTAGGACGCCTCGCGCAGCTCGTTCGGGACGAGCTTGAGCATCTCCTCCACCGAGCGCACCACGACGGGGATCATGAGGACCGACAGCGCGACGGCGCCGATGATGCCCATGCGGACCCGCGGGCCCAGGATCGCGGTGAAGGCCGCGATCGCGAAGAGGCCGGCGACGATGGACGGGATGCCCGTCATGACGTCGACGAGGAAGGTGATCCACCGGGCGAGGCGGCCCTTGCCGTACTCCACCAGGTAGATCGCCGCGAGCACGCCGATCGGCACGGAGATGAGCGTCGCGGCGCCGGTGACGAGCACGGTGCCCCAGATCGCGTGCAGGATGCCGCCGCCCTCGCCGACCACACCGCGCATGGAGGAGGAGAAGAACTCCCCGTCCAGGCGCGCCACGCCCTGGGAGACGACGGTCCAGACGACGGAGACCAGCGGGATCATCGCGATGCCGAAGGCGACCGTGACCAGCGAGGTCACGAGCCGGTCCATGGCCTGGCGGCTGCCCTCGCGGGCGTAGGAGACGGCCCAGACGGCGACGACCGCCAGCAGCGCGGCGAGGGCGATGGTCACGGCCAGGGGCAGGCCGGCGGGCACGGTCAGCGCGACGGCGACCAGGACGGCGGCCGCGATGACCGCCGCCGGTGCCCAGCGGGGCAGGCGGGGCTCGGTGAACCCGGCGGGGATGACGGTCTTCGGGGCGGTGGTGGTGGGCGTGGCCATCAGTTGGCTCCGGAGAACTCGGCGCGGCGGCTGACGATCCAGCGGGCGAGCGCGTTCACCAGGAAGGTGATCACGAACAGCACCAGGCCGCTGGCGATGAGGACGCTGATCCCGACGCCGGAGGCCTCGGGGAACTGCAGCGCGATGTTCGCCGGGATCGTCGAGGGGTTGGTGACGCTGATGAGGTTGAACGTGATGACCGCGCCGGAGGCGGACAGCACCAGCGCCACGGCCATCGTCTCGCCGAGGGCGCGGCCCAGGCCGAGCATGGCGGCGCTGGTGACGCCGGAGCGGCCGTAGGGGATGACCGCGTACTTGATGGTCTCCCAGCGGGTGGCGCCCAGCGCGAGGGCGGCCTCCTCGTGCAGGCGCGGGGTCTGCAGGAAGACCTCCCGCGACAGCGCCGTGATGATCGGCAGGATCATCACGGCCAGGACGATGCCGGCGGTGAAGATCGTGCGGCCGGAACCCGAGGCCGGGCCGGCGAAGAACGGGATGAACGAGGCGTGCTCCGCGAGCCACCCGTACAGCGGCACGAGCTGGGGGGCGAGCCACTGGATGCCCCACAGGCCGTAGACGATGCTCGGCACGGCGGCGAGCAGGTCCACCGCGTAGGCGAGGCTCTGGGCCATCCGCCGCGGCGCGTAGTGCGAGATGTACAGGGCGATGCCCAGGGCCAGCGGGGTCGCGACCACCAGGGCGATCACCGAGGAGATGACGGTGCCGAACAGCAGCGGGCCGATGTAGCCGGCGAGGCTGTGGCCGCCGAGCTCCTCCGGCGAGGCGCTGAACGCGGGCAGCGACCTGTAGACCAGGAAGGCCGCCACCCCCGCGAGGATGACGAGGATGAGGACCCCGGCCCCGGTCGACAGACCCTTGAAGATCCGGTCGCCGGGACGGTCCGTGCTGCGCTTGGGGACTGCTCTGGCGGCGGGCTTCGTGCTCGTCACGCGCTCCCTCTCCGATCTGTGCTCGTGGTTGGTGCCTCGGTGCCCTGCGCCCGGACGGGTGAGCGGGGGCACGCATGGCGATGGGGCGGCCCCGCCGGTGCGGTCTCCCGCACCGGCGCGGCCGCCCCCTCAGCCCGGGGAGGGCTCGTCAGCTGCCGATCTTCTCGATCGTGGCCGCGGCCTCGGTGGAGAGGGCGGAGGACAGCGGGGCGGAGCCCGCGGCCTCCGCGGCGGCCTGCTGGCCCTCCTCGCTCACGACGTAGGTCAGGAAGGCCTTGACGAGGTCGCCCTGGGCGGCGTCCTCGTACTTGGAGCAGGCGATGTGGTACGAGACGAGCACGACCGGGTAGGTGTTCGCGGCGGTCGTGCTGCGGTCCACCTTGATGGCGATGTCGCCCGCGGGGCGCCCCTCGACCTTGGGGGAGTTGTCCAGGACGGCCGCGGCGGTCTCGGCGCTGGGCTTGACGTACCCCTCGCCCACCTTGACCGAGGCGACACCGAGGTCGCCCGCCTGGCTGAGGTCGGCGTAGCCGATGGAGCCGGCGCCGGCCTTGACGGCGGAGACGACACCGGAGGTGCCCTGCGCGGCCTCGCCACCGAGGCCGGCCGGCCACTCGCCGTCGGGCTCGGCGGTCCAGGCGCCCTCGCCGGCCTTGGAGAGGTAGTCGGTGAAGTTGTTGGTGGTGCCGGAGTCGTCCGCGCGGTGCACCGGGTTGATCGCGGTCGCCGGCAGCGTCGCGTTCGGGTTGTCGGCCTTGATCTCCGGCGCGTCCCAGGTCTTGACGGTGCCGTTGAAGATCTTCGCGATGGTCGCGGCGCTGAGCTGCAGGTCCTTGACCTCGGGGAGGTTGTAGATCACCGCGATGGGGGAGACGTAGACGGGCACGTCGAACGCCTCGCCGCCGGCGCAGGCCTCCTTGGCCTGCTCCAGCTCCTCGTCCTTCAGGTACGAGTCGGAGCCGGCGAAGTCCACGGCGCCGGCGAGGAACTGCTCGCGGCCCGCGCCGGAGCCGGCCGGGTCGTAGTTGACGTTCACGTCGGCGTTCTGCGCGGTGAAGCCGGCGACCCAGGCGTCCATCGCGGCCTTCTGCGAGCTCGCGCCCGCCCCGTTGAGGTCGCCGCTCAGCGCGGCCTCGCTGGAGGCGCTGGGGCCCTCGCTGGGGGCGGTGCCGGCGTTCTCGTTGGAGGCGCCGCAGGCCGACAGGCCCAGGGCCAGCGCCAGAGCGGCGGGAACGGCTGCGCGGCGCAGGGGAGAGCGCATCGGGGAGGTCCTCTTTCGACGTGGCTGGACGGGCTTCCGGGAAACCGGCGCGGGCATCGACCTCGCGGTGTTCCACCGGGTCGTGGTCCTCAGCGCCGAGGCCTTGACCCTTCCGAAGGTAGGCACTCGAAGTGACGGCGCGGCCCGGCGTCGATGAATGAATGGTGAACGACTCCGGTCCTTCCGGCGCGATTTCGGCGGCGACCAGGCGGACATAGGGTGAACGGGCTAGTTCCCCGGTCCGGGGGGACTAGTCTTGTTCACTTTGGGTCATAAAAAACCGCTACCCGTGACGTCACGCAGAGTGATGTTCGATCGCCGTGACGCGCGCCGCGCCCCCCACCCCCGCCACCTGCGCCACCACCATCTCCCCGGGGCTCAGCGCCGCCCGCCGCAGCCGCCCGGCCACCTCCGGGTCCGCCCGCACCGCCAGCGCCTCCAGCAGCGCGGGCAGCACCGGGCGGTGCGAGCACACCACCGCCGCCGCACCCCCGCCCAGCAGCGCACCGACCAGCGCCGCCGCCCCCCGCGGGTCCCGCTCGTGCCCGGCCTCGCTCACCGCCTCCGCCGTCTCCACGGCCACACCCGCCGCGACCGCGAACGGCCGCACCGACTGCGCGCACCGCAGCCACGGCGACGTCACGACCCGTTCCGGCGCCCAGCAGGCCAGCACCTCCCGCAGCGCCTCCGCCTGCGCCACCCCCGCCGGCGCCAGCGGTCGGCGGAAGTCCGGCGCCGCCCACCCCGCCCGCGGCAGCGCCTTGCCGTGCCGCAGCACCACCAGCGGCCACGTCCCCCGCGGCGCCGCCACCAGGTGCGCGCGCAGCGCCGCCAGCGGCTCGCAGTCCTGCGGGTGCGTCAGCCGCCGTGCCGCCTCGTCCAGGTCCAGCCACGCCAGGTCGTCGACCTCCCGCGGGTCCGCCGCCTCCGTCGCCCCGTCCACGACGGTCGCCGCCCAGTAGCGCACCCGCTTGCGGCGCCCGTCGGCCAGCGGGTACCGCAGCGAGCCCAGCCGGACCCCCAGCCGCACCCGCAGCCCCGTCTCCTCCACCGTCTCGCGCACCGCCCCCACCGCAGCCGGCTCGCCCGCGGCCAGCTTGCCCTTCGGCCACGACCAGTCCGGCCCCCGGTCCCGCTTGGCCGGGCGGTGCACCAGCAGCACCTGCAGCCGGCCGCCGGAGCGGCGGTGCACCAGGCACCCCGCCGCCTCCACCCGCCCCGGGCGCGCGCCCGCAGCAGCCTGCGCGGCCACCGGCCGCCGCGTCACCGGCGCCGCGTCGGGCGCCGGCCCGGGCGCGTCGCGATGATGTGCTCCTGCAGGTCCAGCAGCAGGTTCCCGTCGGCGTCGCGGTGGTGGCGCGTCCAGCAGCCCTCCGCGTCCAGGTGCCACGAGGCGGTGCTCTCCTCCATGCACAGGTCCAGCAGCGTCTCCACCTCCCGGACGTGGCGGGCGTCGCCGAGGCGCACCACCGCCTCCACCCGGCGGTCCAGGTTGCGGTGCATCATGTCCGCGCTGCCGATCATGGCGACGGGGTCGCCGGCGTTGGCGAACCAGAACACCCGGCTGTGCTCCAGGAAGCGCCCCAGGATGCTGCGCACCCGGATCCGCTCCGACAGCCCCGGCACCCCCGGCCGCAGCGCGCAGATGCCGCGCACGATGACGTCCACGTCGACACCGGCCCGCGACGCCCGGTACAGGGAGTCGATGAGGGCCTCGTCCACGATCGAGTTCACCTTGATGCGCACCTTGGCGGGCTTGCCCTGCTGGTGGTTGTCGATCTCCCGCTCCACCCGGTCGATCAGCCCCGTGCGCAGCGAGCGCGGCGCCACCAGCAGGCGCCGGTACGTCGTCTTCGGCGCGTACCCCGAGAGCTGGTTGAACAGCTTCGTCAGGTCCTCGCCGACCTTCGGGTCCGCCGTCAGCAGCCCCAGGTCCTCGTACATCCGCGCGGTCTTCGGGTTGTAGTTGCCCGTCCCCACGTGGCAGTAGCGGCGCAGCCCCTGCGGTTCCTGGCGCACCACGAGGCTCAGCTTCGCGTGCGTCTTCAGCCCCACCAGCCCGTACACCACGTGCACGCCCGCCTGCTCCAGCTTGCGCGCCCACGTGATGTTCGCCTGCTCGTCGAAGCGCGCCTTGATCTCCACCAGCGCCAGCACCTGCTTGCCGGCCTCGGCGGCGTCGATGAGGGCGTCCACGATGGGGGAGTCGCCGCTCGTGCGGTACAGCGTCTGCTTGATCGCCAGCACCTTCGGGTCCGCCGCCGCCTGCGCCAGGAACGCCACCACGCTCGTGGAGAAGGAGTCGTAGGGGTGGTGCAGCAGCACGTCGTGCGTGCGGATCGCGGCGAACACGTCGCGCGGCTTGGCGGTCTCCGCGCCGTCCGTCAGGTCGCGGTGGGTGCGGGCCACGTACTTCGGGTACTTCAGCTCCGGGCGGTCGATGTCCGCGATCGCGAACAGCCCCCGCAGGTCCAGCGGCTCCGGCAGCTCGTAGACCTCCGCCTCCGAGATGCCCAGCTCGCGCACCAGCAGCTCGCGGATGCGCGGGTCGATGTCGGTGGCCAGCTCCAGGCGCACCGGCGGGCCGAAGCGGCGGCGCAGCAGCTCCTTCTCCAGGGCCTGCAGGAGGTTCTCCGCGTCGTCCTCCTCCACCTCCAGGTCCTCGTTGCGCGTCACCCGGAACGTGTGGTGCTGCACGACCTCCATGCCGGGGAACAGCTGGTCCAGGTGGACCGCGATGACGTCCTCCAGCGCCACGAAGCGCGACGGGCGCGGACCCTCGTGCCCGTCGTCCTCCACCACGCCCGAGGCCGGGGCGACCTCGACGAACCGCGGCAGCAGCGGCGGCACCTTGACGCGGGCGAAGTGCTCCTTGTCCGTCGTCGGGTTGCGCACCACGACGGCCAGGTTCAGCGACAGGCCCGAGATGTACGGGAACGGGTGTGCCGGGTCCACCGCCAGCGGCGTCAGCACCGGGAACACCTGGTCGCGGAAGAAGCCGTGCAGGCGCACCTGCTCCTCGGGGGCGAGCTCCTCCCAGCGGACGATCGTGATGCCGGCCTCGGCCAGCGCGGGGCGGATCGAGTGGGTGAACGCCGCGGCGTGGCGGGTCGTCAGCTCGTGGGCGCGGCGGCTGATCGACTCCAGCACCTCCCGCGGCTCCAGCCCGCTGGCGGCCGTCACGGCCAGGCCCGTGGCCATGCGCCGCTTCAGGCCCGCCACGCGCACCATGAAGAACTCGTCCAGGTTGTTGGCGAAGATCCCCAGGAAGCGGGCCCGCTCCAGCAGGTGCATGTCCGGGTCCTCGGCCATCTCCAGCACCCGCTGGTTGAAGGCCAGCCAGGACAGCTCCCGGTCGGCGAAGCGGTCCGGCGGCAGTTCGGGCAGGTCCTCCTCGCGCACCACCGCCGGACGGGGGGTGATCGCCGGCGCCGGGGTGGGGGAGGTCTGCTGCGTGCTCGCTGCCATGACTGCATCCTGCCACCGGGATCGGCGCCCCCGCCCACGCTGGGCGCCCGCCCGGACGGCACGTGGCGGGTGGGGGACGGCCCGGCGAACAGCCGGTTGCGCGCCGCCCGCGCGGTCGCTCAGGGCAGCAGGTACTGCACGTCCAGCGACGTGCGGGTGAACCCCAGCCGGGTGTACAGCCGCACCCCGGCGGTGTTGCCGCCGTCCACGTACAGCTCCGCCGCCGCCACCCGCCCCGCCAGGTGGCGCAGGCCCGCCACGGCCAGCGCCCGGCCCAGCCCGCGCCCGGCCCGGCCCGGGTCCACGCCCAGGACGTAGACCTCCCCGGTGTCCGAGCCCGGCTCCACCTTCGTCCAGTGGAAACCGACCAGCCGCCCGCCGTCCGCCTCGGCCAGCAGGAAACCCGCCGCGTCGAACCACGGCTCGCCCTGCCGCGCCGCGAGGTCCGCGGGACCCCAGCGCCCCTGCTCCGGGTGGTCCGCGAACGCCGCGGCGTTCAGGGCCAGCCAGGCCGCCTCGTCCAGCCCCGGCCGGAACGCCCGCAGCCGCGTGCCCGCCGGCGGCCCCACCTCCGGCAGCTCCGGTCCCGACGGCGGGAGCGGCCGCCGCATGTGCCACAGGTCCCGCACCCGCCGCGCGCCCTCCGACACCGCCAGCGCCCGCGCGCCCGCGGTGTCCCCGTGCGCCCACACCAGCAGCGGCCCGCCCGCAGCCGCCCGCGCCGCCCGCAGCAGCGCCCGGCCCGCGCCCGCGCGCCGGTGCGCCGGGTGCACCAGCAGCTCGCCCCCCGCCGCGGTCCCCGGCGCGCCCGCGGTGACCTGCGCGTAGCCGGTGGGGGACCCCCCGGCCGTCGCGACCAGGTGCACCACGCCCCGCGCCAGCTCCCCCGGCACGGCGCCGGGCCCCGGCAGCGCCGCCCGCAGGCGCAGCACGGCGTCCTCCGACAGCGGGCCCACCCCGTCGGCGGCGGCCGCGGCGGACACCAGCTCCGGGACCACCACCGCGTCCGGGGCGGTCAGCGGCCGCACCGGCACGGGCCCCACCGCGCCGCTCAGCGCTGCTCCCCGGTGCCGTCGGCCCCGCGGCCCTCCTGCTCCTCGCGGCCCGTGCGCACGAACCGGTACCCCACGTTGCGCACGGTGCCGATCGAGCTCTCGTGCTCCGGGCCGAGCTTGGCGCGCAGCCGCCGCACGTGGACGTCCACCGTGCGGGTGCCGCCGAAGTAGTCGTACCCCCAGACCTCCTGCAGCAGCTGCGCCCGCGTGAAGACCCGGCCCGGGTGCTGGGCGAGGTGCTTGAGGAGCTCGAACTCCTTGTAGGTCAGGTCGAGCGCGCGCCCCCGCACCCGCGCCGTGTAGGAGACCTCGTCGATCGTGATGTCCCCGGCGCGGATCTCGCTGGGCTGCCCCTGCTCCGCCTCCTCCACCGCCAGCTTCAGCCGGCCGGAGGCCAGGCGCAGCCGCGCCTCCAGCTCCGCCGGCCCGCAGCTGTCGAGCACCACGTCGTCGGCGCACCAGTCCGCCGCCACCGCGGCCATCCCGCCCTCGGTGAGCACCAGCAGCAGCGGCTGGGCCACGCCGGCGGTCCGCAGCACCCGGCACAGGGAGCGCGCCGCGGCCAGCTCCCGCCGCCCGTCGACCACGACGGCGTCGGCGGTGGGGCCGTCGACCAGCACGGAGGCCTCCGCCGGCAGCACGCGGACGGTGTGCGGCAGCAGCCCCAGGGCCGGCAGGACGTCGGTGGAGGGGGACAGGGCGTTGGTCAGCAGCAGGATCTGTGCCACCGGCAGTCTCGACCTCCGATCGCCCGGCGTCCGGGCGGCGGACCGGTGTGCGGCAGCCCTGGCGGCGGCCGCGCCCGCCGTCGGGAGCGGCCAGGATAGCCGTGCCCGCAGGCCCCGCGGGCCGGGGGAGGCCGCGTGGCGCCGTGCCGTCCGGACGGCGCCGCTCTGCGAGGATGCAGCGGTGAGCGCTCCCGTCACGGCCGCCGCGACGGCCGTCCTCGCGGCGCTCCTCGCCCTCGCCTCCGCCGCCCCCACCGCCGTCCTCGTCGTGGTGGTCGCGGCGCTCGGTGTGCTGCTCGCCGTGGGCTGGCCGCCCCTGCTGGCCCTGCCCACCCCGCGCGGCAGCACCGCGGTGGTGGGCGCGGCCGCCCTCGCCTCCGCCGCCGTCGTGGGCGCCACCGCGGGCCGGGGCGGGGACGACGGGCCGCTGGCGTCGCTGCCCGCCACCATGGCCCTCGCCGTGCTGGCCGCCTTCGCCCACCAGCTCCTGCGCCGCGACGGCCGGCCCCGGCTCGTGGAGTCCGTCAGCTCCGTCGCCGCCGGGCAGGCCGTGGTGGTGGGGGCCGCCGCCTGGGTCGCGGTGCCCCTCGCCGCCGGTGGCGTGCGGCTGTCCCTGGCCGCGGCGGCGGCCGTCGCGGTGGCCGCCGCGCTGTGCACCCTGCCGCTGCCGCTGCGCACCGCGGGCCCGTGCGCCGTGGTCCTGGGGGCGGGTGCGGGCTGGCTCGTGCACGCCGTGGGCGCTGCCGGCCCCGCCGGGCGCGGGCTGCTCGCCGCCTGTGCCGTGGGCGCGGTGGCGGGGGCGGTCGTCGCGGCCTGGCGGACCCTGGTGGCGCCGCTGCCCGCGGTGCGGGGCAGGCGCGCCTCCCTCGCCGTCGCCGCCGCGCCCGTGGCGCTGTGCGGTCCGGGCACCTACGTGCTCGGGCGCCTCCTGCTGGGCTGACCCCACCGCCCGCGGCGCGCTCCCGCGGGCGCGCGCTGTGTAGTGTCCTGGCATGTCCATCGAAGCCCTCGAGACGTTCTACCTCGTCCTCCTGGTCGTCGTGAGCCTCGTGATCGCCTGGTTCTCCGTCTTCGTGGTGTACCGCCTGTACAAGGGACAGCGCTGACCCGTGGTGCTGCACATCGACGCCGCCACACCGGCCCCGCTGCTGCCGCTGGCGTGGCTGATCGGCCGCTGGGAGGGCGCCGGGGTCCTCGGCCACCCCACCCGCGGCGCCGACGTGCGCTTCGGCCAGGAGGTCGAGTTCTCCCACGACGGCCGCCCGTTCCTGCACTACACCAGCCGCACCTGGCGCCTGGACGACTCCGGCGCCGTGCAGGAACCCCTCGACGTCGAGACCGGCTGGTGGCGCCCCACGGGGCAGCCCGCCGCGCAGCAGGGCGGTGGCGGGCCCGTGCCCGTGGACCTGGAGGTCCTGCTCGCCCACCCCACGGGTGTGGTGGAGGTCTACGTCGGCACCGCCCGCGGACCGCGCATCGACCTCGCCACCGACGTGGTCGCCCGCACCGCCACCGCCGCGGAGTACACCGCGGGGCAGCGGATGTACGGCCTGGTGGAGGGCGACCTGCTCTGGGCGCTCGACGTCGCCGCCGGCGGTCACCCCGTGCAGTCCTACGCCTCCGCCCGGCTCAAGCGCGTCGGCTGAGGTCCCGCCGGGGGTTTCCCCGTCCCGGCGGCGGGTAGGACCCGGGCGCCGACGAGCGGAGGGAGAACCATGACGAGCGCACCGATCGAGCCCGCGCCCGCAGCGGGGGGCGGTCAGGACCTGCCGGAGACCGACCTCGGGGCCCACGGCCCCGCCGAGGACACCGGCGCAGGACCCACCCAGCCCCCGGGCTACCCCGAGGCGGTCGACCCCGCCGAGGGCCCCGTCCCCGGCTGAGCCCCCTCCCCGGCCGGGTCCCGTGCCCGGCCGGGGACGCTCCCGCCCGCGCAAGCTTCCGGAGGGGTTCAGCCCCCGTCCTCGTGCTGCTCGCCCGGGGACGGGGCCCGGCGCGCCACGGTGCACCTGTGCGGATCGCCGTGGTGACCGAATGCTTCCTCCCCCAGGTGAACGGGGTCACGAACTCCGTGCTCCGGGTGTGCGACCACCTCAGCCGGCAGGGCCACGAGGCCCTCGTCGTCGCCCCCGGCCCCGGGCCGACCAGCCACAACGGCATCCGCGTCCTGCGGGTGCCGGCCGCTCCCCTGCCCGGGTACGCCGAGCAGCGCGTCGCCTACCCCTACCCCCTGCTCGCGCGGACCCTGCGGGAGTTCCGCCCCGACGTGGTGCACCTGGCCTCGCCCACGGTGCTCGGCGCGGCCGCGGCGACGACCGCCCAGCGCCTCGGCGTGCCCACCGTCGCCGTCTACCAGACCGACCTGCCCGGTTTCATCGCCCGCTACGGCCTGCGCGCCGCCTCCGGTGCGGCCTGGCGCTGGATCCGCCGCGTCCACGCCCTCGCCGGGCGCACCCTCGCCCCCAGCCGGCACGCCTGCCGCCAGCTCACCGACCACGGCGTCGAGCGCGTCGCCCGCTGGCCGCGCGGGGTCGACCTGGTGCGGTTCTCCCCGGAGCACCGCGACGAGGCCCTGCGCTCGGGTCTCGCCCCGCGCGGCGAGGTGATCGTCGGCTACGTCGGGCGCCTCGCGCGGGAGAAGGACCTCCAGCTCCTCGCCGCCGTGCAGAACCTGCCCGGCGTGCGCCTCGTCCTCGTCGGCGACGGGCCGCACCGCGCCCAGCTCCAGCGGCTGCTGCCGCGGGCGCGCTTCCTGGGGATGCTCGGCGGGCGGGAGCTGTCCGCGGTCGTCGCCAGCCTCGACGTCTTCGTGCACACCGGCTCCCACGAGACGTTCTGCCAGGCCGCGCAGGAGGCGCTGGCCAGCGGGGTGCCCGTCGTGGCGCCCGCCGCCGGAGGGCTGCTCGACCTCGTGGAGCCCGGCGTCAACGGCGCCCTCTTCGCGCCCGGCTCCGCGCTCGCGCTGCGGGCGGAGGTCCGGCGGCTGGTGGCCGACCCGGACCGGCGCTGCGCCCTGGGCGGCGCGGCGCGGCGCTCCGTGGCGAGCCGGGACTGGCACTCCGTGGGCGACGAGCTCGTCGGGCACTACCGGGAGCTGCTGGCGTGAGCCGCATCGCGCAGACCGCGAACTTCGTGGCGCCCAGCTCCGGGGGCATCCGCACCGTCCTGCGGCACCTGGCGGCCGGCTACGCGGCGCGGGGCCACGACGTCGTGCAGGTCCTGCCCGGGCCGTGGGACGCGGTGTCGGAGCAGCCGTGGGGAACGCTCGTCACCGTCGAGGCGCCGCTGGTGCCCGGCACCGGCTACCGGGTGCTCGTGGACCCCGAGCGGGTGCAGCGGATCCTGGAGGACGTCGCCCCCGACCGGCTGGAGGTGCACGACCGGACCACCCTGCGCGGCCTCGGCGGCTGGGCGCGGCGGGCGGGCGTGCCGTCCCTCGTGGTGAGCCACGAGCGCCTCGACCGGGTGCTGGGGCAGTGGCTGCCCGGGCGCGGGCCGGCCCGCCGGGTGCTGGAGCCGGTGGTGGCACGTGCCGCGGACGGCTCCAACCGCTCCCTGGCGGCGGCGTTCGGGACGGTGGTGTGCACGACGGGCTGGGCGGCGGAGGAGTTCTCCCGCATCGGCGTGGACGCGGTGCGGGTGCCGCTGGGGGTGGACCTGGACTGCTTCGCCCCCTCGCGCGCCGGCGCCGCCGTGCGGGCCCGGTACGCCGCACCCGGTGAGGCGCTGCTCGTGCTGGCGAGCCGGCTCTCGCGGGAGAAGCGCCCGGAGGTGGCGGTGGAGGTGGTGGCGGAGCTGGTGCGGCGGGGCCGGCGGGTGCGCCTCGTCGTCGTGGGGGACGGCCCGGCCGGGGTGGGCCTGCAGCGGCGCGCCCGGGGCCTGCCGGTGGGGTTCACGGGGTTCCTGCGCGAGCGCGAGGAGCTGGCCGCGGTGCTGGCCTGCGCGGACGTGGTGCTCGCCCCTGGCCCGGTCGAGACGTTCGGGCTGGCGGCGCTGGAGGCGCTGGCGTGCGGCACGCCGGTGCTGGCGGACTCCTCCTCGGCGGTGGGGGAGGTCCTGGCGGGGGCGGGGCTGACCGCGCCGGGACGCGCGGGGGCGATGGCCGACGCCGTGGAGGAGCTGCTGACGGGCCCGGGTGCCGGTGCGCCGCGGCGGCGGGTGGCGCGGGCGCGGGCCGAGCGCTTCGGCTGGCAGGGGAGCGTGGAGGGGTTCCTCGCGGTGCACGGGCTGCCGCACCCGGAGCCGGCCGGCGTCCGCCCCGGGCTGCGCCGCGTCGCCTGAGGCCGGCCCGCCCCCGGGTGCCGCGGCGCCTGCCGCCGGGCACCGGGCGCCGCCGGGGTCCCCGCCGCCGTACCCTGGCGCCGTGGAGGACGCGCGGGGCCTGCGGACCGCGCTGCGCGCGCGGGGCCTGCGCCGCACGCCCCAGCGGGAGCTGGTGCTCCAGGCCGTCGCGGAGCTGGGCCACGCCACCCCCGAGCAGGTGGCCGCCCGGGTGCAGCGCGACGCCCCGGACGTGAACCTCTCGACCGTCTACCGCGCGCTCGACGTGCTCGTGGACGTCGGCCTCGTCGCGCGCGGCCACCTCGGGCAGGGCCCCGCCTCGTACCACCTCCTGGAGCACGCCGACCACCTGCACGTCGTGTGCGACGGGTGTGCGGCGATGGCCGAGGTCCCCGCGGCGGAGGCCGGGCCGCTGGTGGCGCGGGTGGCGGAGCTGTCCGGTTTCGCCGTCGACGCCCGGCACCTGGTGCTCCGGGGCCGCTGCCCGCGGTGCCGGGCCGGGTCCGGGGACGGCGGATGATCCGGCCCCCCTCCACCGTTGCAGCGGCGGGAGGGACGGGGCCCGCCGCCGCGGCGGCGCCAGCCGCGGGACCCGCCGTCGCAGCGGCGTCAGCCGCGGGAGAGGAGAACGCCGTGCAGGTCGAGGTGGAGACCGGGGCCGCACCGGAGACCGGGGGGTGGCGCTCGCCGCTGCTGGAGCGGCCCGGGGCCGTCGAGGGCGGCGGCGCCGACGCGGGGGTGGCGTGGCACTACGGCGACCCCGTGGCCGAGCAGCGCGCCCTCCTCGCCGGGCGCGCCGTCGTGGACCTCTCGCACCGCGGCGTGGTCACCGTGGGCGGGCCGGACCGCTTGTCCTGGCTGCACAGCCTCACCACGCAGGACCTGCGCGTGCTGCCGCCGCACACCAGCACCGAGAGCCTGGTGCTCAGCCCCAAGGGTCACGTCGAGCACGCCCTGCACCTCGTCGACGACGGCACGACGACGTGGATCACCGTGGAGCCGGGCACCGCGCCCGCCCTGGCCGCGTGGCTGCTGAAGATGCGGTTCATGCTGCGCGTGGAGGTCGCGGACGTCACCGCGGACTGGGCCGTGCTCGGCGAGCCCGTCCGCGCGGAGTCCGCGCCCGGGGGGCCGCCCGCCTGGTGCGACCCGTGGCCGGGTGCGGCGCCGCTGGCCGAGGGCGGCACCGCCGACACCGCCAGCTACGCCACCGTCAGCACCGCGGAGCATCCCGGCCGGGAGCGGGCGTGGCGCGAGGTGCTCGTGCTCCGCGCGGAGCTGGCCGCCGCGGTGGGGGAGCGGCCCCTGGCCGGCACGTGGGCGGCGGAGGCCCTGCGGGTGGAGGCGTGGCGGCCCCGGGCGGGCTGGGAGACGGACCACCGCACGATCCCGCACGAGGTCGACTGGCTGCGCACCGCCGTGCACCTGCACAAGGGCTGCTACCGGGGGCAGGAGACCGTCGCGCGGGTGCACAACCTGGGACGGCCCCCGCGGCGGCTGGCGTTCCTGCACCTGGACGGCTCCGGGCACGACCTGCCGGTGGCGGGGGACGACGTGCTGCTGGACGGGCGGCGCATCGGGTTCGTCACCTCGGCGGCGCGCCACCACGAGCTGGGCCCGGTGGCCCTGGCGATGCTCAAGCGGGGCGCGCCGGCCGACGCCCCGCTGCTGGTCGTCGGCGGGGCCGGCGAGGACGGGGTGCCGACCCGGCGCATCGCTGCGGCGCAGGAGGCGGTCGTAGCCCCCTGAGACGCATTCGCATACGCTCAGTGCTAGAAGCGTCGCTAGCAGCGATGAGAGCTGTGCGATGACGGCTGAGCGGGGGACGGCATGAGCGGCGAGGGTTCCAGCGGCTACCAGGAGGGTGGCCGCCGTGCGATCGACCGGGTCCTGGGCCCCGGGTTCCTCGAGGGGCTGGGCGAGATCTCCCTGGAGGAGCTCCGCCTCCGGCGCTCGGAGGCGGAGCAGGAGGAGGCGGACCTCTCCTACGCCCGGCGCCTCCTGCAGGGGCGCCTGGACATCGTGCAGGGCGAGGTGGCGCGCCGGGCCGGTGCCGACGGCGCCCCGGAGCCGCCCACCGTCCGCTCCGATGCCGAGCTCGTGCGCAGCCTCGTGGACGTGCTCGCCGAGCCGCGCAGGGTCAACCACGGCTACGGCCGGCACAGCCTCGTCGAGCCCAGCCGCGTGGGCGAGCACCGCCGTCGCGCCGAGGCCGCCGTGGCCGACCCGCGCCTGTCGAACCTGCCGGAGCTCAGCGACGAGGAGCTCGCCGGGGCGCAGGAGCGCCTGCGGGAGATGGAGCACGACATCAGCGCGGACCGGCACCGCGTCCAGCAGGCCATGGACGCGTGCACCGAGGAGATCACCCGCCGGTACCGCGACGGCAGCGCCTCCGTCGACGACACGCTGCGCGCGTCCGGGCGCTGACGCCGCCCGCACCGCGCCGCCCCCGGCCCCCGGCTCGTAGGATCGTCCCGTGACCCAGGGGCTCGCCGTCGTGCAGTACTTCCTCCTGCTCGCCCTCGGGGTGGGCGCGCTCGGCGTGCAGGCGTGGGCCCTGGTCGACTCCCTGCGGCACCGACCGGAGGCGTACGTCGCCGCGGGCAAGCTGACGAAGACGAAGTGGGTGGCGCTGCTCGCCGTCGCCACCGCGATCGGCGTCATCTCCGTGAACAACCTGCTCGGCCTGCTGTTCTTCGACGCCCTCGCCGTCGTGGCGGCCGTGGTCTACCTCACGGACGCCCGGCCCGCGCTGCGCCCCTTCAAGGGGCGCGGCGACGGCCGCGGCACCCGGTCGGGGCCCTACGGACCCTGGTGAGCCGTCCCCGGCACCCCGGCGGACGCGGTGCGGGAGCCGGGTGAGGTGCGGGAGCCGGGTGAGGTGCGCAGCGCCGCGGCCGCGCAGCGCAGCAGCGCCGTGCCGGCCACGGCGACGGCGAGGACGGCGAGCAGGTCGGCCTCGGTGAAGCCGCGGTCGGCACTGATGACGTACAGGACCCGCCCCTCCACCGGCTGGTTCACCCGCGTCCAGATCGCCCCGAGCAGACCCGTCAGCACGGCCACGTCCCAGCGGGGCCGCAGCAGCGAGCCGACGCACGCGACCAGGACGGCGAGCACGGTCAGGGGGATCAGCACCACCCCGCGAGGCTAGGCGCCCCCGCCGGCACCGGCAGCCGCGAACGCCCCGGCCGGGCGCATCTGCACGCGACCCCCACGGCACCGCCGCGCCGCACCCGCCGCCCCCGGTCGCGGCGGGCCGGGTGCGGGAGCCCCGCGGTGGCTGCGGCAGAGTGCTCCGCCGTGAGAGCCGTCGTGCAGCGCGTCACCCGGGCCAGCGTCACCGTCGCCGGCGAGGTCGTCGGCGCCGTCGAGGGCCCCGGCCTCCTCGTCCTCGTCGGGGTCACCCACGACGACGGGCCGGAGCAGGCCGAGCGCATCGCCCGCAAGGTCGCCGAGCTGCGCATCCTGCGCGGGGAGGTCGGCGCGGCCGATGCCGGCGCACCCGTCCTCGTCGTCAGCCAGTTCACCCTGTACGCCGACACCGCCAAGGGGCGGCGCCCCACCTGGAACGCCGCCGCCCCCGGGCCCGTCGCCGAGCCGCTCGTGCAGGCCGTGGTGGCGGCCCTGCGCGCGCGGGGCCTGCAGGTGGCCACCGGCTCCTTCGGCGCGGACATGGCCGTCGAGCTCGTCAACGACGGGCCCGTCACGATCCTGCTGGAGGCCTGAGGCGGCGTCGGGGGACGGCCGGCCCGGCGCGCCCCGCGGCGGCCCTACCCTGTGCGGATGCACGTCGAGGACACCGCACCCCAGCCTTCGCCCGTCGACCGCTACCTGGAGCACAACCAGGCGCACACGCGCGCCGGGGACCTGCTCCCGCCGGAGCTGCCGACCGCGCCCGCGCACCACGTCGCCGTCGTGACCTGCATGGACTCGCGCATCGACGTCTTCAAGGTCCTCGGCCTGGAGAACGGCCAAGCGCACATCATCCGCAACGCCGGCGGCATCGTCACCGACGACGTCGTGCGCTCCCTCGCGGTGAGCCAGCGGCTGCTCGGGACCCGCTCCGTCATGGTCATCCAGCACGACCACTGCGGGATGCTGATCGCCGAGGACGAGACCTTCGCGGACGCCCTGGAGAGCGATGCCGGTGTGCGGCCCGCCTGGCGTCTCGGTGCCTTCCGCGACCTCGACGCGAGCGTGCGCGACAGCGTGCGGCGCCTGCGCGAGGACCGCTTCCTGCCCGCCCGCGACGACATCCGCGGCTTCGTCGTCGACGTCAAGGGCGGCCGGCTGCGCGAGGTGCCCGTGCCCGCGGTGGTCCCGGCGCGGTCCCCGGCCACCGCCTGAGGCTCAGCGCTGCCGCGGGGCCACCGCCGACCACGCCACCGTCACCTCCCCCAGCCGCCAGCGGGCGGGGCGGTCCAGCAGCGGGTACGCCGCCGCGACCTCCCGGCAGCTCGCCAGCCACCGCTGCCGCGCCCCGAACGCGCCCAGCGGTGCGGCCCGCGCCCACGCCGCGTCGAGGGCGCGCAGGAAGGCGTGCACCGGCTCCCCGGGCACGTTGCGGTGGATGAGCGCCTTGGGCAGCCGCTCCGCCACGTCCGAGGGCCGCTCCAGCCCGCCCAGGCGCAGGGAGAGGGTCAGCGACACCGGCCCGGCCGCCGCGTCCACCGCCACCCAGGAGGCGCGGCGGCCCACCTCGTCGCAGGTGCCGTCCACCAGCAGCCCGCCGGGGGCCAGCCGCGAGCGCAGCAGGTCCCACGCCCCGGCGACCTCGTCCTCGGGGTACTGCCGCAGCACGTTGAACGCCCGCACCAGCACCGGCCGGCCGGGGACGGGCAGCTCGAAGCCGCCGAGCGCGAACCCGGGGGCGCCGGGCAGGTGCGCCGTGCGCTCCCGCGCGAGGGCCACCCGCCCGGGGTCGATCTCCAGGCCGACGACCCGCACGTCCGGGCGCACGCGGCGCAGCCACCGCTGCAGGTCCAGCACGGTCACGGGGGAGGCGCCGTAGCCGAGGTCCACCACGAGCGGGTCGGCCGCCGCCCGCAGCCGCCCGGCGGCGGGCCCGGCCAGCCAGCGGTCCACCCGGCGCAGCCGGTCCGGGTTCGTGGTGCCGCGCGTGATGCTCCCCACGGGCCGTGCGGCACCCCCTGCTGGTGCGCCGCGCCCGCGCGGGGAGGCAGACTGCGCGCGGGGCGGGTCGCCGGCCGCCCCCGCCTCCCGGGCGCGACCGGCGGCGCGCGCAGCGCCTCGCCGGGCGCCGGAGGGGGGATCGGCCACCGGCGAACCGTAGCGACGTCAGGACCGGGTGCCGGGAGTGCAGCGATGACCGGAGGGAGCCCGGGGCCGGGCACGGCGGCGCCCGACCCCAGGCGGGTGGCGGTGCTGTCGCTGCACACCTCGCCGCTGGAGCAGCCCGGCACCGGTGACGCCGGGGGGATGAACGTCTACGTGGTGGAGCTGGCCTCGGAGCTGGCCCGCCGCGGCACCGAGGTCGAAATCTTCACGCGGGCCACGTCCTCGGACCAGCCGCCGGTGGTGGAGCACGTGCCGGGCGTGCTGGTCCACCACGTGCCGGCCGGGCCCTACGAGGGCCTCTCCAAGGAGGACCTGCCCGGTCAGCTGTGCGCCTTCGCCGCGGACCTGCTGCGGACCGAGGCCCGCCACGAGCCCGGGTACTACGACCTCGTGCACTCGCACTACTGGCTCTCCGGGCAGGTGGGGTGGCTGGCCTCGGAGCGCTGGGACGTCCCCCTGGTGCACACGATGCACACGATGGCGAAGGTCAAGAACGCCAGCCTGGCCGAGGGCGACACCCCCGAGCCGAACGGGCGCGTCATCGGCGAGCAGCAGGTGGTGGACGCCGCGGACCGCCTCGTCGCCAACACCGCGCAGGAGCGCCGGGAGCTGGTGGAGCTGTACGGGGCCGCCCCGGAGAAGGTGTCCGTGGTGCCGCCGGGGGTGGACCTGGCGACGTTCTCGCCGGGTGCGGGTCCGGACCCGCGGGCCGCGGCGCGCGCCCGGCTGGGGGTGCCCGCCGACGCGGAGCTGCTGCTGTTCGTGGGCCGCATCCAGCCGCTGAAGGCGCCGGACGTGCTGGTGCGCGCGGCGGCGCACCTGCTGGCGAGGCGCCCGCAGCGGCGCGGGCGCCTCCTCGTGGCGGTCCTGGGCGGGCTCAGCGGCACGGGCCGCAACCGCCCGCACGCCCTGGCGGACCTGGCGCGGGAGGCGGGGCTGGGCGACGTGCTGCGGGTGCAGCCGCCGGTGGCGCGCGCGGAGCTGGCGGAGTGGTACCGCGCGGCGGACCTGGTGGCGGTGCCCTCGTACTCGGAGTCGTTCGGGCTGGTGGCGCTGGAGGCCCAGGCGTGCGGGACGCCGGTGGTGGCGGCCTCGGTGGGAGGGCTGCGCACCGCGGTGGCCGACGGGGTCTCCGGCGTGCTGGTCGGCTCGCACGACCCGGCGGAGTGGGCGGTGTGCCTGGAGGCGCTGCTGGAGGACCCGGCGCGGCGGGCGCGGCTGGCGACCGGGGCGGTGCGGCACGCCGCGGGGTTCGGGTGGCGGGCGACGGCGGAGGCCACGGCGGAGGTGTACCGCGAGGTGGTCCGCGGGCGCCGCCGCTGAGCCTGCCGCTGAGCCTGCCGCGGGGTCGCCGGGGTGCGCCCGGGCCGGTCCGGGGCCGGTCCGGGGCTGGTCCGGGGCCGGTCCGGGCGGCCCCGGCGGCCCACTAGGGTCGGGCGCATGACTGCAACCCTCGTGCTGCTGCGCCACGGTGAGAGCGAGTGGAACGCGCTGAACCTCTTCACCGGCTGGGTGGACGTGCCCCTGTCGGAGAAGGGCCGCGCGGAGGCCTCCCGGGGCGGTGAGCTGCTCGCCGGGGCCGGGATCCTGCCCGACGTGGTGCACACCTCCCTGCTGCGGCGGGCGATCACGACCGCGCACCTGGCGCTCGACGCCGCCGACCGGCACTGGATCGACGTGCGCCGCTCCTGGCGGCTCAACGAGCGGCACTACGGTGCGCTGCAGGGCAAGGACAAGAAGCAGACCCTGGCGGAGTTCGGCGAGGAGCAGTTCATGCTCTGGCGCCGCTCCTACGACACCCCGCCGCCGGAGATCGAGGCGGGCTCGGAGTTCTCCCAGGACGGCGACGCCCGCTACGCCGATCTCGGCGCGGACATGCCGCGCACGGAGTGCCTGCAGGACGTCGTGACCCGGATGCTGCCGTACTGGGAGGAGGCCGTCGTCCCGGACCTGCGCGCCGGGAAGGTGGTGCTGCTCGCCGCGCACGGCAACTCGCTGCGCGCGCTGGTGAAGCACCTGGACGGCATCTCCGACGAGGCCATCGCGGGGCTGAACATCCCGACGGGCATCCCGCTGCTGTACCGCCTCGACGACGACCTGCGCCCGGTGCAGGCCGGTGGGGAGTACCTGGACCCGGCGGCGGCCGCGGCAGCCGCGGCGGCCGTGGCGAACCAGGGACGCTGAGACCGGCCACACCTCCACCGGGGGTCCGGGCGGTGGACGGGGCCGGGGTGCCGCACGGGCACCCCGGCCCCGTCCGTCCCGGGGGCGCCGCTCAGGTGCTGCCGGTGCCGCCGGCCGGGGTGGAGGCGGTGGCGGTGGGCTCGCCGGTGCACGCCGCCTCGACCCGGGCCTGCACCCGCTGCTGCGCCTCCAGCACGGCCGGGTCCTGGGCGGCGCTCGCGGCGTCGATGCGCTGCAGCGCGAGGCCGAGGTCCGTGGCGCTGCCGGAGCGCAGGTCGATGTCCCCGACGGCGACGGCGAGGTGCTCGTAGTAGCCGAGGACGCGCTCGGCGTCGGCGCGGGTGGCGCCGCTGGTCGCCTCGACGAGGGCGGCCTGGTAGTCCTTGCCGTGCAGGGTGGTGGCGATCGCGGAGACCGACGGGGCGCGCGGGTCGCCGGCGCCGACGCCGAGCCGGTCCATCTCGGCCTCGATGGCCCCGTCGAGGGCCTCCTTCGCCTCCTCCACCCGCGCGCAGTCCACGGCGGGGCCGGTGGCGGTGCCCCCGGGTGCGGTGCCGTCGGCACTGGTGGGCGGTGGGTCCGTGCCGCCGGGGACGGCGGTGGAGGCGGCCGGGGTGGTGCCCGGGTCCACGGGTGCGGGCGGCCCCCCGGTGCAGGCGGAAGGCAGGACGGCCAGCGCCGCCACGAGCAGCAGCGGCCCCGCGGGTGGCCGGGCGCGCGCCCCCCACCACCGGCCGCCGTGCCGCCGCCGCACCTGCGGACGCCTCGTGACGGCCGGTGGGGCCGTCAGACCTCGGCCGTCGCCGCGCCGCCCTCGCGGGGCTCGGCGCGCCGGTCCCACACCAGCGGGAAGGACGTGCTCGTGGAGGCGGTGCCGACGCCGCCGGGGTCCCCGACGTGCTGGCCCGTCACGAGGAAGACGACCCGCCGGGCGACGGAGACCGCGTGGTCGGCGAAGCGCTCGTAGTAGCGGCCGCAGAGGGTGAGGTCGACGGCGGACTCGATGCCGGGGGTGCGCTCCCCGGACAGCAGGAACTGGAAGATGCTGCGGTGCAGCTGGTCCATCTCGTCGTCGTCGACCTCCAGCTCGCCCGCGAGGTCGAGGTCGCGGGTGGCGATGACGCTGGCGGCCTTGGCGACGATGCGCTCGGCGACCTGCCCCATCTGCAGGATGGTGGCGCGCATCTCCGGGGGGACGGCGGGGTTGGGGTGGCGCAGGCGGGCCAGCTTGGCGACGTGCCGGGCGAGGTCGCCCATCCGCTCCAGGTCCAGGCTCATCCGCAGGGCCGTGACGACGACGCGCAGGTCGGTGGCGACGGGCTGCTGGCGGGCGAGGATGGTCAGGCAGCGCTGTTCCAGCTCGTGGTGGAGGGTGTCGATGCGCTGGTCGGCTGCGATGACGCTCTCCGCGAGCTCGCGGTCGGCGTCGAGCAGGGCCGTCGTCGCGCGCGTCACCGCGGACTCGGCGAGGTGCGCCATCTGCACGAGGCTCTCGTCGATCAGCGACAGCTCGCCGTGGAACTGGTCCCGCACGTGCACTCCTCCGTCGTCCGGCTGCGCCACAGTCTCGGGGCGGGGATCCCCTTCCGCGAGCCGACCACCCCGTCGGTACAGCGGGTACCCGCGTCCTCACGCCAAGCTCACAGTATGCGGTGAACGGGCCGGATCGCGTGGGTGAACTTCTCGCCCCGCGGGAGCGTCCGCCCGCCGTAGGGGGTCGCTGCGCGCCGAGGAGCCCCGGCGCCGCCGTACCCTCGTGCTCGTGGGGGAGCCGTGACACCCGAGCTGCTGGCCATCTTCGCCGGCTGTGTCGGCGCGGTCGTCGGCGCCGGGGCCGTGCTCGCGTTCTGGTTCAGCGAGCACCAGCAGGAGGCGCCGCGCGACCAGGTGCGCCCGACCGACCTGCCCGCGGGGGTGGGGGACGTCCTGGCGGTGCTGCGCTCCTCGGCGGTCGTGGTGGGTGACGAGGACGACGTGGTGCGCGCCAGCGCCGCCGCCTACGCCGCGGGCATCGTCTCCGGCCGCGAGCTCGTGCACCCCCAGCTGCGCCAGATGGTCCGCCAGTGCCGCCGCGACGGGGCGGTGCACGAGGCGGAGCTGGAGCTGCCCGCGGGGCCGCTGGCCGGTGGCCCGCTGCTGGTGCACGCGCGGGTGTCGTGGCTCGGCGCCCACCACGTCGTGCTGCTGGTGGAGGACCGCACCGAGGCCCGCCGCGTCGAGGAGGTCCGCCGCGACTTCCTGGTCAACGTGAGCCACGAGCTGAAGACACCGGTGGGTGCGCTGTCGCTGCTCGCCGAGGCCGTGGCGGGTGCGGCCGACGACCCCGACGCGGTGCGCCACTTCGCCTCCCAGATGCAGCGGGAGTCCGTCCGCCTGGCCGACCTCGTCAAGGAGATCATCGAGCTGTCCCGGCTGCAGTCCTCGCCGGGGGTGGTGCAGCCGAGGCTGCTGGAGGTCGACGAGGTGGTCGCCGAGGCGGTCGACCGGACGGGCTCGGTGGTGCAGGCGCGCGACGCGGAGGTCGTCGTGGCCGGTGACCGGGGCCTGCGGGTGGCGGGGGACCGGGAGCTGCTGGTCACCGCCGTGCGCAACCTCGTCCACAACGCCGTGGCCTACTCCCCGGAGGGCAGCCGGGTGGTCGTGGAGGCCCGCCGGGTCCGCGACTCCGTCGAGATCGCCGTCATCGACCGCGGCGTGGGCATCCCCGCCGCCGACCTCGACCGCATCTTCGAGCGCTTCTACCGGGTCGACCCGGCGCGCTCGCGGCTGACGGGCGGCACGGGCCTGGGCCTGTCCATCGTCAAGCACATCGCCGCGAACCACCGGGGGGAGGTGACGGTGTGGAGCGTCGTCGGGGAGGGCTCGACGTTCACGCTGCGCCTGCCCGACGCCACGGACATCGCCGCCGTCGCCCCGGGAGCCGTGCGGCCGCCCGCCGTCGCTCCCTCCGGGGCGCAGCCGCGGTGAGCTCCCCGGCCCGGGCGGGCCCCGTGCCGCCCCTCCGACCCATCCACCGGTTCCGCACCCTGAACGAGGAGAACACACCGTGACCCGCATCCTCCTGGTCGAGGACGAGGAGTCGTTCAGCGATCCCCTGTCGTACCTGCTGCGGCGGGAGGGCTACGAGGTGTCGGTGGCCGCCACCGGTCCCGCCGCCCTGGACGAGTTCGAGCGTGCCGGCGCCGACCTGGTCCTGCTCGACCTCATGCTCCCCGGCATCCCGGGGACGGAGGTGTGCCGGCAGCTGCGGACCCGCTCCAGCGTCCCGGTGATCATGCTGACGGCCAAGGACTCCGAGATCGACAAGGTCGTGGGCCTGGAGATCGGCGCGGACGACTACGTCACCAAGCCGTACTCCTCCCGGGAGCTGCTGGCCCGGGTGCGCGCGGTGCTGCGCCGGGGCGCCGAGCCGGAGGAGCTGCTGCAGACCACGGTCGAGGCCGGGCCGGTGCGCATGGACGTCGACCGGCACGTCGTGACGGTGAACGGCGAGACCGTCTCGCTGCCGCTGAAGGAGTTCGAGCTGCTGGAGATGCTGCTGCGCAACGCCGGGCGGGTCCTGACGCGCGTGCAGCTCATCGACCGGGTGTGGGGCTCGGACTACGTGGGGGACACCAAGACGCTGGACGTCCACGTCAAGCGGCTGCGGGCCAAGATCGAGCCGGACCCGTCCTCGCCCAAGCACCTGGTGACCGTCCGCGGCCTGGGCTACAAGTACGAGGCGTGAGACGTGG
>NZ_BAAIHU010000014.1:42031-125550 GCF_054590795.1 Kineococcus anabasis
GCCCACGTCCCCCGGTGATCCGGTGCGCGCTAGTTGCCGCCGGGGTTCTGCGTCACGCCGGAGGTGGCGGTCGGCTCGCCGCTGGTCTCGATCGGCTCGGGGTCCTGGGTGTTGTCCGTGCGGTCGGCCGGGCTGGTGGGCTCGTCGGCCGCGCCGGTCGCCGTGCCCGTGGGGGTGTCCGTCGGGGTCGGGGTGTAGGGGGCGTACTCGTGGCGCGGGAGCAGCACGGGCGCGCCGAGCTCCACGGACTGCCCGCCGGACTCCAGGGACACGGTGACGAGCTCGCCGGGGACCGCGTCGACGGAGCCGAGCTGGATGAACGCGGGCTCGGCGTCGCCGGGCAGCGGCTCGGGCAGCTGCTCGGTGGCGCCGGGGCTCGCGTCGCCCCTGCTGAGGACCACGGCCACCCCGACGGGCACCTCCACGGTGGTGGCGCTGCCGCCCTCCGGGGTGATGGTGATCTCGGCCTCCTCGTCGCTGTTGTTCACCAGCGTGGCGGAGAGCACCCCGGGGGTGCCCTCGCCCTCGGAGACCACCACGGCGTTGCGGACGAGCACCTCGCCGACCTGCGTGCTGTACCCGTCACCGGGCTCGTAGACGTAGGTGGTCTGCACGGGGGAGAAGACCGAGCAGCCCGTCACGCCGAGCGCGGCGAGGCTCGTCATCACGAGGGCGGCGGGTCCACGGAGGCGGCGCTTCACGCTCGCGAGCCTACCGGGCGGGCCTGCGGGGACGCCGACCGAGGCGGGTCCGGCGCGGGCCGCGGGCGGAGGTGCACCCGCCCCCGCGGGGCGCCCGGCGGGCCGGGCGGAGCACGTCCCGCCGCGCCTGTCAAGGCAAGGTTCGCCGTCACATGGCCTCTGACCTGCGCAAACGCATCGGCCGGGGCTGTCGGGGCGGCGTTTCGCGTGGTAATATCGAACTAGGGAAAGGGGTCTCATTCACCATGGCTTTCACCGTCGGCGAAACAGTCGTCTACCCCCACCACGGGGCCGCGCTGATCGAGGAGATCAAGACCCGCACCATCCGGGGCGAGGAGAAGCTGTACCTCGTCCTCAAGGTCGCGCAGGGCGACCTGACCATCGAGGTGCCCGCGGAGAACGTCGACCTGGTGGGCGTGCGCGACGTCGTCGGCCGCGAGGGTCTGGAGCGCGTGTTCTCCGTGCTGCGCACCCCGTACGCGGAGGAGCCGACCAACTGGTCGCGCCGCTACAAGGCCAACCTCGAGAAGCTCGCCTCGGGCGACGTCATCAAGGTCGCCGAGGTCGTCCGCGACCTGTGGCGCCGGGACCAGGACCGCGGCCTGTCCGCGGGTGAGAAGCGCATGCTCGCCAAGGCGCGGCAGATCCTGGTGTCCGAGCTCGCGCTGGCGGAGAACACCAACGAGGACAAGGCCGAGTCCCTGCTCGACGAGGTCCTCGCGTCCTGAGGACGGGGCTCGTCGTCCCGGCCGCCGGCCGGGGCGAGCGCCTGGGTGCGGGTTCCCCCAAGGCCCTGGTCGACCTGCGCGGCGAGCCGCTGCTGGTGCACGCCGTGCGCCGCGCGGCCGGCGCGGTCGACGTCGTCGTGGTGGCCTGTCCGCCCGGGACGGTGCCGCGGGTCCGGGACCTGCTGGGGCCCCTGGTGCCGGGGGAGCTGCTCCTCGTGGAGGGTGCCGCCGACCGGCAGGGCTCGGTCCGCGCCGCACTCGCGGTGCTCCCGGCGGAGGTGGATGTGGTGCTCGTCCACGACGCCGCGCGCTGCCTGGCGCCCC
Source organism: Kineococcus anabasis (assembly GCF_054590795.1). Lineage (NCBI taxonomy): Bacteria > Bacillati > Actinomycetota > Actinomycetes > Kineosporiales > Kineosporiaceae > Kineococcus > Kineococcus anabasis. The sequence goes on from NZ_BAAIHU010000014.1 coordinate 43,785, forward strand.
CGGCGCTCTTCGGCGACGTCATCCGCGCCGTGCGCGCCGGTGCCCCCGGGGTGGTGCCCGCGCTGCCCGTCACGGACACCGTGAAGCGGGTGCGCGGCCGCACGGTGGTGGGGACGGTGGACCGCGGCGACCTGTGGGCGGTGCAGACCCCCCAGGGCTTCGCTGCGGAGGTGCTGCGGGCCGTCCACGCCGACCCGCCCGCCGGGGTGCCCGTCACCGACGACGCCGGCATGGTCGAGGCCGCCGGGCACGAGGTCGTGGTCGTCCCCGGCCACGAGCACGCCTTCAAGGTGACCCGACCGCTCGACCTGCTGCTGGCCGCCGCGGTCCTCTCGGCGGCGCACCGGACCCCGGAGGACGGATGAGCGAGGCGCCACGACCCCCCGAGATCCTGCTGCCCCGGGTGGGCACGGGGGTGGACGTCCACGCCTTCGCGCAGGACCGTCCCTGCCGGGTGGCCGGGCTGCTGTGGCCCGGTGAGCCCGTGGGCCTGGCCGGGCACTCCGACGGCGACGTCGCCGCCCACGCCGCCGCCGACGCCCTCTTCGCCGCGGCGGGGATCGGGGACCTCGGCCTGCACTTCGGCACCTCCCGGCCGCAGTGGCACGGCGCCGCCGGCGCCGTGCTGCTCGCCGAGGCCGCCCGGCTCGTGCGGGAGGCCGGGTTCCGCATCGGCAACGTCTCGGTGCAGGTCATCGGGGTGCGCCCGAGGATCGGGATGCGCCGGGCCGAGGCGGAGGCCGCGCTGGGCGAGGCCTGCGGGGCGCCCGTCAGCGTGGCCGGCACCACCACCGACGGGCTGGGTTTCACCGGCCGGGGCGAGGGGCTGGCGGCCATCGCGACCGCCCTCGTCGTCCCCTCGCCCGGCCGCTGAGCCGGCCGCCTCAGGCGGTCGGCGCGGGCTCCTGCTGCGGCGGCTCCGGGCGCTCCGCGCGCCGCAGCCGCCGCTGGATGCGGTCGATGCGCTCCTGCTCCCGCTGGCCCCGCACCGGGTTCTCCGGCTCGTCGGGCCGCAGCGTGTGCCGGACGTAGCGCAGCACCACCGCCGCGATGGCCGCCACGGGCACGGACAGGAACGCGCCCGTGATGCCGTACAGGGTGCCGCCGATCGTCACCGCGCCGATGACCACGGCGGGGTGCAGGTTCATCGTGTGCCCCACGAGCAGCGGCTGCAGGACGTTGCCCTCCAGCTGCTGCACGGCGAAGACGACCGCCAGGATGATCAGGGCGCTGGTCAGCCCGCCCGTCACCAGGGCCACCAGCACCGCGAGCAGCCCCGAGACGACCGCGCCGATGATCGGGATGAACGCGGAGAAGAAGATGATCACCGCGAGGGGCAGCGCGAACGGCACCCCCGTGAACACCAGGCCCAGGCCGATGAACACGGCATCGGCCAGCGCCACCGCGGCCTGGGACAGGATGTAGCCGCGCAGCACCTTCCAGATGCGGGTGCTCAGGGCCTCGGTGTGCCGCCAGGTGCGCTCGTCCAGCCAGCGGCGCGACCACGGCACGAGCCGGTCGCCGTCGTTGAGGCAGAAGAACGCCAGCACCAGCACCAGCAGCGTCGTGATGACGCCGGAGCCGACGCTGCCCAGGCCGCCGACGAGACTCAGCGCGATGGTCTGCGCGTTGGCCTGCAGCTTGCCGATGCCCTGGTTGATGAGCCCGCCCAGCTCGTCGTCGGCGAGGTTCAGGGGCGGGCCGGTGACCCACTGCTGCACCTGGTCCAGCCCGCGGCTGGCGCTGTCGGCGACCTCCGGGGCCTGGCTGGTGACGCTGGGGATGATCGAGGCGAACACCCCCGCGACGACGGCCAGCAGCAGCAGCACGGAGAGCCCGGCGGCGGCCGCCCGGGGCATGAACCGCCGCAGCAGCATGGTCAGCGGCCACAGCACGGCGGCGAGCAGGACGCCCAGCAGCAGGGGGAACAGCAGGGACCACGACATGGCGAGCAGTCGCAGCACGGCGTAGGCGAAGGCGCCGAGGATCAGCAGGCGCAGCGCCCACTGGGCGGCCGAGGCCACCTTGGACCCCACCACGACCGTGGTCGGCTCGTCCGTGGCCGCGACGGGGCCGGGGGGCATGTTCTGTGTCACGTGGTCCTCACCGCAGGCACCTCCGGATGATCGGTTCGTGCCTGGATGCTCGCAGTCCGCGAGCACACCGGCATCTCGCGGGACGCGTCAGCGGCCGCGCTCGATCCACTCCGGCAGGTGGGGTGCCTCGTCGCCGATGGTGGTGGACTCCCCGTGCCCGGTCAGCACGCGGGTCTCCGGCGGCAGGGTGAGGACCTTGGTGCGCAGGGAGTCCACGATCGTGCCGAAGTCGCTGAAGGAGCGGCCGGTGGCGCCGGGGCCGCCGGCGAAGAGGGTGTCGCCGGTGAAGACGGTGGCGAGGTCCGGGGCGTAGAGGCAGACCGAGCCGGGGGTGTGCCCGGGGGTGTGCAGCACGTGCAGCTCGGTGCCGGCCACGGTGACGACCTGACCGTCGGCGAGGTCGGTGGTGGCCCGGGAGCCGGTGGACACCGTCGCGCCCGTGCCGTCGTCCGCGCCGCCGTCGACGGTGCGGCCGTGGGTCAGCTCCCACACCGGCTGGTCGGCGGGGTGCAGCAGGACGGGCACGTGCGCGCCCTGGATCGCGGCGAGCCGCTCGGCGAGGCGGGGGGCGTGGCGCACGTGGTCGTCGTGGGCGTGGGTGGCCACGACCGCGAGGACGCGGCGGGTGCCGCTGGAGCCCAGGGCCGCGGTGGTGATGGCCTCGATGTCGTGGGGGGCGTCGATCACGACGCACTCGGTGTCGTCCCCGACGATCCAGACGTTGTTGTCGACCTCGAAGGTCTGCCCGTCCAGGCTGAACGTGCCGGACGTGACGAGGTGCTCGACCCGTGCGTGCATCAGGACCCCTCCCCGGTGGTGTCGTGGGCGGTGGTGTCGTGAGTGGTGTCGTGGGCGGTGCCGGGCACCACGGCGGCGGCCCCGTCGTCGAGGACGACCACGGAGCGCAGGACCTCGCCGCGCCCCATGGTGGCGAAGGCCTCCTCGACGTCCTCCAGCCGGATGCGCTCGGTGACGAACGCGTCCAGCGGCAGCCGGCCCCGGGCGTGCAGCTCCAGCAGGGCGGGGAAGTCCCGGGAGGGCAGGCAGTCCCCGTACCAGGAGGACTTCAGCGCACCCCCGCGCCCGAAGACGTCCAGCAGCGGGATGCTCAGGGTCATCTCGGGGGTGGGGACCCCCACGAGCACCACGGTGCCGGCCAGGTCGCGGGCGTAGAACGCCTGCCGCCACGTCTCCGGCCGCCCCACCGCGTCGATCACCACGTCGGCGCCGAACCCGTCGGTCAGCTCCCGCACCGCCGCCACCACCGCGTCCTCGTCCATCCCGGCGGAGCACACGGTGTGCGTGGCACCCAGCCGGCGCGCCCACGCGAGCTTGCGCTCGTCGAGGTCGATCGCGATGATCCGCCGCGCCCCGGCCAGGACCGACCCGGCGACCGCCGCGCAGCCCACCCCGCCGCAGCCGATGACCGCCACGGACTGCCCGCGCCGCACGGGGGCGGTGTTCACGGCCGCGCCGATCCCGGCCATCACCCCGCACCCCAGCAGCCCCGCCACCGCCGGGTCGTAGGCGGTGCCCGAGCCGGCGTACAGGCCGGGGTCCACCTTCGTGCACTGCCCGGCGGCCACGAGCGTCTTCTCCGCGAACGCGCCGATCCCGAGCGCGGGGGACAGCGGGGTGCCGTCGGTGAGGGTCATCGGCTGCGAGGCGTTGTGCGTGGCGAAGCAGTACTGCGGCTCCCCGCGCAGGCACGCCCGGCACGCCCCGCACACCGCCCGCCAGTTCAGCACCACCGGATCGCCCACCGCGAGCTGCGTGACGCCCTCGCCCACCGCCGCGACCGTCCCGGCGGCCTCGTGGCCCAGCAGGAACGGGTAGTCGTCGCTGATGCCGCCCTCGCGGTAGTGCAGGTCGGTGTGGCACACCCCGCACGCGGCGACGTCCACCACCGCCTCGCCCGGGCCGGGGTCGGGCACCACGACCTCGGTCAGCTCCACCGGGGCGCCGCGGCCCCGGGACACCACACCACGCACCGTCGACGGCATGCCCGGACAGTAACCCCGGCGGCACCCCGCGGCGAGATCGCGGGGTGGTGCCGCCCCGGTAGCCTTCGGGGGTGAGCCTGCGCCTGTACGACACCTCCCGTGGCGAGGTGCGCGACTTCGAGCCGCTGCACCCCGGTCGTGCGGGCGTGTACGTCTGCGGCGCCACCCCGCAGGGGGCCCCGCACCTGGGGCACGTGCGCGCGCAGGTCGCCTTCGACGTGCTGCGCCGCTGGCTGGAGGCGGGCGGCCTGGCCGTGACGTACGTCCGCAACGTCACCGACATCGACGACAAGATCCTGGCGAAGTCCGCCGAGGCGGGTGTGGAGTGGTGGGCGCACGCCTACCGCTTCGAGCGGGAGTTCTCCGCCGCCTACGCCGCCCTGGGCGTGCTGCCCCCCACGATCGAGCCGCGCGCCACGGGCCACGTCCCGGAGATGGTCGCGCTGATCGAGCGGCTCGTGGCGGCAGGGCACGCCTACCCGGCGGAGGACGGCTCGGGGGACGTGTACTTCGACGTGCGCTCCTGGCCGGTGTACGGGGAGCTGACGAACCAGCGCATCGACGACATGGAGGCCGCCGCCGACGCCGACCCGCGCGGCAAGCGGGACCCCCGGGACTTCGCGCTGTGGAAGGGCGTCAAGGCGGACGAGCCGACCTCGGCGTCGTGGGCGACGCCGTGGGGGCGCGGGCGGCCGGGCTGGCACCTGGAGTGCTCGGCGATGGCGGGGCGCTACCTCGGCGCGGAGTTCGACGTGCACGGCGGTGGGCTGGACCTGCGCTTCCCCCACCACGAGAACGAGCAGGCGCAGTCGCGCGCCGCCGGGGACGGCTTCGCCCGGTACTGGCTGCACAACGGCCTTCTCACCCTCGGCGGGGAGAAGATGAGCAAGTCCGTCGGCAACGTGCTCGGGGTGCCGTACCTGCTGACGCAGCACCGCGGTGTGGTGCTGCGCTACTACCTCATCTCCGCCCACTACCGCTCGCAGCTGGAGTACACCCCCGCCTCGCTGGACGAGGCGGAGGCGGGGTACGGGCGGCTGGAGAACTTCGTGCGCCGCGCCGCCGAGCGGCTGGGGGACGCCGCCGAGGTGGTTGGCGCCGCGGTCGGGGAGGACTTCGCCGCGGCGATGGACGACGACCTGGCCACGCCCGCGGCCCTGGCGGCCCTGCACGACGACGTGCGCGCCGGCAACGCGGCCCTGGCGGCCGGGCCGAGGGGGCTGGACACCCTGCGCGAGCGGTACGGGCGCGTGCGGGCCGGGCTGGCGGTGCTGGGGCTGGACCCCCTGTCGCCGCAGTGGACCGGGGCCGGCGCCGGCGGCGGGCAGGTGCAGCGGCTGCACGCGGCGCTGGACGTGCTGGTCGCCGCGTCGCTGCAGGAACGGGCGCGGGCGCGCGCGGAGCGGGACTTCGCGGCGGCCGACGCCATCCGGGACCGGCTGAAGGCCGCCGGCATCGTCATCGAGGACACTGCGGCGGGGCCGAAGTGGTCAGTGGAGGGTGAGCAGTAGTGGCGGGGAACTCCCAGCGCCGAGGCGCGGTCCGCAAGGCGGGCAAGAACACCGGCTCCGGCGGCGGGACGGGCGGCAAGAACCGCCGGTCGCTGGAGGGCAAGGGCCCCACGCCCAAGGCCACCGAGCGCACCGGGCACCCGGCGGCGCGGCGTGCGGCGTCGTCGCAGCGGCGCTCGGCGGGCGGCTCCTCGCGCCCGGCGGGCCGCTCCGGCGCCAAGCGCACGGGGGAGACGGAGTGGATCGCCGGGCGCAACTCGGTGGTGGAGGCGCTGCGCGCGGGGGTGCCGATCACGGGCGTCTACGTGGCGAGCCGCATCGACTCCGACGAGCGCGTCAAGGAGGCCCTGTCCGCCGCCGGTGACCGGGGCATCCCGCTGCTGGAGGCCTCGCGCGCGGACCTGGACCGCCTCACGAACGGTGCGGTGCACCAGGGCCTGGCGGCGAGCGTGCCGCCGTACTCCTACGCCCACCCGGAGGACCTGCTGGAGGAGGCGCTGGAGGACGTGCGCCCGGCGCTGATCGTGGCGCTGGACGGCGTGACGGACCCGCGCAACCTGGGTGCGGTGATCCGCTCGGTGGCGGCGTTCGGCGGGCACGGGGTGCTGGTGCCGGAGCGCCGGGCGGCGGGGGTGACGGCGTCGGCGTGGAAGACGTCGGCGGGCGCCGCGGCGCGCATCCCGGTGGCGCGGGCGACGAACCTGACGCGCACGCTGGAGGACTACAAGAAGCAGGGCGTGTTCGTGGTGGGCCTGGACGCGGACGGCGACGTGCTGCTGCCGGAGCTGGAGCTGGCGGACGTGCCGCTGGTGCTGGTGGTGGGTTCGGAGGGCGAGGGCCTCTCGCGCCTGGTGCGGGAGACGTGCGACCAGGTGGTGAGCATCCCGATGGTGGCGGCGGTGGAGTCGCTGAACGCGGGGGTCGCGGCGGGTGTGGCGCTGTACGAGGTGGCGCGCCGCCGCTGACGGGCGGGTGCCCGGCACCGACTGGTTGAAGCCTCAAGTAAGGCGTATCCTCGACCCGTGCCGGAATCCCCCGTACCCGAACCCCGCTGGCTCACCCGCGAGGAGCGCCGCGCGTGGCTGCGCGTCGCCGCGCTCATCGAGCTGCTGCCCGCTGCCCTGGACGCGCAGCTGCAGCGCGACGCCGACCTCACCGCCGCCGGCTACCTCATGCTCGCGATGCTCTCGGAGCACCCCGACCGCGCGCTGCGCATGAGCGAGCTCGCCGCCCGCTCCAACGCCAGCCCTTCACGCGTGTCCCACGTCGTGGCGAAGCTGGAGAAGCAGGGCTACGTGCGCCGCGAGCGGTGCCGCGAGGACGGCCGCGGCCAGATCGCCGTGCTCACCGACGCCGGGTGGGACAAGGTCGTCGCCACCGCCCCCGGGCACGTGGAGAAGGTCCGCGAGCTGGTCCTGGACCCGCTGGACGCCGACCAGCTGGACCAGCTCGACACGATCGTCGCGCGCCTGCTGGACGTGCTGGACCCCGAGGGGCGCTACGCCGCCACGGCCCTGGCGCGCGAGTCCGACCCCGCCCGCTGACGGGCGCGGGTCCCGCGGCGTGCCCGCCGCGTCCGGCGGCGGGCGGCGCCGTCACTCGCGGCCGACGACCGGCAGGGCCTGGGTGTCCACCCCGAGCACGGCCCGCTCGTCCGGCTTGGAGGGCAGGACCGTGCCGACGTACGACTGCGCCGCCTCCTCCAGGCCCACGTCCCGCCCGGCCCGCTCCGAGAGGTACCAGCGGTGCTCCAGCACCTCGTGGAACACCTCCGCCGGCTCCAGCTTGCCGCGCAGCTCCCGCGGGATGCGCCGCTGCACCGGCTCGAAGTGCTCCGCCATCCACTCGTGGGCGACGATCTCCTCGTCGTCGCCCTGCCGCTCCGTGGCGGCCCGGTAGGAATCCAGGTCGTTGAGCAGGCGGCGGGCCTGGTTCTCCTCCACGTCCAGGCCCGTCAGGCGCAGCAGGCGGCGGGAGTGGTGCCCGGCGTCGACGACCTTCGGCTCGATCCGCACGGTCGTGCCGTCGAGGTCCGTGGTGATGGCCAGCTCGCCCACGTCGAAGCCCAGGTCGTTGAGGCGCCGGATGCGCGCCTCCACCCGCCAGCGGTCGCCCTTCTCGAAGGACTCCGCCTCCGTCAGCTCCACCCACAGGGTGCGGTAGCGGGAGATGATCCGGTCGGCGATGGCGATGACCTCGTCCATGTCGACCTCCAGGGCGCCGCTGGCGACGACGTCCATCAGCTCCCCGGCGATGTTGGTGCGGGCCACGTCGAGGTCGTACTCGCGCTGGCCGTCGGAGAGCACGTCGTGCAGCTCGCCGGTCTCGGCGTCCACCAGGTACGCGGCGAAGGCCCCCGCGTCGCGGCGGAACAGGGTGTTCGAGAGGGACACGTCACCCCAGTAGAAGCCCGTCAGGTGCAGCCGGACGAGCAGGACCGCCAGGGCGTCGACGGCGCGCTTGGCGGTGTCGGGGCGCAGCGTCTGGCTGTACAGGGCCCGGTAGGGCAGGGAGAACTGCAGGTGCCGGGTGATGAGCACCGAGTTCAGGGGCTCGCCGTCGGGGTCGCTGCGGCCGGTGATGACGGCCACGGGGGAGACGGAGGGCACCTCCAGCCGGTTGAGCAGGCGCAGCATCCGGTACTCGCGGTGCGCGATCTCCGCGTTGGTCTCCTTCACGGCCAGCACCCGGCTGCCCAGCTTCACGAACCGCACGACGTGCCGGCTGATGCCGCGGGGGAGGGCCGCGAGGTGCTCGTCGGGCCACTCCTCCAGGGGGATCTCCCACGGCAGGTCCAGCAGCTCGGGGTACGGGCGCGATGCGGTGATCTGCAGGGACGTCGCCGTCGGAACGCTCACGGGCTGCATTCTCCACGGTCGGGGTCCGGCTGGCGGGGCGGAGTCCGCGGGCGGTGCCGGACGTGCGGCGGGGCCGCCGCCAGCGGTGCTGGCGACGGCCCCGTCGTGCTGGTGAGGCTCAGGCCTCGATGCGCTCGCCGGTCTTGCCGCTGAACAGGTGCACGTGACCCGGCTTGGCGGTGAAGTGGACGGTGGCGCCCTTCTCGGGGGGACGGCGGCCGTCGACGCGGGCGATGACGGGCAGGTCCGAGGTGCCCTGGCGCAGGGTGCCGTAGATGTAGGCGTCGGCGCCGAGCTCCTCGACGACCTCCACGGTGACGGGCAGGCCGTGCTCGGAGAGCTCCAGGTCCTCCGGGCGCACCCCCAGGGTGAGGTTCTCACCGCTGGCGGCGAGCGCGGCGCGCTCGACGGGGTGGACGGTGTCACCGAAGACGACGCCGCCCTCGACGGTCTTGAGGCTGAGCAGGTTCATCGCGGGGGAGCCGATGAAGCCGGCGACGAAGACGTTGTTGGGGTGGTCGTACATCCGGCGGGGGGTGTCGACCTGCTGCAGGATGCCGTCCTTGAGGACCGCCACGCGGTCGCCCATCGTCATGGCCTCGATCTGGTCGTGGGTGACGTAGACGGTGGTGACGCCCAGGCGCCGCTGCAGGGAGGCGATCTGGGTGCGGGTCTGCACGCGCAGCTTGGCGTCGAGGTTGGACAGCGGCTCGTCCATGAGGAAGACCTGGGGCTGGCGCACGATGGCCCGGCCCATGGCCACGCGCTGGCGCTGGCCGCCGGAGAGGGCCTTGGGCTTGCGGGTGAGGTACTGCTCCAGGTCGAGGATCTTGGCCGCTTCCTGCACGCGGCGCTTGATCTCCTCCTTGGGGGTGCCGGCGATCTTCAGGGCGAAGCCCATGTTGTCGGCGACCGTCATGTGGGGGTAGAGCGCGTAGTTCTGGAACACCATCGCGATGTCGCGGTCCTTGGGCGGGACCGTGGTGACGTCACGGTCACCGATCAGGATGCGACCGCCGTTGACGTCCTCCAGGCCGGCGAGCATGCGCAGGGAGGTGGACTTGCCGCAGCCGGAGGGGCCGACCAGGACGAGGAACTCCCCGTCCTCCACGTGCAGGTCGAGGGCGTCCACCGCGGGCTTCTCGCCGCCGGGGTAGAGGCGCGTCGCCTTGTCGAACGTGACCGTAGCCATGGTGTTCTCCTTCACCGGCAGGTACGTGCCGGACGATCCGTCGTGAAGTGGAGACCCGGCGTCGCCGGGTTCGTGTGCAGTTGTCAGCACGGGGACCGGCGGCCCTGGTCGGTCACGAGGACGGACCGGGGATCGACCGCGACCCCGACCCCCGCGCCCGGCCTGTGGTCGGACCTCGGGGGTGCGCACATCTTGACCGACGGGGCACCGCCCCCGTGACCGATGTGACGCAGGACACACGTGGGGAGGGGGTCGGGGAGCCCACCCGGGTGAACGCCGCACGGGCGCCGGGCGCACACTCGATGCCGTGGACATCGAGGAGACCAAGCTGCCGGGCATCGGCCTGCGCCACGACTTCGTGACCGAGCGCGGCCGGCGCATCGGCGTCATCTCGCAGCGCAACGGCGACCGGGAGCTGCTGGTCTACAGCAAGGACGACCCCGACGCCTGCTCGTTCGTGGTGGACCTGGAACCCTCCGAGGCCGAGGCGCTGGCCGAGCTGCTCGGCGCCCCCCGCGTCGTGGAGCGCCTGGCGCGCCTGCGCGAGCAGGTGGAGGGCATCGCCACCGAGGGCATCTACATCGAGCCCGGCTCGCCGTACGACGGGCGCACCCTGGGCGACGCGCAGATCCGCAGCCGCACCGGCGCCTCCGTCGTGGCGCTCGTGCGGCGCGGTGACGTCATCCCCTCCCCGACGCCGGCGCAGGTCTTCCGCGCGGGTGACAAGGTCGTCGTGGTCGGCACCGAGGACGGCGTGCGGGCGACGGCGAAGCTCCTCACGGACGGCTGAGCGGGAGCGTGCACGCCGCCACGCTGCTGCTGGAGCTCGGCGCGGTCATCTTCGGCCTGGGCCTGGTCGGCCGCTTCGCCGGGCGCATCGGGATCTCGCCGGTGCCGCTGTACCTGCTCGCCGGCCTCGCGTTCGGGACCGGCGGTGTCGTGCCGCTGGACGCCCCCGCCGAGTTCCTGGAGTCCGCCTCCCAGATCGGGGTGGTGCTCCTGCTGCTGGTGCTGGGCCTGGAGTACTCCGCCGGGGACCTGCTCTCCACGCTGCGGCGCCAGGCGCCGGTCGGGGTGCTGGACCTGCTGCTCAACGGCCTGCCCGGCGCGGCGGTCGCGCTGCTGCTGGGCTTCGGCCCGATCGGGGCGCTGGCCATGTTCGGCATCACCGCGGTCAGCTCCTCCGGCATCGTCGCGAAGGTGCTCTCCGACACCGGCCGCCTCGGCAACCGGGAGACGCCGAGCGTGCTGGGCATCCTCGTGCTGGAGGACCTCGGCATGGCGGTCTACCTGCCGGTCCTGACGGCGGTCCTGGCCGCCTCGGGGGTGTGGGAGGCCACGGGGTCGGTGGCCGTGGCGCTGGCCTGCCTGGCGCTGGCGCTGGTGCTCGCGCTGCGCTTCGGCAAGGTGATCTCCTCGTTCGTGACGGGCGCCTCGAACGAGGTGACGATGCTGCGCATCCTCGGCCTGGCGCTGCTCGTGGCCGGGGTCGCCGAGACGGTGCACGTCTCGGCGGCGGTGGGCGCCTTCCTCCTGGGCATCGCGCTCTCCAGCGACCTCGACGAGGACGCCCACCGGCTGATGGAGCCGCTGCGGGACCTCTTCGCGGCGGTGTTCTTCGTCTCCTTCGGCCTGACGACCGACCCGCACCAGCTGCCGCCGGTGCTGCTGCCGGCCCTGGCGCTGGTGGTGGTGGGGGTGCTGACGAAGCTGGTGACGGGGTGGATGGCGGCCGAGCGCTCGGGGGTGGGCGTGCCCGGCCGGGTCCGCGCGGGCGCGGCGCTGGTCCCGCGCGGGGAGTTCTCCATCGTGATCGCCGGTCTGGCGACGGCCGGTGGGGTCGTGGACCAGCGGCTGGCCCCGCTGGCCGCGGCGTACGTGCTGGCGCTGGCGGTGGTTGGCCCGGTGCTGGCGAGGCTCGCGGACCCGTGGGGGCGTTCCCTCGGGCGCGCGCTGGCGGACCGGGAGCGTGCGCGGAAGGTGCGGCGGGCGGCGGGCTGAGCCGGGAGGGTGCCGGCCCTGGAATATCCCCGGGCATCTTTGGTTGAATGCTCAACGAAGGTGCTGTCGGAGCAGGGGAGCGGTCATGCAGTTCGGAGTGTTCACCGTCGGCGACGTGACGCCCGACCCCACCACGGGCCGGACGCCCACCGAGGCCGAGCGCATCAAGGCCATGGTCACCATCGCGCTGAAGGCCGAGGAGGTCGGCCTCGACGTCTTCGCCACCGGCGAGCACCACAACGAGCCGTTCGTGCCGTCCTCGCCCACGACGATGCTCGGCTACATCGCCGCGCGCACCACCCGCCTGCAGCTGTCCACGGCGACCACCCTCATCACCACCAACGACCCGGTGCGCCTCGCGGAGGAGTATGCGATGCTCCAGCACCTCGCCGACGGCCGCGTCGACCTCACCCTCGGCCGCGGCAACACCGGGCCCGTCTACCCGTGGTTCGGCCAGGACATCCGCGACGGCATCGCGCTGGCCGTGGAGAACTACGCCCTGCTGCACCGGCTGTGGCGCGAGCACGTCGTGGACTGGCAGGGCCGCTTCCGCACCCCCCTGCAGGGCTTCACCTCCACCCCCCGCCCCCTGGACGGGGTGCCCCCGTTCGTCTGGCACGGCTCCATCCGCAGCCCCGAGATCGCCGAGCAGGCCGCCTACTACGGCGACGGGTTCTTCGCCAACCACATCTTCTGGCCGGCGGAGCACACCCGGCGGATGGTCGGCCTGTACCGCGAGCGCTTCGAGCACCACGGCCACGGCCGCGCCGACCAGGCGATCGTCGGCCTCGGCGGGCAGGTGTTCGTGCGGAGGAACTCCCAGGACGCCGTGCGCGAGTTCCGGCCGTACTTCGACAACGCCCCCGTGTACGGGCACGGCCCGTCCCTGGAGGAGTTCACCGCGCAGACCCCGCTCACCGTGGGCAGCCCCCAGCAGGTGATCGAGCGCACCCTCGGCTTCCGGGACTACGTCGGCGACTACCAGCGCCAGCTGTTCCTGATCGACCACGCCGGCCTGCCGCTGTCCACGGTGCTGGAGCAGCTGGAGATCCTCGGCTCCGAGGTCGTGCCCGTGCTGCGGCGGGAGTTCGACGCGCTGCGCCCCGCGCACGTGCCGGAGGCCCCCACCCACGCCTCGCTGCTCGCCGCCCGCACGCAGCCCGGCCCGGCCACCCTGGAGGTCACCCCGTGAAGCGCTCGCTCGTCGCCGTCTCCGCCGGCCTGGGGCAGCCCTCGTCCACCCGCCTGCTCGCCGACCGCCTCACCGCCGCGACCACCGACGCGCTGGCCGCGCGCGGGGTGGAGGCCGCCGTGCGGGTCGTGGAGCTGCGGGAGATCGCGCACGACGTCGTCGACGCGATGCTCACCGGCTTCGCCCGCCCGGCGCTGCGGGAGGTCCTCGACGCCGTCTCCGCCGCCGACGGCCTCGTCGCCGTCACCCCGGTGTTCAACGCCTCGGTGAGCGGGCTGTTCAAGTCGTTCCTCGACGTGCTGGAGCGCGACGCGCTGGCCGGCACGCCCGTCCTGCTGGGTGCCACCGGCGGCTCCGCGCGGCACTCCCTCGTCGTCGACCACGCCATGCGCCCGCTCTTCGCCTACGCCAAGGCCCTCGTGCTGCCCACCGGGGTGTTCGCCGCCTCCGGGGACTGGGCCGGCGGGGGCGCCGGGGCGCTGGGGGAGCGCACCACCCGTGCCGGGCGGGAGCTCGCCGCCCAGGTGGAGCTGCACGAGCCCACCGCCGCCGCCGACCCGTTCGCGCTCACCACGTCCTTCGAGCAGCTCCTCGCCGGGCGCTGAGCACCCGACGCCGCGGTGGCGCGCCCCTCAGCGCGCCGCCGCGGCGTCGCGCAGGTCCGCCAGCCGCGTCAGCACCTCCGCGAACGCCTCCGGGTCCGCCACCCGGAACCGCGCCCGCGTCTCGCCCGCGCCCACCTTCACCGTCACGTCGCCCGCGCCCAGCACGGCGAAGGCGTCCTCGTCCGTGACGTCGTCACCGGCGTAGAGCACCGCCTCCACCGCCGGGCCCGCCGCCGCCAGCCGCTCCCGCAGCCGCAGCAGGCCCGCGCCCTTGCCCAGCGGCACCACGGCGATCTCCACGACCTCCTTGCCGCGCAGGCAGTGCACGCCCGGCCACGAGCCCGGGCCCGTCACCGCCGACCGGGTGGCCTCCACGGCCGCCACCCGGTCCGCGCGGCGGGTGTGCAGCACCGCCGACATCGGCTTGCGCTCCACGTGCAGGCCCTCGGCCGCCGCCGCCACCGCCTCCAGCGCCGCCGTCACCTCCGCCAGCCGCCGCGACTCCTCCGCCGTCAGCACCTGCCCGCCGTCCTCCCCGTCCAGGGAGCACTGCGTGCCGTGACCCGCGACGAGCACCGCCGCCTCCGGCGCACCCGACAGCGCGCGCAGCGTCGCCAGGTCCCGCCCCGACACCAGCGCCACGTCGGTGGTCTCCACCAGCCGGCGCAGCGCCTCCGCCGAGCCCGGCAGCGGCCGCGAGGACAGCGGGTCGTCCACGAGCGGCGCGAGCACACCGTCGAAGTCGAGGGCGACCAGCACCCGCCCGGACCCGGCGAACAACGCCAGCGCCTCCTCCAGCGCGGCGTCCCGGGCGTCCCCGGGCGCCGCCGCGGGGGAGGTCACCGGCCCACCTCCGCCGCGGCCGCGTCCGTCAGGTCGACCTCGCCCGGGCGCGTGCGCTCCAGGGCCTCCAGGAACGTCGTCGCCCAGCGCTGCACGTCGTACTCGCGCACCCGCCGCCGCAGCGCGCGCATGCGCCGGGCCGCCTCGCGATCGGGCATGTGCAGCGCCCGGATCACGGCGTCCTTCAGCCCGTCGATGTCGTGCGGGTTGACCATGAGCGACTGCGTCAGCTCGTCGGCGGCACCGGTGAACTCCGACAGCACCAGCACACCGCGCTCGTCGTAGCGGGAGGCCACGTACTCCTTCGCGACGAGGTTCATGCCGTCGCGCAGGGACGTGACGAGCATGACGTCGGCGGCGAGGAACAGCGCCGCCATCTCCTCCCGGCCGTAGGAGTGGTGCAGGTACTGCACCGGCGCCTTGCCGATCTCGGAGTACGTGCCGTTGATGCGCCCGACGGTGACCTCCACGTCCTGGCGCAGCTGCACGTACTGGTCCACCCGCTCCCGGCTCGGCGTGGCGACCTGCACCAGCGCCGCCTCGCCGACCTGGACCCGCCCGTCCGCGAGCAGCTCCTCGAAGGCCTTGAGCCGGTGCAGGATCCCCTTGGTGTAGTCCAGGCGGTCCACGCCGAGCAGCACGTACTGCGGGTCGCCGAGGTCGCGGCGGATCTCCCGCGCCCGCTCCCGGATGTCCTCGCGCCTGGCCATCCGGTCGAGCGCGGCGGAGTCGATGGAGATCGGGAACGACGCGGCGCGCACCTGGCGGCCGCCCTCCTCGGGCAGGCGCACCACGCCCTGCCGGGCGGGGATCGCCACCGCCCGCCGGCAGGCGCGCAGGAAGTTGTTCGCGTCGGCCGGGCGCTGGAAGCCCACGAGGTCCGCGCCCAGCAGGCCGTCGAGGATCGCGCTGCGCCACGGCAGCTGCGCGAAGATCTCGAACGGCGGGAACGGGATGTGGTTGAAGAAGCCGATGCGCAGGTCGGGGCGGCGCCGGCGCAGCATCCGCGGCACGAGCTGCAGCTGGTAGTCCTGCACCCACACCGTCGCGCCCTCGGCGGCCTGCTCGGCGGCGGCCTGCGCGAAGCGCTCGTTGACACGCACGTACGCCTCCCACCAGCGGCGGTGGTACGTGGGCGCCACGATCACGTCGTGGTAGAGCGGCCACAGGGTCCCGTTGGAGAAACCCTCGTAGTAGTCCTCGACCTCCTCCGCGGACAGGCCGATCGGCACGCACCGCACGCCCTCGGCGTCGAACGGCTCCTCGGCCTCGCCCGGGGCACCGCCCCAGCCGACCCACGCGCCGTCCTCGCGCTGCATCACGGGTTCGAGGGCCGTGACGAGGCCCCCGGGGCTGCGCCGCCAGGACGTGGTCCCGTCCGCCTCCTCCACCTTGTCCACGGGGAGCCGGTTGGCCACCACCACCAGGTCGTAGTCGCCCGCCATACGGGGATCCTCCTCGGAGTCCGGGACGCCCCGACCCTATCGGGATCACCGCCGGGCGCAGCCGGAGCGGGCCCGGCGGGGCCGACCGGGGACCTCCACGGGACGTCCACCGGCCCTTCCCGCAGGCTCCCCGGGACCGCCCGGGATCCGACCAGCGGTGGACGTCCGGCCGCGCGGGCCTGTCGTACGGTGGTGCGCGTGCACACCCCGGCGCCCCCACCCCAGGTCGAGCCGGTGACGAGTCCCGTGCCGGTGGGGACGGGGCCGGGCGAGCACCCCACCCGGCCGCGCGCCGACGGCCGACGCCCCGCGGGGATGCCCGCCCCGGGGACGACGCTGGGGGAGCACCGCCTCCTGCACGTCATCGGCGAGGGCGGCATGGGCATCGTGTACCTCGCCCTCGACGCCGCCCAGCGCGCCGTCGCCCTGAAGGTCCTCAAGCCCCACATCGCCGGGGACCCGCACGCCCGGCAGCGCCTGGGCCGGGAGGTCTCCACCCTGGAGCGGGTGCGCTCCCCGCACGTCGCGGAGGTCCTGGGCGCCGACGTCTCCGGGCAGTGGCCGTACCTGGTGACCCGCTACGTGCCCGGCCGCCCCCTCGACGCCGCCGTCGCCGCCGACGGGCCCCTCACCGGCCGCTGCCTGCACGAGCTGGGCCACGGCCTGTCCGAGGCCCTCGCCGCCATCCACGCCGCGGGCGTCGTGCACCGCGACCTCAAGCCCGGCAACGTCCTCCTCCTGGACGGGCGCCCGGTCGTCATCGACTTCGGCATCGCGCACGTCGCCGACGACGTCCGCCTGACCACCACCGGCCTGGTCATGGGCACCCCCGGCTACCTCTCGCCCGAGGTCGTCGGCGGCGGCGCCGTCTCCGCGGCGACCGACTGGTGGGGCTGGGCCGCCACGGTCGCGTACGCCGCCACCGGCCGCCCGCCGTTCGGCCGCGGCCCCATGGAGGTCGTCCTGGACCGGGTGCGCCGCGGCGACACGGACCTGGCGGGGCTGCCGCCGGAGCTGCAGCGGCTGCTGTCCGGCGCGCTCGCCGTCAACCCCTCCCACCGGCCGGAGCCGGCGGCGCTGCTGGAGGCGCTGGACCGGGCGTGCCGCGACGCGGGGGAGGGCGCGCGGGTGGTCACCGGCCCGCACCCGGTCGTGGACGTGCGGGACCCGGGTGTGCGGGACGCGGGTGTGCCGGGCTGGAACGGGCGGGACCGGGACGCGCGGGACCGGGACGCGTGGGACGCGGACGCCACCCCGCCGGTGCCGCACCCCGCCGCGGGCGCCGCCGCGGGTGCCGCGGCCGTCCCCGGCCCTGACGCGGACGCCACCCGGGTGGTGCCCGTGGACCACCGCTCCCCGTTCGAGCACCGCACCGGCCTGGAGGTCGGCCCCCGCGACGGCTGGTCGGAGCGGGGCCGGGACTTCGACCCCCGCCCGCAGGGACCGCGCACCCTGGACGCCCGCGACGCCGCCGTGCTGCGCGACGCCGCCGCGCCCCGCCCGGAGCCGGAGAGCGCCGCCGAGCGCACCTCGGTGCTGCCGCCGGTCCGGCACGCGGCCCCGCCCCCGCAGCCCGGTCCGCACGGTGCACGCCCCGCCGATGCCCGGTGGGGCGGGGCGACGACCCCGGCGCGCGCCTGGGCCGCCCCGCCTCCCGGCCACACCCCACCCGCCGACCACGCCACCTCGGTGCTGCCCGCGGTGCCCGCCGCCCCGCCGGGGCAGGCGGCCCAGCCGCAGCGCCCGCCCGCCGGGTCGCCCGCCGCAGCCGCCGCGCCGCTGCGGCCCACCGGGTGGGACCGGCCGGGCGCGTGGCCGCCCGCCCCGCAGGGACACCCCGCCCACCCGGGGCAGGTCCACCCGGCGGGTCCGTCCGCGGCCCGGCCCGCCCCGCCGCCCGGGGAGGCCCCGCGCTCCGCCGGCACCGGGGTGCTCCTGCTCGCCCTGCTCGCCCTCGTCGGCGTCTGCGCCGTCGCACCCACCGCCGGGTTCGTGCTCAGCGTCCTCGGCGCCCTCGTCGCCCGCACCGTCGACCGCAGCCGCGGCACCCTGGCGCGCCGCCGCGAGGTCGCCGGCCCCCGCGCCAGCGACGGGTTCGCCGTCGCCCTCGCCGTGCCGTGGAACGTGCTGCGCGCCGCCCTGACCACCGTGCTCGCGGCGATCGTGCCCGTGCTCGTCGGCGTCAGCACCCTCTTCGTCGTCGGCCTCCTCCCCGCCGGCCCCGCAGGGAGCCCCGGCGACCCCACCACCCTCGCCCTCGGTGCCCTCGCGGCGGTCCTCACCGCCTGGTGGGGCCCGGGCGGCCGGTCCCTGCAGCGCGGCACCCGCACCGTCGTGCGCGCCGTCGCCGGCGGGGAGCGCGAGGCCCGCGTCGTCATGGCCCTGTGCGCCCTCCTCGCGCTGTCCGCCGCGTTCATGATCGGCGGCGGGTCCGAGCCGGACTGGCGCCCCCTGGAGCGCCCGCCCTTCCTCGAGCCGGGGAGCTGACCCCGGCCCGTGCAGGACGCGCCCCCGCCCGACCCCGCCGTGCTCGACAACCCCGTCTGGGAGTCCCTGCACAGCGGCCACACCTCCCTCGCGCTGCGCCGCGGCCGCGCCGCCCGCTACCCCGACGACGTCTCCCCGTTCGCCAGCCTGCCCCTCGACGCCGACGACCGCGACTGGCACGACCTCGCCGCGCTCACCGCCGGGCGGCCCGCCGTGCTCTTCGCCGTCCCCGATCACGTGCCCACCGCAGCCGAGGTCGTGTGGTCGCTGCCCGGCGTGCAGCTGGTCGACGCCGGGGTCGACGCCTCCGACGACCCCGAGGCCGTCGAGCTGGGAACCGCCGACGTGCCCGACCTGCTCGACCTCACCCGGCGCACCGAACCCGGCCCCTTCCTCCCACGCACCGTCGAGCTCGGCACCTACCTGGGCCTGCGCCGCGACGGCCGGCTCGCCGCGCTCGCCGGGCAGCGCATGCGCCCACCCGGCTGGGCCGAGATCAGCGCCGTCTGCACCGACCCGGACTTCCGCGGGCAGGGGCTGGCCTCCCGGCTCGTCTCCGCCGTCGTCGCCCGCACCCGCGCCGAGGGACGGGCCACGCTGCTGCACGCCTCCGCCGACAACACCGGCGCCATCCGCCTCTACCGCGCCCTCGGGTTCGAGCTGCGGCGGGAGTTCACCATCACCGTGTTCCGCCTGCCCCACGGCTGAGCGGGCGGCGGAGCGGCACGGCGGCGTCCTCGAGCGGCACGGGGCTGCCTGCACACCTGGTGGGCCGTGCCCGGGCGGCTACCATCGGTCGTGCCGGGGCACGCCCCGGCGCCGGCCGGCATGGCGCAATTGGTAGCGCACCCGACTTGTAATCGGGCGGTTCGGGGTTCGAGTCCCCGTGCCGGCTCCCCGCTGACCTGCGGAAACTCCTCGCAGGTGCTCGACCAGCCGCCGGCGTGCAGCCAAAGGTGCAGCCAAGGCCCCGATCAGCATGATCGTCACGGCTTCTCGCCCCACAGCGCGGACTGCATCGACGCCGCCGCCTCGCCCAGCATCGACGGCATGACATGGCTGTACGTGTTCATGGTCAGCCCGATCTGGGAGTGCCCGAGGACTTCCATGACGACCCGCGGGTGCATGCCCTGCGCCAGCAGCAGCGACGCCGCGGTGTGCCGCAGGTCGTGGAGGCGGACCGGGCGGACCCCGGCGGCGCGCAGCAGCGCCTTGAACGCCTTGGCGTCGTTGCTCGCGTCGAGGGCCGAGCCGATCGGCGTGGTGAAGACGAGCTGCGGGTCCACCCACACCAGCGCCGCCGCCCGCTCCACCTCCTGCGCCTCCCGGTGCCGGCGCAGCGCCTCGACGAGGTAGGGCGGCATCGACAGGGTCCGGGAGGAGCGCGCCGACTTCAGCGACGTGAAGGTCGCCTTCTCCCCGGCCCGGCCGCGGGCGAGCTGCCGGCGCACCCGCAAGGTGGCCGTATCCAGGTCGACGTCCTCCCACCACAGCCCGAGCGCCTCGCCCTGGCGCAGCCCGAGGGTGAGCGCCGCGACCCAGCGCGCCTCCAGCCGCTCCCCGCGGGCGGCCGCGAGGACCAGGCGTGCCTCCTCCACCGTCAGCGGCTCGACGCGGAACTCGCGCCGCGACGGGGGGTCGACGAGGAGGGCGACGTTGCGGCTGACGAGGCCCCACTTCATCGCCACGTTGAGCGAGCGGCGCAGCGTGGCGTGGATGTGCCGGACGCTGGCCGCCGACAGCCCCGCGGCCGTCTTGCTCGCGTAGAGGTCCGCCAGGTGCCGAGGCTCCAGCTTGTCGAGCTTGATCCGCCCGAGGCTCGGCTCGATGTGCCTGCGGAAGTCCCGCTCGTAGTTGACGAGCGTGGAGGCCCGCACCTTCGGCGCCGCGACCTTCTCCAGGTACGTCGGGAACCACGCCGCCACCGTCACCGACTCCCGCACGAGGGTGCCGTTGCGCTGCGCCTGCAGCGTCTCCTGCAGCCACGTCGCGGCCTCCCGGCGGGTGCGGCGCAGCGCGTACTTCCGCTTCCGCTTCCCGTCGTGCCAGCCGAGGTCCACCGAGGCGCGCCACCGGCCGTCCGCGGTCTGGAAGATCGAGCCCTCCCCGTGCCCGCGCCGGCCCCTGCCCGCCATTGCTACGCCGCGTCCTGGCGCAGCCGCTCCACGTACTCCGCGAGGCAGGTCGACGGGATGCGGCGCAGCTTGCCGATGTGCACCGACGGCAGCTGGCCGCCGGCCATGAGCTCGTACACCTTCGACCGTCCTACCCCGAGCACCGCGGCGGCCTCGTTGGCGGTCAGCAACAGCTTGTCCATGTCAGTTCTCCTCTAGTTGTGCATGTGGTGTCGGGTGGTGTCCGGTCGCGGCACGAGCCGCCGAGGTCGACGGGGGACCGCACCGGGTGATCGCGGGTGCCGGTCGGCGTCCCGGTACGGTGCGGCCGTGGAAGCCGTCACAGGCACAGAGCCGACCAGGACCGAGCAGGCCACCTCCGAGCCGCCGGTGCACCGGGGCTGGCGGATCGCCGTCTGCTCGGTGATGGTCCTCGTAGGCTTGGTGCACGTCCTGCCCGCAGTGGCCCTCGTCGCACCGCAGCGACTCGAAGGCCTCTACGGCATCACGGGTCTCACCGCCGACGAGGTCCTCCTCATGCGCCACCGCGCCCTGCTGCTGGGACTGGTCGGGCTGGTGCAGTTCATCGCCGTGATCCGGCCGGCCGTGACGGCGACCGCTCTCGTCGTCGCGCTCCTCAGCACCGGATCCTTCGTGCTCCTGGCCGTCGAGGCGGGCGCGTCCGGCCCGCTGCGGCAGGTCGCCCTCGTCGACGTGGTCCTCCTCCCGCTGATCGTCGCCGCCATGGCGATCACCCTGCGGTCGCGGCGGCGTGCAACGTCCCCGCCGGCTTCCGACCCGGTTCCGGCGGTCACCGGGCGCTGAGGCTGCCGAGAGGGCACAAGTAGGCGCTTCTGCCCGAGTCGTGCGGTTCATCACGAGGCCCCGGTCAGACGGCGTTCTCAGCGAGCCAGGCGCGGACGGCGGCCGGGTCGTAGCGCAGGTGCCGGCCGACGCGGTAGGCCGCGGGGCCGGTGTGCAGGTAGCGCCACTGGTAGAGCGTGGTGACGGGGACGGCCAGGAAGTCGGCGACCTGCTGGACCGTCCAGAGCCGGTCGGGGCTCGTCGCGTGGTGGGTCACGGAGTTCTCCTTTCATGGTTGGTTGAACGCCGAATGGCTGCGCCGCAGTGCGTTCGGCGACAGCGAGTCGTCCGCATCTCGACGGGTCGATGGGGTGGTGCGTTCTCGGGAGCTGCGGCACAGTGGCACCGGACGGAGATCATTCGGACCTGACTGCTTCCCGTGCACACCCGATCCGGTAGGAGCTGAGATGGCACGCACCGCAGCAGCAACCTCCAGCAAGCGCGCCCAGCTGGTCCTGGCAGCCGTCGTCTTCCTCGTCGTCGCGACGGTGCTGACGTTCGTCTTCGGGTCGCTCTTCAAGAGCTACGCCCTGGGGGTCGGCCCGGCGCTCATCATGGCCGGCGCCATTTCCGCGCCGTCCCTCGTCAAGCTGCTGCGGAACCGTCCCTGACCGCGGACGTCACCTGGGGGCGTCGCAGTTCCGGCGCTCAGTAGGTCTCGTCCGGGGAGTCGTCCGCCAGGCGGGCCGCCTCGCGGTGCTCCCGCGCACGAGCCGCGGCGGAAGCGGCCAGCGCCGCGTCGCCGTTGGTCAACCAGCCGACGCCCTCGAACGACCACCGCTTGAGCACCACGAGAGCGGTGCCGTCGTCGGCCTCCTCGGAGTCGCTGCCGAGCAGGCGGAGGGCATCACCGCCCCGCTGCGCCTCGCGCCGGCGCCGCCACGTCCGCCGCTCCTCGCGCAGGCTGCCGAGCGTCACGGAGTAGCGGCGGGACTTGGTGGAGAAGTGCCCGCGGAACCCGAGCATGTGCAGCCACTTCACGAGCAACAGCCACGACTCCGCGTCCTCGACGACCGCGGCGTTGTCCGGCCCGTCGTCGCCCAGGGCGTCGGCGTCCTCCCCGAGCATCTCGATCGTGGACGCGGCCTCCGCCGCGATGGACGCCGCGGCCCGCAGGATGTTCTTCGGGTGCTCCCCGACGCGCAGCCTCTCGACGTCCTCCCGCGTCATCAGCCGCGCCGAAATCCCGAAGTCCTCCGCGGCCTTCGTGGCGTACTTGGCGATGTAGGCCGCGACCATCTGCGGGTGCATGTCCCCGCGGCTGGCGTTGCGGTTGGCCGCCCCGTGCACCGGCCGCACGTCGAGCTGCTCCCCGAACCGCAGTCGCCACGTCGGTGCGCCGGCCGTCCACGGCGCCGTCGTCACCCGGACTTCCGAGGCCGCGACGGTCACCGCCTGGCCGAGCTCCTCCGCCGAGACGGGCAGCAGGGGAGCGGGGTACCCGTCACCCGGACCGTCGAGCCGGATCAGGGCGTGGAAGTGCACGACGCCGCGACGCTGGAACTCCGCGACCTTCGCGAACGACGGCACGACGACATCGCGCAGTTTCGAGCGCGGGACGCCGAGCTGGTCGGCCAGGTGCCGGCGCAGGCCGATCGTGAAGCGCCGCCACAACTCCGGCGCGTACCAGTTGAACGCCACATGCGCGCCGTAGTCGTAGCAGTCCGGGCACAGCGGAGTTCCCAACGCCGGGTCCTCTTCGCCGTGCACCGCGGAGCACCACATCGGCCGCCCGTGCTCACACCGCGGGTGGTCCCGCCTTGGCCGGCACCGGTCGCCGCGGCCGCGGGACGGGTCGTGCCGCGTGGTGTGCACCGCACCGAACGACGGGGCCGTGAAGGTCGCGAACACCATCGGGTGCTCCGCGACCGTCTCGGGAACATCCTTGATGCCGCCGGCGGCACCGGCGAACAGCAGGTGCCACATGTCGCCCTTGTACTCGTGCGAGCACGACGGGCACACCGCCGCTCGCCGGTTCCCGCACCGAACGTACGCAACCCCGTCCGGTTCGCTTGCGGTGTCGTAGAACTCGACGAGGCGCCCGTCCGCTGTGCGCGTCTCCGTGGCACCGCGCAGCCGGATCGGCCGGGAGCAGTGCCCGCACCCCGCCGCCTGCGCCTGCCACCGCTCGAAATCCGCACGGGCCGCACGGGCGGCCATTTCCGCCACCGCACCCGGCAGCAGCTCCCCGAGCGACACCGGCCCGCTCACGACTCGTCCTTCACCAGGCTGACCGGTGCGGCGGGGGAGTAGTCCCGCACCATCGCGGCCAGGTCCTCGTCCGTGACGTGCGCCGCCCGCACCCGCACAGGCTCCCGCCGGCCCTCGACCTGGACGAAGCCCACGCCCGGCAGCGACTCCGGGATCCGGTCGCACACCGCGCCCCGCTCCCGGGCACCACGGCCGAGGATCATGTCGACCTGCACGTCCTCCGTCAGCCGTAGCGCGATGCGCGTCGGAAACAGGTCCCGGAACGGCAGCACGTCCTTGCCCGGGTCCTGCAGCGCCGCGACGACCAGGACCCCGACCGCGCGGCCCTGCGACAGCAGCAGCTGCAGCAGCTCCGCGGCCTTCTTGCGCGTCTCCCGGTCGCTGTACGCGGTGAGCGCCGCCAGCTCGTCGACGAGGACCACCACCAGCGGCTCGTCCGTGCTCGGCTCGTGCAGCCGCGTCACCCCGAGCAGCCGCTCCTGCCGGCGCCGCATGACCGCAACAGCGTCCTCCAGCAACAGGAGCATGTCGTCCGTCGTGCGGTACGCGAACCGCGTAAACAGCGCCGTGCCGAACGTCAGCTCCATGCCGCCCTTCGGGTCCACCGCCCACACCTGCACCAGCCCGGAGCGGATACCCCCGCACAGCGACCGGATCAGCGACCAGAGCACCGACCCCTTGCCCGCACCCGTCGCGCCGGCCACCAGGACGTGCGTGCCCAGCAGCCGCAGGCACCACGGCGCCCCGTCCTCCGCGACACCCAGCGGCAGCGCCAGCAGGTCCGGCACCTCCGCCACGAGCAGCGCCGCGACCGGGGTGCAGAGCGGGTCGGCGTGCGTGACGTCCAGCCACACCCAGCCCGGCCGGTCCACCCGCACGCGGCACGACGACGCCCCGAGGGTGTGTGCCAGGGCGTCGGCGCGGCTCTCGTAGTCCGCCGGCGACTGCCCCGCGAGCAGCTGCACGAGCAGCGAGTCCCGGCACGGGGCGCACTGCACCTTCCGCAGCCGCGGCAGGTACTCGTGCCCGTCGTAGTCCAGCGACAGCCCCGCCGTGACCATCACCGGCTGCCAGTGCCGCCGGTAGCGCCACCACCCTCGCCAGGACGACCGCGCCGGCCCCGCGACGTAGCGGCCGAACGACACCGGCCACACCAGGCCCCACGTCGTCAGCACCAGCGCCACGACACCGAAAGCCAGCAGTAGCCATGCCCAGCCGGCCCACGCCCACAGCGCCCAGGCCGCCAGGACCACCGCCGCGACGAGCGGGTGCCACAGCACCGCCACGCCGAGGCGCAGCAGCAGCCGGCCGAGGTTGACCGCCAGCACGCCCCACAGCGACAGCCGCACCTGAGGCACGAGCAGCACGTCGCCGCGCTGGCCCCGCACCGCCGTCGACCGGCCCGGCGAGGCCGCGACCACCGTGCGCCTCACAGCGACGTCACCGCCGCCCACAGCCCACGGCCGAGCTGGTCGAACACCGCATCGACCGGCTCACCGGCCGGGGTGGACCCCAACAGGAAGCCCCACGTCGCGGCGAAGAGGAAGACGCCGGGCGTCACGACCCGGCAGCGCATGAGCACCACGGCCAGGGCGGCCAGCACCACGACGACACCGACGACGGTCATGGCGGCCGCCCTCAGGCCGCAGCCGCGGACGGCTTCACGGGCGCGATGCCCGAGGCGCGGAACGCGACGCCGGAGCGGTCCCCCTGCGACCACGGGATCGCCACCAGCCCGTCGAGCCGCACGAACTCACCCACGGCGATCTTCGGCTCCGAGTCGATGGTGACCGTCAGGATCTCCCCGCCGGACTCATCGAGCGCCATCACCTGCACCTGCCACAGCAGCGCACCCGTCGAGCGGTCCACCCGCTGCTGCCCCGTCTCCCGGTCGACCTTGGCCTCACCAGGCCGGGTCACCATGAAGCGCACGCTGGTCGTATCCATCTTGATCCGCACGATCACTCCCGATGTCTCGCGGCAGCTCGGTCGGCTGCCTGTGAGTCGAGTGCAGCGCCGGAGAGCCCCCGTGCGGAACGTGGCAGGACGTAGCACGGGGTGAGCTAACCCCTGCTACGTCAAGTGACTCTGTCGTTGCCGTGCGCCATGCTGTGAGGAGTGCCGAGAGACGCCGCCTCAACGACGAGTCGGCCTTCGAGCAGGGAGCAGTCATGCAGAACGGCCTGGTGCGGGCCCGGACGATCCGCGGGTGGAAGCAGCCCCAGGTGGTCCGCTTCCTGGAGGCAGCGGCCAAGAGGAACGGCTTCACGCTCCCGAACTCGGCAACGATGCGGGTGACGCTCTCCCGGTGGGAGAACGGGCACCACCAGCCGGACGCGATGTACCGGCAGCTGCTGTGCGAAGTGTTCGAGTCCACGGAGGCGGACCTCGGGTTCGCGAGCGCGGAGGCCGCCCCGCCGCCGGCACCGACTATCGGGCCGGGAGTCGCCGACTACCTGCAAGCGGTTTTCGCGCAGCACTCGTCAGCGGACTCCTTGCTCGGGTCCCGGCACCTCCTTACGGTCGTCTCTGCGCAGACGGAGCAGGCGGAGGCGTGGGCGGCAAGCGCTCACGGGGCTGTCCGAGAGGACCTGCTGCGGGTGGGGAGCCGCTTCGCGGAGTTCTGCGGCTGGCTCCACCAGGACCAGGCCGACTACGCAGGCGCCGAGACGTGGACCCGGCGCGCTCTCGACATGGCGCAGGAGCTCGCCGACACCGAGCTCATCGCCTACACGCTCATGCGTCGCAGCAACATCGCCACGGAGGCCGGCCGGGCGGACGAGGGCCTGCACCTTGCCGAGGCCGCGCTGCGGCATAGCGGGTCCCTCGCCCCAGAGATGCGCGCACTGGCGCTGCGCCAGAAGGCCGCGGCGCACGCTCTCCGTCACGAAGGGCGGGAGTGCGCTGAAGCCGTTGGGCTTGGCATGGAGGCGGCCGCGGCGACGACGGGGAGCTTCACACTCGGGAGCTACTGCACCGTCGCCTACATGGGCATGGAGGGCGGCCAGGCAGTGGCGCAGCTGGGCCGGCCGGAGCCTGCAGTGCGCCTGCTCGCCGATGCTGCCTCGGCGTGGCCGGCAGGGCAGGAGCGGGACAAGGGCCTGTGCTTGGCGCGGCTCGCCAATGCCTATGCAGCCTCGCGCGAGCCCGAGGAGGCCTGCCGGGTCGCTGGCCAGGCCGTCGCCGTGCTGCGGGCAGCTCCGTCTGCCAGGACATCGAGCGCTCTGCGCGAGCTGCGGGGGCGGCTGGTGCCGTACCGCCGGCGGCCTGATGTGATGGCGTTGCGAGCGGAGCTCGCCACGGCGGTGTAGCGGCGAAGGAGCGGAGGCGGGAGTGGAACTGCTCACGACGGCAACGTCAGCTGACGAGCGCGAGCGGGCGGCGGACATCGCCGTCCTGCCAGTTGGCAGCTTTGAGCAGCACGGCAGTCACTTGCCGCTTATTACCGATACAGTCATCGCCTGCACCATCGCTAAGGCCCTTAGTGAAGCATATGGCCTCTTCCTGCTGCCGCCGCTCACCGTCAGCTGTTCGCATGAGCATGCACATTTTCCGGGCACAGTAAGCATTTCCCCGTCTACGCTCGTGGCCATTATAGATGACCTTTTCGCATCGCTGGAGCAGCAGGCAATCCGTAAGCTCGTGCTAGTCAATGGACATGGCGGCAATTACGTACTCAGCAACATCGCACAGCAGGCCAATATTGAAGGGCCGCGAATCATTTTGTACCCGAGCGGCACAGATTGGGATGCTGCCCGCCTGGCGGCTGGTTGCGAGACTAATGCTCACGAAGACATGCACGGTGGCGAGGGTGAAACATCAGTGCTTTTAAAGTATGCCCCCAGCCTTGTGCGCGATGACTGGGAGAAGGCAGATTGGCCTGCGCCAGACCGACCAGATCTCCTCCTACTTGGAATGTCCGCCTATACGGATACGGGCGTGATTGGTAAGCCGTCGCTTGCAACAGAGAGCAAGGGTGAGGCTCTCGTATTGGCGCTGGTTAAATCATTCGGCCCGCGTCTCGCTGTATTTGACTCCCGACCACAGTGAACCTGTCGTCGACAGCGGTGCTCCGGGCGCTATTTTGATGTTGAACACTCAGGAAGCTGAATATTGGTGATGCTTTAGTACGTGCGCGCACCCGTCGCTCGTGCGTTGGGCAACCCGTCTGCGTTAGCGGGTAGGCATGCACGTGAGCGAAACCCACCTGCCAGTGAGTATCGGGCGCTTGCTTTGGCACCAAACAGCTCGTCTGCGTCAAAGATTGTCAATCCAGGTGTTGTCCTCGCGGTCATCCCAGTGAGATCGCTTGGTAGTCCTGCCGCCCACTTCACCGAGGTGCTCAGCCACAAACAGCGCCTCACGGCGGGTCAGCGCCTTGAGTGACTCCACGGGGTGGCCCGCAGCCGCCTCGATGGCCTGCTGGCGCTCAGCCATGGTCTTGAGCCCTTGCGCGTCGAGCATCTCGCGCAGCAGTTTGATCTGCCATGGAGCAGCCAGCTCCTCGGCAGGGTCACCTGCCGGCACTGCCGCCGGCTCTAGGTCGTCACCGAAGAGGGACAGCTCGCCAGACACTGCAACACTATAGAACCAGCGCAACCGTGCCAGTAGTAGTTGCTACCCCTCGGTAGTCGCGGATGTATCGAGTCAGTTTGTTCCCGCGCAGTGATTATAATCGTCCACGGTCAGCACGACGGTGGCCCGAGCCTTGGCTTGCCGCAGCTCGCGAACGCGAACCTCAACGCATGGATGCCCTCGCCGAGCGTACTGGAGTGCCGGCATGTCGTGAAGATGCGCCCATGTCCACGAGATAGACTGACGTATGGCCAGTCACCGGGTACTCGCTCTCGCCTTCGGATCACATGTGCCCGAGGATTTGCGGGCGAGGATCCGAGGCGCGCGCTGGGACGTGATGATCGGAGCGATCGGCTCGCCAGTGCAAGCGCTGCCACCGACCCAGTCCCCCCCAGCCAGTCGCATCGCGATACGCGCGGATTGGCCCTACCGATGGAGCGAGAGGAGCGACGTCATCCCACTGGCGGCGAGGCCGAAAAACACTGCAAGTTCTGACGGAGTAAAACTCGACGCTATCGAGGCGGAGGGGTTGAAGCTGTGAGTGAAGTTCGCGAGCCGACTGTCTTAAAGACGGTGACGCCGGCCTTGCCGGACATCAAGCCACAAACGCCCATCGCCCGCTTGGACCGAACCCGCCACGTCGGCAGCACACAGTCCATTCCCATGGAGCTGGTTGCCCCCGTCGTGGGCATGTCGGTGACGTTCATCCGACGCGTGCTGGATACCCGATCGAGCGCTCTGACCCCTGATCAGATCCTGGAACTGCTAGACCAGGACGCCTACTGCGAGACTTTCGTGCGTCGAAGCCAGGTTCTGGACTACCTCCTTAGCCTCGTTGATAACGAGGGTGCACAGGCCACCGACGCCTGCGTCGAGGCCGCTCCGCAGCCCCCTGAAGCGGACCAGGTAACCCTGCTACAGGGCAATGCTTTAGACCTGCTCTCCCACATTGCCCCGAATAGCGTGGACTGTGTTGTTACCTCGACCCCTTACTGGGCGATGCGCATATACAAAACCTCGCATTTCGTGACTTGGGCAGATGGCGAGGTCTGCCCGTACGGCCATGAGCAGACGCCCGAAGGCTTTATGCGTCACACGACTGAGCTGCTGTACCGCCTGATGCCTGTTCTGGCGCCACACGCCAGCGTGTGGTGGAACGTCATGGACACCTTCAACACCAGAACCCAAATTCGCGGCAACGCGGCCGAGGCGTTGCGGGCAATGCAAGGTCACGATAAGCGAGCATGGGGTGACCATGAGAGTAGGCGCTACAGCGCCGGCCATTCCTACCTGAAGGACGGGGAGCAGTGCCAGATTCCTGCGCAGATTGCCTCCAGGGCGAGCCGGCTGGGGTACTACGTCAAGAGCACAATCACTTGGGCAAAGCCGTACACCACCCCTGAGCCGCAAAATTCTCGGGTCAGTCGCAGCCTGGAGTACGTTCTGCACCTGGCGAAGCACCGCACACCGACGTTTAATCGCGAGGCCTACCGCCTGCTCCCCCCAACGCTAGGCGGCCGCAACACGCTTTTGGAAACTGACAAGCTTTCCGACGTCTGGCACCTGGCGACCTCACAGGGAGGTGGGCATGGAGCTCAGTTTCCGCTGGCTCTGCCGGCGAGGTGCATTGGGCTGAGCACTAAGGTCGGTGACGTGGTGCTGGACCCGTTCGTCGGCAGTGGAACGACCGGTGTTGCCGCTCGCTCGTTGGGGCGTCGGTTCGTCGGCATAGACGTCTCCCCCGAATACCTAGCACAGGCCGACCAAGCCATCGGCCTAGTCCAAGACAGCTTGTTCGGCGGGCATCAGGAGCTGAGCCTTCATGAGACGGATAAGGCTGATCGCGTGACCCGTGCGGTGCGGATGTGACGTGAGCAGCGTCCCCGTATTGCGCAACGACCGCTCATCTCGCTGCCCGAATAAGCCATGTCGTAATAGACACGTGACGTCGTGCAGAAGGAAGGGCCACTCGTGAGCTGGGCTCACGTGATAGACGCACGAGAGCTCTATGGGGGCAGTGAGCCCCTAGAGTGAGCTGTGGCTTGCCCTGCTGTGCTGGCATGGCACGCCGCAAACTGAGTCGGTGCGCAGCTAGGCCAGCATGCGTCGAGTCGCGGACAGCGTGGTCTCAAGGTGATTAGGAGTGTGCGTAATGGCCGAAAGGCTCATCGAGAACGGTGCCTTGCGGCGTATCTCCCAGCAGGTTGTGGAAAAAGCTTTGGATTCACTGAGGGCGGTCAACTTAAAGCCCCAAGCCGATTCAACGTTGCGGGTCTATCTGACCTTCAAGGCGTTGTGGGCTGGCACCCCGGGCTCGAGCGCCACTGATGCTGCGGTGCACGAAGCTACTGACACCGGCTCCGACGGCTCCGACGGCTCCGACGGCTCCGACGGCTCCGACGGCTCTGACGACGAGAAGAACCAAGAAGCTGTCAACGGCGCCGCCATCAGAAGGGCAACCGAGCATCTTTTTGTTGTTATTCCTGGATCAAATGAGGTGAACGGCACTATCCGCCTCAGGGGATCTGGGGGGAAGCTTCAGTGGATGACGAACGACGCGGCCCGCGGAGCGTTCCAAAACTATGTTGGGCCGTCCGGCAAAGGACGATTGCTTTTCCAGAACGATAATTACAAAGAACCTTTACGCGACGACGCTCTCGACATTGTTATTAGCAGAAAGTCGCCATCGAACACATGGCCGCCGCGCGATGTACTTAGCGTGTTGTTTATGCGGAACGATCCGTTGCCTCCGGACACTTCGTGGACTGACCTGCAAACGCATACCCTGAAGAAGCTAGGTTTGACACCGGATCAATTTGCCAAAATAACATCGCCGCCAGCTTTGCAAGAAGTTCCACTATTCGACGGCCCTGAGTGGAATCCCGAGGCAATGGCGGCTTCACTACGTCCTGACGCGTCCGTAGCGACTACGGATCAAACACTCACCGCCCTGCCTCTTGGTTTGCCGCCGCACCTAGGAGCCGCCGTCGAGCGCGTCCTTATGGCCTTGGAGCGGCATGGTGACCGAGCGATCGTTGCCCTAGCAGGAGTTCCGGGCACGAGTAAGAGCCACGTAGCCCGTATCGCGGCGCGTAAGTATGCCAGTCCAGAATGCATGCGTGAGATCCAATTTTCCCCTGGATTCTCCTACGAAGAGTTCATCGAGGGCCCTCGGCTGGAAAACGGAAAAGTCGAGGTGATCCCGGGTGCTCTTCTTGCATTGAACAAAGAAGCGATCACGCACCCTGAGAATCAGTATGTCCTTCTCATTGAGGAGTTCACCCGAGCGGATCTGCCGCGCGTTCTAGGCGAGCTGCTGACGTACGTCGAGTACCGAGGGGAGGAGGACACCTTCAGTACGATATATAGGCGAACTCCGCCTGTCCGCCTCGCTCAAAACCTGGCCATCCTGGTAACTCTAAACCCTACGGACAAATCGGCGGTTAACCTAGATGCCGCAATAATCCGGCGCCTGCGAATCATTTCATTCCCTCCCGACGTCGAACTGCTGCGCGAAATGTTGGAACCTACGGACGTCAGCCCTGAGGCAATCGATCAATTGATTGAAATGTTCGATGCTTGCAAGGAGGCGGTCGGGGCGGACCGCTTCGATGAAGTCATGCCGTTTGGGCACGCCATCTTTCATGCCGTATTTGATGAATGCCCAGATCTCCACGACCTGTGGGAACAAGAGATTCGGCACCTACTTCTTCGACCGCGCGCCCCGCGTCATGAGCTTTATCCCGTTATCGCAGAACACTACCCCTGGGCGATCGGGCCGAACGTCACTGTGCCGGCCCGCCCCAGCAGCGAGTCGTCCAGCGCCGTTGAGGACATCGGCGCAGCCACCGACGGCAATTGATTGCGATGGACATAATCGTCCCTGAGCGAGGACGGCGACGCCTGACTCGAGAAGAAGCCGCCGTTATTTTGGCTTCGCCGGCGGCATGGCGCCTTGTCGAGTCGGGCCTCTTCTCGCTGCGACAGCGCGGCCCTAGGCATGTCGAAATCGAAGGGCACCAGTACGTCGGACGCGCCCTTATTGATCAAAATTGCATCGTCGCCATCTCAGAGAAGGTCACGGGCTCACTGCGAGCTTTGTTGACCGAAATCACCGGCGTGGACATTAGAGTCGAGGACGAGTCATCAAGGCTGGCAGAGTTTGGCATCGTCTCGCGTTTCCTTCTGACGGAATTCGTGCGTGCTTCGGAATCATATGTTGCGTCCCGCAGGGAAGCACGGTACGTATATAAGCCCGCTTCGAGTCCCGTCCTGGCGGGGTCCCTCAATATGGCCGCCACCTTGAGATTGCATGCTCTGGGGCGCACCAACTACTTCGCCTTTTCTCGCAGTCAGGTCCTAAGAGACAAACCGCTGGACAGGATTGTCCTAGCCGCGCTCATGCTTCTCGACGAGGAGGGGGCAACGCTTGGTTTGGACGCTGGCACCATCTTTCGGGCACGTGTGGTAGCGGGCGCACTTGAGGAGGTGCGGGACGAAGACTTCCTCATGCTCGGGACGATAGGTCACCTGAAGCTCGCAGAAGAGGTGGAGGAGGAATTTGATACGCCAATGCTCGACAAGGATTTGGCGCGGCTTGCGGCCATTACGCTAATGCAGAAGGGTTGGGATGAACAGGAGCAATCTGACGGTGCCACACCGCGCGCCTGGTTCCTCAATCTTGAGTCGCTATTTGAGAGAGCCGTGAGATCGACGCTTGCCGCAATTTTGCCAGACGACACCGTCGATCGCGGCCAGTCATCCACGCGTAGATTGTTTACCGGTGGAGTTGATCGCTCAAAGGTCAACCCCGACATAATCGTTCACGGTAGGACGGGCGTGCGCCTGGTCGCGGACGTAAAATATAAGTCACTAAATTCCGCTGTTGCTGATCATGACTACGAGACAGTGCCGCGGCGGCGGTCAAAAAAGGCACCCAGGCCGGACTTGTATCAAGTTCTAATGCATGCGGCCTCTCTAGAATGCAATAGAGCGCTAGTTGTTTATGCTGCCGACAGTGCTGAGCAAATGACTATCCGCTTTCTGGGGCGTTCGGCAACTGGGTGCGATACCTGGATCGCGGCAATACGCCCGACCTACCTAAGGGAGGATTTAAGCAAGGTTATTGAAGCCTTGCTTATAGAGTGGTAGCAGTTCACTGCCGTGGCCGGCCAACCTTGCTGCCAAGGGCTGCGCCACCGCGGAGGCATGTTTCCCATGCCCCTCACGTGCCACGCGTGAATGTGAACTCTTCGCTGAGTCGAGACGGGAACTCAGTCAACTTTGAGCGGTGTGTGCGGAAAGCACTTGACCTCGACACTGAGAGGCAAGGGTGTTGCCGAAGGGTCACTGATTCTTCGTCCACTTAAGCAATCGCGGTCGCCTAACGTCTGAGGCACAGCGACGCGCCGGGCGGCCCAACTAGAGTCGCAAAAGCTTCTTATGCATCGCCGGCAGGTTGAGGCGGGGCACCGTAGCGAGCGCCGCAATGGCGCCGCGCTAGCGAAGACCGCAGTGAGAATTATCCATACTCCGTCAAGGGCCCGCTCCGCGGGCCGGACAACAGCAGGCCCCGGGCTGCGGCGCTGGCGCGCCGGTCCCGGGGCCTGCTGTTGTCCGTGGCTGGGAAAGTCACGAGGACCTGGAAGTGGCCAGCCGCCGGCTAGACAGCCATGTCCGCCACGACGGGCAGGATGCCGCCATGCTCACGGGAGGCGTCGACCTGGCTGCACAACCGCTCAACACGGGCGCTGTCGTCATCGACTGGCGGTCATCGCCGCCTGTCGTCGTCAGCGCCGTCCGTCGGGTTACCGATCAGGACATCATCGACATTTGCGGGCAGGTGGGTGACTCGGGCGGCAAGGTGGGCATCGACTGCCCCCTCGGCTGGCCACGTGCCTTCGTGGACTACGTCACCGCCCATGCCGCTCGCCGTCCCCTGCCGCGACCAGCCCTCACCACCCCAGAGCTCCGCTATCGCGCCACCGACCGCGCCCAGGTAGCTGCCGGAGGACGGCCGCTGTCCGTCAGCACCGACAAGCTGGGAAGCACGGCGCTCAGAGCGGCACGTCTCCTCGACCTCCTCGACCAGGGCGGTGAGCCAGTCGATCGCTCCGGCACGGGCATCGTCTGCGAGGTGTACCCCGCCGCCAGTCGTCGAGCCTGGGGACTGCCTGCGGACAGGGACTTGACCGGACTGCTCGATCAGTTGCCGCTCGACGCCGAGCCCTCAATCCGCGACGCCCTAAACAACGAGCACATCTTCGACGCACTCATCGCGGCGATCACCGCCCGGGCCGTCGCGCTCGGGATGACCGCGGAGCCGGGACAGGGGGAGCGGGAGCTGGCAGCGGAGGAGGGCTGGATCCACGTGCCGGAGGCCGGCCGCAGCATCGGACATCTGCTGGCGCTGGACGACGAGGGAGCGGCCCCAGCGGTGTAGCGCTGCCGCGGTAGCAGGCACCCGTCCCACCCAGGCCCGGCGCTCTTTGGCAGCACTCGTGACCCGGCCCGACCCGCTCACCTGAGCAGGCCTGGACGAGGGGGCGGCCTGGCAGCATGGCCGGCGTCCGCCTCCTAGTCGCTCCTGAAGGTGGTCACATCTCGACGTCGGCTCACGGCCCGAGCTGCGCAGCCCAAGCCGCCGAGCTCCGGCAGGACACCCGAGCACTCACCCGCGCCTCGGCTGGCCGGTTGGTCACCCTCCAAGCCAGGGAATCGCGACTTGACCTTGCACCATGGTGCAGGGTTGACGCTGAGCGCATGACGCCCCAGGACACCGATCGCCCGCTCACGATCACCGCCCGCCGCGTGGTGCGCGCCTCCGCCGGCTACGACCTGATCGTGACCGCTGGCTTCGCCTTGCCGTTCACCGCGCCGGTCCTGTTCGCCGCGCTGGGGACCCTCCACACCGCAGCCGCCCTGTCCGGCACCACGCCCGCACCCGACGTGTTCACCGTGCTGTTCGCCAACTTCACGGGCAGCGTCGTGACCGTGTGGTCGGTCTACCGCCTGCTGCGTCCCTCGCGAACGGCTGGGGCCGCCGACGTCGTCGCTCGCGGTCTCTTCTCCCTGGCCATGATCGCCGCACTCAGCCGGGGAGCTTCCCCGATCCTTGCGGTCATGCTCGTCCTGGAGATCGGCTGGGGCCTCGCGCAGGCCGGTGTCCTGCTCTCCACGCGACGCAGCCCGACCGGGACTCGGAAGGTCCCCGCCACCGCCTCCTAGAGTCGACACGTGCGCACCTCCGACCTCGCCCGGCTGGCGGGAGTAGCCGTTTCCACCGTCCGCTTCTACGAGCGCAACGGCCTCCTCCCAGCACCGGCCCGGGACCGCAACGGCTACCGCGCCTACACCGCGGACGACGCGCGCACCGTCAGGTTCCTGCGCCGGGGCCAGGATCTCGGCTTCGCCCTGGCCGAGCTGGCCGCCTTCACCCGGCTCTCGGGTGAAGCACGCGCCAGCGGTGTCCTCGCCGCCGACGTCGCCGAGCTCGCCCGTCGAAAGATCACCGAGATCGACGGGCGCATCGACGACCTCACCCGCACCCGCGACGCGATCACGCAGCTGCTCGCGGCGCAGTGCCTCGATGCCGACGCCCCCTGCCCGATCATCGAGGCCCTCGCGGGCTGAGCGCGGGGCCGCCGCCGATCTCACGGGCGGCGGCTCGACGCGCCTCGGCACACCTCGCCCGCGTGCGGAAGGCTCCGACTGGGAGGCCAGCCTCCGACGAGCAGCCAGGGGTGCAGCCAGGGGTGCAGCCAAAGGTGCAGCCAACGTCACGAGCAGCACCAGACACGCCCGGACGAAAGCCGCTGTGGCACAACGACCACCCCGCCCGACTGCCCCGCCGAGACCCCCGAGCGGCGACCTTGTAATCGGGCGGTTCGGGGTTCGAGTCCCCGTGCCGGCTCCCCGCTGACCTGCGGCAACGCCCAGCCCCCTCATGTCCTGCGCCAACAGCGGGGGATGCCGCGCCGGTCCCGGAGCCTCCTGCCGTCTGTCTGAGGCCGGGAGACGAAGCCGTGCAGCGGCCGGCCTGCTCGGGTGGCGGTCGCCGCCCGCGGGCCGGAGGGTGGCCTCCCGTGAGCGAGAACAGCGACACCTCGACCGGCACCGACTCCACCGACGACAGCACGAGGGACGGGAACGTCGACCACACCGTCGACGTGTTCGACAACGCCGAGGTCCGCCAGGTCCAGGACCAGGGCAGCCGCGAGAACGCCAGGGCGTCCAACTCCGGCCCGCCCGCGCCTCCCGCGCGCGATCCGGAGGACCCGCTCGGCCTGCAGGACGACGTCGCGGACGGCACCGGCCAGGGGGACCCGACGGCCGGTGTCCGGATCGGCGACGAGGACCGCGAGGACGCCGTGCCGGGGGACGACGGGCCCGAGCACCCCGGCACCCGCTGACGGACGTCCCGGCCTGCGCAGCCGCTCCGGGGAGGGTCAGTCGCGGTCCAGGAAGGCGAGCGCGGTCGCGGCGAACAGGGGTGACGTGGCGAGGTCGTAGTGCGTCAGGCCGGGGAGGATGGCGAGTGCGTGGCCGCCCTCGGGGCGTCCCTCGCCGGTCCAGCCGCCGTCGCGCCGGCCGCCGCCGAGCAGCCCGAACACCTCGACGAAGTGGCTGGGCGGGGCCATGTCCGCGTCGGCAGCCATGATCAGCGTCGGCACGGTGAGACCGCGGACGTCGTCGGTGACGTCGAAGTCCTGCGCCAGCGCCGCCCCGATCTTGTCCAGCAGGCGGGGGAAGTCCTCCGGGCGTGGCGCGAGGCGCTGGTACAGCTCATACATGGGGGTGCCCCTCATGAACTCCGCCGCGGCCGCACCGACCTGCTCCTGCTGCGCGAGGATGTCCGGGTAGGCGGCGTCGCGGCGGATGGTGACCGACGCGGCGACCAGGCGGCGCACCGTGCCGGGGTGCCGGATCGCGACCTGCAGCGCCACCTTGCCGCCCATGGAGTACCCGGCCACGTCCGCCTGTCCCAGACCCAGGTGACCGATCAGGGCGGCGACGTCGTCGGCCATGAGCCGTGCGTCCAGCGGCCGGTCGACGTCCGCGGTGCGGCCGTGTCCCTGCAGGTCGACGAGGACCACCTGGTGGTCCGCGGTGAACGCGGGCAGCAGCGGCGCGAACATCTCGCCGGACGCCAGCCCGCCGTGCAGCAGGACCAGCGGACGCCCGCTGCCGTGCGTCTCGTGGTACAGGTGGACGCCGTTGACGTCGGCGTGGCGACCGGGGGCGGTGGTCGGGGCCGTCATGGTGTGCTCCTCGCGTGTCCGTGTGAGCTGACCGCTGTGCAGACCGGTGTCGTGCCGCGAACTCATCGCGGAGCTCGCCCCTGCGCCCGGTCGACCGCGTGCAGCCGCCCGGCGGCCGGGTCGTCGCCCCGGTGCGAGACTGTGGGAGGAACCGCGGTCATGACAGGCGCCGCGTCGACGCGCGGCAGGATGCAGGGAGCCAGATGCCCGGAGGCGAAGACGCTGCCGTGAAGCGGCCGTCCTCACACGACCCGGCGCGCCAGGACCACGTCCGCTGCGCCCCTGCTCTCGAGTCGGTGCGCCTGGCGCGACGCTTCACCACCTCCTGGGCCGAGGCGCACGGCGTGGGGGAGGTCGCCGACGACGCCGCCCTCGTCGTCGCCGAGCTCGCCACCAACGCCGTCCTGCACGCCCGCACCGACTTCGAGGTCCACCTGCGCGTCCTCGACGGTGGGCTCCGGGTCGACGTGTGCGACGGCTCCACCACCCACCCCCTCTCCGGCACCCTCGACGTCGTCGCCATGAGCGGACGCGGCCTGCCTCTCGTCAACGCCCTCGCCGCCGGCTGGGGCGTCGACCCCCGGGAGGGCGGCAAGTGCCTGTGGGCCCACCTCCTCCCGACCTCCGCGCCGTCCGGCTCCGACGTGACGGCGGAGGAGCTGCTGGAGATGTGGGCCACGCTCGGTGACGACGAGCCGGCCCACCCGCGAACCGCTGCGGAACCGGCAGCGCAGAGGCTCGTCACCGTGCCCGACCTGCCCGCAGCGGACGTCATCGCCGCCAAGACCCACATGGACGACCTCCTCCGCGAGCTCCAGCTCGTCCTGCTGCACGGGCAGGCCACCGGAGAGGCGGCCGCGCGCACGCCGGGCGCCACCGACTTCACCGGCCTGGCCCACCGCCTCGACTCCGCCGCACGCGACTTCGAGTCCGCCCGCCTGCAGATCCGCAGCCAGGCCCTGCGCGCCCACGAGAGCGGCGCCGACCGCGTCAGCCTGGAGCTGTCGTTGGACCCCGCCCTGCTGGGGGCCGCCATCCGCTACCGCGACGCCGTCGAGGAGGCCGAGAACCTCAGCCGGGGCACCACCCTCCTCACCCTGACCGAAGCCCTGTCCCGCCACGCCGGCATCCGTCGTCACTACCTCGACCGCATCATCCGGGGACTCGGCGACGCCACCGCCTGATCCTGCTGTGCGAGAGCCGATGCGGCGCGACGGTGACCTGTTCGGCCCGTGCGAGGGGACCGGGCGACACCGCGGAGGCCGAGGTCGTGGAGCCATCCGCTGCTCGGGTGGCGGTCGCCGCCCGCGGGCCGGAGGGTGGCCTCCCGTGAGCGAGAACAGCGAGACCCCGACCGGCGCCACCTCCTCCGACGGACCCACGGGCGGCGACGGGGACCACACCGTCGACGTGTTCGACAACGCCGAGGTCCGTCAGGTCCAGGACCAGGGCAGCCGCGAGAACGCCAGGGCGTCCAACTCCGGCCCGCCCGCGCCTCCCGCGCGCGATCCGGAGGACCCGCTCGGCCTGCAGGACGACGTCGCGGACGGCACCGGCCAGGGGGACCCGACGGCCGGTGTCCGGATCGGCGACGAGGACCGCGAGGACGCCGTGCCGGGGGACGACGGGCCCGAGCACCCCGGCACCCGCTGACGGCGGCGACCCCGCGGCAGGAGGCCCTCGTCCCCGCCGGGCCCGGCGAGCCGTCCAGGTTCCCGGAGTTGCTGGACGAGCGGGGCGCGGGGGAGGACGCTGACTGCCGTAGGGAGGTGGCGTCAGGGGTGACGTGACGACCACGACGATCGGCGATCCGGGGATCCGGCGTCGCACGAGGTCTCGTGCGATGTCGCCGCGGGGATCCGTGGCTCGTGCCGCAGCGCCGCGCCGGTCGTCCGCCACGGCTCGCGTTCCCCCAGCCGAGGAGGCCCGACATGGCCGGAAGGGAACTCGACGTCGCCTTCCAGGTGGACGAGGAGCACGTCCTGCCCGAGGACGCCCGGTGGCTGGAGGAACTGCCCGCGCTGCCCCGCGAGGAGCAGGACGAGCTCGCCGAGCGGCTGCGCGGGTTCTGCGACGCGGAGGACCCGGCCACCTCGCACCTGGCGGGACTCGCCCTCGCCCGCCTCGGCAGGCACGACGTCGCCGTCCTCGCGTTCGACCGCGCGCGACGCTCCGCTCCCGGTGACCCGCTCGTCGCGGTGAACTCGGCGGTGGCCCTCCTGCACGTCGGTGACCTGGCGCGCGCGCGCCTGCTCCTCCTGCCCGTCGCCGACGGGGACGGGCCGCTCGGCCGGGTCGCCTCGCGCTACGTCGGTGAGGTGGACCGCGTGAGCACGATCCTGGAGCGGGAGACCCGCTGGACCGTCCTGCGGGTCGGGTTCCTCCGCGAGCGGGTCGTGCGGGGCACCGCGCAGGACCGCGAGCGCCTCGACCTCGCCCACGCGCTCACGACGCTGCTCTGGGCCGGCCACGCGGGTCACGACTGGGACGAGCCGCTCGCGCTGCTGGAAGACCTGCACGAGCGGCTCCCCCGGGAGCCGGAGGTCCTGCAGCTCCTCGCGCTCCTCTACTCCGGTCCGCGCCCCGGCCCGCGGCTCCACGAGGTCCTCCTGCTCCTGGAGGACGTCGAGCCGGACTCCCCGACGTTGCAGGCCCTCGACGGGCACCGGCGCGGGGAGGCCGCGGAGCGCAGCGCGGCGGGAGACGCGAGGGCGCGGGAGCTCCTGGTCGCGGCGATGGAGGGCGGCCCGGGGGCCGAGGCGGCGGTGGCGTCGCTGCGGGCGCTGGTGCAGCGGTTCCCCGACTCCCTGAACCGCCGCTCGATGCTCATGTTCGCCCTGCTCGGGGTCTCCGACGTCGAGGGTGCGCTGGTCGAGGCCCGGTGGCTGGAGGCGCTGCCGGGCCCCGACCACGAGCGCCACTTCAACCTGGGCCAGGTGTTCTGGAGCGCGGGGGACACCGAGCGCGGTGCGCACCACTTCGCCGAGGCGCACCGGCTCGCGCGCGACGACGAGCAGCGCCGCGACGTGCTGGAGGCCGTGCGCGCGCGGCAGGGGAGGGTGACCGGTGCCGCCCGTTGAGGAGCGGGCCGTCGAGGCGCTGCTGCGCGCGCGCACGCTGGCGGACCTCGACGCGTTCGTGCACGAGCTCGGCCTCGGCCGGGGGGCGCTGAAGCAGGCCCTCGCCGCGCGCGGGTCGGCTGCGGAGGCGGCGGGGCTGCGGGCCGAGGTCGCCCTGCTGGAGTTCCTCGACGAGCAGGTGGACCGGCTGCTGCCCGATCCCCGCGGATCCTCCGCCGGCCCCGGGACCCTCCAGCAGCTGGTGCGCGCGGCCGCCGGGGAGGCCGGCCCGCTGGACGCGTTCCTGCTGCTGCGCCGGCACGAGCACCTGCTGGACGTCGACGACCCCGTCGCCGACGCGCACCTGGCGCTGCTCACCCCTCGGCTGAACCTGCCGCGCGGGGCCGGGCCCGCGGTGGCGGCGCTGTCCGTGTGGCGCGGTGACGCCCGGCAGCGCCTGAACGGGCGGCTCGTGTGGGCGGCGTTCCAGCGCGACCGCGGGCAGCTCGCGCACGCCGTGCGCCACGTCGACCGGGCGGTCGCGGAGGCCCGCGCGGCCGGGCTGCCGGCGTCGGCCCTCGCCGCGGCACGGATGATGCAGGGCACCCTGCACGACCAGCGCGGCGAGAACGAGGCGGCCGCGGAGGCGTTCCTGGAGGCGCTGCGGTTCCTGGACGCGGGCCCGGCGGCGATGGTGCGCTACCAGCTGGCCGGGTGCCTGCGGGCGCTCGGGATGCGCGCCGACGCCCTCGCCGCCCTCACCACCGCCCTCGGGGACATCACCGGGTCGACGCCGGACGGGGAGGTCCTCGCGGGCCGCTGCCTGAACCTGCGGGGCCTCGTCCACGAGGACCTCGGCGACCACGACGAGGGCGCCGCCGACCACGCCGGGGCCGTCGCGCTCTTCGCCCGCGCCGGTGACCGGCCGCGCGAGTTCGGCGCGCGCACGAACCTCGCCGCGAACCACCTCAAGAGGGGCCACGACACCGCGGGCATCAACGCCATGCGGGACATCGTCCGCACGGTGGAGCGGTGGGGGCACCCCGCCGTGACGGCCAGGGCGCGCAACAACCTCGGGACGGCGCTCCTGCACGCAGGCCGTCCCGAGGCGGCCGCGGCGGAGTACTCCGCCGCCCTGGCGGCGCTGGACCCCGGCACGCCCAGCACGAGCGCCGCGATCGCCCTCTTCGGCCTCGGTGACACCGTGCGCGAGCGCGGGGGAGGCGCCGAGACCGTCGGGTCCCTCTACACGGCGGCCCTCGTCACCGGCATCGAGGCCGGGGACGCGCTGTCCAACCTGCGCACCTACCTCAGCCGCGCCGACGGGACCTGGGGCACCGACGAGGAGTTCCGGTCCTTCCTGCGGCTGGGACGCGAGGAGGCCGTGGCGCAGGGGGACGTGGGGGCGCTGACGTTCGTCGTCGAGGCCGGTGCGCGGCGGCTGGAGCGCGCGGGCGACCCCGCGGCGGCCGTCGAGGTGCTGCGCTCGCAGCTGGCCGACTGCGCGGCGCGCGGTTTCCGGGGACCGGAGGTCACCCGACTGCGGGTGCGGTGCGCGCGGCTGCTCCGGCAGGATCTGCGCGAGCCGCAGCAGGCGTTCGAGCTGCTGTGGTCCGCCCTGTCGGAGACCACCGCGCGCCTGGACGCGGCGGTGCTCGACGAGCGGCGCGCCGAGGTCGTGGCCGAGTCCGTCGCGGTCTACGAGGGCCTCGTGGACCTGCTGACGACCGACGGGCACCTCCTGGACCTGCCCGACGGACGGGCGGCGGGGGAACTGGCGTTCGACCTCCACGAGGCCGCCCGCTCCCGCAGCTTCGCCGCCGCGCTGGCGGACTCCCGCCTCCCGCGGCCCCGCGCCGTCCCGGCGGAGCTGTGCGCCGCCGAGGACTCCCTGCTGGTGCTGGAGAGGGAACTGCAGGAACACCTCGTCGGGGACCCCTCGGCCGGGGGGCGCCGGCGCATCGAGCGGCTGCGCGAGACGCGCGAGCGCCTGCGGCAGGTCCGGGAGCTGGTGCGGCCCTGGGCGCCGGAGTACGTCCGCTCCCGCGAGGGCGAACCCCTGACCCTGCGCGAGGTGCGGCCGCTGCTGTCGGCGGCCGACCCCTCGACCCCCGTGGCCGTCGTCTCGTACTTCTGCACCCCGACGGGGACGACGTGCTTCCTGCTGCGACCGGACGGGGAGCTGCGCGTCCACCGCTCCCCGCTGACGCGGGAGAGGGTGGAGGAGGTCGCCCGGTGGTTGCGCGCCACGTTCAACGGGGACCCGTCGGCGTTCCCGCCGACCCCGCCGATCCGCCGCAGGTCACCGCACCGGCGCAGCCTGGACCGCCTCGACGAGCTCGGTGCGGCCCTGCTGGGGTTCGAGGACGACGTGGCGGCGGGCACGCTGCTGTGCGTCGCGGCGCACGGGCCCCTGCACCTGGTCCCCTTCCACGCCCTGCGCCGCCCCGGGGGGGAACCGCTGGGGGAGCGGTACCCCGTGGTGTACGCCCCCAGCCTGTCGGCGCTCGCGTACTCCCTGCAGCGCGACGTCGCCGAGCCGGTGTCCGGGACCGCCTTCGTCGCGGGCGTCTCCGCCGCGTCGGGCGACGACACGGACGCCTTCGAGCACGACGACCAGCTCTTCGCGGGTCGGTGGGACACCCGCGTCGCACGCGGGCCGGGAGCATCGCCGGAGGCCGTCCTCGCCGGCATGCGGGACGCCGAGATCGTCCACCTCACCTGCCACGGGCACTTCGACGAGCGGGACCCGTCCCGTTCCGGTCTCCTGCTCGGCGACGGCGCCTCGCGCCCGCCGGCGGGTCTGGCCGGCCTGTCCCGGATGCAGCGCAACCGCTTCCTGCTCTCCACGCAGGACATCGCCCGGTCACCGCTGGCTGCCCGCCTCGTCACGATGCGCGCCTGCTCCACCGCCGTGCAGGGGCAGCGGAACCGGGGGGACGAGTTCGAGGGGCTGGTGCGCAGCCTGCTCTACGCCGGCGCCGGGGCCGTCGTGGCGTCGCTGTGGAACGTCGACGAGCCGAGCTCCCGGCGGATGCTGCGGGTCTTCTACGAGCGGCTCGCCCGGGGAGCACCTGCCTGGCGGGCGCTGTGGGAGGCGCAGCGCCACCTGCGCGCCTGCGAGGACGAGCCGTACCTGGCGCACCCCTACCACTGGGCCCCGCTGGTCCTGATCGGTGACTGGCGCTGAAACACCGAGCGAAGGAGAACCCGACGTGACGTTCCAGAACCTGACGGCCGGCGAGCCGGCGTCCGTGGACCGGCTCGACGACGCGACCGTCCTGTCCGCGCTGCAGGAGCTCACCGAGGAGCTGCGCAACAGGCTGCCGGAGGACCAGCGCCGGGCCGTCGCCACGGCGGAGGACGCGCGGCTGGCGCTGGCCGCGTGGCTCGGCGGGAGCACGCCGCAGCTCGTCGGGGACACCCGCCCGCTCGACCGGGACGCGGCGCTGGCCGCGAGCCGGGAACTGCTGCGGGCGGCCGTGGAGGACCCCGGCACGGCGGACCTGGCGCAGGACCTCGTCGCGGACCCCCCGGAGAACGAGCAGATGGCCCTGGCCGGTGGCCTGGAGGTGCTCATCGTCGTCGCCGCCCTGGTCACCTTGCTGCAGACCAGGGTGAACGTCCGGGTGGAGCGCAAGGACGGCCGGTCGGACTTCACGGTCGAGGTCGGCAAGGAGGCGGCGGAGAGCTCGCTCGTCGAGCAGCTCGTCGGCATCGCCAAGGGGCTGTTCCTGCCCTGAGGCCGGGTGCCGTCGCGTACGGGCACCGCCCACCGCCCGGCTGCGGGCGGTGGGCGGTGGGCGGCTGGCGGCTCAGCGCTCCGCGGCCTCGCGGTGCTCGCTCTCGGCGATGCGCTCCTGCAGGGCGTGGTCGTTGAACTCCTCGGCGACCCCCGCGGCGCCCGTGCCGGACGCCGTGCCGGACGTCGTGCCGGACGCCGTGGTGGACGTCGTGGTGGACGTCGTGACCGTCCCGGACGCCGGTGCCGCGGTGGAGCCGCCGCCGGTGGCGTGCCCCGTCGTGGTGACCGGTGCCGCCTCCCCGGAGGAACCGGCGGCCTTGGAGCCGAGCACCGCGGCGGCGCCGGCGGCCACCGCGACCCCCGCGGCGACGGCGGCCTTGACGCCTCCGCTCATCCCCTCCACGGGCACGGCGACGCCCTCGTGGGCGATGCGCCGGGCCAGGGTGGTGATGCGCTCGCGGGTGGCGTCCTCCTGGGCGAGGTTCACCTCCAGCAGGGCCTTGACGCCCTGCGCGCCGCGGGCGTCGGCGTTGGTGATGAGGAACTCGTAGACGGCGGCCTCGTGGTGCTCGGTCTCCAGCGCGGC
This sequence comes from Kineococcus anabasis, assembly GCF_054590795.1. Classification (NCBI taxonomy): domain Bacteria; kingdom Bacillati; phylum Actinomycetota; class Actinomycetes; order Kineosporiales; family Kineosporiaceae; genus Kineococcus; species Kineococcus anabasis. The sequence continues at coordinate 88,432 of NZ_BAAIHU010000014.1, forward strand.
GGACAGCACGACCGCGTCGGCGAGGCTCGCGTCGGTCTTGCGCAGCAGGCCGCTCACCTCCTTGGCCATGGCCTTGGTGACCAGGCACGGGTGCTCCTGCACCTCCTCGCCCAGCAGCCGGAAGGCGGCCTCGAGGTTCTCGATCTGCTGCCGGGTCTCCACCGCGTGCTCGGCGAGGAGGGTCTTCAGCTCCTGCCGCTGGGCGGCCTTCTCCAGCACGCCGAGCTGCTCGAGGATGTCGCGCTCCATGTTCAGCGCCAGACCGAGCTTGTAGCCGAAGATGTCCTCGGGGGTCTTCAGGCTCTCGAACATCGTGCCTCCTGTAGTGCGGGTGGTCGTCGCGGCGCGACCGCGGGCCGCGTCCCCGCAGCAGGTGCGGGCGGGGACGGAGCGGGCGTGCCGGCCCGGGCGGGAGCGTGCGATCCTTCGCCATGCCCATACCCGTGACCGGCTTCGCGCATGTACGGCTCACCGTCACCGATCTGCGCCGCTCCCGCGAGTTCTACGACGCACTCTTCGGCTGGGACGTGGCGTACGAGCTGCCCGACGACGCCGACGAGGAGACCCGCGCCTCCCTGGGTTTCCTGTTCGGCGGGGTCGTCTACTCCTTCCCCGGCGGCCTCTTCGGCCTGCGCCCGGTGGCGCCCGGGACGGACCGGTTCTCCGAGGACCGCGTGGGCCTGGACCACCTCGCGCTGGGCGTCGCCTCGCGGGCCGAGCTTGAGGCCGCGACCGGCGCGCTGGACGCGCTGGGGGTGGCGCACGAGGGCATCAAGGACCTCGGCGCGTTCCTGATCCTGGAGTTCCGCGACCCCGACGGCATCGCGCTGGAGCTGTTCACCCCGGCCGGCTGAGCCGTGCCCCGAGCCGTGCCCTGAGCCGTGCCCCGGGACGGGCACGGCGGGGCGCCCCGGGCGGGCTCACCGCACGTGGCGCCCCGCCGCGCCGCGCCACGCGAACGCGCCCTCCAGCGCCGCGAGCTGCCGCCGGGTGAACTCCCGCGACAGGGCCGCGCCGCGCTCCACCGCGTCGAAGCCGTGGTACGCCCCCGGCACGACGTGCAGGGTGCACCCCACCCCGGCCTGCTGCAGCCGCCGGGCGTAGGTCACGTCCTCGTCGTGGAACAGGTCGAGGGTGCCGACGCCGATCCACGCCGGCGGCAGGCCGCTCAGGTCCCGCGCGCGCGCCGGTGCGGCGAGCTCGGGCACGCCGTCGGGCTGGCCGGGCCTGCGGTACGGGCCGAGGTAGCTCTGCCAGCCGAGGCGGTTGCTGTCCTGGTCCCACATGCGCAGGGAGGCGCCGTCGACGTCGGTGCGCAGCGTGGTGCGGTCGTCGAGCATCGGGTAGGCGAGGAGCTGCAACGCGGGGGAGACCTCGCCGCGCTCGCGGGCCAGCAGCGCGAGCGCCGCCGCGAGGCCGCCGCCGGCGCTGGCCCCGCCGAGGGCGATGCGCTCCGGGTCGACGTCGGGTTGCCGCGCCAGCCAGCGCAGCGCGCTCCAGCAGTCCTCCAGCGGGGTGGGGAAGGGGTGCTCGGGGGCGAGGCGGTACCCCACGGAGACGACGAGGGCGTCCAGCTCGTCCGCGACGCGGGCGCAGAAGGCGTCGTCGAGGCGGGGGTCGCCCATCACGAGCCCGCCGCCGTGGATCCACAGCAGCGCCGGCCGGCGCCCCCGTCCCGGCGCGCGGCCGTGGACGAGGACCGGGACCTCCGGTGCGGCGCGCTCCTCGACGGCGCGGGAGCGGATGAGGCGCGCGGCGAGGCCGGTCAGCCTCCGCACCCGCCACAGGCTGCGCGCGGTGACGACGTGGCGGGGGAGGGACCGCGCCAGGCGCAGGTCGGGGTGGAACGCGTCCTCGGGCACGGAGCCCCTTCCGGCGGGCGGTGGTGGCGGGTCAAGGGAACCGTGCGTGCCGCCGTCCCACAACACCCCGCGCCGCACTCCTCACGGCATCCCCCCGGGGCCTCGACCGCGCGTCCGCCGTCCCGCGGCCCGGCCGTCCGGGTGTGCCCGTCCCCGTTCGTCGCGCGCGCGGGCCCGGCGGGGGTGACAGTTCCCCCGTGGAGCACCGCGACCGGCCCGGGGAGCTGACCAGCGGTGTGTGAGTACTGCCGGGCCGGCTCCCGGCGCGTCGAGCCGCGCCCCGCCGCGTCCCGCGCGCGGGTTCCGCGGCCCGCGCTCGCACCGCCGGCCGCGCCCGCGCCCGCGACCGCACCGCTGCCTGCGCCCGTCCCGGTGCCCCCGGTCGGCCCCGCCGCCCCCGCGTGGGCGCCGCGCGAGCGGTCCGCCCCGGCGGTGGGGCCCGCGGAGGTCACGTTGGTCGCGGGGGACGCGGGGGACGCGGGGGACGCGGGGGACGCGGGGGACGGGGAGCCCACCTGGTCGCCGGTCGCCGGGGGGCCGGTGCCGCCGGTGCCCGCGCGGTCCGCCCCGTGGTGGCTGCCGCCGCTGGTCGCCGTCTGCGGGGTGCTGGCGTTCGCGCCGCTGCTGCTGCTGGGCCCGCCACCCCCGGTGCAGCCGCCGCCGCAGGTGGTGGCGGACCGGCTGGCGCGCACCTTCGACCCGGAGGTCGGTCCCGTCGAGCTGCGCCCCGTCCCGGCGCTGACCCACCCGCGCTCCCGCAACGGCTACGGGGAGGTGCGGACGCTGGCGTACCGGTGCGACTCGCCGGACGAGGTGCGCGCGGTGGCGGTGACGGACCTGCGGGGCGGCGCGGTGTACGTGGCGCTGTCGATGGACGAGCACCGCATCTCCCGGGAGGCGGCCGCGCCGATCCTGGTGTGCGACGGCGCGGAGCGGGTGATGCTGGCGCTGCTGATGGCGACCGGTGGGGCGCGGGCCGCGCCGGCGGAGGGACCGCTGCGGATGCTGCTGATGACGCGCACCGCCCCGGCGGGGGAGCCCACGGCGATCGGGGCCGGCCGCACGCCCGGCCGGCAGGCGCCGGACCCGGGCCCGCGGGAGCTGCCGCTGGAGGAGTCCTCGGCGTACTGGTACCCGCAGCTGCACCGGCGCTGAGGAGCCCCGGCGACGAGCCCCGGCACGGCATGATCGCCCGGTGACCTCCACGGGCCGGCCGGGTGTGCTCCTGCTCCTCGTCCTCGTCGCGGTCGGCGCGGGCCTGGTGGGCGGGGTGTTCTTCGCCTTCTCGGGCTTCGTGCTGCGGGCGCTGGTCCGCGCGCCGGGGCAGGTCGGCGCGGTGGCGATGCGGGAGGTGAACGTCGCCGCGGTGCGGCCGCCGCTGATGCTCCTGCTGTTCGGCACGGCGCTGGCGGAGGCGGCGCTCCTGGTGCTGGCGGTGCTCGGCCGCGGTGTCCCGCTCGCCGGGGTGGTGGGGGCGGTGCTGTACCTGGTGGGTGCGGTGGTGGTGACCGTCGTGGGCAACGTCCCGCTCAACGAGCGGCTGGCGCGCGCCGGCGGGGAGGAGCTGGCCGGGGTGTGGCGCGGGTACGCGGCGCGGTGGTCGGCGTGGAACCACGTGCGGACCCTCGCGTGCGCCGCGGCGTGCCTGCTGGCGGTGCTGGCCGCGTCCCGGGTGTGAACGTACCCACCGGATGGGCTGCGCGAGAACGGGGATCGCCCGGCTCGTGCAGGCGGGTGAGGACCGGCCGGAGGGTTTGACCCCTGCCCGAAGGGGTGTTCTACTTCCGCCATACCTTCCGGAACGATTCCGGAAGCAGTGGATCACCGGCGCTGCCGCCGGCCCGTCCCGAAGGGCACAGCACCCATGAGACAGCGACGTCTGCGAGCCGGCGCGCTCGCCACCGGCCTCCTCGCCGGGCTCGGCACCGTGGTCGCCCCCACGGCCACCGCCGCCCCGGTCACCGTCCACACCGCCGGCTTCGAGTCCGGCACGCAGAGCTGGTTCGGCCGTGGCGCCGCCCAGGTCACCGCCAGCACCGACCAGGCCCGCACCGGGGCGCAGAGCCTCGCCGTCACCGGCCGCACGGCCGACTGGCACGGCCCCGCGCTCGAGGCGCGCACGCTCATGCCCGCCGGGACGTACACCGTCGAGGCGTGGGTGCGCCTCGCGGCCGGCTCGGGCAGCGACACGGTCAACATGACCGTGGCCCGCACGCCCACCGGCGGCACCACCGCCTACGAGCGCGTCGCCAGCGCCGTCCCCGTCTCGGACAGCGGCTGGACGAAGGTCAGCGGCACCTACGAGTTCTCCACCGCGGACAACAGCCAGCTCGAGCTGTACCTGGAGAGCCCGGACCCGACGCAGAGCTTCTACGTCGACGACGTGACCATCAGCGGGGAGGCGGCGGCGCCGACGCAGCCGGGCACCACCCCGCCGATCGCCACCACGTTCGACGCCGGCCTGGACGGCTGGGGCCCGCGCGGCGACGCGAAGGTCGAGCACGTGGCCGGCCAGGGCCGCAGCGGCGGCGCGCTGCTGGCGACGAACCGCCTGCAGAACTGGCAGGGCCCCGCCGTCGACGTGACGAAGGGCCTGGCCGTCGGGCAGACCGTCGAGGTCTCCGTGTGGGCGAAGCTCGCCCCGGGCGAGGCCCCGGCCCCCCTCACCGTCTCCGTCCAGCGCGACCGCGGCACGGTGACGAACTACGAGAACGTCGCCAGCGCCGAGATCACCGCCGACGGCTGGACGCGGATCCGCGGCACCTACACCCTCGGCTCCGCGATCGACAGGGCGCAGGTCTACGTCGAGGGCGCCGCCGGCACCGACTTCCTCCTCGACGACTTCAGCCTGAAGAGCGCTGCCGAGACCCCGATCCAGGACGTCCCCGCCCTCAAGGACGTCCTCGGCGCGCAGGGCTTCGAGCACGTCGGTGTCGCGCTCGACCAGCGCGAGACCACCGGCCGCCCCGCCCAGCTCGTGCAGAAGCACTTCAACGCCCTCACCCCGGAGAACGACGGCAAGCCGGAGAGCATCCAGCGCACCGAGGGCACCTTCACCTTCACCAACCTGGACCGGCTGCTCGACTTCGCCGACGCCACCGGGACCCAGGTGTACGGCCACGTCTTCGTCTGGCACTCCCAGACCCCCGCGTGGGTCTTCCAGCGCCCCGACGGCACCCCGCTGACGAACTCCCCGGCGGACCAGGCCCTGCTGAAGCAGCGCATGGAGGCGCACATCAAGGCGATCGCGGACCACGTGAACGCCCGCTACCCCGACGGGAACAGCCCGATCTGGGCGTGGGACGTCGTCAACGAGGTCATCAACGACGGTGACAACGCCAACCCGCACGACATGCGCGACAGCCGCTGGTTCCAGGTCCTCGGCGAGGGCTTCGTCGACCACGCCTTCCGCACGGCGGACAAGTACTTCCCGGACGCGAAGCTGTTCATCAACGACTACAACACCGAGATGCCGGAGAAGCGGGCCGACTACCTCAGCCTCGTCTCCTCCCTCATCGAGCGCGGCGTGCCCATCGACGGCGTCGGCCACCAGGCGCACGTCGACTTCGGCCGCCCCGTGCAGTGGCTCGACGACTCCCTCACCGCGGTGGAGGAGCTCAGCGCGGAGAAGAAGCGGCCCCTGGCCCAGGTCATCACCGAGCTGGACGTGAGCACCTCCACGGAGATGGCCTCCGCGGACATCAACAGCACCGGGGCACCCAAGCGCGCCACGCCGGACGACGCCGCCGCCGGGGTGGAGAACGGCTACTACTACCGCGACCTGTTCGGGGTGCTGCGCGAGCACTCCGGCTCCATCGAGTCGGTGACGTTCTGGGGCATCAGCAACGCCCGCACCTGGCTGCGGACCTGGCCGTACGCCCGCCCGTGGGAGCAGCCGCTGCCCTTCGACGACGACCTGCAGGTCACCCCGGCGTACTGGGGCATCGTCGACCCGTCGAAGCTGCCCGCCCGCCCGGCGGACTTCCTGATCCCGCGCATCGCCGGCAAGGACGACGTGGCGGTGCTGTCCACCAGCATCGACGGCGCGAAGGTCACCTACACCCCGCCGGTGGCCGGTGACACCCGCGACGGCGTCCTCACCCCGGCGTGCACCCCGGCGTCCGGCTCGCAGTTCCCGATCGGCACCACCCAGGTGACGTGCACGCTGACCGACCAGGCCGGCAACCAGGCCAAGCCGGGCGTGTTCACCGTGACCGTCACCCCGCCGCCCACCACGACGAAGCTGTACCAGCAGGTCAACAACGGCCCCGTCGTGCGGGCGAACGCGAACCAGACCGTCCAGATCGCGGTCCAGTTCGGCAACAAGGGCACCGGCACCCTGCTCGGGCGCACCTTCGCCTACTCCTGCACCCAGGTGAACGCCGGCGCGGCGGGCTCGACCCGGCTGGCGCTGGAGCTCGCCCCGGGCTCGGCGCAGGTCGCCAACCGGGACTACCCGGCCGGGCAGAACGCCACGTTCACCCTGCGGGCCCGGCCCACCGGGACCGGTACGGCGGTGTTCGACTGCACCCTGTCGATGAAGGACTCCTTCGGGGCGCCGGTCACCACCACGACCCGTGTGACGGTGGACGTCCGGAAGTGACGTCCGCGTCCTGATCCGACGAGGCCCCGCTCCCCGCAAGGGGGCGGGGCCTCGTCGCGTCCCGCGCGGTGGAGCCCCGGGCCCGGCATGCTGTGCGGTGTGGGAGTCGAGGAGGTCCTCGCCGCGGCGCGCGCCGGGGTGCGACGGCTGTCCCCGGCGGAGACGGCCGAGGCCGCACGCCGCGGCGCCCTGGTCGTCGACACCCGCACCGAGCCGCAGCGCCGCGAGCAGGGGGAGTTCCCCGGTGCGCTGGTGATCGACCGCACGGTGCTGGAGTGGCGCCTGGACCCCGGCGGTCCGTGGCGCATCCCCGAGGTGACCGGCCCGGACGTCGAGGTGGTGTGCGTGTGCCGGCAGGGGTACTCCTCCTCGCTGGCCGCGGCCTCCCTGCGCGCGGTCGGCCTGCACCGGGCGACGGACCTGGCCGGTGGGGTGGAGGCGTGGATCGCCGCGGGGTTCCCGGTGGGGCGGGGGCCGGCGGACGTGCGCCGCTGACGGGGCACGTCCGCCCCGGAACGGCGACGGGCCCCCGCTCCGGCTGGAGCGGGGGCCCGTCGTGCGGGGTGCGGCCGGGGTCAGCGGTTGCCGACGCGCCGCTTGTTGTAGACGTCGAACGCGACGGCCAGCAGGAGCACGAGGCCCTTGATGACCGACTGCAGGGACTGGTCCAGGTTCAGCAGCTGCATGCCGTTGGAGAGCACGCCGACGAGCAGGCCACCGACCATCGCACCGGTCACGGTGCCCACGCCGCCGGTGACCGCGGCGCCGCCGATGAACGCCGCGGAGATGGCCTCGAGCTCGAAGCCGGTACCGGCACCGGGCTGTGCGCCGTTGGAGCGGGAGGAGAAGATGACGCCCGCGACGGCGGCCAGGAAGCCCATGTTCACGAAGATCCAGAAGTTGACCTTCCGGACGTCCACGCCGGACAGCTGCGCGGCGGAGAGGTTGCCGCCGATGGCGTAGACCTGGCGGCCGAACACGGAGGACCGGGTGATGACGGAGTACGCCAGGATCAGCACCGCGAGGATGATCAGCACGACCGGCAGGCCGCGGGCGGTGGCGAGCTTCCACGCGAAGAACATGACGACCGCGGCCACCGCGACGAGCTTCAGGACGAACAGCGGCATGGCCTCGACCACCTGCTCGTACCGGATGCGCGCCCTGCGGGTGCGGACCTGGCTGACGGCGTAGCCGGCGACGGCGAGCGCGAAGATCAGCAGGGTGAACGCGTCGTAGCCGAACCCGCCGAGGAGGCCGTTGAGGAACCCGGTGGCGACCTGCGAGTACTCCCTCGGGAACGGGGAGAGGGAGACGTTGTTCAGCACGTAGAACGTCAGGCCGCGGAACAGCAGCATGCCCGCGAGGGTCACGATGAACGCGGGGATGCCCATGTAGGCCACCCAGAAGCCCTGCCAGGCGCCGATGACCAGGCCCACGCCGATCGCCGCGAGCAGGCCCACCCACCAGTCGTACCCGCTGGCGATGACGAGCTTCGCCGAGACCGCCCCGCACAGCGCCACCACGGACCCGACCGACAGGTCGATGTGCCCGGCGACGATGACGATCACCATGCCGATCGCCAGGACCAGCACGTAGGAGTACTGCAGGATGATGTTGGTGACGTTGCCCGAGCTCAGCGACAGCCCGTCCGTGAGGAAGGCGAACAGCACCACGACGAAGACGAACGCGACGTAGATGCCGCTGGTGCGCAGGTTGTTCCTGATCGCGACCAGCGGGTTCGCGCTGCCCGTGTGCGCCGGCGGGAGGCCTTTCGGGGTGTTGGCCTGGGACGAGCCCGTGACGACGGGGTTGCCGCTCATGCGGTGTGCTCCTGGTTGCGGTCGGCGGTGGAGGTGGCGGGTGCGGTCGTGACCGGCTCCTTCTCCTTCGTCATGAGCGCCATGAGGCTCTCCTGCGTCGCCTGCTCCCTGGGCAGCTGGCCGGTGATCCGGCCGGCGGACAGGGTGTAGATGCGGTCGCAGATCCCGAGGAGCTCGGGCAGCTCGGAGGAGATGACGATGACGGCCTTGCCGGCCGCCACGAGCCGGTTGATGATCGTGTAGATCTCGTACTTCGCCCCGACGTCGATGCCCCGGGTGGGCTCGTCGAGGATGAGGACGTCCGGGTCGGCGAACAGCCACTTGGACAGGACGACCTTCTGCTGGTTGCCCCCGGACAGCTTGCCGGTGATGGCCATGACCGTGGGGGCCTTGATGTTCATGCTCCGCTTGCTGTCCTCGGCGACGCGGATCTCCTCGTGGGAGTTGACGAGCCCGCCCCTGGCGAGCTTGCCGAGCGCCGCGGCGGAGACGTTCCGCTTGATGTCGTCGATGAGGTTCAGCCCGTACTTCTTGCGGTCCTCGGTGGCGTAGGCGATGCCGTGGCGGATCGCCTCCCGCACCGAGCGCGTCTGGATCGGCTTGCCGCGCTTGTAGAGCTGCCCGCCGAGGAAGCGGCCGTAGGAGCGGCCGAAGACGCTCATCGCGAGCTCGGTGCGCCCGGCGCCCATCAGGCCCGCGATCCCGACGACCTCGCCCGCGCGCACGCTCAGCTCGGCGCCGTCGACGACGAGGCGGTCCTGCACGGGGTGCCCGACGGTCCAGTTCTCGATGCGCAGGACCTCCTCGCCCGGGTTGGACTCCCGGTCGGGGTAGCGGCTCTCCAGGTCGCGGCCGACCATGCCGCGGATGATGCGCTCCTGCGTGACGTTGTCCGCGACCATGTCGAGGGTCTCGATGGTGCGGCCGTCGCGGATGATCGTGGTGGAGTTCGCGACCGCGGTGATCTCGTTGAGCTTGTGCGAGATCATGATGCTGGTCATGCCCTCGGACTGCAGGGTGCGCAGCAGGCCGAGCAGGTGCTCGGAGTCGGTGTCGTTCAGCGCGGCGGTGGGCTCGTCGAGGATGAGGAGCTTCACGTTCTTGCTGAGCGCCTTGGCGATCTCGACGAGCTGCTGCTTGCCGACGCCGAGCTGGCCGATGGGCGTGGTGGGGTTCTCGTGCAGCCCGACGCGGGCCAGCAGCTTGGAGGCCTCGCCGTTGGCGCGGTGCCAGTCGATGAGACCGCTGCGGCCCTTCACCTCGTTGCCGAGGAAGATGTTCTCCGCGATGGACAGGTACGGCACCAGCGCGAGTTCCTGGTGGATGATCGCGATGCCGCTGTGCTCGGAGTCGGCGATCCCCTGGAACCGGCACACCTCGCCGTCGAAGACGATCTCGCCCTCGTAGCTGCCGTGCGGGTAGACCCCGGACAGCACCTTCATGAGCGTGGACTTGCCCGCACCGTTCTCACCGCAGATGGCGTGGACCTCGCCGCGCCGGACCGACAGGTTGACCCCGGAGAGGGCCTTCACGCCGGGGAAGGTCTTGGTGATGGAGCGCATTTCCAGGATGTTGTCGGGCATCGGCGCCTCGTCCTCGTTCCGTGGTCCTCGTGCGGTCGTCCGCTAGCGGGACGGGCCGCCGCCCCGGTCGGGGGCGGCGGCCCGGTTCGGCTTGGGGTCAGCCGGCCTGGCCGGCGTCGACCTCGGCCTGCGTGTAGTACTCCGTGTCGATCAGCGCGGACTTGATGTTGTCCTTGGTGACGATCTCGGACTCGAGGAGGTAGGACGGGACGACCTTGACGCCGTTGTCGTACGACTCCGTGTCGTTCGCCTCGGGCTCCTCGCCCTCCAGGTACGCCTGCGCGGCCTCGACGGCCTCGGTGGCGAGCAGGCGGGTGTCCTTGAAGATGGTCGAGTACTGCACGCCGTCGTTGATGAGCTTGACGGAGGCGATCTCGGCGTCCTGCCCGGTGATGACGGGCATCTTCTTGTCGGCCGCGCCGTACCCGGCGTTGCTCAGGGCGGTGATGATGCCGCGGGAGAGGCCGTCGTAGGGCGACAGGACGGCGTCGACCTTGGAGCCGTCGTTGTAGGTGGAGGTCAGCAGGTCCTCCATGCGGCGCTGCGCGACCTCCTGCTGCCAGCGCAGGGTGGCGACCTGGTCGATCTTCGTCTGGCCCGACTTCACCACGAGGGCGCCGGAGTCGACGAACGGCTTGAGGGTGTCCATCGCGCCGTCGAAGAAGAAGTGCGCGTTGTTGTCGTCCAGCGAACCGGCGAACAGCTCGACGTTGAAGGGGCCGGTGGCGGTGCCCTTGGAACCGTCGGCGTTCTGCAGCCCGAGGCCGGCGAGCAGCGAGGAGGCCTGCTGCACCCCGACCTTGTAGTTGTCGAAGGAGACGTAGAAGTCGACGTTCTCGTTGTCGCGGATCAGGCGGTCGTAGGAGATCACCTTGATGCCGGCTGCCGCAGCGGCGTCGAGCTGGCTGCTCAGGGCGGTGCCGTCGATCGCCGCGACGATCAGGATCTTCTCGCCCTTGGTGATCATCTGGTCGATCTGCTGCGCCTGGACGGGGATGTCGTCGTTGGCGTACTGCAGGTCGACCTTGTACCCGGCCTTCTCGAGCTGCTCCTTGACGGACTTGCCGTCGGCGATCCAGCGCTCGGAGGTCTGGGTGGGCATGGCCACACCGACGGTGGTGTCGGCCGGCGCCGCGCTGCCGCCGCCCTCGCCGCCGTTGTTCGCGCCGCCGCCGGCGCCGCTTCCGCCGCAACCGGTCAGGACCATGGCGAAGCTGGCGCCGATCGCGGCCAGTGCGAGTCGCTTGTTCACGACGGAACTCCTCTGTACGTCGTTCGGGGGCGGGCCGGGCAGGGGTGCCCGGTTCGCGGGGGAGTGCGCCACCGGGGCGGCGCAGTCGGCTCCCGGCTGCGTCCCTGGCCGGGACTTCGTCATCGGGAGGCCGGGAGGAGCAGGTGGGGCTGTCGTTATTGCTAACGTTAACAGGCGTGCCAGTCAAGCAGGGTCGTCCACTTGTGGGCTATTCGTTAGGAACTTCTTCGGCCGTCCGCGCGCGGGCTACGCTGACGGCCGACGACCGCTGAGCGCCCCGCGCCGCCGCGCCGACCGACCCCCACCGCCGGGGGACCGGTTGCCCGGCCGGCCGGCCCGAGCGCCCTCCACCGGCCGCGCCACTGCGCCGCACCAGACGGGAACCGCATGCCACCACCTCGCCGACCCCGGGGCCCCGGGGCTCCTGAGGCGCGCACCCCCGTGCTCGCGGACGTGGCCCAGCTCGCCGGGGTGTCCCTGCAGACCGTCTCCCGGGTCGTCAACGGGCGCCCCTGGGTCGCCGGCGCCACCCGGGAGCGCGTGGAGCAGGCCATCGCCGAGCTCGGCTACCGCCCCAACGTCGCCGCGCGCGAGCTCGTCACCCGCCGCTCCAGCCGCATCGGCGTGCTCACCACGTACCCGTCCCTGCACGGCTCCGCCGCCACGCTCCTCGGCGCCGAGGAGGCCGCCCGGGCCGCGGGCTACTCCGTCAGCGTGATGATGGTCCGCGACCCCTGGCCCGCCGCCGTGCAGGAGGCGCTGGAGGACCTGTGCGCCCAGTCCGTCGGCGGCGTCCTCGCGATCGTCCCCGAGGACGCCACCCGCACGGCGGTCACCGGCGCCGAGGCCGCCCTCCCCCTCGTCCTCGCCGGCCCGGAGGACGAGCAGGCCCCGGAGGCGCTCGTGCAGGCGGCGGCCGCGCGCCGGGCCACCGAGCACCTGCTCGACCTCGGCCACCGCACCGTGCACCACGTCACCGGCCCCGCGGACTGGGTGGAGGCGCGGGCGCGGGTGCAGGGCTGGCGCGACGCCCTCGGCGCTCGCCGGGCACCCGTGCCCGCCCCGGTCCAGGGCGACTGGTCCCCGGCGTCCGGGCACAGCGCCGGCCACGCCCTGCTGGACGCGGGGGCCACCGCCGTGCTGGCCGGCAACGACTTCATGGCGATCGGGGTGATGCGCGCCGTCGTCGAGCGCGGCATGACGGTGCCCGGTGACGTCAGCGTGGTCGGTTTCGACGACGTGCCGGAGGCGGCCTACCTGAACCCGCCGCTGACGACCGTCCAGCTCGACTTCGCCGCCGCCGGGCGCCGCCGCGTCCACGCCCTCATCGAGCGCCTCACCGGCGAGGCCGCCAGCGAGGCGCCCACCCGCCCCCGCCTCGTCGTGCGCGCCAGCACCGCGGCGCCCCCGGGAGGAGTCGCCCGGCGCTGACGCGGGGGTGCCCGGACCGGCCCCCTCAGGCCGCCAGCGCCGGTGCGCCGCCGGCGAGCGCGGCGAGGACGCCCGCGGTGCGGTGGTCGGCCTGCGCGTCGTCGGTGAACTCCAGCGCCACCTGCTGCGAGCCCTCCCGGTGCAGGGTGCGCACCACGGTGGCCGCCGCCACGACGGCGGGGGAGGAGGCGACGCGCAGCTCCAGCTGCACGGTGGAGCCCTCCGCGAGCGGCACGGGTGGTGCGGTGCAGCGGGCACCGGTGGCGCTGACGTCGAGCAGCTCCACGCGGTGCGTGCGCCCGCCGGCCCGGAGACGGGCGGGACCGGAGACGGCGACGCGCTGGGCGCTGCGCCGTTCCAGCTTGGCGCTGAGGCCCTCCATCGAGCGCAGGCTGCCGATGCTGTTCTCCAGGGCCGCCTCCAGGCGGGCGACGAGGGCGTGCTGGTCGGCGGCGGTGGCGCGCACCGCCACCGTGGCGTCCTCGACCTGGGCCACGCCTTCCGTCATGCGGACCAGGGCCCCGGCGAGGGCCTCGGCGTCGCGGCCCAGGGAGGCGACGGTCGCGGTGATCTGCTCGGTGGAGCGGGCGGTCTCCGTCGCCAGTTCCTTCACCTCGTCGGCGACGACGGCGAACCCCTCGCCGGCCTGCCCGGCGCGGGCGGCCTCGATGGTGGCGTTGAGCGCCAGCAGCTTCGTCTGGTCCGCGACGCGGGAGATCATGCTGGCCATCCCGCCGACGTCGCGCAGGCTCGACTCGAGCGCGGCGAGGACCCGGTCGGTGCCGTGGGCGGCGGCCGCGACCTGCGTGGTGACGGCCTCGGCGGCGGTGAGGCGCTCGTCGATGGTGGCGGTGGCCGCCCGGACCGCGTCGACCCCGGTGACGACCTCGCCGAGCTCCTGCACGGCGATCCCGGAGATCTCCGTGACGACCTCCTCGGCGCGGGCGCGCATCGCCTGCGCGGCCTCGCGCTGGACGCGGAACGCGTCGGCGGCGAGGGACTCGCGGGCCGCGCGCACCGACGCCAGCTCCGCCAGGTGCTCCTGCGCGCGCGCCCCGGCGGCGGCGGTCGCAGCGGTCGCGGCGGCCAGGTGCCGGGCGGTGCGCAGCCGGGCGCACGCGGACAGCGCGAGCGCCGCGGCGAGGAGGCCCCACGCGGCCGCGAGGACGGGGACCGGTGCGGGCAGCACGCAGGTGCCCGCCACCGCGAGCGCGGCGGTGAGCAGCACGAGGTCCGGCCCGGCGGTGGGGAGCACGCCGGGCGCGGGAGCCGGCGACGGCACCGGCGCGGACCAGGTCGGGGACGCAACAGCCATGACGGTGATGTCGGGCGACCGGCGGGGCAACTCAAGCGGGCGGGCTCAGACCATCGTGGCGAGGGTGCGCTCGGGGCGGTGCACGAGCCGGGCGAGCGGCCGGGCGGCCAGCGCGGCCGCGGCGAGTGCCGCTCCCGCGAGCGCGGGCACCGGCGGCCCCGCCGGGAAGGCGGACACCAGGGCCAGGGACGCCGCCACCGAGCCCGCCGCGACGACGGCCGCCGCGCCGGGGCGCGAGAACGACTCCAGCAGCGTGGTGAGGAACGCCACCACGCCGAAGCAGCCCAGGGCGAGCAGCAGCAGCGCCGGCTCGGCGGAGGAACCCGGCCGGGACCCGCCCAGCGCCGCCAGCAGCACCAGGGACGGCAGGGCGGTGCCGACCAGCAGGCGGGTGACGGCCCCGGCGACGATGCCGGCGAAGACGCGGCGGCCCCGTCCGGGCGGGCCGTCCTGCAGGCTCGTGGTGGCCAGCGCCGCCACCAGCACCGTCCAGACGCGGTCCATGCGGCGGCCCGCCCACAACCCGCCCAGCAGGGAGGGCAGCAGGGCCAGCACCGGGAACGGGGAGGTGCCCGTCCAGCGGACGGTGGGATCGCACACCAGCAGCAGGGCCGTGAGCCCGCCGACCCCGGCGGCGCCCAGGGAACGGCCCCACGGGGTGGGCGCACCCGCCGGGACGGGCCCGGTCAGCAGCGCCGCCACGACCGCGCCCCCGGTGAGCAGCACGACCGCGGTCACGTCCCAGACGGCCGGCACCCCGGCGCCCACCGCCCACGCCGCCACGCCCAGCGCCGCGCCGTACGGCAGGCCCCACCCGCGGACCACGACGAGCGTCCCGCCCACCCACGTCACCAGCAGCGCCCCGGGCAGGAACACCGCCGGGGCGAGCAGCATCCCCGCGGGCACCGTCGCGGCCGCCGCGGCCGCCGCGAGGAGGACGGGCCGGTCGGCGCGCAGCAGGCCCATCCCCGCGGGCGTGGTCAGGTAGCGGCGGCGCAGCAGCCACTGCACGGCGAAGCTCACCGGCAGCGCCAGGCGCCACGCGCGCTCGGTGACCTCCGTGCCCAGCGCGTCGGCGAGCGGCGCCATCCAGGCGGTGGTCGCCACCAGCGTCGCGACGAGACCGAGGACCTCCAGGACCGGGACGGGCGACACCTCGCCCACCGGGACGGGCCGCAGGCCCGCCGGGGCCGGGGTGCCCCGCCCGAGCGGTGCGCGGTGGGTCAGCGGCAGGGACGCGCGGGCTACGATCCCGCCCCACGCCTCCAGCACGACGCTGGCCTCCAGCGCGTCCTGCGGGGTGCGCCCGAGTCCGGCGTGGACGCGGGCGGAGGCCTGCCCCGGGGTGATCCTCACGCGGCGTCCTGCCGGGAGGCGGTGGCCAGCGCGTGCAGCAGCGCCCGGTAGGAGTCGAGGCAGCGCTGCTCACCGAACAGCCGCACGACGCGCTGGTACCCGCGCCGGCCCAGGTCCTGCGCCAGGTCGGGGTCCGCCACAAGGGCGGCGACGGCGTCGGCGATGCCGTGCACGTCCCCCGGGGGTGCGGTGAAACCCGCCCCGCGCATCGCGTCGAGCACCCCGCCGACGAGGGTCGTGACCACGGGGCGGGACTCCGACAGCGCCTCCAGCACGGACATCGGGAACCCCTCGGAGATGCTCGTCATGAGCACCACGTCCGCCTCGCGCATCACGCCCGTCGGGTCCGCGGTGGGGCCCATGAACGTGAACACCCCCGCCAGGTCCAGTTCGGTGTGCAGGTCGTAGCAGCCCTGCGCGTAGGCCTCCTGACCGCGCGGCACCGGCCCGTAGTGCAGGAACCGCACGTCGGGCACGCGCCGGCGCACCGCCGCGGCGACCCGCAGCATGGTCTGCACGTCCTTGAGGGGGTCCAGCCGCCCGACGCTGACGACGGTGCGGGTGCGCGGCGCCGGGGTCGGCTCCCCCGGCAGGGGCACCCCGTTGGGGATGGTGAGGATGCGTTCCGCGGGGACGCCGAGCGCCTCCTCCCACGGGGCGTTGGCGTCGGCGACGGGGCTGACGACGTCCGCGGCGGCGTACGTCAGGCGGGTCAGGCCGCGCGCCAGCCGGGTGCTCACGAACTTCGCGGCGGCCACGTCGGAGGAGCGCACGGCCGCCAGGTACGCCTCGCGGACGTAGACGCCGTGCTCGGCGAGGACGAGGGGGCGCGAGCGCAGCGCCTTGTCCACGACGGCGGGCACCCCGGACCAGCCGGCGGCGGTGACCAGGGAGACGTCCGCGTCGGGCGTGGGCTCCGCCGCGGTGCGCGCGATCCAGTACAGCGTCCGGTACAGCTCCACGGCCCGGTTCACGTCGAAGGACGGCGCGGGGCCGGTCTCGTCGTGCTCCTCGGCGAGGACCGCGCACAGGGCGGCGACGAAGGCGTCCCAGGTCGCGTCGTCGCGGAACGTGGGGACGACCCGGTCGGGGTTCTGCCGGCACCACACGAGGGCCGGCACGAGGTCGAGCGGGTCTGCGCCCCAGCCGAGCAGTCCGGTGGCCAGCTCCGCGGCCAGCTCCGGGCGGCGGGTGCGGCGGGCACGGCCCCGGGGGCCGCCGGCGGGGCGCCGCGGCGGGCGCCCGGAACCCCACAGGCGCACGTGACCGGCGAGGCGGGCGTTGGGCGGCAGCTCGAACCGGGGCGTGCCCGCGTCGCCGCCGGTGAGGGCGAACACCAGCCAGTCCACGTCCGGCAGGCCGCGCAGCAGCAGGTCGCACCAGGTGCTGACCCCGCCGATCACGAACGGGTAGGTGCCCTCGGTGAGCATGAGCACCCGGGGGCGCGGTGCGGCGCTCACGCCGGCGCCCCGGCGGGCAGCGCGATGCGCAGCGTCTGCCCGGCGGCGAGGGCGCGCCACGCCGAGGCCGACCCGGCGTAGGGCTCCCCGAAGGCCTCCCCGCCCGTGCGGCTGCCGAGGGGGACCGTGAGGGGGACCTCCACGTCCACCGCGGTGGCCACCCGCAGCGCGTCACCCTCGCGGACGGCGTCCACGTGCCCGCCCCCGCACGCGGCGCACCAGCGGTCGCGGCGGCGCAGCTCCGCGGCGGCGGAGTCCATCGACGGGCTGAGCAGGGGGACCTCCGGGGACACGGCGCGGGAGTGGCGCGCCAGCACGTGCGCGGCGAGGTCGAGGAGCACCCGGTCGCCGGTGAGGTTGGACTGGTGGGCGAACGTGGGCGCCGGGTCACCGGACAGCACGTGCCGCAGGACGATGGTGCACTCCGCGTCGAGGAACCGTCGCGCATCCGGTGCGAGGATCCCCTCTCCGGAGTAGCGGCGGTTGTACGCGTCGAGCTGGCGCTCCCACGTCACGGCGTCGGTGTACACGTTCGTGGGGTGGCGCGGCACGACGGTGGCCGGGCCGAGCACGGCGCCTGCGGGCGGGGTCGAGGAGTCCGCGGCGAGCGCGCCGACGCCGGTGGCGCGCAGCGCGGCCGGCAGCGCGGGGTTGCGCAGGCCGGTGTGCGCGCCGGTCACGAGGGCGCCGGCGGGGGCGGCGATGCCGTGCTCGCGGGCGAAGGCGGTGTTGCGGCGGATCTCCTCGCGGAGCACCTCGGGGCCCGCGCCGTCCAGGTCCCGGTGGCTCCAGGTGTGGTTCACCCAGCGGAACGCGGCGCGGTGCTCCAGCAGCGCCGCGGTCAGGGGGTCGCCGGGTGCCGCGCCGGCCCCGTTGAAGGCCAGGTCGAGGCGGAACCCGGTGCGTTCCTGCCACGCCAGGGTCGCCGCGACGTCCGCGGGGCCCATGCGGACCTCCCCGCCCGCTGCGCCGCGGTCGGTCGCGCCGGCGGTGCGGTTGGCGAGGAAGACGTCGTCGACGTGCACGGCGAGGAAGTTGCGCGACAGGCCCAGGTGGCAGCCGCGCGTGACCCACGCCAGCAGGCCCCGGGCGGTCAGCAGCCCGTGCAGCGCCCCCGGGGCGGTGTCGACGAGGACGAGCACGTCCTCCAGGCCGTCCGGCCGGTGCACGAGCCCCGCCACGGGGGAGCCGTCGGCGGTGCGCAGGAGCGGGGTGAGGCGCGCGGGGTCGACCAGGCGGCCGAGGTGGCCGGAGCAGCCGCCGGCGAGGGTGAGCTCCCCGCGCAGGTCCGGGAACGTGCCGCGTCCCGCGGCGGTGACGTGCACGCCGGTACCGCCCACCGCGCGCCACGGTGCGGGGGTGAGGCCGTCGGCGGGGCCGGGGTAGCCGTAGGCGCGCAGGGCGCGCACGCCGCCGAGCCGGCGGTAGCGGGTGACGGCGCCGGGTTCGGGGGTGCCGCCGCCGAGGACGACCGCGTTGTAGCGGCCGTGACCGGGACGGCGCAGCAGGTCCCCTGCGGTGAGGAACCGGTGCGCGGCGTGCGGCACCTCGACGTGCGGGACCCCGGTGCGGCGCAGGACGTCCCGCCACGCGGCGGTGGTGGGGTCCCCGTCCGGGCCGGCGAGGAGCAGGACGCGCAGGTCGAGCCGGAACCCCGGCACCGGCTGCGGCGTCACGACCGCGCGGCCTCCGCGGGGACGGGCTCCAGGTCGCCGGCGGGGCCCAGGTCGCCGGCGGGGTCCCGGTCGCCGGCGACGTCCTGCACGAGGGTGAGCGGGAACCCCTCGCCGCGCTGGCGCGGCCCCCGCCGCTCGACGACGCGGCGGTCGATCTCGGTGAGGGCGACGTCCTCGGTGAGCTGGCGCTGCAGCTGCCCGGCGGCGACGACCAGCCCGTGCAGGACGTCGACGACGGCGCGGCGGGTGGCCTCGGTGCGGGCCGCGACGTGGTGGGCCTCGTCGCGGGCCTCCAGGGCGTCGGCCTCCGCGGGCTGCTCGACGGCGGCACGCAGCAGGTCGGTGACGGCGCTGAGGTTCCGGGGGCGCTGCTGCTCCAGCCGCAGCCGCATGTTCTCCTGCGTCAGCCGTTCGACCTCTTGACGCAGGGCCGCCAGTTCCCCGTCCGGTGCCGCCGCACGCCGCCACCACCGCCACGACGCCATGGTTCCCCCTCACCCGTCCGCTCTCCGCCACGTCCCCCGAGTCGCTCACCGTAGCCGCGGACCGTCGGGGGCGGGGCGCCCGGACGAGTGCGTCCCCCTGACGCAGCAGTGCCCACCACGCGGACGGAAACTCACCGTCAGCGGGCGGATGCGCCGTCTGTGTGAGACCCCGACGAATGCCTCCCGCACGCACGGTGAGGTTCCTAACCTCACCTCAGAGGACGTGTGGGGGAACCAGCCGGGAACTCGGCGGTGCGCGTCGCGGGATCCGGGGGACACATGGTCGGCACGCAGGACGGGCGGATGCGCCGGGGCGCCGGGGCGGCGCGGAGCGCTAGCAGGTGGAGGCGCGCCGTCGGCGCCGCGGCCGTGGCGCTCGTGCCGCTCGCCGCCCTCGTGCCGCCCGCGCACGCCGCCGGCACGAAGGTCCGGCTCCACGTCCTCGTCGTCACCTCCGGTGACCCGTCGTCCACCGCGATCGCCGTCGAGCTCGAGCGGGAGGGTGTTCCGCACACCGTCGTGCAGCTCGGCGACAGCGGGCGGCCCGTCCTCGACGAGGGTTTCCTCGTGGATGCGGCGACGGGGGCGGCGCGGTTCCAGGCGGTCGTGCTGCCCAACGCCGCTCCCGCCGGGCTCGGTGCTGAGGAGCTGTCGGCCCTGCGCTCCTACGAGCGCGCCCACGGCATCCGCCGGGTCAACGCCTACGTCTACCCGGGCACCGGGTCCGGGGCCACCGCGACGTACGCCGGCTCCCTCGACGGCGCCGCCGCGACCGTCACACCCGCCGCACGCGCCACGGGTTTCTCCGCGCTGAGCGGCCCGCTGCCGATCGACGACTTCTCCCCGGGCCTGGAGGTGTACGGCTACCTCGCGCAGCTGGACACCGCCCTGCCCGAGGGTCAGTCCGCCACCGCACTCCTCACCGCCCGGGCGGGTGGGGACAGCGGTGCCATCGCGTGGTCGTACGCGCACGGTGGGCGTGAGGAGCTGATGGTCTCGGCGGCGTACAACTCCTCGATGCAGTGGTACAACACCGTGGCGCACGGTGTGGTGTCGTGGATGACGCGGGGGATCCACCTGGGTTTCCACCGCTCGTACCTCGACGTGCAGGTGGACGACGTGTTCCTGCCGGACTCCCGGTGGAGCGTGGCCGGGAACTGCACCCCCGGTGACGACTGCGTCGACCGCACCCTCAGCACCCCCGACATCCGGATGACCGCCGCCGACGTCCGGCGCCTGGTCGACTGGCAGCGAGCGCACGGCTTCCGGCTCGACATGGTCTTCAACGGCGGGGGAGCCGTCGCCGCCCGCGCGGAGAACTCCGGCACCGACCCGCTGACCGACGCCTTCCTGGCCAGCAAGGCGGAGTTCCCGTGGGTGAACCACACGTGGAACCACCCCTACCTCGGGTGCATCCAGATCGCCCCCACCGTCGCGGGCCGGTCCTGGCACTGCGCCACCGCCCCGGACGAGACCCCGCGGCAGGACCCGGACATCTCCGGGCAGGAGAGCGGTGGGACGTACTGGGCCGAGCAGTCCTTCGTCCGCGCGCAGGTGCAGCAGAACATCGACTGGGCGCGGGCGAACGCGCTGCCGAACTTCGATGCCACGGAGCTGGTCACCGGCGAGCACTCCGGCCTGGCCACCGCCCCCCAGCAGCCCACCGACAACCCCTTCCTCGCGGCCGCCCTCGGCTCCACCGGCGTCCGGTACATCGCCTCCGACGCCTCGCGCGAGCGCGACCCCCGGGCGGTGGGTGAGGCGGTGACCGTTCCGCGGTACCCGATGAACGTGTACTACAACGCCGCGACGTACCGCGAGCAGATCGACGAGTACAACTGGTACTACACCTCCCGCGCCGACGGCGGCTCGGGCATCTGCGAGGACAACCCCGCCAGCACCTGCATCGCCCCGCTGCCGGCCGGCACCGAGGCCGAGGCGAGGACCAGCTTCCAGGGCTACCTGGCCCCGCTGGAGGTCCGCAACGCCCTGGGCAAGGTCCTGGCCAACGACCCGCGCTCCTTCTACGCCCACCAGTCCAACCTCGCCGAGGACGGCCTGCTCTACCCCGTCGTCGAAGGCGTCCTGGAGCAGTACCGCGCCACCCACGCCCCCACCGCGCCCCTCGTCCAGATCTCCCTGCGGGAGCAGGGCGAGGTGCTGGCCCGCGCCGCCGCCTGGCGTGCGGTCGCGGCGCGCACGACGGCGTACCTCGACGACTCCGGCGTCCACCTCAGCGCCGCCGCGGGCGTCCAGGTCCCGCTCACCGTGCCCGCGGGCACCCGGGAGACCGGCGTCGCGCTCGCCTCCTACGGCGGGGAGCGCTCGGGGTGGATCGCCGCGCCCACCGCGGACACGCTCGTCGCCGTGCCGGCCGCGCGGCGCGGCGGGTACACCGGGACCGCCACGCCGGTCACCGTCCCGGCGCCCGCCACCGCCGTCGCCGCCGTGGCCGGCAACGCCTCCGCGACCGTGACCTGGGCCGAGCCGGTCACCGACGGCGGCTCCGCCCTCACCGGGTACGCCGTCCGCGCCTGGGCCGCCGGCAGCCCCGCGCTGAGCGTGGACGTCCCGGCCGGGCAGACCACCGCGACCGTCGACGGCCTGGCCAACGGCACCGCGTACACGTTCGAGGTCCTCGCCCGCAACGCGCTCGGCGACGCGCCGCCCTCCGGCCGCTCGGTCCCGGTGACGCCCGCGGCGCCCGTGACCGGGCCCGGCGCGCCGGTGCCCGGTGCGGTCGTCGCCGGTGACGCCACGGCGACCCTCACGTGGAGCGCGCCCGCCTCCGACGGCGGCTCGCCCCTGACCGGGTACGTCGCCCGCGCCTACGAGGCCGGTTCGGACGTCCCCTCGCTCTCCGCCGAGGTGGACGCCGCCGCCACGGGCGCGACCTTCGCGGGCCTCGTGAACGGCACGGCGTACTCCTTCGACGTGCTGGCGCGCAACGCCGCCGGCTCCGGGGTCCCCTCGCGGCGTTCGGCGTCCGTCATCCCCGCCGCCGTCCCCGGCGCGCCGGTCATCTCCTCGGCCACCGCGGGGGACGCCTCGGTGACCCTGGCCTGGTCGCCGCCCGCGACCGACGGCGGGGCGCCGGTCACGGGCTACGTCGTGCGGGTGTTCACCGGGGGTGGACCCACCCCGGCGCGGGAGGTGCCGGTGGGCGCGGGGACGAGCGCGACGGTGACCGGGCTCGTCGACGGAACGCCCTACGTGCTCGACGTCCTCGCGGTCAACGCGGCCGGGCGGGGCGCCGCCTCGCCACCGTCGCCGGTGCTGAAGCCCGTCGCCCCCGTGCCCGTCGCGCCGGCTCCCGTCGTGCCGGCTCCCGTCGTGCCCGCGCCCGTCGTGCCCGCGCCCGTCGTGCCCGCGCCCGTCGTGCCGGCGCCACTCGTCGTGGCACCGGCCACGGTGCCCGGCGCGCCGGTCACCGGGGCCGCATCCCCCGGTGCCGGCGGTGGCGCGATCACCGCCACCGCGCGGTGGAGCCCGCCGCGCACGGACGGCGGCTCGCCGGTGACCGGGTACCGGGTGACGGCGCTGCGCCTCGACTCCAGGGGAGCGGTCGTGCAGACCGTCGTGCACCCGGTGCTGCTGCCCGCCGCCGCGCGCTCGCTGCGGATGTCCCTGCCGGTGGCGGGCAGGTACCGCTTCACGGTCCGGGCGGTCAACGACGCGGGGACCGGCGTGGCCTCGGCGCGCTCGCGGATCGTCGCAGCCGTCTGACGTCGCGCCGGGGCACGGCCGGGAGGGGTGTTCCACCCCTGCGCGCACCGGTCACCGCCGGTCGTCACCCCGGCGGTGGTCCGTCCGTGTGGAAGATCCCCCGAGCCGTTCCGCGACCGCGGAGAGTCACCTAGTTTCGAGGTAAACCAAGCGATGCAGGGAGAGCGCATGTCCGAGGAGCAGGCACGGCGAGGGATCCTCTCCCGGGTGCAGCGGGTGGTCGCCGGGGTGGGAGCCGCGCTGTTCCCGCTGGTCGGTCTGGTGGAACCCGCCCAGGCGGCCGGCTTCCGGGTCGAGCTGCGGGTCCTCGTCGTCACCGCCGGGGACCCCTCGTCGGCGGCGATCGCGGAGGAGCTGCGCCGCGAGGGCGTCCCCCACACGCTGGTGGACCTCACCGCCGCCGGCCGCCCCGTTCTCGACGAGGGTTTCCTCGTGGATGCGGTGACGGGGGCGGCGCGGTTCCAGGCGGTGGTGCTGCCCAACGCCTCCCCGGCGCAGCTGGGCGCCCCGGAGCTCGACGCGCTCGCCGGGTACGAGCGCGCCCACGGCATCCGCCGGGTCAACGCCTACGTCTACCCGGGCACCGGCTCCGGGGCCACCGCGACCTACGCCGGCTCCCTCGACGGTGCGGACGGCGAGGTGACCGCCGCCGCGCGGGCGTCCGGTTTCTCGGCGCTGTCCGGTGCCCTGCCGATCGACGACTTCTCCCCGGCGCTGGAGGTGTACGGCTATCTCGCCCAGCCCGAGGCGGAGCTGCCCGCGGGCCAGAGCGTCACACCGATGATCACCGCGAGCACCGACGACGCGACGGGGATGATCGCGTGGTCGTACGCGCACGGTGGGCGTGAGGAGCTGATGGTCTCGGCGGCGTACAACTCCTCGATGCAGTGGTACAACACCGTGGCGCACGGTGTGGTGTCGTGGATGACGCGGGGGATCCACCTGGGTTTCCACCGCTCGTACCTCGACGTGCAGGTGGACGACGTGTTCCTGCCGGACTCCCGGTGGAGCGTGGCCGGGAACTGCACCCCCGGTGACGACTGCGTCGATCCGGGGGTCCGGACGGACGACATCCGGATGACCGCCGCCGACGTGGACCGGCTCGTGGCGTGGCAGCGAGCGCACGGCTTCCGGCTCGACATGGTCTTCAACGGCTCCGGTGCCGAGGCGGCCCGCGCCGCCGGTGGGAGGGACCCGCTGACCGACGCCTTCCTGGCCAGCAAGGCGGAGTTCCCGTGGGTGAACCACACGTGGTCCCACCCCTACCTCGGCTGCATCCAGGTCGCCCCTACCGTTGCGGGGCAGACGTGGCGCTGCGCGACCCGCCCGGACGAGACCCCGCGGCAGGACCCGGAGGTCCCGGCGCAGGAGAGCGGCGGCGTGCAGTGGGCGTCCCAGGAGTTCCTGCGCTCCCAGGTGCAGCGCAACATCGACTGGGCGCGCGCCAACGGCCTGCCGAACTTCGACGCGAGCGAGCTGGTCACCGGTGAGCACTCCGGCCTGGCCACCGCCCCCCAGCAGCCCACCGACAACCCGTTCCTGGCCCCGGCGCTCGCCGCGACCGGTGTGAAGCACATCGCCTCCGACGCCTCCCGGGAGGGCGGCCGCCGTCTCGTCGGGGACGCCCGCACGGTGCCGCGGTACCCGATGAACGTGTACTACAACACGGGCACCTACCGCGAGCAGATCGACGAGTACAACTGGTACTACACCTCCCGCGCCGACGGCGGATCCGGGATCTGCGAGGACAACCCCGCCAGCACCTGCATCGCCCCGCTGCCGGCCGCGACCGAGGCCGAGGCGAGGACGAGCTTCGAGGGCTACCTGGCCCCGCTGGAGGTCCGCAACGCGCTGCTGAAGGTCCTCGCGAACGACCCGCGCTCCTTCTACGCCCACCAGTCCAACCTGGCCGAGGACGCCCTGCTCTACCCCGTCGTCGAAGGCGTCCTGGAGCAGTACCGCGCCACCCACACCCCCGACGCCCCCCTCGTCCAGATCCCCCTGCGCGTCCAGGGCGACCTGCTCGTCAAGGGCACCGAGTGGCGGCGCAAGTCCTCCCAGGTGAGCGCCTACCTCGACGACTCCGGCGTCCACCTCAGCGGCCCGGCCGACACCTACGCCCCGCTGACCGTCCCGTCGGGCACCCGCGAGGTCGGCATCGGCCTGCGCAGCTACGGCGGGGAGCGCTCCGGCTGGTTCCGCGTCCCCACCGCCGACACCGTGGTGGCCGTTCCGGAGCTGCCGCGCGGCGCGTACGTCGGCACGACGACCCCCGTCACCGTCCCCGCCTACGCCCGGGCCGTGTCCGCCGTGCCCGGCAACGCCTCCGCGACCGTGACGTGGACGGCACCGACCCTCGACGGCGGCTCCGCCCTCACCGGGTACAGCGTCCGCGCCTGGGCCGTCGGCGCCGGCACGCCCGCCGTGACGGCCGAGGTCCCGGCCGAGCGGACCACCGCGATCGTCGAGGGCCTCCTCAACGGCACCGCGTACACGTTCGAGGTCGTCGCCCGGAACCCCGCCGGCGAGGCACCGCCGTCGGAGCGCTCGGCGCCGGTCGTCCCCAGGGCGCCCGCCGTGCAGCCGGGTGCCCCCGTCCTCGGCGCCGTCACCGCCGGCGACACCACCGCGACCGTGACGTGGAGCGCCCCCGGCTCCGACGGCGGCGCGCCCGTCAGCGGCTACACGGTGCACGTCTTCGAGGGCGGCGCCACCGCCCCCACCCGCACCGTGGGCGTCGCCGCCCCCACCACGAGGGCCACCGTCACCGGGCTGGTCAACGGCACGCCGTACGCGTTCGAGGTCCTCGCCCGCAACTCCGCCGGCGAGGGGCTGCCGTCGCCGCGCTCCGCGACGGTCGTCCCGGCGACCGTTCCCGGCGCGCCGATCGTCTCCGGCGTCACCGCCGGCAACGCCTCGGCGGGCGTGACGTGGAACGCCCCGGCCACCGACGGCGGCTCCGCCGTCACCGGCTACCAGGTGCGGGCGTACGCGGCGGGGGCGAGCACCCCCGCCCGCACCCTGGACGTCCCCGCGACCAGCACGTCGGGGACCGTCACCGGGCTGGTCAACGGCACGACGTACACGGTGGAGGTGGTGGCCCGCAACGCCGTCGGCACCGGTGCGGCCTCCCCGCGCTCGGCGGCCGTGCTGCCCGCCACCGTGCCCGGCGCCCCGGTCCTCGGGTCCGTCGCGGCGGGCAACGCCACGGCGAGCGTGACGTGGAACGCCCCGGCCGACAACGGCGGCTCGGCCGTCACCGCGTACACCGTGCGGGTGTTCACGGCCGGCTCCAGCACCCCGCTGCTCACCGTGGACGCCGCCGCCACCGCGCGGTCGCTGACCGTGGGCGGCCTGGCCAACGGCACGGGCCACACCCTGGACGTCACCGCCCGGAACTCCGCGGGGACCGGCCCGGCGTCCCAGCGGTCGGCCACCGTCACCCCCGTGGCCGTTCCCGGCGCACCCGTCCTGGGTTCCGTGACGGCCGGGGACCAGCGGATCACCCTCGCCTGGACCGCGCCGCGCGACACCGGCGGCTCCACCCTGACCGGCTACCGGGTGCGCCGCTACGACGGGAGGACCGGTGCGCTGCTGGCCACGACGGCCGTGGCGGCCACGGCGACGTCGTTCACCCTGACCGGCCTGGTGAACGGCACCGGGTACACGGTGGACGTGCAGGCCGTGAACGCGGCGGGCGCCGGGCAGGCGTCGCAGCGCTCCGCCGTCGTGGTGCCCCTCGGGCGCCCCGGGGCACCGGTGATGCAGATGGCGTGGTCGGGATACCCGTTCGGCCACGTCACGGCCTTCGCGAACTGGTCGCCGCCCACGAACACCGGTGGCTCCCCGGTCACCGGGTACCGGGTGCGCGCCCTGCGCATCGACTGGACCGGCCAGACGGTGGAGGTCATCACCTACCCGCAGCTGCTGCCCGCCACGGCCCGCTCCGTGGAGATGTACCTGCCCTGGTACGGCCGCTACCGGTTCCAGGTGCAGGCCGTCAACGCGGTCGGCGTCGGGGAGTGGTCGGCGCAGTCGAACGACGTGCAGGGGCAGTGAGCCCCGGCTGAGGGGTGCACGCAGGGGGCCGGCGATCCGCCGGCCCCCTGCGCGGTGTCCGGGCGGCTGGAGCCGGGCCCGGCCGCGATCCTCGAGGCGCTGCGCGAAGGCCGCTGGCGGGTGGTGATCGGCGAGGACGCCGAGGCGGTCGACGAACGCGTCCGGGCCGACCCGTGGACGGCCTACGACTGAGGCCGCGCGGGGACGGTGCCCGGGTCAGGCACCCGGGCAGGTGTGGCGCCAGGCGTCCAGGTCGTACCGCTTGAGCATCGAGGAGAAGCCGGGGAGGCGGGCGGCGCGGCAGAACCGCGCCGGGTCCATCTCGTACTCCACGTGGAGGACGGCCTTGCCGGCCTGCACGAACGGCTCCAGGGCGTCGCACTCGTCGTACTGCAGGCACTGCTCGTTCACGGCGAAGTCGAAGTCCCCGACGAGGTCGGGCACCTGGTCCAGGTCGTTCTTCAGGCCCACGGACATGCCCCGCGCGTGGGCCTCGCGGGCCACCCAGCGGTTGAACCGCAGCTGGTCCTCGCCGGTGAGGGGGAACCCGCTGTCGTTGGCGTACGCGTCGACGTTGTCGGGCTCGACCGCGTCGAACCCCTTGTCCCGGCACGCGTCCAGGCGCCGGGCCAGGAGGGGGCCGAGCACGTCCAGGCGCCGCACGTCGAGCCACCGCTCGTCGGGCCAGTCCTCCAGGGGCCTGCCGCGGACCTGCTCGGGGAAGTCGCGGGCGTCGGCGCGGAAGTCCTCCACGGTGCCGACGCTGACGTAGCAGACGACGCGGCGGCCGTCGGCGTGCAGGCGGTCCACGACCTCGCGCGGGACCTCCCAGTCGACGTCGTACACGGGCACGTCGACGGTGAGGTCCAGCTCACCGGACAGCTGCCACTGCCAGGGCTGCCCCGGCTGCGGCCGCCAGGGCGCGCCCTGCCCGGAGCCCTGCCCGGGGTCCGGGGGCTGCGGGGGGCGCACGGTGCGCGAGCCGCGCGGCAGGGCGGCGGGGGTTCCCCCGGTCACGGCGCTCCCCCCGTCCCCGCCCTGCCCGGTGCCGTCGTCCGGCCCGGTCCCCTCCGGCGCGGTGCACGCGCCGCACGCGAGGACGGCGGCCAGGAGTGCCGCGGGGACGGCCGCGCGGGCGGTCCCGGCCCCCGGCCGGAGGGTCCTGCTGCGTGCTCCGCGCACCGCGCCGCTCCTCCCCGCCGCTCCTCCCCGCCGTCCTGCCGCCAGGCTACGCGCGGGGTCCGGCCGGTGCCCTGTCGTCGCCGTCCCCGGGCCGCCCGCTCGCCACCGCCGCCCCGGGACCGCACGATGGGCCTCGGGCGCACGACGGGCCCGGACGCGGGCGGCGGCGGGGGAGGAGGAGCGGTGGGCGAGCGCAAGCCGGCGGACCACACGTTCGAGAGCTGGGTGGAGAAGCAGGTTCGGGAGGCCGCCGAGCGGGGGGAGTTCGACAACCTGCCCGGCGCCGGCAAGCCGCTGCGCGACCTGGACACGCCGCTGACGGGGGAGGAGTGGGCCGCCCGGATGGCGCGCCGGGAGGGCCTGGACCTGTCCGCGATGCTGCCGCCGCACCTGGCGTTCCGGCGCGAGCGGGCGGCGCTGCGCGAGTCGATGCCGTCACTGCGGGGCGAGGCGGAGGTGCGCGAGGTCGCCGCGGACTTCAACGCCCGCCTGCTCGCGGAGTACCGCCGCCCCCAGCTCGGCACGCCCCTGGCGGTGGCGCTGCTCGACGTGGAGGAGGCCGTCGCGGCGTGGCGGGCGGCGCACCCGGAACCGCCCGCCCCGCCCGCACCCACCCGGCAGGACCCGCCGCCGCGCAGGTCCTGGTGGCGCCGGCTGCGGCGCGGGTGAGGTGGCGCCGGCTGCGGCGCGGGTGAGGTGGCGCCGGCTGCGGCGCGGGTGAGGTGGCGCCGGCTGCGGCGGGTCAGCCGTCCAGCAGCCAGCGCACGAGGCGGCGCAGCAGCTCCAGGTGCTCGGGGGAGTCGTAGCCGCGCGCGTCGTGCCCGAGCGCGTCGTACGCGGTGCGGGCCCTCCCCCCGCCACCCGGGTCCTGCCGGACCCACACCAGGGGGTGCCGCACGCCCTCGTGGTCGTGCTCGGCGACGGCCACGACGTCCGGGGACACCCGCAGGTGCGTGTACCGCTCGTCGAGGGTCTCGAAGTCCGCCAGGCCCGCCACGACGGGGTGCCGCCCGGGCAGGACGTACACGGCGGCGGTGCCGTGCTCGGGGTGCATGCTCACGCCGTGCACCCAGCGCCCGCCGAGGCGCTCCTCCCACGGGTCGAAGCCGTCGAAACCCGTGGAGCTGGAGTGCACCGCCAGCAGGGGCCGCCCCGAGCGCAGGTACGCGGTGAACCCCTCGGCGGGTGGCCCGGGGGCGGGCGCGGGGGAGCCGTCGCGCGGCTGGCCCACGTTGAGCACCAGCAGGTCCGGCCACGCGCCGCGCCCGCCCAGGCCGGTGAGGGCGGCGTCGACGTCGTCGCGGGTGACCACGTCGAGGCCGCAGTCCGCCAGGACCGCCGCCAGGCGAGCGGAGGTCTCGGCGAAGGGGTGCCAGGGGTCGGCGTAGCGGCCTCCTCCGGACAGCAGCAGGGCGCGGGGTGCGTCCACCGGGTTCATCTCCTCGCTCTCGTGCGGGCCGGGCGGCCCGCTCCGGTGCCGGCAGTGGTGCCAGCCGTGGTGCCGGCAGTGGTGCCAGCCGTGGTGCCGGTCGTGGTGCCGGCAGTGGTGCCGGTCGGGGTGCCGGCCGGTGGGCCCGCGTCGGGGGTGCGCGGTGCGCCGCTGGAGTCGCGGACGACGAGCGCGGGGTTCACGTCGACACGGTGCACGGGCCGGCGCTCGCCCTCCTGCAGGCGCGCCAGCAGCAGTTCCACCGCCATGCGCCCCACGTGCTCCTTCGGGGGCCGCACCGCGCTCACCGCCGGCTGCGCGAGGGAGGCCACCTCGTCGTCGTAGGCGATGACGGCGAGGTCCTCCGGCACGCGCAGGCCAACGTCCAGGCAGTGCTGGACCAGCGCGATGGCCTGCGGGTCGGAGTGCACCAGCAGCGACGTCGTGCCCGTCTCCCGCACGCGGGCGACGATCCCGTCGAGCACCTCGTCGCGGTCGGGCCCGGACAGGTCCGGGCCGACGAAGTGCGCGACGCCCTCCACCGGCAGCCCCAGGTTGCGCACCGTGTCCTCCCAGCCGTCCTGCAGGTGCGCCGAGGTGGGGCTGTCGCGAGCCACGACGAGCCCGATGCGGCGGTGGCCGTGCGCGGCGAGGTGACGCACCGCCAGGGCCGCCCCGGAGGCGTGGTCCGTGGCGACCCACTCCAGGCTGGGGGTGGGCAGGTCGCGCGGGGCGCGGCGCTCGGCGAGCACCACGGGCAGGGGCAGGGAGTCCAGCCACCGCAGCAGCGCCCTGCCCTCCTCGCCCGAGGTGTCCGGTGCGACGACGAGGCCGTGCACATCCGTGGAGTCGAGGAGTCTCTGGATCTGGCGGTGGTCGTCGCGCGCGTCGTACGTGGAGCCGCGCAGGAGCAGGCGGGTCTGCGCGAGGGTCGCCGCGGCGCGTGCCCCGCTGACCACGTGCGGCCAGTAGTAGTCCAGGGACGGCACGACCATGCCGAGCGTGAACCGGCTGGGGGAGCCGCCGCGACGGCCCCGGGACGGCTCCGGTGCGGGGGTCAGGGGGCTGGTGAGCGTCGCGCCGCCGTGCACGCGGGTCAGCAGGCCCTGCTCGGCCATCGCGTTGATGTCGCGGCGCACCGTCAGCTCCGAGACGCCGAGGACGGGGGCGATGTCCCGCACGTGCACGGACCCGTTGCGGCGCAGCTCGTCCATCAGCCGCTCGCGCCGCTGCAGGGAGAACATCGAGGGCGCGGGGCCGGGGTCAGCCACCGTGCGCCCCCGCCCCGCCGTGGCCGGTACCGCCGGCCCGCAGGAGGACCGTCAGGGCGCCGGTGGGGGCCGGGCCGCAGCGCAGTTCCAGGCGTGTCAGCCGCGGGCCCCACACCGCGCGCAGCAGGGGGTCGTCGAGCTCCCAGGGGGTGAGGGCGGCGCGCACGGGCGTGCCGGGTGCGGCGCTCCAGTGGAGCAGCAGCTCGCGGGCGCCGGGCCGGCGCACCACGGCGGAGGTGCCGGTGAGCTCCACGTCCCCGGCGAGCAGGTGGTGCACGGCGTTCTCCACGTCCCCGGTGCCGTCGGCGCCGTCCGGGGGGTTCCCGGCCAGGGACCACGCCTCGGAGATCGCCACGAACCCGCCGTCCGGCGTGCCCGCGCCGTTCTCCAGCCGGGCCCAGCGCCGCCACGTGGAGCCGGCGGGCAGGTCGTAGGCGCCGGCCAGTTCCAGCTCCAGACCGGTGGCCGCGTCCCCGCCGGTGCGGCGCACCCCGGTGGCCCGGTAGGTGCGGCCCTGCCCCTGCTCCAGCCCCCACGGCACGGGGACGTTGTGCCAGCCGCTCCGCATCGCGCGGATCTCGTAGCGGCGCGGGGAGAACGTCAGCGCCGTGTACGTCGGCTGCCCGGCGTCGACGAGGACCGGGGCGCCGTCGAGGGCGACGACCACCGACCCGACGTCGAGGTGGTTGTGGTGCTCCCCGTCGTGCCCGCCCTTGACGGTCAGGGTGAGCCCGCGCTCCGCACCGGGTTCCTCCCGCGTGAGCAGGACCTCCACGGACGGCAGCCACGCCGAGCGCACCAGCGGCGGGGTGTCGGCGGCGGCCTCGCGCCAGGCGGGGTCGGCGAGCGCGGTGAGGACGCGGCCCAGGCTCGCGTCGGGGTCGGCGACCGTCGCGGTGCGCCCGCGCTGCCAGGCGGCGTGCCGGGTCGCGTCCGCGTCCCCGGTGGCCCTCCCCCAGCGGTGCAGCACGTCCCACGGCAGGGGCTGGCGCGGGCGGGCGGTGCCGTCGCCGACGTTGAGGTACCAGTCGCCGCCCAGGTGCATGCGGTGCGGGAAGCGGACGGTCTCGCGGACCACGGGGATCCCGCTCGCGTCGAGCCGGCCGCCGCTGGCCTGCCGCAGCAGGTCCAGGCACTCCAGCGCGCGCCCGGCACCGTTCCACCAGTAGCTCCAGCCCTCGTCGACCGCGCCGTCCGGGGGGAGCGCGGCCAGGAACCGGTCGAGGCCCTCGACGGCGAGGGCGACGGTGCGGGCGCGCTCGCCGGGGTCGTCGAGCAGCAGGAGCGCGGCGGCGACGAGGTTGGAGTGGATCCACGGGTTCCAGTTGTGCACGTCGCCGTCCAGGCCCAGCCAGTGCCAGTCGCGGCGGGTGGTGAACGGCTCCAGGACGCGCAGGCGGAACTCGTGGCGGACGCGGGTGCGCAGCCCCGGGACCCGCTCGTCCAGCAGGGGGCCGAGGACGTGGTCGGCCCAGGCGAGCTGCGCGGCGACCTCCCCGGCGCCGAGGTCCAGGTAGGGGGAGGTGACGGTGGGGACGACGGCCCCGTGCACGTCGCGGGTGTCGTCGTGGGCGGCCCAGCACCAGCTGCTCTGCTCGCACAGCAGGGTGATGCCGTCGGCGGCCTCGTCGACCCAGCGCTGCGCGCCGGTGGAGGCGGCGGTGACGACGGCGCGCGTCAGGCGGCGCTGCCGGGCGGCGACCCGCTCCTCGTACTCCGTGCGGTTGCCGTCGCGGAAGTAGCGGGCGTGGTGGGAGGTCAGCGGCTGGGGCCAGGGCAGGGGGGCGTCCTGCTCCGCGCGGCGCCGCAGCTCCGCGGTGGTGCGGGCGTCCGCGGCCGACCAGGGGCCGCGCTCGTCGGCCGGGCGGACGGCCAGCCGGTCGCGGGCCCCCTCGAGGAGCGGTGCGAGGGCGCCGGCGTCGAGCGAGGTCCCCCACGCCCGCCGGAGGGGACCTCCCGGGGGAGCGAGCGACATGAGCCCTCCTGCACCGGCCGATCGACTGTGATCGAGCCTGTTCGACTGTGGACGGATTGATTGACCGTGCTCAGCGGCGAGTATTCACTTCGTCCCAGCTCCCCGGCAAGCAGCCGGGACCGGCCGCGTCCGGGCCCGCTCCCGCCGGTCCGGAACCTCGACGAGGAGGACCCAGGGCGCATGGACAGCGTGCGACGACCACCGGCGCTCCTGGTGATGTCCCAGGACACGTTCCGGACGCAGTTCGACCCGGCCCGCCTGGACCGCCTGTGCGGCATGGTCTCCTTCCCCGGCCCGGTGTGGGCGCCCGACCTCGACGACCCGGCCCTGGCGCCGTCGCTGGCCGACGTCGAGGTCCTGCTGACCAGCTGGGGCGCCCCCCGCCTCGACACCGCCCGGCTCGCCCGCCTGCGCAGCCTGCGCGCCGTCCTGCACTGCGCCGGGACGGTGCGCCCCATCGTGAGCGAGGAGTTCTGGCGGCGCGGCATCGTCGTCAGCAGCGGCGCCGACGCCAACGCCGTCCCCGTCGCCGAGTTCACGTTCGCTTCCATCGTCCTGGCCGGCAAGAAGGCGCAGTTCCTCGCCAACGACGCCCGCCGGCACCGCGAGGACTGGTCCTACGTGCGGGCCCGGGGGGAGCTGAGCAACTACCGCCGCACCCTCGGGATCGTCGGTTTCTCCCGCATCGGCCGCCGCGTCGTGCGCATGCTGCAGCAGCTCGACGGCGCGGAGGTGCTGGTGTCCGACCCCTACGCCGACCCCGCCGAGGTCGCCGCCGCCGGGGGCCGGCTCACCGCCCTGCACGAGCTGCTGCCCCGGGTGTCGGTCCTGTCGCTGCACGCCCCCGACCTGCCCGCCACCCGCGGGATGATCGGCGCGCGGGAGCTGGCCCTGCTGCCCGACGGGGCGACCGTCGTCAACACCGCCCGCGGCACGCTCCTGGACACCCCAGCCCTGGAACGCGAGTGCGCCACCGGGCGCCTGCACGCCGTCCTCGACGTCACCCACCCCGAGCCGCTGCCCGCCGGCTCCCCGTTGTACGACCTGCCCAACGTCGTCATCACCCCGCACGTCGCCGGCTCCCTCGGCAGCGAGACGTTCCGGATGACCGACACCGCGCTGGACGAGCTGCGGCGCCACCTCGCCGGGCAGCCCCTCCACCACCAGGTCGTCAGCGAGGACCTGGAGCTCATCGCATGAGCACGCCCCGCCCCGCCGCCGCGGCGGTGCCCGAGGACCGCGCCCTGTCCCCGTTCACGGGCTGGACCCGGCAGCACTGGGCCGCCACCGCCGACGACCTGCTCCTCGCGGTGCGCCCGCACGCCTCGCCCTCCCACGCCCGCATCACCCTGCCCGGTGCACCCGGCGGGTACGGCACCGCCGTCGACGGCCTGGAGGGTTTCGCCCGCACCTTCCTCGCCGCCGGTTTCCGCCTCGCCGGGGAGGGCGGCCGCGACCCCCTCGGGTTCGCGGAGTGGTACGCCGAGGGCATCGCCGCCGGGACCGACCCGGCGAACCCCGACCGCTGGGTGCGCCCCCGCGAGCACGGCCAGGCCAAGGTCGAGGCCGCCTCCCTCGCACTCGTGCTGCACCTGACCCGCCCGTGGATCTGGGACCACCTGGACGCCGGGGTGCAGGAACGCACCGTGGACTACCTCGCCGACGTCGTCGGTGCGGAGTACCCGCCCATCAACTGGGTGTGGTTCCGCCTCGTCACGGAGCAGTTCCTGCGCTCCGTCGGCGGTCCCTGGTCCCGCGAGGACGTGGAGGCCGACCTCGCCACCCACGACACGTTCACCCGTCCCGGCGGCTGGTACTCCGACGGCGCGCAGCGCGCCTACGACCACTACGCGGGCTGGGCGCTGCACCTGTACCCGGTGCTGTGGCTCGCGATGGCCGGGGGCGACCCGCTGGCCACCGAGCGGCGCGGGCGGTACCTGGCGCACCTGGACCGATTCCTGCACGACGCCGTCCGCCTCGTCGGTGCCGACGGCGCGCCCCTGGCGCAGGGCCGCAGCCTCGTCTACCGCTACGCCGCCGCCGCGCCGTTCTGGGCGGGTGCGCTCGCCGGCTCCACGGCCCTGGCCCCGGGCCTGCTGCGGCGCGCCGCCAGCGGCATCGTGCGCTCCTTCACCGACGCCGGGGTCCCGGGCCCCGACGGGCTGCTCACCCTCGGCTGGCACCACCCGTGGCGTGCGATGGCGCAGTCCTACTCCGGGCCGGGTTCGCCGTACTGGGCGTGCAAGGGCCTGCTCGGCCTCGCCCTGCCCGCGGGGCACCCGGTGTGGACCGCCGTGGAGGAGCCGCTGCCGCTGGAGCGGGCCGACGACGCCCGCGTCGCGGTGGCACCGGGCTGGCTCGTCAGCGGGACCCGCGACGACGGCGTCGTGCGCGTCGTCAACCACGGCACGGACCACGCGCTGCCGGGCGACGACGTGACGGACAGCCCGCTGTACGCGCGCCTGGGGTACTCCACCGCCACGTTCCCGCTGCTCGCCGGCGACGCCGCTCCCGGCGGCCGCGCCCCCGACCCCCTGGACCAGAGCGTCGCCGTGCTCGACGAGCACCGCCGCCCCAGCCACCGCGCCGGATTCACCACCCTCGACGTGCGCGCCCTGCCCGGCACGGAGGGCACGGACGGCACGGATGGCACGGACGGCACGGAGGGCACGGACGACGCGAGCCCGGTGCTGCTCGGGGCCTCGCGGGCGCGCACCCACTGGGTCGAGCCTGACCCGGGTTCCCCGCAGCACGGCTCGGGGGACACCGGCGCCGTCCGCACGGGCCCGCACCTCACCGTCGTCTCCCTGCTGCACCGGCACTGGGAGGTCCGCCTGGCCCGCGTCGAGGACACCCCGGGCGCCGACGTGGCCGCCGGCCCCCTGCGTTTCGGCGGGTGGGCGGTCCCGGTGGGCGCCGAGCACGGCAGCGGTTTCGACGTCTCCGCCGTGCGCACCCCCCGGCTCGTCTCCGCCGTCCACGACCTCGGCGGGCTGCCCGCCGCCGCGGTGCGCCCCGAGACCGACGCCACCCCGCTGGGGGAGCTGACGGCCGTGCCCTACCGCTGCACCGCCGGGCCCGCCGAACCGGGGCGCTGGTACGCCGCGGCGCTGCTGCTCGCCGGGCGCGGTGCGCAGCCCGGGCCACCGCCCGTCCTGCTGCTCACCGGGCACGGCGAGCGCACCACCGCGGCGGTGACCTGGCCGGGCGGTGCCACCACCACCCTCGACCTGCCGGAGCCCCCCGAGGGCCCCTCCGGCGCCCCCGATGCACCACACCACCTCGAGAAGGAGTTCCAGCGATGAAGCTGACGGTCCTCAAGGCGGCGGCCACGGCCGTCGGCCTGACCTTGGCGCTGAGCGCCTGCGGCGGACCGGACGGGTCCGCCGCGCCGGGCGCGGGCGCCACGCCCACCGGCCCGGTCACCCTCACCGTCTCGCTCTGGAACTACGAGCAGACGCCGGAGTTCAAGGCGCTCATCGAGGCGTTCGAGGCGGCGAACCCGAACGTCGACGTCGAGCCCGTCGACATCCTCGCCGACGACTACGACGAGAAGGTCACCACGATGCTCGCCGGTGGTGACACCACCGACGTCATCACCATGAAGAACGTCATCGGCTACTCCCGCTACGCCAGCCGCGGCCAGCTCCTCGAGGTGTCCGACGTGGCCGAGGCCGCCGGCGGCGACAAGCTCGCCGGGCTCGGGGACTACGACGTCGACGGCGAGACGTTCGCGGTCCCGTACCGGCAGGACTTCTGGCTGATGTACTACAACAAGAAGATCTTCGACGCGGCCGGCGTGGCCTACCCCGGGGCCCTCACCTGGGACGAGTACGCCGACCTCGCCCGCGAGCTCACCACCGGTGAGGGCGAGGCGAAGGTCTACGGCACCTACCTGCACACCTGGCGCTCGCTCGTGCAGGCCGTCTCCGACGCGCAGAGCGACGGGGACCAGATCAGCGGCGACTACGACTTCATGAAGGCGCAGTACGACACGACCCTGGGGCTGCAGGAGGACGGTGCGACGCTCGACTTCGCCACCGCCACCGCCCAGAAGACCAGCTACCGCACGATGTTCGAGACGGGCAGGGCGGCCATGCTGCCGATGGGCTCGTGGTACATCGCCGGCATCAAGCAGGCCGAGGACGCCGGCAAGACCGACGTCGAGTGGGGCATGGCGCCCCTGCCCCAGCGCGAGAGCGGCAAGATCACCACGTTCGGCTCCCCGACGGCGTTCGCGGTCAACAAGAGCTCGAAGAACCCCGGGACGGCCAAGCAGTTCCTCGAGTTCGCCGCCGGCGAGGAGGGCGCCAAGGCCGTCGCCGCCGTCGGCGTGGTCCCCGCCTACACCAGCGACGAGATCACCGAGGCGTTCTTCGCGCTCCCCGGCCTCCCCGCGGACGAGGGCTCCAAGAAGGCGTTCCAGCCCGACGAGGTCGTCCTGGAGATGCCCGTCAGCGAGGTCTCCGGTGACGTCGACACCATCCTCAACGAGGAGCACCAGCTGGTCATGGTCGGCGAGAAGACCCCCGACGAGGGCATCGCCACCATGGAGCAGCGCGTCAAGGACGAGGCGCTCGGCTGAGCAGCCCGCCCCACCCCGCCGCGCGGCCGGTCCCGGCCGGCCGCGCGGC
>NZ_BAAIHU010000014.1:125560-151218 GCF_054590795.1 Kineococcus anabasis
GCGGCCGGTCCCGGCCGGCCGCGCGGCCCCGACCGACGAGAGGACGGAGGTGCGTCCCGTGGCCCCGGCCCAGGCGGTTGAACCCGCCGTGCACCGCAAGCGCAACGCGCGGCAGACCCGCCGCAACACCCTGGTGGGGTGGAGCTTCATCCTGCCCAACTTCATCGGCTTCGCCGCCCTGACGCTCGTCCCGGTCGTCGCCGCCCTCGCCCTGTCCTTCCTGAAGTGGAACTCGTACTCCGACCCGGAGTGGGTCGGGCTGGCGAACTTCCGCCGCATGCTCGGCAACGAGTCCTTCTGGGTGGCGCTGTGGAACACGTGCTACTACGCCCTGGGGCACATCCCGCTGACCATGGTCGCGGCCCTGGGCCTCGCGGTGCTCCTCAACGAGAAGCTGCGCGGCGTCGCGTTCTTCCGCACCGCGCTGTTCTTCCCGTACATCACCTCGCTCGTCGCGGTGGCGGTCGTGTGGAACATGCTGTTCAACCCGACCGCGGGCCCCGTCAACCAGTTCCTCGGGGCGCTCGGGGTGGAGAACCTGCCCGGCTGGACCACCAGCACCGACTGGGCCATGCCCGCCGTCATCATCACGAGCGTGTGGCGCGACATGGGCTACTACATGGTCCTGTACCTGGCGGGGCTGCAGGCCATCCCGTCGGAGTACTACGAGGCCGCGCAGGTGGACGGGGCGAACGCCTGGCAGCGGTTCTGGAACATCACCCTGCCGTGCCTGCGGCCCACGACGTTCCTCGTGCTCGTCATGGTCACCGTCGGCAGCTTCAAGGTGTTCGACCTCATCGTCGTCATGACCGACGGTGGGCCGGGGCGCTCCACCACGGTGCTGTCGCAGCTCATCTACCGCGAGGGCATCCGGGAGGGGCGGTTCGGCTACGCCTCGGCCATCTCCCTCGTGCTCTT
Organism: Kineococcus anabasis; assembly: GCF_054590795.1. Lineage (NCBI taxonomy): Bacteria > Bacillati > Actinomycetota > Actinomycetes > Kineosporiales > Kineosporiaceae > Kineococcus > Kineococcus anabasis. Next base: position 126,479 of record NZ_BAAIHU010000014.1, read on the forward strand.
CGTGATCGTGCTGGCGATCACGGTGCTGCAGTTCAAGGTCCAGGAACGACGGGAGCGGTGATGAGCACGACCCTGCCCGGTACCCTGCCCGGCACCGGCAGCGCGGTGGGCACCCCCACGCGCGAGCCCGGCGACCCCCGCACCCGGCGGGCCACGCGCGCGCGCGTGCGCCGCGCGGCGCTGTACGTCCTGCTGTCCGCGCTCACGCTGGCGGTCCTCGTGCCGTTCGTGTGGATGGTGTCCTCCTCGCTGAAGCAGGACAACCAGGTCTTCTCCATCCCGGTGCGCTGGATCCCGGAGGAGTTCCTGTGGAGCAACTACGTGGACATCTGGACGCGCATCCCGATGGCGGTGTACGTCCGCAACTCGCTCTTCCTCGCGGTGAGCATCACGTTCCTGCAGGTCCTCACGGGCAGCTTCGCGGCGTACGGCTTCGCCAAGGTGCGCTTCCCCGGCCGGGACGTGCTGTTCCTGGCCTACATCGCGACGATCGCCGTGCCGTGGCAGGCCTACATGGTCCCGCAGTACATCCTCATGCAGAAGGCGGGGCTGACGAACACCTTCACGGCCCTCGTCCTGCTGCAGGCGTTCGGTGCGTTCGGGGTGTTCCTGATGCGGCAGTACTACATGACCATCCCGGACGAGCTGTGCGAGGCGGCACGCATCGACGGGCTCTCGGAGTACGGCATCTGGGCGCGCATCGTGCTGCCGCTGTCGAAGCCGGCGCTGGCCAGCCTGGCGCTGCTCACCTTCGTGCACACGTGGAACGACTACATGGGTCCGTTCATCTACCTCACGAGCAACGAGCTGTGGACCGTGCAGCTCGGCCTGCGCTCGTTCGTCGGTCTCTACGACGCCGAGTACGCCATGATCATGACGGGGTCGGTGCTGTCCGTCCTGCCGATCCTCCTGATCTTCCTGGTCGGGCAGCGGTACTTCATCCAGGGCATCGCCACCGCCGGGATGAAGGGGTGAGCACCCGCGTCGCGGCACCACCGCGCCGGTCGTGGAACCTCCCCGCGTCCACGTACGAGACGGTGTTCACGCACGTGTACGCCGGCCTCGGGGTGAACGTCCTGCTCCTGGTGGCGACGTCCCCGTTGCTGGTGCCGCTCGTGTCGGTGGCCGACCCGGTGCGCTCGTGGCCGTTCTTCCTCGTGCTCTCCGCGTGCACCGCCCCCGCCGTCGCGGCGGCCTTCGGCTGCTTCGCGGTGCTGCGCGCGGAGGGGGAACTGCGCCCCGTGCGGGACTTCTGCCGCTGCTGGCGGCGGACGGCCCGCCGCTCCCTCGCCGTGTGGGCCGTGGGCGCGGCGGCGGTCGCGGTCCTCGGGGCGGACGTGGCGTTCGTGTCGGGCACCCCGGCGGGTCCCGTCCTCGTGCCCCTGCTGCTCGTCCTCACCGCCCTCGCCGTCGTCGCCTCCCTCACCGCCCTCGCCGGAGTCGTCGCGGTGCCCGCGGCGCGCACCGGCGCGCTGCTGCGGGCGGGCGTCTTCCTCGCGGTGCGGCACTGGCTCGCCGGGGTCCTCGCCCTCGTCCTGCTCGCCGCCCTCGCGACCGCCGTCACCGCCCGCCCCCTGCTCGCCGGGGTGCTGCTGCCCAGCGCGGTGCTGTTCGTCCTGTGGAGCAACGCGCACGTCGCGATCACCCGCGCCGTCGCCGCGCCCCCCGCCCCCTGATCCGCCCCCCGATCCCCCCCCCGATCCACGCTGCCCCCGATCCGCGCCGCCCCGCTCGATCCGGTCTACCGAACCGAGGAGAACCCGACGATGAGTTCCCGTTCCGCTGCCCGGCTGCTCGCCGGGCTCGGCGCCGTCGCCGTGACCGCGGCGACCCTCTCGGCCGCCGCGGCCCCCGCGCAGGCCGCCCCCGAGGCGCTGCCGTCCGTGACCGTGCGGCCCGACCCCTCCTACCAGGGCCAGGAGTTCGAGGGCTGGGGCACCAGCCTCGTCTGGTTCGCCAACGCGACGGGCGGCTACTCGCCCGAGGTCCGGGAGGAGCTGTACCGCCTCCTGTTCAGCGAAGAGGGGCTGAACCTCAACATCGCCCGCTACAACATCGGCGGCGGCCACGCCCCCGACGTCGCGGACTACCTGCGCCCCGGCTCGGCCGTCCCCGGCTGGTGGAAGGCCCCGGCCGGGACCGGGATCGCGGACAAGGACTGGTGGGACCCGGCCGACCCCGACCACTGGAACTTCGGCGCCGACCCCCGCCAGCGCTGGTGGGTGGACCGCATCAAGGGCGACGTCACGAAGTGGGAGACGTTCAGCAACTCCCCGCCCTACTTCCAGACCGTCAACGGCTACGTCTCCGGCGGCTTCAACGGCGCCTCGGAGCAGCTGCGCACCGACAGCATCGACGAGTTCACCACCTACCTGGTGGAGGTCACCGAGCACCTGGAGAAGGCGCACGGCATCGACGTCCACACCATCGCCCCGTTCAACGAGCCCGGCACCAGCTACTGGAGCACGACGCTCGGGCCCGACGGCAGGCCGCTGCCCACCAAGCAGGAGGGCGCCCACATCGGCGCCCAGGTGCAGCAGCAGGTCATCCGCTCCCTCGCCGGGAAGCTGGAGGACGCCGAGACCGACGCCGTGATCTCCGCGATCGACGAGACGCAGCCGAGCCTGTTCGCCTCGCAGTGGTACACCTACCCCGAGGACGTGCGCGCCGCGGTGGCGCAGATGAACGTCCACACCTACGGCACCACCCAGCGCACCACGGTCCGCGACCTCGCCAAGGCCGAGGGCAAGCCGCTGTGGATGAGCGAGGTCGAGGGCTCCTTCCTGACCGGGTTCGACCCCGAGAGCCCGATCCCGGGTCTCGGCATCGCCAAGCGCATCGTGGACGACATGCGCGAGCTGGAGCCCAGCGCGTGGGCGTTCTGGCAGCCCGTGGAGAACCTCGCCCTCACGAAGAAGACCCCCACCCAGGCCGGCAGCAACTGGGGCAGCATCCACATCGATTTCAGCTGCAAGCCCACGGACACCCTCGCCCAGTGCCCGATCGTCACGAACACCAAGTACGACACCGCGCGCAACTTCACCCACCACATCAGGCCCGGGGACCGGTTCGTCGCGGTGGACGACAAGAACTCCGTCGCCGCGGTGACGGAGAAGGGCGCGACGGTCGTCCACGTCAACGAGAGCACGAGGGCCGCCGCCGTCACGCTCGACCTCACGGGCTTCCGGCACGTGAAGAACGCCGCCTCGGTCACCCCCGTCGTGACGACCGCCGGCAAGCCGCTCGTGCAGGGCGCCCCCGTGAAGGTCGTCGACGGCCGCGCCACCCTCGAGGTGCCCGCGCAGTCCGTCACGACGTTCCTCGTCGACGGCGTCCGCGCCGCGGCGGAGGAGAACGCCCTCCTCCAGGAGGGGCACGGCTACCGGCTGCGCGGGGCGCAGCGCGGCACCTCCCTCACCGCCGGCCCGGACGGCGCGGCGCACGTGCGCGCCGACGACCCCGCGAGCGCCGCGCAGCTGTGGCGCTTCGACGCCGTCACCCCCGAGGGCACCAACCGCACCCGCTACGACGTGACGAGCGTGGCCGACGGCCGCAGGCTCGCCGTGGTCGAGGGCGCCGTCACCCTCGTCCCCGGCGGCGAGCCCGCTCCCACCGCGCAGTGGATCGTGTCCACCACGGGCGACGGCACCGTGACGCTCGTGAACCCCGCGTCGCGCCGCGTCCTCGAGGTCGGCACCGCCGACCGCACCCGGGCGACGGCGTCCCTGCCCACCTCCGGGACGGACCAGCTCTGGGGTCTGGTCGACGAGACGGTCCTCGGCGTGCCCGAGGTCCCCGGCTTCACCGCGCCGGGCACCGCACCCGTCCTGCCGCAGCAGGTCCCGGCCCGCACGCGGGACGGCGTCCGCGGCACCGTCCCCGCCACGTGGAACGTCCCGCCCGCCGCGCGGTGGCGGGACACCGGCGTGGTCCGGGTGAAGGGCACCGCCACCGACCTGCTCGGGCAGCGGCACCAGGTCGAGGCGCAGGTCGTCGTCGACAAGCTGACGTCCACGACGCCCGTCGAGGCGCGCACCTTCGCCGGCGGGGAGCCCACCCTGCCCGCCACCGTTGCGGCCGTCGGCTCCCTCGGCATGCCGGTGCAGCGCCCCGTCGTGTGGGACGCCGCGCCCGCGGGTGCCTACGCCACCCCCGGCACCGTGACCCTGACGGGCCGCGCCGACGCCGGTGGCGGCCGCACGATCGCCGCGACCGCGACCGTCACGGTCACCGAGGCGGTGCGGGTGAACGCCGCCCTCGCCAAGGGGGTCGTGGCCACCGCCACGTTCTCGGAGTCGAGGTTCCCGCCGGCCAACCTGCACAACGGGACGACCACCGAGAAGGGCTGGTCGAACTGGCGGACGGGGACGAAGAACCCCTCCGACACCCTCACCTTCACCCTCCCCGAGCGCCGGCACGTCGTGGAGGCCCGGGTGCACGTCTACCGCGACGGCACCGACAGCTACCCGGCGAGCCTGCGCGTGCAGACCCGCACCGGGCAGGGGGAGTGGGTGGACGCCGGCGCCGAGGTCACGGTGAGCGCGACCGGTGCCCCCGCACCCGTCGTGACCGTGCCCTTCGCGGGCCGCGCGGCCGACGAGGTCCGCGTCGTCCTGACCGCCCGCCCGAACACGCACATGACGCTGAGCGAGATCGAGGTGTTCGCGCTCACCGCCGCGGGCTGAGCCGCAGCGGCCCGAGGCCCCCGTCGCCCCGCGAGGAGCGGCGGGGGCCCTCGCGTGCCCGGGCACCGGTGGCCGGGCCGCCGCGTGCACCCCTGCGGGTCACCGATGAGTTCCGCCGGTGCCGCGGGTCTGTCCCGGCGACGGCAGTCCACCCACCGCACCCAGGAGGCCCCCGTGTCCGCGACCACCGCCCCCGGCCCCACCGGCACCCGCGTCCCCGGCCGCGCCGCCGTCCGCACCGGGTGGGTGCTCACCGCCCTGTTCAGCGCGTTCATCGTCTTCGACGGCATCTCGCACCTGCTGCGGCCGGCGCCCGTCGTGGAGGCCACGGAGCGGCTCGGGTTCCCACCGGAGTCGGCGGTGGTGATGGGCGTGGTGCAGCTGGCGTGCCTCGCCCTGCACCTGGTCCGCCCCACCTCGGTGCTCGGGGCCGTGCTGCTCACCGGCTACCTCGGGGGTGCGGTGACCGCCCACCTGCGCGTGGAGGACCCCCTGTTCTCCGCCGTCCTGTTCCCCGTCTACGTGGGCACCCTGATGTGGGTGGGCCTGTGGCTGCGGGAGCCCGCGCTGCGCTCCATGCTGCCGCTGCGCCCGGCCGCGACGGGGCGCGCGTGAGCGGTCCCGGGGCCCTCGACCCGGCGCCGGTGTGGGACCTGCTCGACGGGCAGGTCGCCTCCGGCCACCTGCCCGGCTACGCCGCCGCGGTGTGGTCCGACGGCCGGACGCACGTGCGCTGCGGCGGGTCCACCGCGCTGGGCGGCCCGCGGCCGGTGCGGCCGGACACGCTGTTCCGCACCTCCTCGCTGACCAAGCCGGTCGCGGGGGCGCTCACCCTGGCGCTCGCGGAGGACGGCGTGCTCGGCCTCGACGACGAGGTGGCCCGCTGGCTGCCGGAGCTGGCCGCCCCGCGGGTGCTGGCCGACCCCGCGGGGCCGCTGGGGGAGACGGTCCCGGCCCGGCGGCCGGTGCTGGTCCGCGACCTGCTCACGATGACGTTCGGCCTGGGCTGGCTCCAGGACCCGACCCCGCTCCAGCAGGCGGTGTGGAACGCCGGGCTCGCCCCCGGGCCGCTGCCCCCGGCGATGGGCCACGACGAGTTCGCGGCCCGCCTGGGGTCGCTGCCGCTGGCGCACCAGCCGGGGGAGCGCTGGCTCTACCACACGGGCAGCGACGTGCTCGCGGTGCTGCTGGCCCGCGCCACGGGCAGGCCGCTCGGGCAGGTGCTCGCCGAGCGGGTGCTGGAGCCGCTGGGGATGACCTCCACCGCGTTCCGGGCGCAGGACCCCGCGCGCCTGGCCACGGCGTACGCGCCGGGGCCGGACGGGCTGGAGGTGTTCGACCCGCCCGAGGGGGTGTTCGCGCGGCAGCCCGTGTTCGAGTCCCTCTCGAGCGGGCTGGTCTCCACCGCCGGGGACCACCTGGCGTTCCTGGTGGCGCTGCTCACCGGGGGCGGCGGGGTGCTCTCGGCGGGGTCGGTGCGGGAGATGACGTCGGACCAGCTCACCGCGGCCCAGCGGGCGGGTGCGGCGGGGATGCTGGACCCCGGGTGCTCGTGGGGGCTGGACGTGGAGGTCGCGGTCGGGCCGGGGCACCCGTGGAGCACCCCCGGCCGCTTCGGCTGGTCGGGCGGGCTGGGCACCACCGCGTACGCGGACCCGGCCCGCGGCCTCCTGGGCGTGCTGTTCACGCAGCGGATGATGAGCGGGGAGCCGGGGGAGTTCGACGTCTTCTGGCGCCGCCTGCACGACTGCGTGCCCGCCCCGGCACCGGCCGGTGTCGGAGCCGGGGAGGGTGTCGGAGCCCGGGAGTAGACAGGGGGCGTGGCCTCGACACCGCGGGCCCTGCGCCCGCTCCGGCACCGCGCGTACCGTCTCCTGGCGGCCTCCATGGCGCTGTCCCTGCTCAGCAGCGGCCTGTGGGTGGTGGCCCTGGTCTGGCAGGTCGTCGACCTCGGTGGCGGCCCCGCCGAGATGTCCCTCGCCTCCGCCGCCGGTGCCGTCGGGATGCTGCTGACGGCGCTGCTGGGCGGGGTGCTGGCCGACCGCTTCCCGCAGAAGCGGATCCTGCTGGCGATCGCGCTGACCCAGGCGGCGTCGGTGGGGGTGCTCGCCGCGCTGTCGCTGTGGGGGGTGCCGGCCCTGTGGCACGTGGCCGCCGTGGGCCTCGTCGGCGGGCTGGCCGGTGGGCTGTACTACCCGGCGTACTCGGCGCTGCTGCCCTCGCTGGTGCCGGAGGAGGACCTGCTCGCCGCCAACGGCCTGGAGGGCGCCCTGCGGCCGGTGCTCGTGCAGGCCGCCGGGCCCGCGGCCGCGGGGTTCCTCGTCGCGGCGCTGTCCCCGGGTGCGGCGCTGGCGGCGACCGCGCTGGCGGCGGCGGGTGCGGCGGTGTGCGTGGCGGCCCTGCCGCCCGTGCCGGTGCGCCGGGACCTGGGCGCCGGGGCCGGCACGGGGGTGGGGGCGATGCTGGTCGACCTGCGCGAGGGCTTCGTGTTCATGGTCCGCACGCGCTGGCTGTTCGCGACGCTGCTGTTCGCCTCCGGCATGGTGCTGGCCGTGATGGGGCCGCTGGAGGTCGTCACACCGTTCGCGGTGCGCGACCGCGCCGGCGGCGGGCCCCAGCAGCACGCGCTGGTGCTCACGGCGTTCGGCGTGGGCGGCGCGCTGGGTTCGGCGGTGGTGGCGTCCCTGCGCCTGCCCCGGCGCTACCTGAGCGTCATGACGCTGCTCTGGGGCGCCGCGTCCGTGCCGATGCTCGCCTTCGGGCTGGCGACGACGCTGTGGCCCATGGTCGTCGCGGCCTTCCTCACCGGCGCGATGTTCAACGCGCCGATGGTCATCTGGGGAACGCTCCTGCAGCGGCGGGTGCCGCCGGCGCTGCTGGGCCGCGTCTCCAGCCTGGACTTCTTCGTCTCCCTGGCCCTCATGCCCGCCTCGATGGCGCTGGCGGGCCCGGCCAGCGAGCGGTTCGGGCAGACGGCGGTGTTCACCGTGGCGGCCACGGTGCCGCTGGTGCTGGCCGTGGTGACGCTCGTGGCGGGCCGGCTGGCCGCCGACGAGACCGCGCACCCGCTGGACGCGCCGGCCCCGGCGCCCGGTGGGGGCAGCGCCCTCGCCGGGGTCACCGGGGCCTGACGCCCGCGGGGCGGGGTGTCAGAGGCCGAGCTTGCCGGCGATCCCGCCGAGGCCGCCACCACCGCTGTTGCCGCCACCGCCGCTGAGCAGGCCGAGGAGGTCCTGCGGGTCGATGCCGAGCTGCGACAGCAGGCCGGAGTGCTGCTCGGTGTCCACCTGCTCGGGCAGCTGCCCGTCGGCCTGCTGGGCCTTGTCGCCCTCACCGCGGCTCTGCAGGAACTGCAGGACCTGCTCCTTGGGGATCTGCACGTCGTCCTCCTCGTGGCTCGTCGAGTGCCTCGTCGTGGTCGTCCGGGCGCTGCGAACGTAGCGCCGGACGCGGCCCGCGGCCCGCCGGGACGCAGTCCCGGGCGCCCCTGCGGGGGGCGTCTCAGGCGGCGCGGCTGCTGCAGTGCGGCAGGCGGGTGGCGACCTCCGTGACGCTGTGCGCGGCCAGGCGCAGGGACCCGGCGACACCCCCGCGGGGGCCGACGACGGCCACCTCGCAGCCGGCCTCGGCCAGGCGTGCGGCGGAGGCGGTGAAGGCACCGTCGCCGGAGCCCACGACGACCCGCTCGAAGCGGGCGGCGACGTCCTCCTCCAGCACCTCCAGCAGGGCCCGGTCGGCGCCGTCGCGGCCGGGCAGCCACACCAGGCGGGCGCCGGGCCAGGCCGTGCCCGCGGCCAGCAGGCCCGCGGCGGAGCTGGTGGCGAGCGTGACGAGGACGTCGCGGTCCCCGGCGACCTCGCGCAGCCAGCGCCCGCGCAGGGCCTCGACGTCGGCGCGCGTGAAGAAGGGCCCGCCCAGCAGGTTCTCCACGTCCAGGCAGTGCAGCTCGCGGCCGGTGCGGAGCGTCGGCATGGTCATGCCCCGAGGCTGACCGAGGGTCGTCCCGCGTTCAACGATCAGTGACGACGTGCACCCGCCCGGCGTATGCCGCCCTCGCACGGACGGCCCAGCCGCCACCGGCCGCCAGGGTCCGCGATGAGTTTCGGGGGCTCCGCGCGTCTGTACCGGTGAGAAGCACACCACGACCCGAGGAGCACCCCGTGAGCCGCATGATCTTCGTCAACCTCGCCGTCTCCGACGTGCAGAAGACCCGGGACTTCTGGACCGGCCTGGGATTCAGCTTCAACGAGCAGTTCTGCGACGCCAACGCCCTGTGCCTGAAGCTGAACGACCAGGCGTTCGCGATGCTCGTCGCCCGCGACCTGTTCGCCACGTTCACCCCGCGCCCCGTCGCGGACCCCGGTGCCGTCACCGAGACGCTGCTCTGCCTGTCCGCCGGCAGCCGCGAGGACGTCGACGCCCTCGTCGCCGAGGCGCTGGCCTCCGGTGGGGAGGAGCCGCGCGGGGCGACGGACCAGGGCTTCATGTACGGGCGCACGTTCACCGACCTCGACGGGCACATCTGGGAGGCCATGTGGATGGACCCGGCCGTGGTCTCCGGCGAGGCCCGGCCCGCCTGACGTCCCGTCCCGCCCACCCCTCCCACCGGCGGGCGGGGTGGGCGCCGCTACGCTCCCGGCGGCTCCCGGCACGGGTACCCGGAGGTGGTCGTGGTCGCACCCGAGGAGCGGTCGCCGCTCCCGCAGTTCATGGTCCTGGTGTACGAGCGCGTGGTGCCGGAGAGTGCCGGCGCGGCCCCGCCCACCGTCCTCGAAGCGCACATGCGCCTGCCGCAGCACATCGCGGAGACCGGTGCCCGGATCGTCGCCGGCCGGGCCGTGCAGCCCGCGTCGACCGCCGTGTCGGTCCGGGACGGCGCCGTGATCGCGGGTTCCCTCGTCGGCGGCGCGCACTCGTTCGCCGGCTGCTTCGTGGTGGAGGCCTCGGACCTCGACCACGCCGTCTGGGTCGCCCGCATGGTCCCCGTCGTCGACGGTTGGGTCGAGGTCCGCCCCCTGCTCACGGCGTGAGCCGGGTCGCGCTGGGCGGGTGCCGTCCCCGCCGGTGACGACGATCGCCGGTGTCGGCCCCCCTGCGTACGCTCGCGCTCGTGCCGACCACACGAAGCGGTGAGGACACCCGCGAGGACGTCAGCGAGGACGTCCGCGAGGACGTCGCCGGGCAGGGCGAGGTGGCCGCCGCGGTGCTCCGGCGCACTGCGGCGGCACCCGGTCCCGGTCTCCCGGACGAGGTGCTGGACAACAGGTGGCGGGCGGAGCTGTTCGCCCACTGCTACCGCATGACGGGTTCCGTGCACGACGCGGAGGACCTCGTCCAGGAGACCTACCTGCGCGCCTGGCGCGCCTTCCACACCTACGAGCAGCGCGCCTCGATCCGCACCTGGCTGCACCGCATCGCCACCAACGTGTGCCTCACCGCGCTGCAGAACCGGCAGAAGCGGCCCCTGCCCTCCGGGCTCGGCACCGAGGCCGCCGACCCGCGCGGGGAGCTCGCCCGGGACGAGGAGGTGCCCTGGCTGGAGCCGGTGCCCGACTCCCGCGTGGGCGTGGACGCAGGCAGCGGTGACCCGGCGGGGGTGGTCACCGCCCGCGAGAGCGTCCGCCTGGCCTTCGTGGCGGCCCTGCAGCACCTGCCGCCGCGCCAGCGCGCCGTGCTGCTCCTGCGGGACGTGCTCGCCTGGCGGGCGGCGGAGGTGGCCGACCTGTTCGGCACGAGCACCGCCGCCGTCAACAGCGCCCTGCAGCGCGCCCGCGCCCAGCTCGACACCCTGCACGCCACCCCGGAGACCACCCGCGAGCCGGAGTCCGGCGAGCTGCGGGACCTGCTCGACCGGTACGTCGCCGCGTTCGAGCGCTACGACGTGGGTGGCATGGTGGAGCTCTTCACCGCCGACGCCGTCTGGGAGATGCCGCCGTTCACGGGCTGGTACCAGGGGGGCGAGGCGATCGCCGAGCTCATCGCGCGCAACTGCCCCGCCCAGCGGGCCGGCGACATGCGCATGGTGCCCACCGCCGCGAACGGGCAGGTGGCGTTCGGCCTGTACATGCGCGGCACCGACGGGGTGCACCGGGCGTTCCAGCTCCAGGTCCTCGCGGTGTCCGCGGCGGGCGGGGACACCCGCGTCGGCCGGGTCAGCGCCTTCTTCGACCCCCGCCTGTTCGGCGTGTTCGGGCTGCCGGAGGCGCTGGAGGGCTGAGCCGGCGCGCCGCGACGACGGCCGGGAGGTGCACCCGCAGGGCGCGCCGCCCGGCCGGTGCCGTCAGAGCTTCTGGAGCTTGTCGTTGTTGGCGACGCGCACCAGGCCGACGGTGAAGCGCACCGTCACGAACGAGGAACCCTCGGTGGAGACGACCGTCCCGAGGCCGAAACGGTCGTGGGTGACGCGGTCGTCGGCCGCGTACTCGGCGGGAGCCGCGTGGGTGATCGGTTTGAACGGGCTGGTGGCCAGGTGGCGCCGGGTCGTGCCCGGACGAGACTCCATGGGTCCAGAGTGCGCCCTCGGAGGCCCTTCTGGCGATCCCCCACACGGGCGGAGTGCCGCGCGTACCCGCACGCGGGCAGGTTGCGGACGTGCTATGGGAAGCCGCTTACCGGCCCCCTACCAGGGGGTAGGGGACCCCGGCGCACAATGCGGCCATGATGCGCAGCGCCGCCCGGTGGACCTTCCAGCACGGCATCCTCCGCCGCGTCGCCCAGCGGGCGGCCGCCACCGGCGACCTGCAGGCCCGGCTCATGACGCAGCCCGCGCTCTGGCGCGACCCCTACCCCCTGCACGCGCGGCTGCGCGCGCAGGGGGAGCTGGTGCGGGGGCGCCTGGCGTTCACCACCACCTCGCACCGCGTGGCCCGGGAGGTGCTCGGCAGCCCCGACTTCGGCGTGGCCGTCGCGCCCGACCTGCTCCCCACCCGGGCGGCGAGGCTGCGCGCCTGGGCCCGCGCGGACTCCCCGGTGCACCCCGTGGAGCCCCCCTCGATGCTGGCCGTCGACGCCCCCGAGCACACCCGCTACCGGCGGCTGGTGTCGAAGGTGTTCACCGCCCGCGCCGTGGAAGGGCTGCGCGGGCAGGTGCAGGCGCTCGCCGACGAGCTGCTCGACGAGCTCGCCGCGCACCCGGGCCCCGAGGTGGACCTGGTCGCCCGCTACGCGGTGCGGCTGCCCGTCGCCGTGATCGCCGACGTCCTCGGGGTCCCGCCGCACCGGCGCGCGGAGGTGCTGGCCTTCCAGCACGGCATCGCGCGCAGCATCGACGTCGCCCTGCCCTGGCGGGACTTCCGCGTCGTGGACGGCGTGCTGCGCGGGTTCGAGGAGTGGATCGGCGGGCACCTGGCCGACCTGCGGCGTGCTCCCGGCGAGGACCTGCTCAGCGGCCTCGTCACCGTCACCGACGAGGAGGGCGGGCTGACGGAGCGGGAGCTGCGCGCGACAGCGGGCCTGATCTTCGCCGCAGGCTTCGAGACGACGGTGAACCTGCTGGGTTCCGGGGTGCACCTGCTGCTGGAGCACCCCGCGCAGCTCGGCGCCCTGCGCGCCGGCACGGCGTCGTGGGCGGACGCCGTGGAGGAGGTGCTGCGCGTGGAGTCCCCCGTGCAGATCGTCTCCCGCGTCGCGCAGCGCGACACCACGGCCGGGGGGCGGGCCGTCCGCCGCGGCGAGCGGGTCGTGGTGCTCCTCGGCGCCGCCAACCGCGATCCGGAGGTGTTCGCCGACCCGGAGCGCTTCGACGTGCACCGGGCCGGCGCCCGCGAGCACCTCGCGTTCTCCGCCGGCCGGCACTTCTGCCTGGGGGCGGCACTGGCCCGGACGGAGGGGGAGATCGGCCTGCGCTCGCTGTTCGGGCGCTTCCCGGACGTGGAGCTCGCCCCGGGCGCGCGGCGGACCCCCACCCGCGTGCTGCGCGGGTGGGAGCACCTGCCGGTGCGCCTGGGCTGACGCCGGGGCGACCGGGGGACCACCCGGTGGGCGGCCGGCTCAGTGGTCGGCGTGGTAGTGCCAGGCGACGTCCTGCGCGCTCAGCTCCCGGGAGTACACGGCGACCTCGTCGAGCAGGCCCGTGAAGTAGTGGTTGATCCCGGACTCGTTCGGCCAGCCGACCAGCCTCTGCCCGCCGAAGCGCCAGAACCCGGTGGAGGCCTCTGCGCCCGTCACGCTCGTGTTCCGCGCCACGAGCACGCCGTCGAGGTACAGCGACATGCCGCCGGAGGGCCCGAGCGTGGCGACCGCGTGGTGCCACCTGCCGTCGACGAGCGGTGGCACGGTGAGCACCGGCGTCACGGTCGGGTTCGCGGTCGACACCGTCCTCGTGACCCCCGGGTAGACCCCGAAGACGAGGTGACCGGTGCTGTCGAGGTACAGCAGCCGGTCGTAGCTCCCGGTGCCCTGGGTCGTGGCGTTGCTGTGCAGGCCCGCCAGGGCCCCGCCGGTGCCCGCGCGGAACCACAGCTCCAGGCTGAAGGTCTGGGGGCTGGTGTAGGACCTCGGGTTGTGCATCCCGACGGCCCCGGAGAACGCCACGGCCTTCGTGCCGCCCTGCGAGCCGAGCTTCTGCGGCCCGTCCAGGGCGCCCAGCGCGTCGCCGCCGAGCTCGCCGAGGGCGCTGGGCACCCGGTCGCGGGAGAGGTCGCGCGCGTCGCCGAGGGACAGCGCCCAGCCGTAGGTGGTGACCGTGTCGAACGTGCCGACCGCGGGGGACTCGTAGGTGGTGCTGTTCGCGGCGGCGACGAGCCGGCGGCCGAACTGCAGGTTGCCCGCGGCGCTGGACGTCCACTCGGTGTGGGCGACGGAGGCCACGAGGAAGCCGTCGGCGTACAGGCGCAGCTCGTTCGCCTCGGCGTCCTGCACCCCCACCAGGTGCGTCCACCTGTCGGCGTGCGTGCCGGCGGCGGGCCAGCTGTAGGTCGCGGTGTCGACGGTCGCGGTGGCGCTGTCCGACTGGCGGATGGCGAAGTGGAACGTCGTGCCGTGGCGCCCCAGCACGAAGCCGGGTGAGTTCACGCCGTTCTGGCTGACGAACGCCTGGATGCCGGTGTGACCCGTGATGTCGCTGCCGTTCAGCCACACCCACGTGGAGACGCTGAACGAGGCGGCGGTGTTCACCACGGCCGGGGCGCTGGCGAAGGCGCCGGTGCCGTTGAGCGAGAGGCCCTTGCCGTCCGTGCGGGTGTACTGGCTGAACCCGGCGCCCCCGCCGAGGGTTGCGGTGCGCGCGGCGACGTCGTCCTTCGTGGTGCTCGTCTGGGAGGCGGACATGTCCCCGAACCGCCAGCGGGAGGTGTGCGGGTCCTCGCGGCTGACCTCCTTGCCGAAGGGCCCGAGCACCCGCTGGTAGGCGCGGACGTCGTCGACCGAGCCGTTCCACGGGTCGGCGTTGCCGTTGTTCCAGCGTGCCCGGCCGACGACGAAGGAGCACGCGCAGGTGGGGTGGACGCTCGGCCGGTCGAACCAGGAGGCGGAGCCGGCCGCGCGGGTGGTCGATCCGGAGCGCGTCGTCCCGCCGGCCGGGGTCACGTCGAGGGTCATCGACCTGGTGCCCGCCGTGTACGTGACGACCAGGTGCACCCACCTGCCGATCTCGTTGCTCGCCGTGGCGCTCACGTCGGTGGGGACCACCACGCTGTCGTAGGTCTGCGTGGTGGAGTCCGTGGGGGTGGCCTGCCCGGGCATGCTGAAGATCCAGCCCGTGGTCCCGTCCAGGAACGTGCCGATCCCGACGTAGAAGGCGTTGTAGGAGCGGCCCTCCTGCGCGACGGCGGAGGCGAAGAAGTTCACGCCGGGGCGCGCGTTCGCCCTGACCCACGCGCTGACGCTGAAGTCCCGGGTCGGGTCGAGCACCGGGCCGGTGCTCTCCACGTACCCGTTGGGGCTGGAGAACGACAGGGCCGGGTCACCGCCGGGCTGCCCGGAGGGCGTCGTCCGCGTCGTCCAGGACACCCCGGTGGCCGCGGCGCCGTCCGGGCCGGTGATCCTGCCGCCGGAGCCCCCGGCGCGCGCACCCACGGTGGTGCCGGAGCCCTCGTCGAGCGGCCACCACAGCACCGGGCCGTTGGTGCCGCCGTTGTACGTGCCGTTGCGCAGCGGGGAGTTCGCGGAGGAGTCCGCCGCCGTGGACGGGCCGGACGCCGTGGCGCCGTCCTCGCCGCGGTGGTGGAACTCCAGCTTCGTGTCGGCCGGGGCGGTGGAGAAGGACTGCGTCGAGGTGTTCCACGCGCGGCCGATCGCGGTGGGGTACGTGGGGAACGACGGCTGGACCGCCAGGGAGGAGGTGCTGGGCACGGTCGCGGAGAACGCCGCCCACGACGGCGGCACCGCGACGAGCACGGTCAGCAGCAGCGCGGCGAGCGCGGCGCGGACCGCGCCGCGCCGGTGCGGGAGCGTGCGCCTCCCCGCCGGGGTGCGTGCTGCCGACGCGTGCTGCATGGCTCTCCTGCGTCCGTCCCCCCGGGACGAGCGACCACCGGCCCGCCCCGTGGGACCCCGGTGGCCCCTCGGGGTCCATCGGCACCCCGGCGGACCGGCTTGAGCCGGCGGCGGCGACCGCCCTGCACCGGCCGCGGGTGCCGGTCGCGGGCCGGCTCAGTGGTCGGCGTGGAAGTGCCAGAGGACCTGCTGCCGGCTGAGGCCGGTGTGGAAGACGGCGATCTCGTCGAGGCTGCCCACGAGGTAGCCGGTCGCCGGAGCCGAGAGCCAGGGCACGCCCAGCGGCGCGCCGCCCCACCGCCAGTACCCGGCGGTGGTGGCCACGGGGATCGGTGTACCCGGTGTGAGCGGTGCCAGGCTCGCCACCTCCTGCCCGTCGACGTACAGCCGGAGTCCGTCGGTCCCGGAGATGGCAGCGACGTGGTGCCAGGCGGCGTCGTCGTAGGTGAGCGGCGAGACGACGGAGGAGAGGCCACCGGTGCCGTTCACGCCGAAGCGCAGCCTGCCGGTGGTGTCGAGGTAGAGGGCGCGGTCGGTCGTGCCCGCACCCGTCCTCGCGGAGCCGTAGCCGACGAGGACGCCGTTCTGCCCCTTCGCCACCCGGAACCAGCACTCCAGCGAGAACTGCTGGGGACCGGTGGCGACCTGGGTGTCGTCGTAGGCGTTCGTCGTGCCGCCGAACGCCACCGCGACGTCGCCGCCGAGGTTCTTCTGGGGACCGTCCAGGGCTCCTGGCCGGCCCGCGGTCATCGGACCGGGCGCGCCCGTGGGGTCCGTCCCGGTCCCGGAGGCGGAGTACAGGCCCGTGGCCTCGGCGGGGGTGAGGGCCCGGCCGAAGACCCGGACCTCGTCCAGCGTCCCCTTCCAGTAGTTGGCGGGCTGGCCGTTGTTGCGCCCGCGGCCGACGTTGAAGGCCGTGCCGTACGCGGGCACCCAGGCAGCGGTGTGCGTGGCGGTCGCCTTCTGCGCACCGTCCACGTAGAGGCGCACCTCGTCGGCTGCGTCGTCGTAGACGCCGACGAGGTGGGTCCAGGTGTTCGCCGGTGACTGGGCGAGGTTGGAACTGGCCTCGGACTTCCCGCTGCCGGTGTTCATGCCGAACGTCCACCGGCCGGACGCCCCGCCGTCGTTGGCGAAGCCCAGCCAGAACAGGCTGCCGCCCTCGGCCTCCTGGGACACCGCGTCCTGGTAGGCGCCGGCGGCGCCGAGGGAGCTGGTGAGCACCCAGGCCTCCACGGTGAAGCTCCTGCCGACCGGTGCCACGGAGTTCGTCGAGTAGGCGTACTGCGACAACGCCGAGTCGAGGACGAGGCCGTTGCCCACCTTCCCGCCGGAACCGAGCTGGGTGTTGACGACGGTGAGGTTCTTCGCGGGGGAGCGGCCCGAGGTGTCGGCCGCGCTGTAACCGCTGGTCTCGCTGAAGGCGTAACGCCCGAGGGACGCGGCGGGGTCGTCGAGCGCGGCCACCTCGCTCTGGCCGAGGGCCCGGTTCCACACCTTGACGTCGTCGACGCGGCCGGTGACGGCGTCGGTCCAGGTGCCGGTGTACAGGACGCGGCCTACCTGGAGGGAACCGGTGCCGTCCAGCAGGGTGGGCAGACCCGTGACGGGGCCGCTGCGAACCCCGTCGACGTAGAGGGTCGCGCTGCCGGCCGCCTGGTCGTAGACGCCGACGAGGTGGTACCAGGTGTTCAAGGTGGGGGTGGCGAGGAGGTTCACCGGTGTGGTGGCGCCGCCCGCCGCGGTGACGACGAAGCGCCAGCCGGTGCCCCGCTTGTACCCCAGGGCGAAGGCGGTGGTGCTCCCGCCGACCTGGCTGACCGCCGTCTGGCTGTCGCCGGTGGCGCCGAGGCTGGTGAGGTACATCCACGCGGACACCGTGTAGCTGCGGTCGGTGCGGACCGCCGGGCGTGTGGACTCGGCGTACTGGGTGGTGGCGTTCCCCGTGAAGGACAGGGCGGAGCCGGACCGGCCGGTCGTCCACGCCGCCCCCGTCGTGGTCCCCGGGTTGGCGGCCCCGGAGGAGTCGGCGGTCGTGGTGCTGCCGGTGCCGTCGTCGAGCTTCCACCGCAGGGAGGGGCCGTCGGTGCGGCCCGCGTAGGTGCCGGGCAGGCCGCCGTGGGCGCTGGCCGCGGTGGAGGTCGCCGCGGAGGAGAACGCCTCCTCGGCGCGGTGGAGGAAGCGCGGGCCCTGCCGGGACACCGCCTGCGGGTAGGTGTCGAACACCGGGGCCACGGTCAGCGCGCTGCTGGTGGGCACGGTCGCGGTGAACGACGCCCACGCCGACGGGACGGCCAGGAGCACCGCGAGGACGGCGCACACCGCCGCGAGGCGGCGGGCAGGCCACCGCACCCGGCTGACGACGCGCCGTTCCCCGTTCATCCCGTCCCTCCCGGAGAGCCCGGGCCGGGCTCCTCCGGAGGGGTATCGGCCGCCCGGCACCCGTCCTGGAGTGGTTGCCGGGGGAAACGTCGTCCGGTGCGGTCCCGGTGGCCGGGCGCACCCGGGCGGCACCTCCGGCTCAGCCGCGCGTGCTGCCGTGCCGGTCGCGTGCCTTCAGGCGCACGGTGGGCAGCTCCGGTGCGGGCAGCGGCGCCGCGGTCGCCCCCGCGACGGTGCCGAAGCGCCGCCCCGCCGCCCAGTCCGCACGGGCCTGCACGACCTCCTCGTGGCTGCGGCCCACGAAGTTCCACCACATCACCAGCGGCTCCTCGAACGGCACCCCGCCCAGCAGGAACAGCCGCACCGGCGCCTCCGCCGACACCTCCAGCTCCGTGCGGCCCGGCTCCAGGTACAGCAGCGAGCCGGTCCCCAGGGCGGCGCCCGCGACCGTGGCCTCCCCGGAGACGGCGAGGACCCCGTGCTCCCACGCGGCGTCCAGGGGCAGGCGCGCCGACCCGCCGGGCAGCAGGACCTCCGCGCCGACCAGCGGGGTGTGGACGGTGGCGGGGGAGCGCACCCCCGCCAGCTCCCCGGCGACCACGGTGGTCCGCGCGTCGCCGGTGGTCAGCACCGGCAGCTCCGCGTGGTGCTCGAAGGACGCCGGGCCGTTGCGGGCGCCCTCCGGCAGCGCCACCCACAGCTGCAGCCCGTGCATGCCGGGCGGGTGGTCGTCGGGGCTCTGCTCGGAGTGCGCGATGCCCCGCCCGGCGGTCATGAGGTTGAGCTGACCCGGCCGCACCGTCTGCGCGCTGCCCACGCTGTCGCGGTGCAGGACCTCTCCCTCCACCAGCCACGTCACCGTCTGCAGGCCCGTGTGCGGGTGCGGGGGGACCTGCATGCCGGGGTGGCCGCGCACGTCCTGCGGACCGAACGCGTCGGCGAAGCACCACGCCCCGACCATGCGCCGCTGCCGGTGCGGCAGCAGCCGCCGCACCGTGGTGTACCGCCCCAGGGGGACGTCGTGCCCGGGCAGCAGGACGCTGTCGGGCCCGGCGCCCGAGGCGGGCGTGCAGTCCAGGAGGTCGGGGCGGGCCGTCATGCGGTGACTGTAGGACGCCGGGCTCCCCGCGCGGCACCCCCGGCCGGCGGCCCGCGGGCAGGTACCCGTGGGCGGTGCTCAGTGGTTGGCGTGGTACTGCCAGAGCACGTCCTGGCGGGTCAGCTCCCGGGAGAACACCGCCATCTCGTCCAGCAGGCCGGAGAAGTAGCTGTTGCGCACGCCCGCCACCGAGGGCGAGCCGCTGAGGGAGGTCCCGCCCCAGCGCCAGTGTCCCGCGCCGCTGTACGCGACGCCGGACGTGGTGGCGGTGGCGTTCGTCTCCGCGGTGGTGTCGACGGCACCGGTGCCCGTGAGGTTGACGGTCTCCACGCCGTCGACGTACAGGTTCATGCCACGGGCGGTCCCCAGCGTGGCGACGACGTGGTGCCACGCCCCGTCCCGGTGGTCGCGGTACGGGGCGAAGCCGTAGTCGCAGTTGCCCCACGCGTCGAGGCGGGCGGGGGTGGCCACCTTCCGCCACACCGGGGAGGCGAGGGAACCCGTGTTGACGGTGAAGTTGACCGCCCCGCAGTCGTCCAGGAACACCTGACGGCCGAGGTTGGCGCCCCACTGGTTCGTCGTGCTGTCGGAGAGGCCCACGAGGCTGCCGCCGTCGTGGCTGCCGGCGCGGAACCAGAACGCCACGCTGAACGCCTGCACGTTCGGCGGCGTCGGTGTGGTGCCGCTGGCGGTGGCGTTCGCCGCGGTGCTGTAGAACGGCGTGCCGTTGGAGAGGTGGCTCGACCCGGCGAAGGCGACCGCCGTGGTGGCGTTCGTGGCGGCACCCGTAGCCGTCGCGCCCGGCTCCTTCTGGGTGCCGCCCACCGAGCCGAGGGCTCCGAGGGTGCGGGCGCCGAGTTCCCCGAACGGGCTCGGCGCCAGCTCCCCCCGCCCGCGGCGCTCGTCGCGCACGTCGGGGAGGGACAGCGGGTAGTTGAAGGTGGTGATGTCGTCGACGGTGCCGGTGAAGTGGTGGCCGTAGGTGGAGGCGCCGTCGTTGGCGCGCCGGCCGATCTGCAGGTTCCCCGGCGCGCTCCACGCCGTGGTCGCATAGGTGCTGGAGGAGGCCAGGTAGCCGTCGACGTACAGGGAGATCCGCTTGGCCGCCGCGTCGTGGACGGCGACGAGGTGCACCCACCCGTCGGGGTGCGGCGTCGTGGACCAGTTCGCCGTCACCTTGTTGGGGGTGCTGGAGCCCAGGGCCTGCGGCATGGAGAACTCCCACGCGTTGCCGACGCGCCCGAGGGTGAACGCCGGTCCCTTGAGGACGTTGCTGCCGTCCCGGGCGTCCTGGCTGACGATCTGCCGGCTGCAGGAGCAGGAGGCGTTGTCGGCGGAGCGCATGTGGACGTTCACGGCGACGGAGAAGGACGCCGCGGTGTCCACGACCGTGTTCGGCCCGGTCAGGTGGGTGCTGCTGGGGGCGCTGAAGTACAGGGCGTGCTCGTCGCCGGAGTTGGTCCCGTTGACGCCGACGAACGTCATCGCCGTACCGAGGGAGGCCGTCCGGGTGGTGACCACCCCGTCCCCGGTGGTCGTCCCGGACGGCACCTGGGTGGTGTACGTGTACGACGGCGGGTTGGTGGAGTTGTTGATCACCGGGTTCGGCGGCGTCGGGACGTCCTCGAACGTCCAGCGGGACGTGCGGGGGTCGGTGCGGATCCTGTCCCGCGCCGCGGCCGTGCTGACGTCGAGGGCGCGGGGGAAGACCCGCACGTCGTCGACCGCACCCTGCCACAGGTCGCTGTAGCCGTCGTCGTACCGGGCGCGCCCGACGTTGACGCTGCACTGGCAGGGGACCGACGGTGTCGAGCGGGTGTACCAGGAGTCCTGGGTCCGGGTGGCGCTGTTCGTCCGATCCCCGGCCTCGTCGATGCGCTTGACGTACAGGGTCTGCGTCCTGGTGGGCGCGTCCCAGACGCCGATGAGGTGCACCCACTTGCCCACGTCGGAGGCGTCGACCGGCATCCTCGCATAGGAGTAGCCGGGGTTGCCCCTGGTGTCGCCGTTCGTCATGGCGAAGCCCCAGCGCGACGAGGTGCTGTCCACGGTGCCGAGGTAGAAGGAGGAGACGTAGCGGCCGTCCTGGCTCACCGCCGCCATCTTCACCGCCGCCGTCACGCCGGTCCTCACCCACGCCGACACCGTGAAGCTGCGGCTGGTGTCGACGGCAGGGCCGGTCCCCTCCAGGTACGCGGCGTTGGGACTCCCCAGGTCGTAGGCCAGGTTCCACGACGGCCCGGGCCCCTGCACCCACTTCACGCCGGACGTGGCGTCCGCCACCGTGCTGAAGGCGCCGCGGACACCCCCCGCGCGCGGGTAGACGCCGCGCCACGGCTCGACCGCGGTGTCCACGAGGTTCGTGTTCGTCTCCCAGTTGAACTCGTTCATCTGCCACCACAGCGACGGGCCGTCGGTGGCGGCGTCGTACGTGCCCGGGCGGGACTGGCCGGAGTCGTCCGCGGCGGCTCCGCCGGAGGTGGTGGAGGTTGCGTCCTGCCCGCGGTGGAACACCTCCAGCTTCGTCTTCGCGGAGGCGGTGGTGTATCCGGGGGTGGCGGCCGAGGCGTCCCACACCTGCTTCACGGCGGTGGGGTGGTCGGGGAAGGTGGTGCTCACCGTCAGCGGCGAGGCGGTCGGCACCGATGCGGAGAACGCCGCCCAGACGGGCGGGGTGCACAGCAGCGCCGTGAGCACCGCGAGGGCGGCGAGCACCGCACGCACCTGCCGGGTGCCGGGACGGGGCACTCGTGGGTGACTGGGCACGGGGCGGTCTCCGGAGGAGTGGTGTGGGCAGCGGTCCCTGTGTGCATCGGCACACCGGGGCCGCGGCATGAGCGGCCGCCGGGGGGTCGCCCCGTGCCAGCGTGCGGGTCGCTCACCGCGCGGCCCAGTGGGCGGTGACCTCGCTCTGGCTGAGCGCGCGGGGGTACACGCTGACGTTGTCGATGCCGCCCTGCCACGTGGACAACGGGGCGGCCGCGGTCCCCGTGGCACCGATCATGAGCGGGGCGGTGACGGCGGGGATGGGCTCGGTCGTGGCCAGCGTCTGCTGCAGGACCCCGTTGAGGTACAGGCGCATCGACGCCCCGTCGTAGGTCGCGGTCGCCAGGTGCGGCACGCCGACGGCCAGCGGGGCGGTGCTCACCACCTTCCGGGCCGTGGTCCCGTTGATCCAGCGCTCGAAGGCCAGCTGGCGGTTCGGGTCGACCATCAGCGTCCAGCCGCCGCGGGTCGGGCTGTGCTGCTCGCGCGAGATCACCCGCGGGTAGTCGCCGGCCCCGGGTGCCGTGCCGATGGTGAACCACGCCTCCGCGGAGAAGGCCTTGACGCCGTCGAAGAGGCCGGCCCAGTCCGCGGCCGTCTTGCAGCGCAGGTGTCCGGTGCCGCCGAAGGTCGCCGAGGTGCCGTTCCCGCTGGGCAGCACGGCGGGGTCGCCGAAGGTCACGGGCGCGACCACGTCGCAGTCGGCGGCGCCCGAGCCGGCGGAGTCCCTCGTGGACGTCGAGCCGCGCTGACTGTCCAGCTTCCAGAAGGCGCGGACGTTCGGGGTGCCGAGCACGACGTTGTTGTGGGTGCAGTCGGCGGTGTAGTGGCCGCCCACCCGCCCGGCGCTCAGCTCCCTGTCGTAGACGGCGATGTCGTCGACGGCGCCGGTGATGCCCTGCTCCCAGCCGGTGTTGGAGGTGCTCTCGGTGGAGGAGCCGATGCGCATGGTCGCGACCCCGGTGGAGGGCAGTTCCACGACCGGGCTGCTGCTGGGGGTCGCGGGGACGCCGTCCACGTAGAGGTTCATCGTCGTGCCGTCGTAGGTCGCCGCGAAGTGGTGCCAGGCGTTCAGCGTTGGCACCGGGGCCGAGACCGCCTGCTTGACGCCGGTGGAGGTCACGCCGTTGACGGTGCCCGTGCCCCAGCGCTCGAACAGGAGGTCCTGCCCGTCCCTGCCGTAGACGATCACCCAGCCGCTGCGCGGGGAGGAGACGGTGTACTCGTTGGACAGCAGCCGCCCGTAGGGCTCGGTGGTCGCGCTGCTCACCCAGAACCAGCCGTCGATGCTGAACACCTCCCGCCCGGGCACACCCGAGGAGTTGGTGTCCGCGAAGTCGAACTCGGTCGAGCTGCCCGTGTCGACGTACTGGCCCAGGGGCGTGTGGACCTCCACCTCGCCGAGCTGCCCGTAGAGGACGTCACCGCTGTTGCTGGTGATCTTGACGCGGACGTACCGCGCCGGGTGCTGCGTGAGGTTGGCCCGCACCGTGTTGCTGATCGCGGGGTCGGCGTTGTACGTGAACGTGGCGGCGCCCGAGATCTTGGCGGTGTACGTGACGTTGTCGGGGCTGGTCTCGATCGAGAGGTTCTGCGTCCGGGTGCTCCAGGCGGGGGGCAGGCGCAGGATGACGCGCCCGACGGTCCGCGACGTGCCGAGGTCCACCGTGATCGTCGCGGGGGTCGACGTGGTGGCGTTCGTGGTGCTCTCCCAGTACGTCGCGGCGTTGCCGTCGGTCGTGTTGGACGCCGGGTACGAGGCGTTGGCGGAGCTGGGGGTGACCGTCCTCCCCGCGGCGTGGTTCGCGCCGTGCTCGTTGAAGGACACCGCCTTGTCCACGTCCGTGGTGTTCGGCCGGGTGACGCCCAGGGTGGGGGCGTTGACGTAGGTGGCGTTGATCGGGCCCACGGCGGCCGCGGCCGTCGTGCCGCTGGTCTCCCCGAGGCGCCAGTAGTGGGTGAGGCCGGCGGTGGCCTTCACGGCCGTGGCGTACCCCTCGCACGGGTAGCCGTTGCCGCTCGCCGCCGAGGTGGCGCGCTGGAACGAGGACGTGAAGGCGCTGCTCGTCGGCGGGATGCACCACGCGACGAGGAGCAGGGCGAGGAGGGCGACGGCCCAGCGGACCCGGCCGGTCACGGCACGACCTCCCCGGCGCGGGTGGGCAGCGCCGGCCGGGCGTCCTGCCGGGCCGGGCGCGGCGGCCACAGCAGCAGCGCGCCGGCGATCCCGCCGACCGTGAGCCAGCCCGACGGGGAGCCGAGGTAGGCCACCGCGTACCCGGCCCACGGCACGTGCGCGACGGACACGCCCACGCGCGCGCCGCCGGCCTCGGACCAGTCCTCACCGCTCGCGTTGGCGTCGCCCTTCGTGGTGACCCGGTACCGGTCGCCGTCCGGCCGGACGGCCACGACGCGGTGGGTGATGTTCGTGCCACCCTCGCCGACGGGGGCCGTGACGACGTCGCCCACCCGCAGGTCCCGCACCACGACAGGGCGGGTCACCACGAGGTCCCCGGCGCGCACGGCGGGGGCCATGGACTCGGAGCGGTCGACGTAGACCCGCACCCCGGCGGCGGCCGGCGCGGCGAGCACGGCCAGCACGAGGAGGGCCAGCACGAGGGCGCGCGTCACAGGCTCCGCGCTTCCCAGGTGAGGGTGGTGGCGAAGGACCTGCCCGCCGCCGCCAGGTCGTTGTCGAGGGTGACGGTGAACTTGTAGGCGCGGGACTCCCCGCCCGCCCAGGGGAGGACGGCGTCGCTGAGCACGGTGCCCGTGCCGTACGCGGTGGGCAGGGCGTCGTAGTCGCCGGTGTAGACCTGCGCGCCGGCGGCGGGGGTGAAGCCGGAGCAGCTCGGGGTCGTGCCGGTGGGGGCGGGCAGGGTCCCGCGCGTGACGGTGAGGTTCAGGTAGGGGCCGCCGGTGCCCGAGACGGCTCCCCGGTACAGCTTCACCTGGGCGGGTGCGGTGCCGGTGTGGCTGACGGTGACGCAGCTCTCGGCGACGTCCCCGGGCTTGAGGTTCGTGAAGCCGGTGAGGGCGGTGGTGCCGGCGATGCTGTCGGAGATCTTCACGGAGCCGGTGCCGAACGTGGGGGCGCTCTGGGTGGAGCTGCGGAACGCGGAGGCGGTGAACTCCACCAGCGAGGCGCCTGCCGCCACCAGCAGCAGCGCCACGGAGGCGACGTGCCGGCGCCCGGGGCGGCGCCGCACGACCACCGGGGCCGGCGACCCCTCCGCGGGGAGGCCCTCGCTGGGGGAGGTCATGGGGAGGACATCGGCCGGTCGGGGGCCGGGCTTGAGCCGGTAGGTGCGGCTCTCCTCGGGGGTGCCCGCACACCCCTGGATGCGGGGGACCCGGGGACGACGCAGCGGGGG
>NZ_BAAIHU010000014.1:151229-242912 GCF_054590795.1 Kineococcus anabasis
CGCGGGCCCCCCCCGCTCGCTGGCTCAGCCGCCAGGCGTCATCACTTGGATGCCGCGCTCCAGTGCAGCGTGATGATGTTGGACTTGCTCTGTGCCGAGTCGGTGTCCTTGACGGAGACGGAGATCCGGTAGGCCATGCTCTCCGGGTTCGCGGCGGGCGTCCACGTCGTGTCGAGCGGGCTTGCCGCGGTGAATGTGCTCTTGAAGGCGTCGAGCGTGAGGGCGGAGTTGTTGCTGGCCCACGTGGCGTCGGTGGGGTTCCAGTTGTTGGTGGGGGTGCTCTGGGTCGTCGGGTACACCATGGTCGCCGTGCCGGCGGGGAACGTGCTGCAGTCCGCCGCGTCACCCGAGCCGGCGCCGCTCCCCGCGGTGGGCGCGAGGCGCTCCACCCTCACGAAGAGCCACGGCGCCACGTCGCTCGCACCGGCGCTCGTCCACGTCGTGTGGAACTTGATCGGGTGGAGGTTGGTGGTGCCGACGACCGAGCCGCCGTAGTTGACGCGCACGCAGCGGCTGTAGATCTTGCCGGGCACCATGTCGCTGAGGTTCATCGCGACGTTGGCGGTCGACTGCGAGTTCGTCAGTGCCACGGAGCCGGTGGCCCAGGTGGAGTTCGGGGCCGCCGTCGTCGCCGTGAAGGCGGCCGAGCTGGCCTGCCAGACCATCGCACCGCTGAGGACCATGCCGATCGGCAGGGCCGCCGCGACGGTGCGTCCCGCGGACAGGCGCCGGCGGCGCTTCGGGCGGGGAGCGGACGGCGCCTGAGGGCCGTCCGCCGTGCTGTTGTCGTCCCTCATAGCTCGTCCTCTCCTGGAGTGTGGAGCGGCCCGTCCGTGGACCGCTGGTCTGGCGCCGGCGGTGGAGGCCGGTCTTCGGGTTATCGGCCCGGCCGGTCCACCCTTGAGGGTGCGACCACCGGTGTGTGCCGCGTCACGTGTTCTGCGCTTCCCAGGTCAGGGCGAGGTTCACGGTGTGCGGGCTGGCCGTGGTGTTGGCGGCTTCGTCGTCGGGCAGCAGGAACCAGCGGACGCGGTAGGTGCGGGCCTCACCCGAGTTGGCCGGGGGGTTCCACAGCGGGATCGCCCCGGACGTGCGCTGGTGGCTGGCGCGGAACGTCGACCAGGTGAGTGCGTTGGACGCCTCGTTGGCGTTGTAGATGTTGCGCCCGAACCCGAAATCGCTGCAGTTGGTGGAGCTGCCGGTGCCCTCGTCGATACTCAGGCGCAGGTAGCCGTCGGCCTTGGCGACGGCGTTCTGAGGGGCGTACAGGATCACCCTGCCGGGGACGTTGCCGCCGTAGGTGATGCGGATGCACTTCTCGTCGAAGCTGCCGGGCTGCAGGTTCGGCACGTTGGTGAACAGCGTCGTGCTCGGGGAGCCGGTCAGGAGGACGGTGCCGGTGCCCCAGGTCGCCGACGGGCTGGACGAGCCGGACTTGAACGCGGCGGAGGCGCCGTTCCAGACGAGCCCGCCGGCGAGCAGCAGCGCGGTCGGCGCGGCGAGGACGGTCCAGTGGTGCCGCGGGCGGCGCCCGCGGGGCAGGTGGGCGCTCACAGCTCGCTCCCGGCGGTGGTCCGGCCGACGCGTGCGCGGCGGCGGCGTTTGGGCCGGCGCGCGGCCGGCGCGGACTGGCCCGTCCTGGGGGCCCGCTTCCTCGTCGTGCGGCTGCGGCCGGGCTTCTTGACCGGCCGGCGGGCGGCGCGGTTGGCCGCCGGGGCCGCCGCGTGTGCGGTGTCCGGCCGGCGCGCCCCGTCGCCGGTGGAGCCCTCGTCGCCGTCTCCGCCGGCCGCCTCGTCCGCCCCGTCGTGCACCGCGTCGGGCTCGTCCTCCTCGGGGCGGGTCATCACGAGCGCGCAGGCCGCGGCGAGGGCGGCCGTGGCCGCGCCGAGCTCCAGGTAGCGGCCCTGGTGCAGCCAGACGACGAGGATGCCCACGTACGGCACCCGGAGCCGGGCGAGCCCGATCACGTCGGAGGCCTGCACCGGCGCGGTGTCGGCGCTCTGGTTGGCGTCGCCGCGGGAGATCCAGCCGCCGCCGGGTGCCTTCTCGACGAAGCGGTGGACCAGGATGCGGTCGGGCTCGGAGGGGTCGCGGAAGACCGTGACCCGGCCGAGGAGGAAGTCGCTCGCCTCCCAGGGCTGCACGAGTACGACGTCGCCGGGGTGGATGCGGGGCATCATCGAGCCGGTCATGACCACGTTGGAGGTCCAGCCCAGCGGCAGGGTCGCCACGGACCACAGGAAGAGGCCGGCGACGGCGGTGAGGGCGGCGGCCGCCGCGCCGCGCAGCAGGACGCGGACGTTGTGCACGAGGTCCTCGTCCGCGAGCAGGCGCCGGGCGGCGGCGGGCAGCGCCCACCCCGCCCCGTCCCGGGAGCGGGCACCCTCCGGTGCCGCGGCGCTCGGCGCGGGCGGCTCGTGGAGGGTCGTGAGGGTCACGCGGAGGACATCGGCAGGCCGGGCCCGTTCCCTGAGCGCTGCCGGCCACCTCGTCGGCGGCGACGGCGCCGCTGCGGGCCGTTCGGGGGAACGTGCTGCGGCAGGGGGGTGATCGGCGCTCTCCAGGCTCCGATGCGCTCCGGGTGCGTTCGATGACCTGCTGTATCCACCCCGGGTCCGTGGGTCGCTGCGACCAGCGCACGACCCCCCGGGCACACCCCAGGAGCACCCATGTCGCCACGACCGCGCGAGAGCCGCGCGAGCGCCGTCCGCAAGCGCGGCACGGCGCCGCGGGCCGTCGCCGCCCTCGCCAGCGCCTTCGTCGGGCTGACCCTGGCCGCCTCACCCGCGGCCGCTGCGATCGACCTCGGCTACGACCCGCTGGCCACCAAGGGCGGGCTGTACCACATCGCCGCCGCCGTGGGCGCGCACGAGTCCTACAAGGCCGGCTTCACCGGCAAGGGCATCGGCGTCGCCCTCATCGACACCGGCGTCACCCCCGTCAGCGGCCTCAACACCGGGAACGTCGTCAACGGCCCCGACCTGTCCTTCGACAGCCAGGACCCCGCCGTGGCCCACGTCGACGGGTACGGCCACGGCACCCACCTGGCCTCCATCATCGCCGGGCGCCACACCCCCGGGACCCCGAGCTCCTACCTCACCCCCGCCAACTTCAACGGCATCGCGCCCGACGCGACCCTCGTCAACGTCAAGGTCGGCGCCCACGACGGCGCCGTCGACGTCACCCAGGTCATCGCCGCGATCGACTGGGTCGTCGAGCACCGCGCCACCCACAACATCCGCGTGATCAACCTCTCCTACGGCACCAACTCGGTCCAGGACCCCCTGGTCGACCCGCTGACCTACGCCGTGGAGAACGCCTGGAAGAAGGGCATCGTCGTCGTCGTCGCCGGCGGCAACGACGGCCGCACGGAGAAGGTCCTGGCCAACCCGGCCCAGAGCCAGCACGTCCTGGCCGTCGGCGCCTCCGACACCAAGGGCACCCTCGGCGTCCTCGACGACTCCGTGCCCGACTGGGCCACCCGCGGCGACTACAAGCGCCACGTCGACGTCGTCGCCCCCGGCGTCTCCGTCCACGGCCTGCGCGTCCCCGGCGGCTACGCCGACACGCGCAACCCCGCGGCCCGCGTGGGCAGCCGCTTCGCGAAGGCGTCGGGCACCTCCCAGGCCGCCGCCGTCGTCTCCGGCGAGGTGGCCCTCCTCCTCCAGGAGAACCCCTCCCTGACCCCGGACCAGGTCAAGGACGCGCTCATGGACACGGCGGGTGCCTTCTACACCGCCTCGCTCTTCCGCGGTGAGGGCCTGACCAACGTGCGCCGGGCGCAGCTCGAGTACACCGGCTACGTCGGGCCCTCCTCGTTGCTGTGGAGCAGCGGCGCCGGCTCGGTCGAGAAGGCCCGCGGGACCTCCCACGTCAGCTTCGGCGGCGTCGCCCTCACGGGGGAGAAGGACGTCTGGGGCAAGGCGTGGCAGCCCGCCACGTGGGCCGCTGCGACCAGCGGCCTCACCGCCTGGAACGGCGGCTCCTGGATGGGCACCCCGCTGACCGCGTCCTCGTGGAGCGGCGGCACGTGGGGCACGACCGCTTGGGCGGGCACCACCTGGACGGGGCTGTCCTGGCGCAGCGCCGCCTGGACGGGGCTGTCGTGGCGCGAGGGCACCTGGACGGGGCTGTCGTGGCGCGAGGGCACCTGGTCGGGGCTGTCCTGGCGCAGCGCCGACCTGGCCAGCAACGGCTGGGTCTGACCCGGCGCCCGGGACCGCACAGGACCCGGCACAGGAGGCCCGTCCGACCCCTCCGGGGCCGGGCGGGCCTTCAGTCGTCCCCGCTCGTGCCGATGACAAGAGTCGACGACGGATCGGGGAGGAGGTTCCACATGCCGGTGAACGAGCACGCCGCGCGCATCCCGCGCGAGACCCGGCTCGTCGTCGCGCTCACCTGCGCCCTGGCGCTGGCGGTGGCCGCCTTCGGTCTCCAGCACCTGGACCACCGCACGTACCTCCCGGTCCTGGAGCTCCCCTGGTGGCTGCTGGCCGTGGCGTTCCTCGCCGTCGAGTCGATCGTCATCAACGTCCAGGTCCGCCGCGAGGCCACGGCGGTCTCCATCAGCGAGCTCCCCCTGGTCCTGGGCCTGTTCCTCGCCACGCCGGCCGAGCTCCTCGTGGGCCGCGTCGTCGGCGCGCTCCTGGCGATGGTCGTCGTGCGGCGCTCCCCACCGCTGAAGACCGCGTTCAACGTCGCCCTCATGGGGGTGGAGACCTGCGTGGCCCTGGCCGTCTTCGGGGCGGTCACCCGCTGGGCGGACGGCCTGGACCCCGTGAGCTGGGCGGCGGCCTTCGCGGCGGTGCTCCTCGCGCAGGCGGTCACGGCCGTCGGCATCGGCCTGGTGATCGCCGTCTACGAGGGGGACCTCCGCGTCACGGTGCTCGCCCGGGGGGCGGTCGTCGGCCAGCAGGCCGCCCCGATGCTCATCACCCTCGCGCTCGTCGCGGTCACCAGCCTCTCCGCCGACACGCGCAGCGCGGTGCTCCTCAGCGCCTGCGCCGTCGTCCTGGTCCTGGCGTACCGCATCTACTCCGCCCTCTTCGACCGCCACCTCAGCCTCGAGCGGCTGTTCCGCTTCAGCCAGGCCGTCACCAACTCACCCGGTGTCGAGGAGGTCCTGCACAACGTGCTGCAGGAGGCCCGCGACCTGCTGCACGCCGAGCACGCCGAGGTCCTCTTCGTCTCCTCCGGCGGCACCGTCGCCCGCGTCCGCCTCGGCAGCTCCGGCAGGTTGCGGCGCTCGCAGGACCCGGAGGAGGCCGGCGACCGCTGGCTCCTCGCCGGTGTCGTGGACGGCGGGTTCCCGCTGCTCCTGCCCCGCGGCACCAAGGACGCGGCCCAGCGCCGCTGGCTGGACGCCCAGGGCCTGCGCGAGGCCGTCGTCGTCCCCCTGCGCGGCGGCGCCGGCATCATCGGCGCCCTCGTCGTCGCCGACCGCCTCGGCGACGTGCGGACCTTCGGCAACGACGACGTGTCGCTGCTGGAGACCGTCGCCAAGCACGCCGGCACCGCGCTGCAGAACGGCGAGCTCATCGACCGGCTGCGCCACGACGCCTTCCACGACACCCTCACCGGCCTGGCCAACCGCGCCGAGCTGCACCGGCTCACCGCCACCGCCCTCGACGACGTGCGCGACGGGCGCAGCGACGGTGCTGCCGTCCTGGTCCTCGACCTCGACGGCTTCAAGGACGTCAACGACACCCTCGGCCACCAGCACGGTGACCTGCTCCTCGTGGAGGTCGCCACCCGCCTCGTCTCGGCCGTCGGCGACAGCGGCACCGTCGCCCGCCTCGGCGGCGACGAGTTCGCCGTCCTCCTCACCGGTGAGGCCGGCACCGAGCGCGCCCACCGCATCGGGCGCCGCCTGCTGGCCGCGCTGGAGAACCCCGTGCCGCTCGCGGGCATGGACGTCGAGGTCGGCGGCTCCGTCGGCCTGGCGCTGGCGCCCGAGCACGCCGACGACCCCGCCGTCCTGCTCAAGCGCGCCGACGTGGCCATGTACGCGGCCAAGTCCTCCGGCAGCGGGCTGCGCCTCTACGAACCCGAGCTCGACGCCGGCAACCCGCGGCGCCTGGCCATGGTCCCGGAGCTGCGGGCCGCGCTGGCCTCCGGTGACGTCCACGTCCACGTGCAGCCCAAGGCGCTGCTCGCCACCGGCGAGGTCGTCGCCGTGGAGGCGCTGGTGCGCTGGGACCACCCCGAGCTCGGGCGGATCTCCCCGGAGGAGTTCGTGCCCGTCGCCGAGCGCAGCGGCCTCATCTCCGCGCTCACCTCCCGCGTCCTGGACGACGCCCTCGCCGCGTGCGCGCTGTGGCGGGCGCACGGCGCCGACATCAGCGTCGCCGTGAACCTCTCGCCGCGCAGCCTGCGCGGCACCGACGTCGTCGAGGACGTCTCCCGGCTCCTGCGCAGGCACCGCGTCCCCGGCGACCGGCTCACCCTGGAGATCACCGAGGGCTCGGTGATGTCGGACCCGGCGCGCTCGGTGGCGATCCTGCACGAGCTGCGGGCCCTGGGCGTGCGGCTGTCCGTCGACGACTTCGGCACCGGGTACTCCTCGCTGTCCTACCTCAAGCGGCTCCCGGTGCAGGAGGTCAAGATCGACCGCAGCTTCGTCGGCGGCCTGCACGAGGGCAGCGACGACGTCCCGATCGTGCGCTCGATCGTCGACCTCGGCCGCCACCTGGGCCTCGACGTCGTCGCCGAGGGCGTGGAGGACCAGGCGACCTGGGACCTGCTGGCGTCCATGGGCTGCGACCTCGTGCAGGGCTGGCACCTCGGCCGGCCCGTGCCCGTCGCGGAGTTCCTGCCCTGGCTGCAGGCGCGCCGCGTGGCCGCCGGCCAGCCGCTGCACGCCCGCTGACGGCGCCCCCGCGGCCTGCGCTCAGCCGACGCTGCGCAGGTCCTCCTCGACGTCGCCGGTGCTCTCCCAGCCCAGCAACCGCAGCACGGCCGTGCTCATCCGCTGGTGCCGGTGCTCCGCGAAGGAGGGGTCCACCGCGTCCGCCAGGGTCGCGAAGCACGCGGAGACGTCGCGGCGCTCGTCGTCCCCGGCCCGCTGCACCGCCTGGTCCCGGGCGGCGAGCACCACCGTCGTCAGGGGCAGGCCCCGGCAGACCTGGCGCCCCAGGCCCGTGGCGTGCTCCTTGCTGCCGTGGACGAGCAGCAGGCCCTGCTCGGCGATCTGCAGGACCGCGCCGGCCGCCGCGGCCGCGGCCTCCCGGTGCGCGGCGACGTCCACCCGGGCGCGCGCCATGTGCCGGCGCACCTCGTCGGTGTGCGCACCCGCCGGCCAGTACCCCTCCGTGTGCCGGGTCGCCGCCCGCATCACCTCGTCCGGGTCCTCCGCGGCGAGGTCCAGGTCCTGGCCCGTGTCGTACTCGCCGAGCACCTCGGCCGTCAGCCGCGCCAGGCGCTCCTGCGCGATGTCGAGCTCCCGCCGCTCCTGCCCGAGGAGGTGCAGCAGCGTGGTCAGGGCCGCGTGGCAGCCCTGCAGGTAGTCGGGCATCGACGTGCGGGTCATGAGCATCACAGGCCTCCCTGGTCCCGGACTCCCTCGTGCCGGGACCAGCACAGTAGGCGGCGGGAGGGAGTTCCGCGCGGCGCTGCACCGCGTGTCACCCGCCCGACCCAGCGCCCGGTCGCCTTGCCCGGGGCGCCCGCCCGGAGCACCATCGACGGGGCGGGCACCGCCCGCCCGGCCGGGGCGCGCGGTCCGCAGGCCGCCCCGCCGAGGAACCCGCGGAGGAGGCGCTGTGTCGGAGAGCACGCTGACGGATGCCGGGGACACCCCCTGGGACGCCGAGGAGTACACGCCCCGGGCGCGCGTCCTCGCCGAGGACCCGGCCGAGGACCTGCCTGCGGAGCCGGTCGCGGCGGAAGCGCCGGACCTCCCCCTGGAGGACCCCGAGCGCCCCGCGCCCGACCCCCTCGACGAGGACGACTACGCCCACGAGGTCCCGTAGGCGGGGACCGGCGGCGGGGACCGGTGCCGGCTCAGGTGCTGCCCGCGGCGCCCGGCGCGGCGGGCAGCACCTCCAGGCGGCGCAGCAGGAACAGGAACGCCGCCGCGTACGGGTGGTGGTCGACGTCGGCGTGCACCCGCTCCCAGTCGACCTGCTCCCGCAGCGCCCGCGCCACCGGGAGCATGCGCGAGTAGTTGCAGAAGTGCTCCGAGAGGGCCAGCAGTTTCGAGGTGAACAGCTCCGTGGCGCGCAGCACCGGCATGCGCACCGACAGCACCTCCAGCTCGTCGGCCTGCCGCACCATCCGCCGGTCCACGGGGTTGCCGGCCAGGCGGAACAGGACGTCGACGAACACCCCGTCCGTCCACACCTTGAACAGCCAGTCCTCCGGTGGGCGCTCCACCTCCAGGCCCGCCTCGTCGAGGACCTCGACCGCGCGGTCCAGGTCCTGCTCGGCGATGAGGAAGTCGACGTCGTGCTCGGACTCCGGCCCGCCGCGCGCCCACGCCGCGTACCCGCCGCAGAGGCAGAAGTCGACCTCGCTGCGCTTGAGCGCGACGGCCGTCCGCTTCAGCGCCTCGCGCAGGGCCTTGCGCTCCTGAACGACCTGTTCCAGCTGCGTCACCCGGTCATCCTCCCCGACGGCGCGCTCCCGTGCGCGGCAAGGCGTCCGGGCCGGTGCCGGCACGTCCGGCGAGGCGCGGCGGGTGGCGTCGCGGCAGACTGGGCCGGTGCGCGTGGCGACGTTCAACATCCTGCACGGGCGGTCCCTCGTCGACGACCGGGTGGACCTGGACCGGTTCGCGGCGACGGTCAAGGGGCTCGACGCCGACGTCCTGGGGATGCAGGAGGTGGACCGCGACCAGCCCCGGTCCCTCGGCGCGGACCTGACGGCGGTGGCGGCGGAGGCGATGGGCGCCCCGGAGCACCGGTTCGTGGCGGCGCTGTCGGGAACCCCCGGGGCGACGTGGATGGCCGCGACCGGCGACGAGCAGCCGGGTTCGGCCAGCTACGGGATCGCGCTGCTGTCGCGGTTCCCCGTGCACTCGTGGGAGACGATCCGCCTGCCCGCCCCGCCGGTGCGCCTCCCGGTGCGCTTCTCCGACCGCCGCTGGCCGGTCCTGGCCTCCGACGAGCCGCGCGTCGCCGTGGCCGCCGTCGTGGAGACCCCCCGCGGCCTGCTCACCGTGGTGAACACGCACCTGTCGTTCGTGCCGCGGTGGAACACGTGGCAGCTTCGGCGGCTCATGGGCGCGCTCGCCGGGTGCTGCCCGGAACCGCTGCTGCTGACCGGTGACCTCAACATGGAGGGGGACGTCCCGGAGCGCGTGACCGGCCTGCGTTCCCTGGCGGCCCTCCCCACGTACCCCGGGACCGGGCCGCACAAGCAGCTCGACCACGTCCTCGCGCGCGGCGACGTGGGGGAGGTCGTCTCGGTCAGCGCACCGGACGTGCCGCTGTCCGACCACCGGCCCCTGGTGGTGGACCTGCGCTGAGGGCGGGGGCTACTGGTCGTAGCCCTCCACCTCGGGCACGGGCCGCGGCGCGGCGTCGTCCGGGTTGAGCCCGGCCTCCTTGCGGGCCCGGCGCTGCCGCAGCAGGTCCCACATCCGGTCCAGCTGCTCCTCGGCCCGCCGCAGCCGGTCGTGCTCCTCGGACTCGTCGATCCGGCCCTCCTGCAGCTGCTGCCGCAGGCGGTGCTCCTCGTCGACGAGTTCCTGGATGCGCCCCATCAGCTGTCGCTCGTCCATGTCGTCCCCTCCCGGAGGTTCGCCGTCCAGCGGCCGGTCCGCACAGCACGCTAGGGCCTCGGGCCCCGGCGGGCAGGTCGGCGGGCGGGTTCAGCGGCCGGTGGGCGGCAGCTGCGGGCCGGGGTCGAGGAACTCCACCCGCACGGCGCTCACCAGGGCGCCGACCCGCTCCAGGAACGCGGCGGTGGCGGGGCGGGCCTCGTGCGCGGCGTGGGCCGCGCGGTCCCGGTACACCTCGTAGAACACCCGGGCCAGGGGCTCGTCGGCGACGCGGTGGGTGGCGTACACGAGGGTTCCGGGTTCCTCGGCGGAGATGCCGGGTAGGACGTCCGCGACGAGGGCGTCGAAGTCCCCGGCGGCCTCCGGGTCGGGCAGGTCGAACCTCACCACGAGCGCGAACACGGCGACCTCCGGGGGTGGACGGCGGGGGACGGGGGACCTGCGGTGATCGTGCCGCACGCGGTCGCCGGCCGCGAGACCGCCCGTCGGGGGAGGCGCGCGCCTCCGTCATTTGATAACGCCAACGGTTTCCATTTAGATGTGCGCCGACACGGCGGTACCTCTGGATGGAGCGGTTCATGGCATGGCGCAGGACTCCGGGGGCACTGGCCCCCTCCGTCGTACTGGCACTGGCGGCGGTGACGGCCTGCAGCGGCCCCGCCGGTGAGGGGCCGGCCGCCGGGGGGTCCTCCGCACCGGCGGGCCCGCTGAGGGTCGTCGGGCAGTTCGAGGTCCACAGCATCGACCCCGCCACGGCCGGCGGCTTCTTCACCCGCCTGCAGGTCGCCGAGACCCTCGTCGACGCCGACACCACCGGGCAGCTCGTGCCCGGCCTGGCCACCGCGTGGGAGGTGAGCGGGGACCAGCTCACCTGGACCTTCCCGCTGCGCGAGGGCGCCACCTTCCACGACGGCACGCCCGTGCGTGCCGAGGACGTGGTCGCGGCGCTGGAGACCGCCCGCCGCAAGACCGGCACCCCCCTGGACGACGCCCCCGTGGCGTCGGTCGCCGCCGACGGCGGCGCGGTGCGCATCACCCTCACCGAGCCGTTCTCGCCGCTGCCCGCGGTGCTCACCCACACCGGCACGCAGATCCTCGCGCCCGCCTCCTACGCCCCCGACGGCTCGGTCACGGAGGTCGTCGGCACCGGCCCGTACGAGGTCGAGGAGGTCACCCCGCCCTCCGCCATCGACGTCGTCGCCTCCGACGACTGGAAGGGCGAGCGCCCGGCGATCGAGCGGGTCGCCTACCAGACCGCGGGCCGCGCCGAGAGCCGCGCCCTCATGGCCGAGAGCGGCCAGGCCGACGTCACCCTCGGCATGGACCCCGTCAGCCTCCAGCGGCTGCGCGGCAAGCCCGGCCTGGAGGTCGTGTCCGTCACCCTGCCGCGCACCATCCAGTTCAAGGTCGACGCCGGCCACGAGTTCCTCGGCGACGTCCGGGTGCGCCGCGCCCTCAGCCTCGCCCTCGACCGCGAGGGGATGGCCACCGCCCTGCTGCGCGACCCCGAGATGGCCGCCACCCAGCTCCTGCCGCCCACGGTGCAGGCGTGGCACTCCGACTCCCTGGAGCCGCTGGAGCACGACCCCGCCGCCGCGAAGGCCCTGCTCGCCGAGGCCGGCTGGACCCCCGGCCCCGACGGCGTCCTGACCCGCGACGGCAGGCGCTTCGAGGTCGCCCTGCGCACCTTCCCGGACCGCCCCGAGCTGCCGCCGCTGGCCACCGCCATCCAGGACGCGTTCCGGCAGGTCGGCGTCGCCCTCGACGTGCAGGTCGGCAACTCAAGCGAGATCCCCGCCGGGCACCAGGACGGCACCCTGCAGATGGGCCTGTTCGCCCGCAACTACGGCCTGACCCCCGAGCCGCTGGTGAGCCTGCTGGGCGACTTCGGGCCCGAGGGCTCCGACTGGGGCGCGATGCGCTGGTCCAGCCCGGAGCTCACCGCGTCCCTGCGGGACGTGGCCGACGGCATCGACGAGGCCGGGGCGCGGGCCGCCCGCGAGCGCGTGGTCGGCATCCTGCACGAGGAGCTGCCCGTCGTGCCCGTGGCGTGGTACCGGCAGAGCGCCGTCGTGGGCGGGCGCGTCGAGGGCGTGGAGCTCGACCCGCTGGAGCGCTCCTGGCGCCTCACCGAGATGCGGTGGTCGTGAGCGGTCCGGGGACGGTGCCCCGCCTGCTCGCGCGGCGGGCCGCGCAGGGCGCGGGGGTGGCGGTGCTCGTCTCCACCGCCTGCTTCGCCGTCGTGCAGAGCCTGCCCGGGGACATCGCCTACCGCATC
The DNA here is from genome assembly GCF_054590795.1 of Kineococcus anabasis. Classification (NCBI taxonomy): domain Bacteria; kingdom Bacillati; phylum Actinomycetota; class Actinomycetes; order Kineosporiales; family Kineosporiaceae; genus Kineococcus; species Kineococcus anabasis. The sequence continues at coordinate 163,229 of NZ_BAAIHU010000014.1, forward strand.
GCGGCCGGCCGCTACGGCTACGACCAGGTCGACGCCGCCGCCGCCGAGGCGGTGCGCGCCGAGCTGGGGCTGGACCGCCCGGCGTGGCAGCAGCTGCTGTCCTGGCTGGGCGACCTCGTGCGCCTCGACCTCGGCACCTCCCTCGTCACCGGTGCGAGCGTCGCGCACGAGCTGTGGCTGACCCTGTCCAGCACCCTGACCCTCGCCGCCGCGGCCCTGGTGGTCTCCTTCGTCACCGGCAGCGCCCTCGGTGCCCTGGCGGCCCGGCGGCCCGGGGGCGTGCTGGACCGCGCCACCACCCTGTGGGTCACGGGCGCCCGTGCCCTGCCGCCGTTCCTCCTCGGCCTCGTGCTCGTCCTGGTGTTCTCCGTGCACCTCGGGGTGCTGCCCGCCGCCGGGCACGGGGGCAGCACGAGCATCGTGCTGCCGGCGCTGACCCTCGCGGTGGGCCTGTCGGGCCTGTTCGCCCGCGTCGCCCGCGACGCCGTCACCCAGGTGCGGGCCTCCCAGCACGTGCGCTTCGCCGCGACCAAGGGCCTCGGGGAGCGGGCGCTGTTCCTGCGGCACGTCCTGCGCAACTCCGGCGTCACGCTCGTGGCCTACCTCGGCGTGCAGGCGCTCGTCCTCGTGGAGGGCGTCGTCGTCGTGGAGAGCCTGTTCGCCTGGCCGGGACTGGGGCACGCCCTCGTGCACGCGATCTTCTGGCGGGACGTGCCGGTGCTGCAGGCCACGGCGCTCGCCCTCGCGCTGCTCGTCGTGGCCCTCAACACCGCCGTCGACCTGGCCACCCGCGCCCTCGACCCCCGCCCGCAGACCAGGGCGGTGGCCGCGTGAGCACCCTCGTCACGACGCCCGCCACCCCGGGCGGGTCCACCCCGGGCCGGGCCGGGACGCGCGCGCGCCGCGGGGCGCGCTGGTGGGTCTCGGCCGCCGTCCTGGGCGCGCTCGTGCTCTTCGCCCTCGCCGGGCCGCTGCTCTGGCGCGACGTGGCCGGGCAGGAGCTGTCGCGCTTCCTGGAGCCGCCGAGCGCCGCCGAGCCCCTGGGCCGCGACCACCTGGGCCGCAGCGTCACCGCGCGCCTCGCCGCGGCCACCCGGCTCTCGCTGCTGCTGGCCCTGCTGTGCGTGGCGACCGCCCTGGTCGCCGGGACCCTGCTCGGCGTCCTCGCGGCGTGGCGCGGGGGCGCGGTCGACGCCGCCCTGCGCGGGCTCTCGGAGGTCCTCGTCGCCCTGCCCGCGCTCCTCGTCGTGCTGATCTTCTCCGCGATGGCCGAGGGCGGGCTGTGGACCCTCTACCTGGGCCTGGCGCTGGCGCAGTGGGTGGAGTACTTCCGCGTCGTGCGCGCCCGCAGCGGTGTCGTGCTCGCCGGGCCGGCCGTGGAGGCCGCCGGGCTGCTGCGCCTGGGCCCGGTGCACGTGCTGCGCCGGCACCTGCTGCCGGAGGTGCGGGGGGTGCTGGCCACGATGGCGACGTTCGGGATCGGCACCTCGGTCCTCGCGCTGTCCACCCTCGGCTTCGTCGGGGTGGGGCTGCGCCCGCCCACCCCCGAGCTCGGTCTCATGATCACCGAGGGCTTCCCGTACTGGTCGGAGGCGCCGTGGATGTCCCTGGCGCCGGTGCTCGTGCTCGCCGCGCTCGTCCTCGGGCTGCTCGGTCTGCGCGGGGAGGAGGAGCGCCCGTGAGCGTCCACGTGCACGAGCTGCAGGTCCGGGCCGGCGGGAGGGTGCTGGTCGACGTCGCGGACGTCCGCCTGGAGCGCGGCCGGCCGCTGACGATCGTGGGGGAGAGCGGCTCGGGCAAGTCCCTGCTCGCCGCCGCCGTGATGGGGACCCTCGGCCAGGGGCTGACCGCCACCGGCCGCCTCACGGTGGACGGCGCGCGCCACGACGCCGCCGACACGACCCGCCGCCGGGCCCTGTGGGGGCGGGTCGTGGCGATGCTCCCGCAGGAGCCGGCGCTCGCCCTGGACCCGACGATGCGGGTGGGCGAGCAGGTCGCGGAGGGGGTGCGCGGCTACCGCGCCGACCGCCCCGGTGCCCGCCGCACCGCGCAGGACCTGCTGGCCTCCCTGGGCCTGCCGCACGTGGCGCGGGCGTTCCCGCACACGCTGTCGGGCGGCATGGCGCAGCGGGTGGCCTTCGCCGCGGCCACCGTCGGCGGCGCCCCGGTGCTGCTGGCCGACGAGCCCTCCAAGGGCCTGGACCCCGGAGCCCGCGCGGAGCTCGCGGCGCTGCTGCTGCGGCACGCCGAGGGCGGTGGGGCACTGCTCACCATCACCCACGACCTCCAGCTCGCCCGCGAGCTCGGCGGGGAGGTGCTCGTCATGCGCGAGGCCACCGTGCTGGAGCGCGGCCCGGCCCACGAGGTCCTCGACGCCCCGCAGCACCCGTACACCCGCCGCCTCGTCGCCGCGGAGCCCGTGCACTGGAGGCACCCGTGGGTGCGCCGCGGCTCGCGGGCCGGCGCCCCCGGGCAGGCCCCCGGGCAGGCCCCCGGGCAGGCCCCCGGGCAGGCAGCGGGGCAGGCAGCGGGGGAGGAGCTGGTCGTCGCCGAGGGCCTCGCGAAGTCCTACGGCGGGCGGGAGCTGTTCTCCGGCCTGTCCCTGGGCGTGCGGGCGGGGGAGCGCCTCGCGCTCAGCGGGCCCAGCGGGTCCGGCAAGACCACCCTGGGCAACGTCCTGCTGCGCCTGCTGCCGCCCGACGCCGGCACCGTCCGGCACGCCGCCGCCCTGGGCGCCGGGAAGGTGCAGAAGCTCTACCAGGACCCGGCGCTCGCCTTCCCCGCGCGGGTGGCGCTCGCGGACGCCTTCCGCGACGTGCTGCGCCGCCACCGGGTGCCCCGGGCCCGCCTGGAGGAGCTGCTGGCGGCGCTGCGCCTGGACGCGGGGCTGCTGGCCCGCCGGCCGGGGCAGGTCTCCGGCGGGGAGCTGCAGCGCCTCGCCATCATCCGGGCGGTGCTGCTGGAGCCGGCGCTGGTCTTCGCGGACGAGCCGACGTCCCGCCTGGACCTGCTGACCCAGGAGGAGACGGTGGCCTGCCTGCTGGAGCAGGTGGAGCGGCAGCACTGCGCGCTCGTCCTCGTCACCCACGACGCCTCCCTCGCGGAGGCCGTCGCCGACCGGCACCTGGCGCTGGGGGAGCGGGTGGCGGTGCCCGCCTGACGCGGAGCGCCGCCGCGGGGTCCGCTCAGGCGGGCGCGGGCAGCAGCCAGGCGTGCGCGGCGGGGCCGTCGGCGGGCAGCACCACGTCGGTGCCGTCCTCGCCCGCGGCCGCGCCGGTCAGCACCCGCACGTCCCCGTCGCCGCCGAGCAGCGCCCGCGGCAGCCGCACCGGCGGGTGCGGGGCGCGCGCGACGTGCACCAGCACCGAACCCTCCGGGTGCTCGCGCAGGAACGTCCACGAGTCCGCCTGCACGTGCGCCCAGCGCAGCCCACCGCGACGCAGCGCGGTGTACCGGTGGCGCAGGCCCAGCCAGGAGCGGTACCGCTCCAGCAGCTCCGCGTCCCACTCCCCGCTGCGCTCCCACGGGAACGGCGTGCGGGAGTGCTCGCCGTTGACGCCGGTCAGGCCGATCTCGTCGCCGGCGAAGACCAGGGGCACGCCGGGCAGGGTGGCCAGCAGGGCGAGGGCGGCGACGTGCCGGGCGCGCCCCGCGCCGCCGGCCGGCAGGTCGCCGGAGGCGCCCCCGCCCACGACCGTGCGGATGCGGGCCGTGTCGTGGGAGGAGAGCTGGTTCGAGGAGGCGCACCAGGCGCGCCACGACATCGAGGACGCCACCGCGCGCACGGCCGCGACGGCGTCCTGCCCCGGCAGGGACGGCACGGGCACCGGCACGCCGAGGAAGTCCTCCAGCGGGCTGTCCCGCACGAGCCAGGACCAGACCGGGCGGGTGAACCCGGCGTAGTTCATGGTGCCGTGCCAGCCGTCGCCGGCGAGGTCGGCGGAGGCGTCGTGGCCGTGCTCGGCGAGCAGCCAGCCGTCCCGCCCCGTCTCGGCGGCCGCCGCCGCGAGGGTGCGGCGCAGCTCGCGGGCCACGTCGTGGGTGAGGTCCTGCGCGCCGTTCCGGCCGGTCATGTTCGCCACGTCGATGCGCCAGCCGTCCAGGGCGCACCCGCGGGTGAGGCGGCCCACCACCGAGGCCGCGCCGGAGTACAGCGCCAGGCGCAGCGCGGGGGAGTCGTGGGACAGCTTCGGCAGGGACCGCACGCCGAGCCAGCTCTCGTACCCGTCCGGGTGGTCCGTGAAGCGGTAGTACGAGGCGGTGGGCGCGCGGGAGTCCTCCCGCGCGGCGACGAACCAGTCGTGCCCGTCCCCGGTGTGGTTCGTCGTCAGGTCGCACACCAGGCGCAGGCCGCGGGCGTGCGCGTCGTCCGCCAGCCGCCGCAGCGCCTCCGTCCCGCCGAGCACCGGGTCGACCTGCTCGAAGCTCACGGCGTCGTAGCGGTGCACCGAGCGGCCCTCGAACACCGGCGTCAGGTACACGCAGGTCGCGCCGAGCCCCGCGACGTGGTCGAGGCGCTCGCGCAGCCCGTCGAGGTCGCCGCCGTACCACTCGCGCGCCGCGTCCGGCCCGTGCGCGGTGACGGGGTCGTCCCAGTTCCGCGGCAGCGCCCACCCCGGGGCGGCGCGCCCGGCGCCGGAGCGGGCGAAGCGGTCGGGGAAGACCTGGTACACCACGGCGTCGGCGACCCAGTCCGGGGCGGCGTCGTGCGCGACGAGCCGGAAGTCGCCGTCGTCGGGCACGTCGTGGGCGGTGACGCCGCGGGCGGTGAGCCAGGCGTACGGCCGCGGCCCGTCGCAGTGCAGCAGGAACCGGTAGCGCGTGACCGGGTTGTGCGCCACCAGCGGCACCCGCCACCGGGAGGCGGCGTCCCCGGCGTGCTCGACCTCGGCGGCGGTGTACGCCGGCTCCCCGTCGCGCACGCTGCGCAGCACCACCTGCCGGACCCGCGCGGCGTGCGGCACCACGACGTGCAGGACGACGGTGGCGCCCGGGGTGGGCGCGGGGTCGGAGACGTAGAGCGCGGAGCCGTCGTGGTGCGGCTCCGCCAGCAGCAGGTCCACCGGTGCTCAGCCCTTGACCGCGCCGGCGGTGAGGCCGCCGGTGATGAAGCGCTGGAGGAACTGGAACAGCACGACCACCGGGATGCTGAAGAGCACCGCGCCCGCGGCGAACAGCCCGAGGTTGTTGCTGCGGTCGCCGTCGAGGATCCCGTACAAGCCGGTGGCGAGGGTCTTGGAGTCCGCGTCCGTGAGGAAGATCGTGGCGATGAGGAACTCGTTGGCGACGCCGACGAACGCCATCAGCCCGGTCGTGGCCAGGATCGGCGTGACCAGCGGCAGGATGATGCGGAAGTACACCTGGGCGTGGCTGGCGCCGTCGATGGTGGCGGCCTCGTCCAGCTCGCGCGGCACCGTGTCGAAGAACCCCTTGATGAGCCACACCTGCAGCAGCGCGCCGCCCATGAGGACCACGCCGTAGCCGAGGACGGTGTCCAGGCCGATCGCGGGCACGACCTCGCCGACGGCGGTGAACATCGAGAAGATCGCGATGACGGCGAGGAACTGCGGGAACATCTGGATGAGGAGCAGGGCCAGCAGGCCGGTGCGCCGGCCGCGGAACCGGAAACGGGAGAAGGCGTAGGCGGCCAGGGCGCTGCAGAGGACCTGCGCCACGGAGACGCCTGTGCACAGCACGAGGGTGTTCAGGCCCCAGCGCAGGAACGGGCCCTTCTCCCCGGACAGCAGCCGCACGAAGTTCTCGCCGCTGACCTGCGCGGGGAGCAGGCTGGTGCTGGCCAGGGTGCCCAGCGGGTTCAGCGCGGCGGAGACGATGAAGAGGATCGGGAACACCGCTGCGGCGACGGCGACCAGGCCCACGACGTGCCGCCAGCCGACCTCCTTCCACCAGCGGGCGCCGCGCAGCCGCGTCTCCGCGACGACGGGGGTGCCCGCGCGGGCGGCCGGGGGCACCGGACCGCCGGGAGGGGTGTTCAGGGGGGTGGTCATCGGAGTCGTCATGGTGTCCTCAGTTCACGTCCTCGAGCGCGCGGGTGGCGCGGAACTGCAGGGCGGCCAGGACGGCGGTCACGGTGAACAGCAGCACCGAGACGGCCGCCGCGAAGCCGAACTGGGCCCCGGAACCACCGAACGCCAGGCGGTAGGTGTAGCTGATGAGGATGTCCGTCGCGCCGGCGGACGGGTTGTCGGGCGGGTAGGGACCGCCCGCGGTGAGCAGGTAGACCGCGTTGAAGTTGTTGAAGTTGAACGCGAACGACGCCACGAGCATCGGGGCGACGGCCACCATGAGCAGCGGGAGGGTGATCGTGCGGAAGGCCGTGAACGCACGTGCCCCGTCCACGACGGCCGCCTCGCGCAGCTCCGCGGGCACCGACTGCAGCGCGCCGGTGCACAGGATGAACATGTAGGGCGCGCCCATCCACACGTTCGTGACGATCACGGCCACCTTCGCCAGCCACGGGTCGCCCAGCCAGTCGAGGTCCGTGCCCAGGACGGTGTTGACGAGGCCGAAGTCGCGGTTCCAGAAGCTGGACCACACCAGCAGGGCGATCACGGCCGGGATGGCGTAGGGCAGGATCAGCAGGGAGCGGTAGATGCGCTGGCCGCGGATCCGGGTGTCGTCCAGGACCGTCGCCAGCCCGAGGCCGACGGCGAACTGCAGCCCGACGGACAGCGCCGCGAACGCCACCGTCCAGGCGAAGATCCTCAGGAAGTCCTTCGTGATGACGTCGCTGGTGGCGATGCGCTCGTAGTTCGACAGGCCCACGCCCTGCAGCCAGCTCTGGGCGAAGGCGGGGCTGCCGTCGGCCTTGACGAAGAACTCGCTGCCGCCGACGACGCCGGTGCCGTAGCTCTCACCGGTGCGGGTGTCCACGATGCGGTCGGCGGCCTCGTCGTAGCGCAACGCGGTGCGGCCCTCGAACGCGCGGGCGACGCCCTGGGCGCGGATGGCGCCGTCGTCGGTGGGGACGGTGAGCTCCTGCACGGCCGCGCCCGCGGCGTTGACCTCGCGCGGCGTGAGCAGCGTGTACCCGTCGGCCTCGACGACCCGGCCCTCCTCGACGCGCACCTCGGCGGGGTCGACGTCCACCAGCCCGCCGGTGTCGCCGCGGCTGACCTCGCCGGTGGCGGCGTCGACGAGGAAGAACGTGAACGGCCCGTCCGTGACCGAACCCCGGGTGGCGACGGTGAGGCCGTAGGTGGGGGAGTCCGGGAGCTGCTCGACGGAGCTGCCGACGATGCTGGCGACCGCGTCGTCCTTGCTGCCGCGCTTGCCGTCGCCGAAGTTCGTGAACGAGAGCTGCACCGTGGCCACGATCGGGTAGACGATCAGGGCGAGCAGGAACAGGGTGCCGGGCAGGAGGTACTTGGCCGGCACGAGGCGGCTGGTGGAGTAGACGGCGGCCAGGGCGGCGGCGGCGAGCAGCAGGCCGGCCAGGCCGACCCAGCGCTCCTGCGCGACGAGGACCGGGGCGATCCAGACGACGACGGAGGCGACGACCCCGAGGAGCAGCACCCGCCCCAGGACGGTGGTGGCCGTGAGCGAGCGGTGCGCGGCGTGCCGGCGGCGGGGGCCGGGTTCCGCGGGCTGCCCGCCCGCGGGGGTCCGGGTGGTGGTCGCACCGGGCGGCGTGTCGGCCGGCGGCGCTGCGGGGGTGCGGGCGGGCATGGCTGTCTTCCCTCGGGTCGCGGGGGTGTTGGGGGACCGCCCGCCGCGCGGGCTGCAGCGCGGCGGGCGGTCGGTCGGGAGGGCTCAGCGACGGGTCGTCACTTGAGGTTGGCCTTGATGGCCTCGCCGGTGGCGGTCATGGTCTGCGCCGGGTCGGCGCCGTTGATGACGGCGGCGTGCGCCTTGCCGAGGGGCTCCCAGACGCCGGCCATCTGCGGGATCGCGGGCAGGATCTGCCCGCTCTCGGCGGCCTGGGCGAACACCGCGGTGTCGGGGTCGGCGGCGGTCTGCTTCGCGAGCGACTCCTTCAGCGCGGAGGGGCGCGGCTCGGCGGCGTACAGCGCGTCCATGGTCTCGGCCGTCGCGGCGGCGTCGAGGACGAAGGACTGGGCGAAGGACTTGTTCTTGCCCTTGCTGGCGACGTAGAAGGCCTGCACGCCGGTGAGCGGCTGGGCCGGCTGCATCCCGGCGAAGCCGGGGACGGGGGCGAGGGCGTACTTGACGCCGGCCTTCTCGACGTCGGCGGTGGCCCACGGGCCGGAGACGAGGAAGGCGCACCTGCCCTCGGAGAACAGGGAGATGGAGTTGTCACCCGTGATGGAGGTCTTGAGCGCGCCCTCCTTCGCCAGGCCGGCGATCTTCTGCTCGGCGGCGACGGAGCCGGGGCCGCCGACGCCGAGGTCGGCCGGGTCGTAGTCGCCGTCGGGGGACTGCCCGAAAAGGTAGCCGCCGGCGGAGGAGTACAGCGGGTACATGTGGTACGCGTCGCCCTCCTGGCCCTGCTGCAGGCACAGGGGGTTCTCCGCGCCGGAGGCCTTGCCGCCGGCCACCACGTCCTCGATGGTCGCCGGGGCCTGCGGGACGAGGTCGGTGTTGCGGAACAGGGCGAGGGACTCCACCGCGTAGGGCAGGCCGTAGACCTTGGAGTCGTAGGTGACGCCCTCGATCGCGATGTCGGTGAACTGCGACTTCTGCGCGTCGGGCAGGGTCAGCGGGTCGATGGCGCCGTTCTGGACCATGTTGCCGATCCAGTCGTGGGCGCCGACGACGACGTCGGGGCCGTTGCCGGCGGTGTTGGCGGTGACGAAGTTGGTCTGCAGGTCCTGCGAGACGGCCTGGACGGCGACGCTGATGCCGTTGTCCTGCCCGAACTTCTCCGCGACGGCCTTCAGGGCGGCGGCGCGCTTGTCGTCGGCCCAGATGACGAGGTCGGCGTCCTGCCGGGTGGGGGCCGCGGCGCTGGACGGGCTGGCGGAGGAGGTGGCGGACTCGGAGGCCTCGGGCTGCTCGGCGGCTCCGCCGGTGCTCTGCCCGCCGCAGGCGGTCAGGCCGAGGCCGAGGGAGGCGGTGAGCGCGAAGGCGCGCAGGATTGCGGAAGAGGGGGTCATCGCAGGCTCCACGGTGCGGAGGGATCGCCGGGGAGCGGCTCGGACACGCCGACCCCGTCGTCAGAACACCGCAGAAGCTAGCAAGAAGTTGCAAGATTAGGAAGTGACTTGCAATCGACTTTCCAGCGCGCTGGTGCGCTACGTTCCGCGGGTGACCGCACGACTCGCCCACGTCGCCGCCCAGGCCGGCGTCAGCGAGGCCACCGTCAGCCGTGTCCTCAACGACCGCCCCGGCGTCTCCGAGGCGACGCGCCAGGCGGTCCTCACCGCCCTGGACGTCCTCGGCTACGACCGCCCCTCCCGGCTGCGCGAGACGTCGGCGGGCATGGTCGGCCTGATCGTCCCCGAGCTCTCCAACCCGGTGTTCCCCACGTTCGCGCAGGTCGTCGAGACCGGGCTGGTGGTCAGCGGGTACATGCCGCTGCTGTGCACCCAGACCCCCGGCGGCATCCAGGAGGACGACTACCTGCGGATGCTGCTCGACCGCGGCGTCGCCGGGGTCGTCTTCGTCTCCGGCCTGCACGCCGACACCACCAGCGACCCCTCCCGCTACGCCGCCCTGCGCGAGCGGCGCCTGCCGATCGTCCTGGTCAACGGCTACGTCGAGGGCCTGGACGTGCCGTGCCTCTCGAACGACGACGTCGCCGCCGTCGACCTCGCCGTCGGCCACCTCGCGGCCCTGGGGCACCGCCGCTTCGGCCTGGCGACCGGCCCGGAGCGCTTCCTGACGGTGCAGCGGCGGGTCCAGGCCTTCGCGCCCGCGGTGCGCCGGCACGCGGGGGCGGAGGCGGAGTGCCGCGTCGAGCACACGATCTTCTCCGTGGAGGGCGGCGCCGCGGCGGCCGCCCGGCTCGTGGAGCGCGGCGTGACGGCCATCGTGTGCGGCTCGGACGTCATGGCCCTCGGCGCCATCCGCGCCGTGCGGGACCGGGGGCTGCGCGTGCCCCAGGACGTCTCCGTGATCGGCTCGGACGACTCGGTGCTCATGGGTTTCACCGACCCGCCCCTGACGACGATCCGCCAGTCCGTGCAGGCCATCGGCGACGCCGCCGTGCGCACCCTCGTCGACGAGATCCTCGGTCACCCCACCCCGCGCGGGGAGTTCCTCTTCCGCCCCGAGCTCATCGTGCGCTCCTCCACGGCCGTCGCGCCCCGCTGACGGCCCCCGCGGCCGCCGCGGCGGTCGAGCGGCGCACGGTGAGCCGCGGGGCCAGCAGGACGTCGGTGTCCTGCGGTGCCTCCTGCCCGCCCCGCAGCTGGGCGAGCAGGGCGCCCACGGCCGCCTCCGCCAGCTCCTCCACGGGCATCCGCAGCGTGGTCAGCGGCGGGTCCGTGTGCGCCATGAGCGCCGAGTCGTCCGAGCCGACCACGGAGACGTCCTCCGGGATGCGCAGGCCCTTGGCGCGCAGCGCCTCCACGACGCCCAGGGCCATCAGGTCCGAGCCGCACACCACGGCCGTGACGCCCGAGGCGAGCAGCGCCGCCCCCGCGGTGCGCCCGCCGGCCACGCCGAACGGCGCGTGCGCGAGGAGCCCGGCGGGCAGGTCCTGGCCCAGCACGGCGCGGTGCGCGGCGCGGAAGGCGGCGAGCTTGCGGGCGGTCGTGACGTAGTGCGGCGGCCCCAGCGCCAGGCCCACCCGCCGGTGCCCCAGCCGCACCAGGTGGCGCAGCGCGGTGGCCATCCCCTCCCGGTCGTCCACGGAGAACGAGGGCATCCCCGCCCCCGGCCGGTAGCCGTTGACCGTCACCAGGGCCAGCCCGCGCCGGCGCAGCAGCGCGTAGCGGGACGGGTCCGCCGACAGGTTCGCGTGCAGGCCGGAGACCAGCACCGCGCCGACCGCGCCGTGGGCCAGCAGCGTCGTGGTGCAGCCGTCCTCGTCGAGGCCGCCCGGACCCTGCGACAGCAGCGCCCAGGTGAGCCCGGAGGCCACCAGGGAGCGGCCGAGCGCCTGCCCCAGGGCGGGGAAGACGGGGTTGTCGATCTCGGGGACCACGACGCCGACCAGGCCCGCCGGGCGCGCCTGCGGAACGCTCAGGCGCTGGTAGCCCATGCCCTCCATGGCCGCCGCGATGCGCTCGCGCGTGGCCTGCGCGACCCCCGGGCGGCCGTTGAGCGCCCGGGAGACGGTGGCCTGGCTGACCCCCGCGCGGGCGGCGATGTCGGCGAGGCTCGTGCGCGCCCGCGTCATCGGTCCTCCTCCCCGGGTCGTCCCCGGCCCTCTCCAGGGTCCGCCAGGTCCCCTCCGGCTCGCAACATCTTGCGAAGCGCTTGCGAATCTTGCAAGGTTTTCACCACCCCGCTTGGCTCCGTCCGGGGGGCCGGTATCTCCTCGTCACCTGCGCAGCCCGTCCTGCGCGGTCACCGTGTCACGAGGAGAACCACCATGGACGCCCTGCTCGACGTCGCGCCCGCACCCTGGATGCACCTCCACCCCCTCCACCCGGCCACCCCCGACGCCGAGTGGTGGCGCAGCGCGGTCGTCTACCAGGTCTACCCGCGCTCCTTCGCGGACGCCGACGGGGACGGCGTGGGCGACCTGCCCGGCATCACCGCCCGCCTCGACCACCTCGCCGCCCTCGGCGTGGACGCGGTGTGGATCTCCCCGTTCTACCGCTCCCCGCAGGTCGACGGCGGCTACGACGTCGCCGACTACCGCGACATCGACCCCGTCTTCGGCACCCTCGCGGACTTCGACGACCTCCTCGGCCGCGCCCACTCCCTCGGCGTGCGGGTCGTCATCGACCTCGTGCCCAACCACACCTCCGACGAGCACGCGTGGTTCCGCGCCGCCCTGGCCGCCGCCCCCGGCAGCGCCGAGCGCGGCCGCTACGTCTTCCGGCCCGGGCGCGGGGAGCACGGCGAGGAGCCGCCGAACAACTGGCGCTCCATCTTCGGCGGGCCCGCCTGGACCCGGACCACGGACGCCGGCGGCGAGCCGGGGGAGTGGTACCTGCACATGTTCGACCCCCGCCAGCCCGACCTGGACTGGTCCTGCCCCGAGGTCCACGAGGAGTTCGAGTCCGTCCTGCGCTTCTGGCTGGACCGCGGCGTCGACGGCTTCCGCGTCGACGTGGCCCACGGGCTGGTCAAGGCCGAGGGCCTGCCCGACTGGGACGGCTGCACCGCCATGGTCGAGGGCTCGCGCGACAGCGGCACCGGGCCCATGTTCGACCAGGAGGGCGTGCACGAGATCTACCGCTCGTGGCGGCGGCTGCTGGACACCTACCCCGGCCAGCGCGTCCTCGTGGCCGAGGCGTGGATCGACGACCTGCCGCGCATCGCCCGGTACGTCCGCCCCGACGAGATGCACCAGGCCTTCAACTTCGCGTACCTCACCACCCCGTGGGACGCCAACCGCACCCGGCAGTCGATCATCGACTCGCTGCACGCCGCGGACGCCGTCGGCGCCCCCACGACGTGGGTGCTCTCCAACCACGACGTCGTGCGGCACGCCTCCCGCTTCGGCCTGTCCGCCCCCGGCTCCCTGCCCAAGGGCATCGGCGCCGGCGACGAGCAGCCCGACCGGGAGCTCGGGCTGCGGCGGGCGCGGGCGGCCACCCTGCAGATGCTCGCGCTGCCCGGCGCCGCGTACCTGTACCAGGGCGAGGAGCTCGGCCTGCCCGAGCACACCACCATGCCCGACGAGGCGCGGCAGGACCCGGCGTGGTTCCGCACCGCGGACGCCGGCGAGGCGCGGGAGACCGGCCGGGACGGCTGCCGCGTCCCGATGCCGTGGTCCTCCTCCCGCCCCGGCCTCGGGTTCTCCCCGACCGGTGCGACGTGGCTGCCGCAGCCCGCCTCCTACGCCGACCACGCCCTGGACCGCCAGCTCGGGGTCCCGGGGTCCACGTACGAGCTGTACCGCACCGCGCTGGGGCTGCGCCGCAACCTGTCCCTGGGCTCGGGATCGCTGGACTGCGTGGACCTGCCGGGCGCCGACCCGTCCTCCGTGGTCGCCCTGCGCAACCGCGAGGTGCTGGTCCTCACGGCCTACGGGCCCCGGCCGGTCGTGCTGCCCGAGGGCTGCGACGTGCTGCTGGCCAGCGACTGGCTGCACACCGACGCCCGCGGGCGCACCCTGCTGCCGCCGGACACGACGGCCTGGGTGGTCCCGCCGGTGCAGCGGGTGCCGCGCTCGCGCGCCGTCGGGGAACCCCTCGCCTGACGGGAACCGATGGGAGCCTGCGGACGACGCTGAGCGGGGGAGGCACCGGCCGGGCCGGCGCCTCCCCCGCTCCGGGGCGGGACCTCAGCCCGTCACGATCGAGGCGCCGTAGCGGGCCAGGGAGTCGGCGACGTCGGCGTAGTACATCCGCCACGCGCACGTGCGGGTGGCGGACGCCGGCTCGCCGGTGCACGTGGTGGCGGTGCTGCGGTCGATCGCGGAGATCGTGCCCTTGGCGACGACCCGGTTCGGGTCCGCCGAGAGGGAGAACACCGGGCCGCCGCTGTCACCGTTGCCGGCGGCGTTCGTGCGCTGCGCCTGCTCGGCGTGGACCAGGCCGTACATGTGGTAGCCCTGACCGGAGCCGTTCGTGACCCAGATCGTCCGGTTCACGGACCTCACCTGGATGTTGCAGCGCGCACCGGAGCGGGAGCCGGACGTGCAGATCCAGTTCCCGACGTAGCTGCGCGAGGCCCCGGCGACCGGCTTGGAGAACTCACCCGTCCCCACACCGCCGTCGTAGACGCGCCCCGACGAGGACGCGTTCAGGTACATCGTGTCGTAGGCGTCGCTGTCCCCGCCGATGGTGCCCATGAACTGCCCGCCGCCGTCGTACGCACCACCCCCGTTCGCGCCGCAGTGCCCGGCGGAGAGCATCTTCGTCTGTCCGCCGACCCACACGGCGAAACCGGTGGAGCAGCCGTTCCAGCGCGCCCCGCCCCAGTAGGGGGCCCAGTCGTCCCCGCGGGAGGCGGCCGTCGGCAGCGAGATCTCCGCGGTGGCCACGGTGGTGCTCGCCGCCCGCGCCGCCCGCAGCGCCTTGACGCTGCTGCCCGAGACCGACAGCCCGGAGCCGTCGACCTCGGGGGCGACCCCCGTGACACCGGGGACGCGCGCGACCTTCGCCGCCTCGGCGAGCAGGAAGCGCTCGGTGTGGCGCGCCGGGCGCACCTCGACGTGCACGCGCTCGCGGTGCAGGGACGCGAGCACGGCCCGGACCTCCGCGGAGGGCTTCCCCTTCCAGTGCAGCTCGATGCGCCGGTCCTCGGGGGAGACGCGGATCCCGGCGTAGCCGGCGCCGCGGGCGGCCACCAGGCGGTCCGCGGCGGCGTCCAGCCGGGTCTGCTCGCGCATGAGCTGCGCCCAGTCGGCGAACCCCCCGGGCGGGGCGCCCGCACCGGGCAGCGCGGAGCTCGACGGCACCGGGCCGGTGTCCTTGCCGGGGGCCTCGCCGGCGGAGGCGGCGGGGGCGGCGAGGACCGAGAGGGCGAGACCGAGCGTCGCGGCGGTGGTGAACCTGGTCATGGGGGTGCCTTCCTGTGCCGGGGCTGACACGGCGGCCCCGGGCCCCGGGAGGAGGCCCGGCCCGTGCGGCCGTGCACAGGGGATGAGGAGGAACTCCCCGCCCGTGATACCCCCGCCGCACGCGGCTCCCGCTCAGCGGGCGGAGCTGTTGGCCGCCCAGTGCATCCGGACGTCGTCGTCGGACAGCTGCACGCTGTGCACCGACGCCTCGTCGAACACCGCCCGGAGGAAGTTGCTCGACGGCCTGCCCGGCCACCCCACCGGGATCGCGTCGCCGCCCCAGCGCCAGAACTCGTCGGAGCACCCGCACGTGCTGCCGTCGGTGGGGGTGGCCCGCGACGCGACGCGCTCGCCGTCCACGTACAGCCGCATGCCCGCGGCGCCGATGCTGACGGCCACGTGGTGCCAGTTCCCGTCGTTGTAGGCGCCGGCCGACTCCACGGACGACGTGGCGCTCGTCGCGAACACCAGCTTCCCCGCGTTCGTCATGTACAGGGAGGGCCCGACGCTGCCGGAGGTGGTGAGGTGGTCGTTGCCGACGTTGAGGACCATGCCGCCGCTCGTCGACGTCGTCCGAAGCCACACCTCGGCGGTGAACCGCTGGGTGAACGCCGACAGGCCGTGGTCCCTGCTGTGGTCGACGTGCTTGGTGCCCTGCAGCAGCACGGCGTTGTTCCCGCTCGCCTGGGTGCCCAGCAGCGCCCCGGCGCCGCCGAGGACGTAGTCGCCGCTGCTGTAGCCGTGGTAAACGCCGTCGAAGTTCCCGGACGCGGAGGAGTCGGTCAGCGTCGCGGGGGTCGGGTCGTCCAGCCGCCAGCGCAGCGTCGGGGAGTGCGCGGCCACCGCCGTGGCGTACGTCGTGGTGGACGCCGCCGTGTGGTGCGCCGCGATGGCGGTCCTGGTCAGCGCGGAGTGGTAGACGGCGGCCTCGTCGAGGGCGGAGATGCCGCCCATCGACCGCGTCGGGCTGTACGGGCCGTAGTAGCCGGCGCTCGGCCACGACATGAAGTTCGTGGCGATGGCCATCGCGCCGACGCGCCAGTAGCCGGTGGGCGAGCCGGTCGCCGAGTAGCTCGTCCAGTTCTTCATGCTCGTGCTCGTCGCCACCGGCGTGCACGTGGCCGTCGCGCAGTCCAGGTACACGGACGTACCGGCGTCGTCGTCGTACACCACGACCGCGTGGTGCCACTGGCCCACGACCGTGGTCGCCGTGGAGCAGACGTTGTAGGAGGAGTGGAACCAGACCGTGGCGCACAGCTGGCCGTTGTCGTTCACGCCCATGCCGAACCGGGGGCTGCCGTCGCCGGCGCCCGTGCTGGTGCTCACCAGGCCCATCAGCGGTCCCACGTCCGTGGTGGCGCTGCGCCTGAACCAGAGCTCGATCGTGACGTCCCCCGCCGCGGGGTTGAGGAGGGACTTCGGCGCCTGGTCGCTCGTCCCCGTGGAGGCGTAGTTCGTGTTGCCCAGGGCCAGGGCGGCGTTGCCGTCGCCGGTGGCGCCGGTGGTGGCCATCGACGTGCCCGCCGTGCCGCGGTACGTCCCGTACTCGGTGCTGCGCAGGTCGTCGGCGGTGCTGCCGCTGGTCTCGTCGAAGGGCAGGTGGATCGCGAGCGAGCCGCTGGGTTGCGTCGCCGTCACCGCGGACAGCGCCTGCCGGTAGGTGTTGAACGTCGCGGCCGTCGCGACGGTGTTGCCGCTGTTGGCGGCCGAGCCGGAGAAGGCCGCGACCGCAGCCGTCGGCACGGCGAGGGCGAGCAGCGCCGCGAGGGCGGTGGGCAGCGACCGCCGGGGGCGCGCGGCGGCGGGCGCGCTCACGCCTGCTCCGCCCACCACGTGAAGCCGACCGTCGTCGACTTCCCGGCCGCGCTCGTGGGCACGTCGCGGCTCACCGTCACGGTGAACCGGTAGGACTGCGTGGCGCCGTTCGCGGCGGGCGCCCACGTGCCGACACCGGTGGCGGCGGAGGCGTGGTTCGCGCGGAAGCCGGCCAGCGTGCCGTCGTAGGCGGTCGACGTCGCGGTGAAGGCGGAGCAGCCGGCGAACGTGCCGCCGCCGCCCTGCTCCACCACGAGCCGCAGGTGCGGGTCCAGGGCCGCCGTCGCGGTCCCGGCCCCGGACACCCGCACGGTCGCCGGGACGCTGCCGGTGTACGTCGCCCGGATGCACCGCTGCGCCCGCTGCCCGGGCTGGGCGCCGCCGAGCGAGATCATCGCGACCGGGGTGGCGCCGTGGTCCAGGGCGAGCGACACCGAGGCCGTCCCGAGGGTGCTGCCGCCGCTCGCGGACGACGCCCTGAAGGCCGCGCCGCCGGGCTGGAACGCCAGCAGGCCGCCCAGCAGGAGGGCGGCGGGCGCCCCGAGCGCGGCGGCTGCGCGCAGGGCCGGGCGCAGCGCCGGGCGCGCGGCCCCGGACGGCGACCCAGGCCGGGGAACGCCGCAGGTGCGGGCGGCGCGCCCGGCTCCTCCGCGGCTCCTGCTCATCGGGCCCCTCCGGGGCGTGGGGTGCCCCTTGGCCGGAGCGACTGCTCAGGACATCGGCACGCCCGCCGGCGGGCTTGAGCCATCAGTGCCGGTCCACCCGGGTGCGCCCACCGGGGACGGGGGCGCCCGCCGGCACGGGCACCACCTGCGGCACAGTGGTCCCGTGGCCCTCATCCGCTGCGAGTTCTTCTCCGAGGTGCTCGGCCTGAGCACCTCCATGACCGTCCTGCTGCCGCAGTCCGCCGCCGGGCAGATCGGCATGGCCGGCGGGGCGCGACCCGGCGGCGCACCCGTGCTGTACCTGCTGCACGGCCTCAGCGACGACGACAGCACCTGGCTGCGGCGCACCTCGGTCGAGCGCTACGCCGCCCCCCTCGGCCTCGCCGTCGTCATGCCGCAGGTGCACCGCAGCTTCTACGCCGACGAGGTGCACGGCGGGCGGTACTGGACGTTCCTGTCCGAGGAGCTGCCCGAGCTGGTCGCGGGGTTCTTCACCGTCTCCACCCGGCGGGAGGACACCTTCGTCGCGGGCCTGTCGATGGGCGGGTACGGCGCCCTGAAGTGGGCGCTGCGCGAGCCGGGGCGCTTCGCGGCCGCGGCGAGCCTGTCCGGTGCGCTGGACCTCGCCGCCCTGGCGCGGGCGCCGCACCGGCTGCCCGACATGCGCCGCATCCTCGGCGGGGACCTCGCCGTCGGGCCGGGGGAGGACCTGCTCGCGCTGCTGGCCGCGGCCGACCCCGCGGCCCTGCCGGCCCTGTCCGTGTGCTGCGGCACGGAGGACGAGCTGCTCGGCGCGAACCACGCCTTCCTCGCCGCCGCGGAGCGGGCCGGGATCCCCGTGCACGCCGACCTCGGGCCCGGCGCGCACGACTGGGCCTACTGGGACGCCCGCATCCAGGACGTGCTGGCCTGGCTGCCGCTGGAGCCGGCGCGCGGCTGAACCCCGGACCAGGCTGAACCCGGGCCGGGCCGGGCCGGGCCGGGCCGGGCCGGGGCGGACCGCGGACCGGGGCGGACCGCGGGCCGGGGCGTGGTCCGCGGCCCGGCCCGCCGTCCGGCGCGGTTCAGCTCCCCAGGTGCCGGGCCAGCAGGGACAGGTCCGCCGGCCCCAGCCGGTCCGCGGCGGTGTTCGCCTGGTGCCAGTACGGGTAGAGCAGCGGCGGCCGGCTCACCTCCTCCAGGCGGCCCAGCTCGTCCGCCTCCAGGCGCAGGTCCGCCGCGGCGAGGTTCTGCCGCAGCTGGTCGGTGGTGCGGGCACCCACCACCACCGAGGTGATGCCCGGCCGGGACAGCGTCCACGCCAGCGCCACCTGCGCGACGGGCACCCCGCGGTCCCCGGCGACCTGCACGAGCACCTCGACGGTGTCGTACAGCTTCTCCTCGTCGTACACCGGCGGCTCGCCCCAGTCCTGCAGGTGCCGCGAGCCCTCCGGCGGCTGCTGCCCGCGCCGGTACTTCCCCGACAGCAGCCCACCCGCCAGCGGGCTCCACACCAGGACGCCCAGCCCCTGGTCGAGGGTGGCCGGCACCAGCTCGTACTCCGCCTCCCGGCCCTGCAGGGAGTAGTAGATCTGCTGGCTCACCGGGCGCGGCAGCCCGCGGCCCCCCGCGACACCCAGGGCCTTCATCAGGTGCCACGCGGAGTAGTTCGAGACGCCGACGTAGCGCACCTTGCCGGAGCGGACCAGCAGGTCCAGCGCCTCGAACGTCTCCTCCAGGGGGGTCTGCCCGTCCCACTCGTGGAGCTGGTAGAGGTCCACGTGGTCCACGCCGAGGCGGCGCAGGCTCGCCTCGCAGCCGGAGACCACGTGGTGGCGCGACAGGCCCGCGTCGTTCGGGCCCCCGCCCATCGGGAAGCGCACCTTCGTCGCCAGCAGCACCTCGTCGCGGCGGCCCCGGACGACCTGCCCGACGATCTCCTCGGACAGGCCGGTCGAGTACATGTCCGCGGTGTCGATCAGGTTCACCCCCGCCTCCAGGCACAGGTCCACCTGCTCCCGCGCCTCCTCGACCCCGGCGGTGCCCACCTTGGCGAACACGCCGCCGCCGCCGAAGCCCATCGTGCCGAGCGTGACCGTCGAGACCCGCAGGCCTGAGCTGCCCAGCTGGCGGTACTCCATGGGTTCTCCTCGTCGAGATCCTGGCCCGCGCCGCTCACGGACCGCGTGGGTGGAGCATCGGGGGCGGCGCGCCGCCGTTCAACGACGGAGGGTGGCCCTGCCAGGGCCACCGCCGCGCCCCGCGTCCGGGACGGGCCACGACTGCCGCGCCAGCCACTGCGCGAACGTCGTGCGGCCCACCTCGACCTCCCCCTCCGGCAGCAGCCCGCCGGCCGCCACCGCCCGGCCGGCCGCGCCCGGCACGCGCACCCCCAGGACCCGCGCCCGCGACCCGCGCGCCGCGGCCACCCGCCGCGCCAGGTCCGGCAGGGAGTGCACCTCGGGGCCGGCCAGCGGCCTCGCCCTGCCGGCCGGGCCGCCCTCCGCGAGGTCCGCGAGCGCGGCGGCCACCTCCCGCGCCGCCACCGGCCGCACCGGCCACG
Organism: Kineococcus anabasis; assembly: GCF_054590795.1. NCBI lineage: Bacteria > Bacillati > Actinomycetota > Actinomycetes > Kineosporiales > Kineosporiaceae > Kineococcus > Kineococcus anabasis. Next base: position 182,799 of record NZ_BAAIHU010000014.1, read on the forward strand.
CCGGCACCACCGCCAGCGGGCCGAGGGTCGTGCGGTCCAGCACCTGCCCGGCGAACTCGTGGAACTGGGTGGTGCGCAGCACGCTCGCCGGGAGGGGACCGGCCAGGGCCACCCGCTCCTGCTCCAGCTTGCCCGCGTAGTAGCCCAGCGGGACCCGGTCGATCCCCACGATGGAGACGACCACGAGGTGGCGCACGCCCGCCCGCGCCCCCGCCGCGTGCAGGTTCCGCGTGACGGCGCCGAAGAACCCCACCGCCGCCGGCCTGCGGGTCGTGGCGGTGCTGGAGGCGTCGAGGACCACCTCCGCCCCCTCCAGCGCCGCGTCCAGCCCCGCCCCCGTGGCCGCGTCGACCCCGGTGGCGCGGCTGAGCGGCACCGCCTCGTGCCCCCGCTCCCGCAGTTCCGCCACCACGTGCCGCCCCAGCACACCCGTCCCGCCGACCACCGCGATGCGCATCCGTGCCTCCCCGTCCCGGCCCGAGCCGTCCCGTGCGGGCCGCCCCGGTGGTGGCCCGACACCGTGAGGACGGTGCGGCGGCGCCGGGTGTGACACCGGGGGTGACGCCCGGGTGTGACGCCCCGCCGGCTCCTGCCCGCCCCTCTCCGGGTTCGGGCGCCTGCCGGGGCGGCCCTGCCCGCCCTTCTCCGGGTTCGGGCGCCTGCCGGGGCGGCCCTGCCCGCCCTTCTCCGGGTTCGGGCGCCTGCGGAGGGGGTCCGGGCCACCCGAACCCGGAGATGGGCGGGCAGGGGCAGGGGCGGGCGAGGGCGGGGAGGGGCGGGCGGGCAGGGGCGGGACGGGGGCGGGGGTACGGTGCCGGGGTCCGGTGGTGGGCGAGCGTGCCGGGCTCCGGCGACGGCGAGGGGAACGGTGGGGGCAGCGGTGGGCGCAGTCGCGGCGGAGGACCTCGCGCACAGGTTCCAGGCGGCGCGACCGCGGCTGGAGCGCCTCGCGTACGCCGTCCTGGGGGACCGCGGCGAGGCCGAGGACGTCGTGCAGGACACGTGGTTCCGCCTCGCGCGCGCCGACGCGGGCGAGGCCGTCGCGGACGTGGAGGCCTGGGGGGTGGTCGCGGTGACGCGGGCCGCCCTCGACGTGCTGCGCTCGGCCCGGCACCGGCGCGAGCACTACGTCGGGCCGTGGCTGCCCGAACCCGTCGTGAGCCCGCCGGGCGCGGGCGCCGACCCCGCCGAGGAGGCCGAGCGCGCCGAGACCGTGGGCCTGGCGCTGATGGTCGTGCTGGAGACCCTCGGTCCCGCCGAGCGCGCCTCGTGGGTCCTGCACGACCTGTTCGGGGTGCCGTTCCCCGAGGTGGCCGAGGCGGTGGGGCGCTCCCCGCAGGCCGTGCGGCAGCTCGCCTCCCGGGCCCGCGCCCGCCTCGGCGCGGCGGGCGTGCCCCGCCGGCCCGTCGACGGGGCCGAGCACCGCCGGGTCCTGGCCGGGTTCGCCGCCGCGGTCGGGACGGGGGACCTCGGCGGCCTGCTCGCCCTGCTCGACCCCTCGGTGGTCCTCACCAGCGACGGCGGCGGGCAGGTCCGCGCGGCCCTGCGCCCGGTGACGGGGGACGACGCCGTGGCGCGGTTCCTGCTCGGCATCGCCCGCAGGAACGCGGGCGCGGCGGTTCCCGAGGCGGTGCTGGTCAACGGCGCCGAGGGTTTCGCGGTCCGCGAGGACGGGCGCGTCACGGCCGTCGTGGCGCTCACCGTGGCCGGCGGGCGCATCACCCGCGTCGACCTGGTGCGCGCGCCGGCCAAGCTGGCCCGGGTCCACCTCCCGGCGGCCGGGACGGGGAGGGAGGCGTGAGCGGCCACCCGCTGAGCCCGCTCGACGCCGGGGAGCTGGCCCGCAGCCGCGAGGTGCTCCTGGCCTCCGGCCGCCTCACCCCGGCGATGCGTTTCTCCTCGGCCGGCCTCGCGGAACCCCCCAAGTCCGAGGTCCTGGCCTGGCGCGCCGGCGACCCGGTGCCCCGGCGGTCGCTGTCGGTGCTGTGGGACCGCGCGCAGCGCGCCACCTACGAGGCCGTCGTCGACCTCGTCGCGGGGGAGGTCGTCTCCTTCGAGCACGTGCCCGGGGTCACCCCGAACTTCACCGTCGACGAGTACCACGAGGTGGACCGGGTCCTGAGGACCCACCCCGAGGTCGTGGCGGCGCTGGCCGCGCGGGGGGTCACGGACCTGGACCTGGTCCTGGTGGACGTGTGGACGTACGGGCACGCGGTGCTGCCGGAGCGCTGGCGCGGGCGCCGCCTCGGCTGGTGCGACGTGTGGCGGCGCGCGAGCCCGCACGGCAGCCCCTACGCGCACCACGTGCAGGGGCTGAAGTTCGTCGTCGACATGGACACCTACGAGCTGCTCGAGGTCGACGTGGCCGACGAGCTCGCCCCGGACGCCGGGGTGATGGGTGAGTACGAGCCGGAGCTCGTCGCGGAGCTGCTGCCCGGTTTCGCCCTGCGCACCGACCTGCGCCCCCTGGAGATCACCCAGCCGGAGGGACCGTCCTTCACGGTGGAGGACCGGGTGCTGCGCTGGCAGAGGTGGAGCATGCGCCTGGGGTTCACCGGGCGCGAGGGCCTCGTGCTGCACCAGGTCAGCTACGACGACGGCGGCCGCGAGCGCTCGATCGCCTACCGGATGTCGCTGGCGGAGATGGTGGTGCCGTACCGGGACGCGGGGTTCGACCACTACCGCCGCACCGCGTTCGACATCGGCGAGTGGGGTCTGGGGTACATGACGACCTCACTGGAGCTGGGCTGCGACTGCCTGGGGGAGATCCGCTACCTCGACGCCGTCCTCACCGACTCCGCCGGGGAGCCGTACACGATCCGCAACGCGATCTGCCTCCACGAGGAGGACGACGCGGTGCTGTGGAAGCACGTCGACGCGAACGGGCGGGCGCAGGTGCGCCGCTCGCGCCGGATGGTCGTCTCCTTCCACACGACGGTCGCGAACTACGAGTACCTCGTGTACTGGCGCTTCTACCTCGACGGCACCATCGAGTGCGAGGTCCGCGCCACCGGCATCATGGTGACCACGCCGCTGCCGGTGGGCGCGCCGGTCCCCGCCACCGGCACCCTCGTCGACGAGCGCACCTACGCGCCGTACCACCAGCACTTCGTGGTGGCCCGCCTCGACCTGGACGTCGACGGCCCGGAGAACACGGTGCTGGAGGTGGACTCCTCGGCGCTGCCGGTGGGGCCGGGGAACCCGCACGGGCTGGCCGTGGTCACCACCGCCACCCCGGTGGTCTCGGAGGCGGAGTCCGGCCGGGACGTGAACTGGGGGGCTCAGCGCGTGTGGAAGGTGGTGCACGCGGAGAAGCGGAACTCCCTGGGGACGCCGGTGGGGTACACGCTCGTGCCGTCCTCGGCGATCCCGCACATGTTCGACGAGCGCGCGCCGCAGTTCCTGCGCGCGCCGGTCATCAGCCACGACCTGTGGGTGACCCGGCACCACGACGACGAGCTGTGGCCGGCGGGGAACCACCCCACGCAGAGCGAGGTGGACACCGGCATCACGCGGTGGGTCGCGGACGACGAGCCGCTCGTGGGCACCGACGTGGTGCTGTGGCACGTCTTCGGCATCCACCACGTCACGCGGCCGGAGGACTGGCCCGTCATGCCGGTGGACGTCGTCTCGTTCAAGCTGAGGCCGTCGGGGTTCTTCGACCGCAACCCCGCCCTGGACGTGCCGCCCCCGCCGTCGCGGCACGCGGGACGTCCCGGCGGTGCGGTGGACGGCACGGGAGCCGGCGCCGGGCACGGCGCGGGGAGCTGCTGCTCCTGAGCCCGGCGGCGCCGCGGGGGTCCGGTCCCGGGCCCCCGCGGCGGTGCTCAGCTGGGGCGGATCTCCGCCGCCGTCTGCTCGTCCACGACCACGGTGTCCCCGGCGGGCTCGCTGGGCTCGGCGCGGTGGCGCACCTTGCCCACGACGGAGCCGGCCACGTTGCTCGCCTTCTCCGAGGCCAGACCGGCGGCGGCCTTCGCGGCGTCGGCGGCCTTGTCCTCCAGGACGCTCACCTTGCTCTGCACGGTCGGGTTGCCCCAGACCTTCGCCGCCACGGACCTGATCTGCTCGTAGCGCCCGCGGCCCGCGCGGGCTCCGAGCACGTACCCGGCCGCTCCTGCGACCAGCACGGTCAGCTTGCTCATCGGTGCTCCTCTCCCGTCCGGGCGGTTCCCCGTCCCGCGTTCCGGTCAATGATCCACGAGGTTCCCGCCGCCCGCCCGTGCAGGGCCCTCACCCGGTGAGGGAGGCGCCCGCCCGCACCAGCAGCGCCACGTCCACCGCGGCCACCGCGACCGTCGCGGGGAAGGGCCAGCGGCTGCGCGGGCGGGCCAGCGCGCCGCCGGCCGCCGCGGCGGTGAGAACGAGCGCCGCGGCCAGTCCCGCCCACCCGGTGGCGTCCGGCGGGCCGGGCGGGCCGGTGACGACGAGGACGCTGGCGCCCAGCAGCGCACCGGCGGCCAGGGCCGTGGCCCCGGTGCGCCCCAGCCGGTGCGGCAGCCCCCGCACCCCCGTGGCGCGGTCGTCGTCGAGGTCGGGCACCACGTTCGCGCAGTGCGCCCCCACGCCCAGCAGCGCCCCGGCACCCATCGCCCAGGCCGGTGCGGCGCTGCCGGCCACGGCCAGCGAGACCACCGAGGGCAGGGAGCCGAAGAACAGCACGTACGGCGCCCACGACCACACCGTGCCCTTCAGCCCGGCGTTGTAGCCCAGGGCCGCCGCCACGCCCACCAGGTGCAGCAGGCCGGCCCGCGCGCCCAGCGCCAGGGACAGCGGCACGGTGGCGGTGGCCGCCAGCAGGGCCGCCGCGCGCACGTGGGCCACGGGCAGCAGCCCCGCGGCGGCGGGCTTGTCGCCGCGCCCCACGGCGGCGTCGCGGGCGGCGTCCACCCAGTCGTTCGACCAGCCCACGGCGAGCTGGCCGGCCAGCACCGCCGCACCGGCCAGCGCGCAGGTCGCGGCCGTGCCGCCGGCGCCCGCGGTGAGCGCGGTGACGAACGCCGTCACGGCCGCGGTGGGCAGCGGGTGGCAGGACAGCAGGAGCGCCCGCACCCAGGACGCGGCGCCCGGGGTGCGGGTCCTGCGGGGCGTCAGGACCGTCACGGCGACACCGTGCCGCAGGTGCGCCCGCGGGGCAACGGTGGCCCCGCGGCGCGTGCCGGAGCGCCCGCGTGCCACCCCGTCGCCGTGCCCCGGGGTCGCCGGGCCGGGAGCGCGGTTCGGTGACACCATGCGCGCATGCCGCGCATCGCCGCAGTCGCCCCGGCGCTGCCCCCGTTCCGCTACCCCCAGGAGCGGATCACGGAGGAGCTCGCGCCGCTGCTGCTGCCCACCGACGAGCGCCGCGGCGTGCTGCGGCGGCTGCACCGGGCCACGGGGGTGCGGACCCGCCACCTGGCGCTGCCGCTGGAGGAGTACCGCTCCCTGGACTCCTTCACGACCTCCAACAACGCGTTCATCCGCGTGGGGCTGGACCTGGCCGAGGAGGCCGTGCGCTCGGCGCTGGGGGCGGCGGGCCTGGCGCCGCAGGACGTGGACTTCCTGCTGTTCACCTCCGTCACCGGCGTCTCCGCCCCCTCCCTCGACGCGCTGCTGGTCTCCCGGCTGGGGCTGCGCTCGGACGTGAAGCGGATCCCGGTGTTCGGGCTGGGCTGCGTGGCCGGTGCCGCGGGCATCGCACGGGTCGCCGACTACCTGGCCGGGCACCCGGACGACGTGGCGGTCCTGGTCTCGGTGGAGCTGTGCTCCCTGACGCTGCAGCGCGACGACGGCTCCGCCGCGAACCTCGTCGCCAGCGGCCTGTTCGGCGACGGCGCCGCGGCGGTCGTGATGGTCGGCGACGGGCGCGCCACGTCCGCCCCCGCGGGGCCGGACGTGGTGGCCACCCGCAGCAGGCTGTACCCGGGGACGACGGGTGAGCTGGGCTGGGACGTGGGCACCGGCGGTTTCCGCATCGTGCTGTCGGCGGAGCTGCCCGCCATCCTGCGCGCCCACCTCGCCGAGGACGTCGGGGAGTTCCTGGAGGACCACGGCCTCAAACCCGGCGACGTGGGCACGTGGGTCGTGCACGCCGGCGGGCCGAAGGTGCTGGACGCCGTGGCCGGCTCCCTCGGCCTGCCCGAGGAGGCCCTCGCGGTGAGCTGGCGGTCCCTGGAGGCGGTGGGCAACCTGTCGTCCGCGTCCGTGCTGCACGTCCTGGCGGACACGATGCGCCTGCGGGGGAGCGGTTCCGCCGCTGCCGGGGGCGAGGCGCTGCTGCTGGCCGTGGGGCCGGGCATCAGCGTGGAGGTGGTCCTGCTGCGCTGGTCCGAACCCACCCCGGAGGTGGCCGCATGAACTCCGTCGCGTGGTTCACCGTGCTGATCGCCGCTACCGGCGTCGAGCGGCTCGTCGAGCTGGTGGTGTCCCGGCGCAACGCCCGCTGGGCCTTCGCCCGCGGTGGCGTGGAGTCCGGGCTGCGGCACTTCCCGCCCATGGTGGCGCTGCACACCGCGCTGCTGGTGGGCTGCCTGGTGGAGGTGCACCTGGCCGGCCGGGAGTTCCTGCCGTGGCTGGGCTGGCCGGCGCTGGTGCTGGCGCTGGCCTGCCAGGTGCTGCGGTGGTGGTGCATCTCGGTGCTCGGGCCGCAGTGGAACACCCGCGTCATCGTCGTGCCGGGGCTCTCCCTCGTGGCGCGCGGGCCGTACCGGTGGCTGCGGCACCCGAACTACGTGGTGGTGGCGCTGGAGGGCCTGGTCCTGCCGCTGGTGCACACCGCGTGGGTCACGGCCGCGGTGTTCACCGTCCTCAACGCCGTGCTGCTGCTGGGGTTCCGCATCCCGGTGGAGCAGCGGGCGCTGCGGGCGGCGGGGGAGCGGCCGGCCGGGGCGGAGGTCCCGCCGCAGCGCCCGCGCCGCAACCGGGTGTGAGGAGCGTCGACACCGACGTCCTCGTCGTGGGCGGGGGGCCGGTCGGGCTCGCCGCGGCGCTGGAGGCGCGTCTGGCGGGGCTGGGCGCCGTCGTCGTGGAGCCCCGCGCGGGCGTGCTGGACAAGGCGTGCGGCGAGGGGCTGATGCCGGGGGCGGTGGCGGCGCTGGCGCGCCTGGGCGTGGACCCCGCCGGGCACGACATCGCCGGGTTCGCCTACTGCGATCCCCGGCGCCGGGTGGAGCACCGCTTCCGGGGTGCGTGCGGGCGGGGGGTGCGGCGCACCGCGCTGCACGCGGCCCTGGCGGAGCGCGCCGCCGCGGCCGGGGTGGAGACGGTGCGCGCGCGGGTGGGCGAGGTGGCGCAGGACGCGGCGGGGGTGCGGGCCGCGGGGGTGCGGGCGCGGTGGCTGCTGGGTTGCGACGGCCTGCACTCCGGGGTGCGGGAGCTGGCCGGGCTGGCCGTGCCCGCACCGCCGCGGCGCGGTCCCGGTGCGGCGCGGGGGCGGGACGGGCGGCGCTTCGGGCTGCGGCGGCACTACCGCCTGGCGCCGTGGACGGACCTGGTGGAGGTGCACTTCGCGGGGGCCGCTGAGGTGTACGTGACGCCGGTGGCGCCGCAGGAGGTGGGGGTGGCGGTGCTCGGCCCGCGCGGCACGGACCACGCCGCGGCCCTGGCCTCGGTGCCGGCGCTGGCGGAGCGGCTGGCGGGGGCGGCGGAGGCCTCCCCGCTGCGGGGCGCCGGGCCCCTGCGGCAGCGCACGCGCGGGCGCGCGGCGGGGCGGGTGCTGCTGGTGGGTGACGCCTCCGGGTACGTGGACGCCCTGACGGGGGAGGGGCTGCGGGTGGGGCTGGCGCAGGCGCGGGCGGCGGTGGCGTGCGTGCGGGCGGGCGGGGCGCCGGGTGCGGACCCGGCGGCGGTGGCCGCCTCGTACGAGCGGGCGTGGGCGGCGGCGACCCGGGAGGCGCGCCTGCTGACGGCGGGCCTGCTGGCGGTGGCCACCTCGCCGCTGCGGGGCGCCCTGGTGCCCACCGCGGCCCTGGTACCCGCCGTGTTCGGCCACGTCGTCGAGCGGCTGGCGCGGTGACGGGCGCGGAACACCCGGCCACACCGGTCGGTTCACCTGGCGTTCAACCGGTGTCCACCTTATGTTCGGGTCGGGCCGTCGAGCTGCCGGGCGACCCCCGAACGGGAGAGGTGGTCGCCGTGGGACTGGTGGACGGGTGGTGCCCGACCGTGGACGAGGACGAGCTCGCCTCGCTGCGCAACGAGACCCCGGCCGAGCGGATGGACCGCAACTGGGCGGAGCTGCTCCAGGAGCTGCGCGTCGTGCAGACGGGCGTGCAGGTGCTCGCCGGTTTCCTCGTGACCCTGCCGTTCCAGGCGCGCTTCGAGATCGTCGACGAGTACCAGCGCTACCTCTACCTCGCCGGCCTGCTCTTCGCCTTCGGTGCCACCGGAATCTTCCTCGCCCCGGTGTCCCTGCACCGCATCCTCTTCCGCCGCAACGCCAAGGGCCGCCTGGTGACCCTCGGCAACCGGTTCGCCAAGGCCGGGCTCGTCCTGCTCATGCTCGCGGTCTGCACGGTCACCCTGCTCGTCGCCGACGTCATCCTCGGGCGCACCGGCGGGTTCGTCGTCGCCGGCGGGGTGACGCTCTTCCTCCTGCTGTTCTGGTACCTCCTGCCGCTGCGCGAGCTGCGCTGCCTGGGCCGCGAGCGCGCCGGCGGCGACTGAGGCGTCAGCCGGCGACGAGGTCGCCGTACTCCTCGCGGTGGCGCTGCACGAACGCCGCGACGAACGAGCACGCCGGCACCACGGTGCGACCCTGCGCCCGCACGTCGTCGAGCACCTCCCGCACGAGCTTCGAGGCGATGCCCTTCCCCTCGTGCTGCGGCGGGACCCCGGTGTGCGTGAGCACCAGCGCGCCGCCCTCCGCCGGGGAGTAGTAGTCCACGACCCCGACGACCTCCCCGCCGGAGCGGGCCTCGTAGCGGCGCCGGCCGGCGTCGTGCGTGACGGTCAGGTCCACGGGTGCTCCTCGCTGCTCGGTGCCGGGGCGTGCGGTTCAGGGCCCGGCGGGACCAGTCTTCCCCGTCTCCCGCGCCACCGCCGCCTCCGCCGTCCCGCGGAAGTACTCGAACGTGGCCAGCGCCGCGTCCACCGTCCCGGCGGGCCAGCGCCCGGGGTCCGGGTCCGGCACCCCCGGCCGGCTCCGCTCCTGCGTGGCGGGGTCCTCCGGGAACCACGTCCCGCCCCGGACGGCGTGCTTCTCCGCGCCCTCCAGGAGCAGCAGCTTCAGCACCCCGGGGCTCACGTCACCCCGGCACGCCGTCAGGTACGCGAACGTCACCTCGCCCGTGCCGTCCCCGTCGGCGTCCGCCACCTGCAGCGACGCCGGCACGAACCCCGCGGTGACACCCGCCCCGCACCCGGCCACCCCGTCGGTGACGCGCCGCAGCAGCCGGGGCGCGGCCCCGGGAGCCAGCACGACGTGGTCCGCCGTCAGGTCCACCCCACCCGGCACCTCCGTGCGGGTGAGCACCACCACGTTCTCCCCGGCGGCGTCCGTGAACCGCAGCCCCGCGCCGTCCGCGCCCCCGGCCGGCCCCGCCTGCGCCGCGCCCAGCCCCGCCCGTGCCGCCGCGGCGGCCCGGTCGAGGTGTTCCACCCCGCCCAGCCCGGCGGGCGCGGCCGCGGCCGCCACCGGCACGCCGGAGGGGGACACCGCGGCCGGCGCCGCGGGGGTCGCGGCACCGGGGGAGCCGCACCCCGGCAGCAGCAGGACGGCTCCGGCCACCGCGACACCGACCCGCCCGCGCACACACCCTCCCGAGGTCCCGCGGCCGGGTGCGGCCACGATCCGGCCGGTGCACACCCCTGCCGGCACGGGCCCGGATCGTAGCCGCCCCCGCGGTGCCCGCCCGGGCCCCCGGCGCGCCCCGGCGGGCACCGCGGGAAGCAACCGCCCCGGCCTGCGGTTGAATGCGAGGCGCCCACCCGGGCGCGACCCACCGCCGGGGCCCGCCTCCGAGCGGTGCGCGGCGGCGGGTGCACCCCCACAGGAGGAAGCCACCATGCGCCGCAGGACCTTCGCCGCCACCGCCGCCCTCGCCCTCGCCGGGGTCCTCGCGGCCTGCGGCGGCGCGGAGGAGACGGGCACCGCATCGGCGGGGCCGCTGCGCGTCGCGACCGAGGGCACGTACGCCCCGTTCAGCTTCCACGACAAGACCACCAACGACCTCACCGGTTACGACGTCGAGGTCGTGCGGGCCGTGGCCGAGAAGCTCGGCCGGGAGGTCGAGTTCTCCGAGACCGCCTGGGACGCCATCTTCGCGGGCCTGGAGGCGAAGCGGTACGACGTCATCGCCAACCAGGTGTCCGTCACGCAGGAGCGCCAGGCCGAGTACGCGTTCTCCACCCCGTACACCGTCTCCGTCGGGGTCGTCGCCACCCGCGCCGACGACACCGCCATCACCTCCCTCGCGGACCTGGCGGGCAAGCGCAGCGCGCAGTCCTCCACCAGCAACTGGGCGCAGGTCGCGAAGGACGCCGGGGCGCAGGTCGAGGCCGTCGAGGGGCTCACGCAGGCCGTCGCGATGCTCAAGCAGGGCCGCGTCGACGCCACCGTCAACGACAACCTCGCGATCCTCGACTACCTCAGGACCTCCGGCGACACCGGCATCAAGATCGCCGTGGAGACCGAGGACACCAGCGAGCAGGCGTTCGCCTTCCGCAAGGAGGACGCGGAGCTGGCGAAGCAGTTCGACGACGTGCTCGCCGGGCTGCGCGCGGACGGAACCCTCGCGAAGATCTCCGGGAAGTGGTTCGGCCAGGACGTCAGCGGACCCGCCGCCGGCTGACCGGAGCCCGCACCGCACCACCGGAGGAGGGGGATGGACGCCTCGACCTGGACTCTCGTCCTGGACTCGCTGGGGCCGCTGCTGCTCGCCACCGTGCAGGGCACCATCCCCCTCACCGCGATCAGCTTCGCCGCCGGGCTCGTCCTGGCGCTCGCCGTCGCGCTCATGCGGCTGTCGCACGTGCGGCTGCTGTCCGGTGCGGCGCGCGCCTACGTCTCCCTCATCCGCGGCACCCCGCTGCTGCTGCAGCTGTTCATCATCTACTTCGGGCTGCCCTCCCTCGGGGTGACGATCCCGTCGTTCCCCAGCGCCTGCCTCGCCTTCACCCTCAACGTCGGCGCGTACGCCTCGGAGATCGTCCGCTCCGCGATCCTCGCCGTCCCGCGCGGGCAGACGGAGGCCGCCCTCACCGTCGGCATGGACTACCCGACGACCCTGCGCAGGATCGTCCTGCCGCAGGCCTCCCGCATCGCGGTGCCACCGCTGTCCAACACCCTCATCTCGCTGGTGAAGGACACCTCCCTCGCCTCGACCATCGGGGTCACCGAGCTGCTGCGCAAGGCCCAGGAGTTCGCCGCCCCCACGTACGAGTTCTTCGTCCTCTACGCGGTGGCCGCCTGCTACTACTGGGTGGTCTGCCTCGGCCTGTCCGCCGTCCAGGAAAGGCTGGAGACCCGCTTGAACAGGTACGTGGCGCGGTGACGGGAACCCCCCTCCTCCAGGTCCGGGGCCTGCGCAAGGCGTTCGGCGAGCACGAGGTCCTGCGCGGCGTCGACCTCGACACCGCCACCGGCACCGTCACCGTCCTCATCGGCCCCTCCGGCTCCGGCAAGACGACCGTGCTGCGCTCCCTCAACGTCCTGGAAGCCCCCGACGCGGGCAGCGTGCGGATCGGGGACGTGGCGCTGGAGTTCCCCCTGCCGCCCGGCCGCGCCGGCACGCGCGCCGCGGCCCGGCTGCGCGCCCAGAGCGGCATGGTGTTCCAGAGCCACAACCTCTTCCCCCACCTCACCGTCCTCGGCAACGTGGTGGAGGGCCCCGTCGTCGTGCAGGGCCGCGACCCCGCCGAGGCGCGCGCCGAGGCGATGGCGCTGCTGGAGCGCGTGGGCCTGGCGGCCAAGGCGGAGCAGTTCCCCTACCAGCTCTCCGGCGGTCAGCAGCAGCGCGTCGGGATCGCCCGGGCCCTCGCGATCCGCCCCCAGATCGTGCTCTTCGACGAGCCGACGTCCGCGCTGGACCCCGAGCTCGTGGGGGAGGTGCTCTCCGTGATGCGCGACCTCGCCGACGAGGGCCGCACCATGGTCGTCGTCACCCACGAGATGCGCTTCGCCCGGCAGGTCGCCGACCAGGTCCTGTTCCTCGACGGCGGCGTCATCGTCGAGCGCGGCACGCCCGCGGCGGTCCTGGAGGACCCCCGCGAGGACCGCACCCGGCGATTCCTGCGCCGCCTCGGCGAGGGCGGCTGAACGGCGCTAGGCGCAGGCGGGGGAGCTCACCTGGACACCGGAGGAGGTCCAGGCCGTCGCGGTCCTGGAGCGCACCGTGTACGTGTAGGCCGTCGCCGGCGAGGCGGAGGGGTCCGTCCACGTCGTCGCGGTCAGGGGTGAGCCGCTGACCTCCGTGCCGTTGCGGAAGAGGCGGTAGCCGGTGACGGGGACGCCCGAGCTCCCCGGGGCGGTCCAGCTCACGGTGACGGTGTTGTCGTAGCGGCCGTAGGCGGCCAGCGCCCAGCCGACCCACTTGCCGCCGCCGAAGCCGCTGAGACCGACCGTGCGGGAGCCGCTGGAGCCGGTGGCGCCGAGGGCCTGGTCCCACTGGTAGCCGCGGCTGCCGCCGTTGGTGCCGGGGGAGACGGTGGCCGCCCGCCGGTTCACGGGCGCGACGGACGTGCCGCCCACGGGGTTGGTGGTGGTGGTCTGGGGCCCCTCCGTGCCGACGCCCATGACGAGCAGGGCGGGGGTGCGCGCGGCGTTCACGGCGGGGACGGTGGCCGTCGAGCCGTCGCCCATCCCCAGGAAGGTCGCCGCGCTCGACACGGTGATCGCCTCCACCCCCCGGTACGCCGAGACGATGACGGTCGCCGGGTACTGGTACGCGTCGAACAGGTAGTCGGCCGGCTCGCCGGCCGCCACGACGCGGTAGAAGACGGCGTTCTTGTTCCCGCTCTGGCCGTCCTCCGCGAGCTTCGTCCAGCCGCTGGGGGTCGCCAGGTCGGCGTAGGTCGAGATCGACGCCGAGTTCACGAACGCCACCATCAGGTCCCCGGCCGCGGTGTTCAGCGGCCTGTCCACGGGGATCTTATGCACGTAGTCGGTGTCGTACTTCTGGCCCGTCGTGGTGCCCACCCAGGCGGGCGTGGCCACCGAGCACGTCCTCGGGTTCCCGGCCGCCAGCGCGGGGTTGGCCACCGAGGCCGTGCCGAACGTCGCCGACGGGCTGGCGGAGCTCGCGCGGAACGCGGCGTCCGCGGTGCCCCACGCCCACGCGGGCAGCACCAGCCCCAGGACGGCGGTCAGCGCCGCGACCCCCACCCGACCCCGGCGGCGCGGCAGGCGCGACCCGGCGGGGAACGGGCGGCGCGGCGGTGCGCCGTCCGTCCGTGCGCCGCCGCCCGGGGGCGGGGAGGTCATGGTCCCCGTGTCGGCACGTCCCACGCGCCACTTGAGCACGTTCACGCGCACGTGGGGAGCGACGGTGACCTCAGTGCTCCGGCAGCCCACCCCGCGCCGCGGCCAGCAGGTCCTCGCGCCGGTCCACCGTCGTGCGCTCCCGCCCGTGCTGCCGGCCCAGGGCGGCCTCCGCCGCGTCGATGCGCGCCCAGTCCGCCATCGTCAGCGGCGTCCGCCCCCGCCCGCGCAGCAGCTCGTCCAGCGTCGGCCCGCACGGCGCCGGGCGCGCCAGCAGCTCCGCCGCGTCGGCCAGCACCGTCGCCGCCGTGCGGTGCGCGTCGGCCTTCGCGTCGCCGATCACCCCGTGCGGCCCGTGCGCCAGCCAGCCCGTCACGTACTCCCCCGCACGGCAGAGGCCGTCGCGCTCCACCCGCCCGCCGGTGTTCGGCACGAACGTGCCCGCCGCGTTCACCGGCAGCCCGGGCACGGCCGTCACCATCGAGCCGGCCGCGCGCACCACGGCCTGCGCGGGCAGCACCTCCCGCAGCCCCGTGCCCACCACCGTCCCGTCCGGGGCGAGCAGGTTGCGCTCCACCTCCAGCCCCGTCACGTGGATCCCGCCCACGACCCGCACCGGGCGGGCGAGGAAGCGCAACCGCACCTCCCGGGTCGCCGTGGGGTCCACCGGCCGCTGCGCCCACTCCCGCAGCACCGCCAGGTTGCGCTCGGCGACCTTCGGCAGCGGCGTGCCGGGCTCGGCTAGGACCACCCCGGCGTCCTCCACGACGACCCGCACCCCCGGGATGGCGCCGAGCTCGCGCAGCTCCTTCGTCGTGAACGTCGCCTGCGCCGGGCCGCGCCGCGCCAGCAGCGTCACCCGCTCCACGACGCTCGCGTCCAGCGCCTCCAGCACCCGCAGCGGCATGTCCGTGGTGTCCAGGGCGTGCGGGCCCTTCGCCAGGACGCGCGCCACGTCGAGGGCGACGTTGCCGGCCCCGACCACGACGACCTCCCGGGCCGAGCGCACCAGCTGCGCGACGTGCGCGCCGGTGTCGGGCACCCCGCAGTACCAGCCGACGACGTCCACCGCCGAGACGCACCCGGGCAGGTCCTCGCCCCCGATGCCCAGGGGGCGGTCCGCCGAGGCCCCCAGCGCCCACACCACCGCGTCGGACTGCGCGAGCAGCTCGGCGGCGGTGACGTGCGCGCCGACCTCCACGTCGGCCCACAGCCGCACCCGCGGCTCCGACAGGGCGCGCTCCAGCACCGTGCGCAGGGAACGGATCTTGGGGTGGTCCGGCGCGACGCCGTAGCGCAGCAGGCCGAACGGCGTGGGCAGGCGCTCGACCACGTCGACCCGCACGTCCACGCCCTGCCCGGCGCCCGCCTGCCGGGTGAGGGCGTCCACCAGGTACGCCCCGGACGGGCCCGCCCCCACGACGGTCACGCGCAGCGGCCGGGCGGGAGAACCCGCCTCGATGGGACCGGACATGGGTCTCCTCCCGTCGCAGCCACCGTCGGCGTCGTCGTGCGGCCGACGCTAGGGCGCGGGAGGGGAGGTGTCGAGCGGCGCGCGGGTCAGCGCCGCGCGGGACGCGGTGCGCCGGCCGCCGGCCGGGGGGCGCCGGGCGCGGCCAGCAGCGACACCAGGGCCGCGGTCGCGTCGGCGTCGGCGTCGCGGGAGCCGTCCAGCCCGAGGAAGTCCTCCAGGCCGTCCCCGGGGGGCGGGGTCGTGCCCGGCGCCGGCACCGGCGCGGTCCCCGGCCGGGGGCCGGGGGAGGCGGGCCCGCGCGGCACCAGCAGCGCGGTCGCCATCGTCAGCAGGACCGCCAGGCCCACCAGCGGCGCGTGGTCGCCCGTCTGGAACCACAGCCGGGGCAGACCCACCCAGGGCACGCGGATGCGGCCCACGCCCAGCACGGCGGAGCGCTCCACCGGGGTGGTGTCGGCGCTCTGGTTGGCGTCCCCGCGGGTGACGAGCCGGTCGTCCTCGGTGACCTCCACGACCCGGTGCATGATCGTGCGGGCACCGCCGTCGGGGTCGGGGAACATCACGACCTGCCCCGGGACGATCGCCCGCGGGTCCACCGGGGAGGTCACCACCACGTCGCCGACGCGGATGCGCGGCTCCATCGAGCCGCTGACGATGGCGCTGGCCTTCCAGCCGAGCGCCAGGGGCACCATCGAGCCGAGCAGCAGCCCCGCCGCGGTCACCACGACGGCCGTGGCGATCGCCTCGGCGGTCGTCAGCACAGCGCCGCCCAGGCGCTCGGCGGGGGTGCGGTTCAGGGACACACCCGGGGCATCGGCACGTCCGCCCGGCGGCTTGACGCCACCGGCCGCCCCGCCCGCGGAGTGCGGGCTCATCCCTGCACGCGGCGCATCGGGATGCGGTCCTCCACCGCCGTCAGCGGGCGCCGGCGGGCGACCTCCGCGTCGACGACGCGGTTGCGGCCGGCCTCCTTCGCCGCGTACAGCGCCGCGTCCGCCGACGCCAGCAGGGACAGGGCGTCCGTGCCGTCGGTGGGGAACGTCGCCACGCCCAGGCTGGCCGTCACCGGGACAGGGCCGTCCTCCATGGTCTGCACCGCGCGGCGGATGCGCTCCGCCACCGCCACCGCGTCCTCGCGGGACGTGCCCGGCAGGATCACGCAGAACTCCTCGCCGCCGTAGCGGGCCGCGGTGCCGCCACCGCTGCGCAGGTTGCCGCGCAGCACCCGGCCCACCGCGCGCAGCGCGTCGTCACCGGCGAGGTGCCCGTGGGTGTCGTTGAGCCGCTTGAAGTGGTCCAGGTCCACCAGCGCCACGGAGAACTCCGTGTGCTCACGGGCCGCCTGCGCGAACTCGCCCGCCAGCGCCTCGTCGAACGCGCGGCGGTTCACCAGGCCCGTCAGGCCGTCGGTGTCCGCCGCGGCGCGCAGCCGCGTCACCAGGGCCGCGCGGCCCAGCGCCTGGCCGGCGTGCGCGGTGGCCTGCTCCGCGGTCGCCAGCAGGCGGCGCTCCACCCGCGGCGGGCGGCCCAGGCTCAGCCAGCGCAGCACGCGGCGGTGCCCGTGACCGGCGTGCTCCATGACGAGCGCGCCCGCCGTCTGCCCCTCCAGGGCGAACGGCACCACGATGACGTTGCGGGCGCCCGGCAGGGCCGAGGCCAGCCACGCGTCGTGCAGCGGGTGCAGGGTGCGTGCCAGCAGCGTGGTGCGGCCCACGACCGCCCGCAGGAGCAGCGCCCGCGCCGGCAGGGCCGCGGAGAACCGCTCGACGCGCTCGGAGCCGTCCGTGCCCAGCACGGCCAGGGTGCCGTGACCCTGCGCCGACACACCTCCGGAGTCGTCGGGGCGGGCCGCGGAGTGCTCCGCGGCGTCCAGGACGACCACGGCGGTGCGGGCCGAGAGCAGCTCCTGCTGCGCGAGGCGGGCCAGCAGCAGCGCCGTCGGGCCCGTCCCGTCCGCCCCCTCCAGGTCCAGCGCGAACCGGCGCAGCACGTCGCCGTCGTAGCGGCGGCGGCGCAGCTCGCGCTCGTTGCCGGCGGCGAAGACCGCGGTGGTCAGCACGATGCCCCACAGCACGACCAGCTGCAGCACGTAGTCCGTCGTGGACGAGCGCAGCACCGGCACGCCCAGGACGCCGACGCGGTCGGCCTCCAGCACCATGAGCATCACCAGGGAGTGCCACAGCGCCAGCTTCACGCCCGTGCGGAAGGACGCCAGCAGCGTCACCGACATCGCGTGCAGGACGATCACGTAGCCCACGGGGCCGTCCAGGCCCTCCAGGCTGCGGTAGGCCCAGCCCAGGTAGACGCCGTCGGCGAGCAGGCCCGTGCCCAGCAGCGCCAGGGACACCTCGCGCGAGGAGCGCATGAACAGGTTCGTGACCAGCACGAACACGCCGTACAGCACGGCGGGGACGGCCAGGGCGACCCAGCTCGCGGAGCGGTCCGCGGGCAGCGCCAGCCACGCCGCGAGCGGCAGGAGGACGATGAACAACCGCATCGCCGTCGTCCAGCGCAGACGCTCGACGAGGCTGACGAGGCCGGCGGTACCGGTGTAGCGCCAGCCTCCCCGGCTCGTGCTCTGCCTGCTCATGATGTGCCTTCCGGTCGTCCGGCGCGGAGCGCCTGCCCACGGGGGTGCGTCTGCGGCACGTCCCCCAGCAAGAAGCGGGCGAGCCACACGAGGCGGCTGTCCGGCTGCTCGTCGGAGTGCCCCTCGAACAGTGCATCGGCATCCGGGTACAGCGGCGCGAGTGCCAATTTCGGATCCCTGCGGTCCACCCGGTCCTGGATCACCAGGAAGAGCAGGATGAGCAGCAGGAGCAGCACGGGGAAGCCGCTGGTGGCGGCCATGGCCCGCAGCATCGAGGCGGCCTGCGGGTCCAGCGGCAGGGACTCGCTGATCCACGCGCTCGGGTCGAAGCCGGGGATGGGCGAGCTGATGCCGGTGTCCTCGTTCCCCGCGCCACGGGTCCCGCCCGCGGCGTACTGCGGGGTGGACGTGCCGGAGCCGCGCAGGAAGCCGCCACCGGGGCGTTCGGCGGGTGCCGCGCCGGGAGCCAGGGGGCCCCGGCCGGAGCCACCGGGGGCACCGGGGACGAGTTGGGTGCCGGGGAACCAGGGGCTCGGCGCGGCCGCACCGGGGGCGGTGGCCCACGGGTTGCCCGTGGGGCCGTCCAGACCGGGGAACCAGGGGCTCGCCGGGGTGGGCGTCACCGGCCACAGCGGCGCCAGGGACGGTGACGGGGACGGGGACGGGGCCAGGCCGGGGAACCACGGGGTCGCCGGGGTGGGCGTCACCGGCCAGCGGGGGCCGACGACGGGCGCGAGGCCGCCGGTGCCGGTGGAGCCGTTCGAGCCGGTGCCGGTGGAGCCGTTCGAGCCGGTGCCGGTGGAGCCGTCGCCGTCGTCGCCGGCGGGCCTGGACGGCGCGGGCGTCGGCCTCGCCGGGGTGGCCGGGGTCGCCGACGGCCGGGGGCCGGGAGCGCCCGCCGACGGTCCGGGAGCCGGGGTGGCCGGGGTCGCCGACGGCCTGGGGGCCGGGTTCGACGGGCCGGGTACCGGGGTCGAAGGGCTGGGCGCCGGGGTCGTGGGGTTCGGCGCGGGTGCCGAGGGGCTGGGCGCGGGTGCCGAGGGGCTGGGCGCGGGTGCCGAGGGGCTGGGCGCGGGTGCCGAGGGACCGGGCGCGGGTGCCGAGGGACCGGGCGCGGGGGTCGTGGGGTTCGGCGCGGGGGCCGAGGGGCCGGGGACCGGCGTGGACGGGGCCGGTGCGGGTGCTGAGGGGCCGGGGGCCGGGACCGAAGGGCTCGGCGCGGGCGTGCCGGGGTCGGTGCCGGGGTTGGTCGGGTTCGCGCTGACGGCCGTGGCCGTCACCGACCAGACGAAGGTGCCGGTCGCCGACGCGCCCTGGAGCGACTGGTCGTCCGGGATGGCGGCGGTGATGCGGTAGCGGCGCACGCTGGTGCCCGTGGCGACGGCACCGGGCGTGCCGACCCCGTTGGTGGGTGCGGCGGAGTCGAGGCCCAGCCGGGCCAGGGAGTCGGAGAAGACCGGGGTGGGCGTCACCAGGTCGCAGGCACCGGAGCCCGGCGTGCCCTCCTCGACGGTGAGGTGCAGGTGGTCGGCCAGGGTGCCGGTGACGGCGGTGGCGGTCAGCTTCAGCGGGCCGGGGTTGGAGCCCGCGATCGCCACGACCTCCACGTCCGCGCAGCCCTCGACGGTCACTCCGGGCACCATGTCGGACGCCTGGAGGATCGCGCCGGGACCGCCGATCAGGCGCAGCTGCACCGCCTGCGGGCTGGACTGTGCGGTCGTGGCGGCCCAGACGCCACCTGCCGCGAGCACGGTGAGGAACGTGGCGGACATCGCGACGATGCGCCGCGTCACCCCGCGCGGCTCGGGATCCGGAGCAGGCGCGGGAGCGACGTGCAGCTCGCGGAAGTGCACCGCGACCATCCGGCCTCCCCGGTCAAGGCGCCGCGGCCCGGGGCCGCTGGCGGTCGTGGGGCCGGCGTGCTCGCCGACCCGTCCCTGTAGTGCTCGGCACGGACGGGGCGCGGCGTGAGTGGTCCGAACGGGCGTCACCGGGCGCGGGGCCACCGGGCTAGGCCGAACGGGGGGCTTGCGCACACCGGCGCACCTCGGTGCTTGAGGTGCGCGGGGGTGGGGCCGATGGCACTGGGGAGCAGCGATCCAGCTGCACCAGGAGTGAGGGACGGATCCCTCGCCGCCCCCGACCGTTAAGGAAGACACCATGTCCGCAACCCGTGAGCGCCGTCGTCGCGGCGCCGTCGTCGCCGCCGTCCCGCTCGGTCTGCTCGCCAGCGGCATCCTCGTCTACCAGTCCTCGCAGGCCGCGTTCACCGCCGCCGACACCGCGACGGGCAACACCTGGTCCGCCGGCACCGTGACGCTGAACGAGGGCTCCACCGGCACGTTCACCGCCGGCAACCTCGCCCCCGGCTCGACCGGCACCGGCACCCGCTGCTTCACCGTCACCTACGGCGGCACCGTCAACGACGTCGACCTGGTCATGTACGCGACCGGCCTGACCCACACCGGTGGCCCTGACGACGGCAGCAGCGACCTCGAGGACCAGCTCGAGTTCACCGTCGACGCCAAGTACGGCGACCACGCGACCGAGGCCACCAGCGTCTGCGAGAACACCTTCGGCGCCGCCACCACCGCCACCACCGACCTGCAGAGCGTCGGCTCGGCCACCGAGACCGCGACCGTCTTCGCCGCCACCCGCAACGCCTACGCCAACGGCATCCGCGTCGCCGACTACGGCACCGCCAACGGCAACGCCAACCGCCACGTCGTCACCTACCGCATCTCCTACGCGTTCCCCAACGACGGTGCGCAGGTGGACAACCTCGCGCAGGGTGACAGCTTCTCCCTGGATCTGAAGTGGGAGGTCAAGAACAACGTCTGATGAGGTGGTTCCCCGCCGCCTGAACGGCCCGGCCCCCGGAGGGGAGGGACCGGGCCGCCCGGCGGCACCGCGAGGGGCCGCACCACCCGCACGAGCGGGGGGTGCGGCCCCTCCGCGTTCCCCCTGGGTGCCCGCCCGGAAAGCGCTGCGCCACGATGGGCGCCGTGGACCCCGCGACGACGCCCCTCCGCATCCAGGCCGTTCCCGCACGCCCCCGCGCGGGGCAGGAGGGGCCGCGCCCGGCGGTGCTGGTGCTGCCCGGCGGCGGCTACGGGCAGTGCTCCGCGCACGAGGGCGCGCCCGTGGCGGACTGGCTGGCCGGTCTCGGCCTGCACGCGTTCGTCCTGGACTACGCGGTCGCCCCGCACCACCACCCCCGCCCGCTGCGGGACGCCACGGCCGGCCTGGAGCACGTCCGCTCCGGCGGCCACGGCCTGGACGTCGACCCCGCCCGGGTGGCGGTCCTGGGTTTCTCCGCCGGGGGGCACCTCGCGGCGAGCCTGTCCACGGGCCTGGGCGGCGGGGCCGTGCCGGACCTGAGCATCCTGTGCTACCCCGTGGTCTCCTTCGAGCACGCGCCGCACACCGGGTCCGTGCGCAACCTCCTCGGCGGCGACCCCACGCCGGCGCAGGCGCGCGCCGCGTCCCCGGACCTGCACGTCGGCCCGGCCACGCCGCCGGCGTTCCTGTGGCACACCGCCGCCGACGACGTCGTGGACGTCACCCACTCCCTGCGCTACACCGCCGCCCTGGCCGCGGCGGGCGTGGACGTGGAGCTGCACGTGTTCCCTCGCGGCGGGCACGGCCTGGGGCTGGCGGCGGAGGAACCGCACACGGCGGGCTGGACGGAGCTGTGCGCGCGGTGGCTGGCGGACAGGGGGTGGCTGCGGTGAGCGGGCCGTCGGACTGGCGGGACGGGCGGGGGAGCGGGCCGGTGCGGGTGGCGGTCGCGGGGGCGCACGGTTTCGGTGCCGTGCACCTGCGCAACATCGCGCGGCTGGAGGCGGAGGGCCTGGTGCGGCTGGTGGCCGTGGCTGACCCGAACCCGCCCGGGCCGGGAGCGGTCGGCGACGGCGTCGGCGTCTACGCGGACCTGACCGCGCTGCTGGCCGAGGTGCCCGCGGACGTCGTCGTGGTCTCCACCCCCATCCACACCCACGCCGCGCTGGCCGCCGAGGCGCTGCGGGCGGGCGCGGACGTGCTGCTGGAGAAACCGCCCGTGGCGTCGGCGGCGGAGTTCGGGGAACTGCTCGCGGTGGTCGCGGAGACGGGCCGGCGCTGCCAGGTCGGGTTCCAGAGCCTCGGCGGCGGCGGGCTCGACGAGCTCGCCCGGGTCCTGGCGCGGGGCGAGCTGGGCGAGGTGGTGCGCATCGGGGGGACCGGCACGTGGGTGCGGCCCCTGACGTACTGGCAGCGCTCGCGCTGGGCCGGGCGGCGCACCCTCGACGGCGTCGAGGTCGTCGACGGGGTCGTGACGAACCCCCTGGCGCACGCCGTCGCCACCGCCCTGCGCATCGCGGGGGCGCGGACCGCGCAGGACGTGGCGTCCGTGGAGACCGACCTGTACCGCGTCAACGACGTGGAGTGCGACGACACCTCCACGGTGCGCGTCACCACCACCTCGGGCACCGTGATCCTCATGGCGCTGACGCTGTGCGCGCGGACGCAGACCCCGCCGGTGGTGTCCGTGCAGGGCACCCGCGGGCGCGCGGTGCTGCACTACACGAGCGACGTGCTGGAGCTGCACCCGGACCGGGCGGAACCCGTGCGCGGGGAGCACCCGCGCCGGGACCTGCTCGTGGACCTCGTGGAGCGCCGCGCCGACGGCGGGCCGCTCGTCTCGGGCCTGGAGGACTCCGGGGCGTTCATGCGGGTGCTGGAGGCGGTGCGCACCGCACCGGACCCGCGGCGCGTCGGCGGGGAGTTCGTCGTGTGGGTGGAGGACGAGGTGGGCCGGCACCCGGTGCTGCGCGACGTGGAGCACTGGATCGGCCGGGCCGTCGCGGAGGGCCGCACGTTCTCCGAGCTGGGCGCGCCCTGGGCCGCGGGGCAGGACCCCGCGCCCGTGCCGCAGCCGGGGGTGCTGCTGGAGATGCGCGCGCAGGGCCGGCTGGTGGGCACGTACGTGGACGGCTCGGAGGCGGTGCCGTCCTCCGGCCCGCGCCCGTACCTGCACCCGGCGCGCACCCCCGCCGGGACGGTGGTGACGGACGCGCACCCGGACGACCACGACTGGCACCTCGGCGCGGGCGTCGCGCTCCAGCACGTGCGCGCCACCGCGGGCCCCGCCGCCGCGCACGGGTGGAACTTCTGGGGAGGGCGCACCTGGGTGCGCGGCACCGGCTACGTGTGGCGCGAGGACCACGGGCGGCAGGTGCACACCGGTTTCCGCGACGTCACCGGCTCCTCCGCGGTCCAGGACGTGCGCTGGCGCACCGCGGACGGCGACGACGTCCTCGCCGAGGAGCGGACGTGGGCCTGGTCGGCCGGGAACGCGGGGGAGGTGCGTTTCTCCCGGCTGGACCTGCGGTTCCGGCTCGCGCCCGCCGGGGAGTTCGACGTGGAGCTGGGCAGCCCCGGCTCCGGCGGGCGCGCCGGCGGCGGCTACGGCGGGTTCACCTGGCGCCTGCCGCCGTGCCGCGACGTGCACGTGCGCACCGCCACCGCCGCGGGGGAGGACGCCGTCCACGGCACGAGGGCCCCGTGGCTGGCGTGGTCGGCCACGTTCGGCGCGGAGGGTCCGGGGGGTCCGGACGCCACGCTCGTGTTCGCCCCGCTGGACGGCGCCTCCGCGGCGGACCCGTGGTTGGTGCGGGTCGCCGGCCACCCGGGCGTGGGCTCGGCGCTGGCGTGGGAGGAACCCCTCCTCGCCACCCGCGCCGAGCCCGTCGAGCGGGGGTTCCGGGTGCTGCTCGCCGACGGGCGCCTCGACGACGCCCAGGTCGCGGACCTGCTGCGGCGGGCGGGGTCGTGAGCCGCACCCCGCTGGGCGTGTTCGTGGGCCTGGCGACCCTGGACGTCGTGCACCGCGTGGAGCTCCCGCCCGGCCCGGACGAGAAGGTCACCGCGCTCGCGCAGGAGGTCGTGGCCGGTGGTCCCGCCGCCAACGCCGCCGTGACGTACGCGGCGCTCGGCGGCCGCGCCCGCCTGGTCACCGCCCTGGGCGGGCACCCGCTGGCGCGGGCGGTGGCGGCGGAGCTGGCCGGGTGGCGCGTGGACGTCGTGGACGTCGCGCCGGAGCGCGACGCCCCGCCCGCCGTGTCCGGGGTGCGGGTGCACGCCGCGACGGGGGAGCGGTCGGTGACGTCCGTGAACGCGGCCGGTGCGCAGGTCCCCGCCCCGGCGGCGCTGACGTCGGGGGAGCTGCTGCGCGGCGCCGGGGTGCTGCTCCTCGACGGGCACCACCCGCGGCTCGCCCTCGCCGCGGCGCGGGCGGCGCAGGAGGAGGAGGTGCTGGTGGTGCTGGACGCGGGGAGCTGGAAACCCGTGCTGGCCGAGCTGCTGCCGCTGGTGGACGTCGCGATCTGCTCCTCGGCGTTCCGGGTCCCCGGCGGCGGCGACGACCCGATGTCCGACGTGCTGGACCTCGGTGCGGGGTCGGTCGCCGTGACCGCCGGGGCGGGGCCCGTGGAGTGGTGGAGCGGGTCCCTGCGCGACGTGGTGCAGGTCCCGGCCGTGCGGGCCGTGGACACCCTCGGGGCGGGGGACGTGTTCCACGGCGCGGCGGCCCTCGCCCTCGCCGCCGGTGCAGATCTCGCCTCCGCGCTGGAGCGGGCCGCGGAGGTCGCCTCGTTCCGCTGCGGCGTGCCCGGCGCGCGGGCGTGGCTGTCCGCCCCGGCGTTCCCCGGCCTGCCCCTGGCCCGTCCGCGCCCCACCCCGCAGGAGGAACGACCGTGACAGGACCCGTCGTGACGGAGCTCGGCACCGCGCAGCTCGTCGAGCGGCTGCGCCCGCGGGTGGTGCCGGGGCGACGGCACCTGCTGGGCATCGTCGGTGCCCCCGGCGCGGGGAAGTCCACGCTCGCCGCGGAACTGGTGGCCGCGGTGGACACCGCCTGCGGTCCCGGCAGCGCGGTGCTGGTGCCCATGGACGGTTTCCACTGCGCGAACCGGGTGCTGGAGGACCTCGGGCGGCGGGACCGCAAGGGCGCACCGGACACGTTCGACGTCGCCGGTCTCGCCGCTCTGCTGCGGCGGCTGCGGGACCCGGCGGAGGAGCTGGTGCTCGCGCCGGAGTTCCGCCGGGAGATCGAGGAACCCGTCGGCTCGGCCCTGCCCGTGCCGCGCACCACGCCCCTGGTCGTGGTGGAGGGCAACTACCTGCTGCTGCGCTCGGGGCCGTGGGCCGCGCTGGAGGGCCTGCTGGACGAGACGTGGTTCCTCGACGCCGACGAGGAGCTGCGCGTGCGGCGGCTGGCGGCGCGGCACGAGCAGTTCGGCAAGTCCCCCGACGAGGCGCTGGCCTGGACGCTGGGCAGCGACCAGGCCAACGCCGCGGTGGTCCTGCGGACGCGCCCCGGCGCGGACCTCGTCCTGCGCCGGGCGCGGTGAGGGGGCCTGCGCCGGGCGCGGTGCGGGCGCGTCAGCGGCTCGCGCGCCACGACTCGTGCAGCGCCGTCAGCAGCGTGGTGGCGCGGGTGTCGGTGCCGTCGACGACGAGCCGGTTCATCGCGTAGGAGAAGCTCACGCCGGTGCCGGGCCAGAACCCGTGCTGGCTGCCGCCGAAACCACCGTGCCCGACGCCCTCGGCGGCCGGGCCGAACTGGCCGTTCTCCGCGGTCTGCATCTGGAGACCCACGCTGTAGCGGTTGGGCCAGCCGTCCGGGTTCGACCACCGCACCACCTCGGTGCAGGCGGTGCGGACGGCGTCCGCGGAGAGCCACCGCCGGCCGTCGAGCTCCCCGCCGCAGGCCAGGACGGAGTAGAGCCGGGCCATCGAGCGGGCGGTGGCGATGCCGCCGGCGCCGGCGACCTGCGCGGCGTGCACCTCGCGGGTGTTGAACGCCAGGGGCTCCCCGAGCAGCGGCGGGTTCGTCTCCACGAGCCGGTCCACCTCGGCGCGCAGCGGCCCCCACTGCCCGGT
This sequence comes from Kineococcus anabasis, assembly GCF_054590795.1. Lineage (NCBI taxonomy): Bacteria > Bacillati > Actinomycetota > Actinomycetes > Kineosporiales > Kineosporiaceae > Kineococcus > Kineococcus anabasis. The sequence goes on from NZ_BAAIHU010000014.1 coordinate 208,182, forward strand.
CGCCGGCGGCCGGACGCCGTGCACCTCCAGGGTCGCCACCCGCGGCTCGACCTCCTCGGGGAGCCCGATCCACAGGTCCAGGCCGAGGGGCCCGGCGAGCTCCTCGGCGACGAAGGTGCGCGCGTCGCGGCCGTCGACGCGGCGCAGCAGCTCGCCGGTGATCCAGCCGTGGGTCAGGGCGTGGTAGTACGGCCGGTCCAGGTCGAAGGGCGCCTGGGCGGCGAGCAGGCCTGCGAGGCGCTCGTGGTCGGCGAGGTCGCCGGCGCCCACGGGCTCGCGGAAGGCGGGGACCCGGGCCTGGTGGCTGAGGGCCTCGCGCACGGTGGTGCCGCCCTTGCCGTGCGCGGCGAACTCCGGCCAGTAGTGCGCCAGGGGGCGGTCGTGGTCGAGCAGGCCGCGGTCGGCCAGCAGCAGGAGGCACAGCGACATCACCCCCTTGGTGCCGGAGAAGACGACCACGGCGGTGTCCTCCCGCCAGGGCCGCCCGGTGGCGCTGTCGGCGGTGCCGCCGTGCAGGTCGACCACGGGCCGGCCGTCCACGGTCGCCGCGAAGGAGGCGCCGGTCTCCCGCCCGGCGGCGAGGTGCGCGGTGAAGGCGTCGCGGACCGGCTCGTAGCCGGGGGCCACCCAGCCACCCGCCTGCGCCGCACCCCCCTGCGCCGCACCCCCCTGCGCCGCACCCGCCTGCGCCCTGTCGGCCTGCGTGCTCATCACCGCTCCCGTCGTCGTGGGTCCCCGTCGATCCCGCCGGGATCCTAGGGCGCGGTGAATCGTTTCGAGCGGAGCGCCCCGTGCCCGTGCCGCCGCCGGTCGGGGAGACTTGCCCGCATGACGACCAGCAGCACACCCGAAGCGGCGACCGCGCCCGGCGCGGGTGCCGCGCTCACCTTCCCGGCGGGCTTCCTCTGGGGCTCGGCCACCGCCTCGTACCAGATCGAGGGCGCCGCGGCCGAGGGTGGACGGACCCCCTCGATCTGGGACACCTTCTCCGCCACGCCGGGCAAGGTGCTGAACGGGGACACCGGCGAGGTGGCCTGCGACCACTACCACCGCTTCCGCGAGGACGTGGCCCTCATGAAGCGCCTGGGCCTGCGCTCCTACCGCTTCTCCGTGGCGTGGCCGCGCATCACCCCGCAGGTCACCCCGGACGCCCTGGGCCCGGTGAACGAGGAGGGGGTGCGCTTCTACTCCGACCTCGTCGACGAGCTGGTCGCGGCGGGGATCGAGCCCGCCGTCACCCTCTACCACTGGGACCTGCCGCAGGCCCTGCAGGACGCCGGCGGCTGGACGAGCCGGAGGACCGCGGAGCGCTTCGCCGAGTACGCCGAGGTCGTCGCGCGCGCCCTCGGGGACCGGGTGGGGACCTTCATCACCCTCAACGAGCCGTGGTGCTCGGCCTACCTGGGCCACGCCTCCGGCGAGCACGCGCCCGGGCACACCGACCACGCCGAGGCCCTGGCCGCGGTGCACCACCTGAACCTGGCCCACGGCCTCGGCGCGGCCGCCCTGCGCCGGGGTGCTCCGGGCGCGAAGGTGGCCCTGACGCTCAACCTGATGGCCGTGCGCGCGGCGAGCGGCTCCGCGGCGGACCTCGAGGCGGCCCGCCGCGCGGACGGCATCGCCAACCGGGTCTTCCTCGACCCGGTGCTCAAGGGCTCCTACCCCGCGGACGTGCTCGCCGACACCGCGGGGGTCGGCGACTGGTCGTTCGTGCTGGAGGGCGACACCGAGCTGATCCACCAGCCCCTGGACGTGCTGGGCATCAACTACTACACGCCCACCCTGGTCGCCGGGCGGGAGAGCCCGCAGCCGCTGCCCGAGGGGGCCCGCACGCCGTGGGTGGCGTGCGAGAGCGTGGACTTCCGCCGCTCCCCGGGCCGCGTGACGGACATGGGCTGGACGGTGGACGCCACGGCCCTGACCGAGCTGCTGCTGCGCGTCTCGGGGGAGAACCCCGGCCTCGAGATCATGATCACCGAGAACGGGGCGGCGTACCCCGACGAGGTCGCCCCCGACGGCGGGGTCCACGACGCCGAGCGCGTGCAGTACCTCCGGGAGCACCTCGCGGCCGTGCACGCGGCCGTCGGGGCCGGTGCGAAGGTCACGGGCTACTTCGTGTGGTCGCTGATGGACAACTTCGAGTGGGCCTACGGGTACGCCAAGCGCTTCGGCGTCGTCCACGTCGACTACGCGACGCAGGTGCGCACGGTGAAGGACAGCGCTCTCTGGTACGCGGACGTGATCCGCGCGAACGCGGTGCCGGCGCCCGCCCCGGCCGCCTCCTGAGGTGCCCGCCCGCCGGTCCGCGCTCCGCGGTCCGGCGGGCGCCCCCCGGCAGCGGGGCCGGGAGCCGGCGTCACCGGTTTGGAGTATTCAGAGCGAGCTTCTTCTTGCCACGGAGCGTGCGGTACCCCTTACTTGAAGTAACCAGAGGGGGGCATCATGCGCATCGGATCCGTCACGTCCGCGCCGAACGTCTACAGCGTCCGCGAGACCCAGCACATCCAGGGCATCACGCCCGTGGCCCGCGTCAACGCCAACTTCACCGACGAGGACCCGCTGGACTTCCTCACCCAGGCGGACCGCGCGCTGCTCGCGCACCTGCAGGCCGGCGTCGTGGACCTCGACCGCTCCGAGGGCACCGCGATCGCCCACCTGGCCAAGGAGATCTCCTACGTGCGGGCCGCCGGCATCATCCCCGGCGACCGCCCGCTGACCGACATCGAGATCGGCATCCTCGTGCAGCAGGCCCTCAGCCACGCCGTGCGCCCCATGGCGCCGGAGACCCACAGCCGCATGACCGCCTACGTGCCCCGGGGCCGCTCCGTCGTCCGCCTCGACGTGGTGCTCTGACGGCCTCCCCGAGCGGTCCGGGCCCCGCGCCCGCCCCCTCCGGGCGTGCCGTGACCACTCCACCCGTACGGCCCAGCGGTCCCGCTGGGCCGTACGGGTGTGAGCGCACGGCGTAGCCGATCGATCGCGGTACGGTCCTGCCCCTGCCGTTCGTCGCGGCGCCGACAGGAGGGGACCCGTGCACCGTCCGCACCGCAGCGCAGCACCCGCCGCCCTGCGCGCCGCGGCGCTCTCCGGAGTCGTCGCCCTCGTCGCCGCCTGCACCTCCTCGGCCGCCGACGCCGGCCCCGGACCCGCCGCGGAGGTCCGCACCGAGCGCATCACCGGCGCCGACCGCTTCGAGACCGCCGCCGCCGTCTCGCGGGCCCACTTCACGCCCGGGATCGCCCAGCAGGTCTTCCTGGTCAACGGCACCTCCACCGCCGACGCCCTCGTCGCCGCGCCGGCGGCCGCCACCGTCGGCGCCCCCCTGCTGCTCACCCGCGCCGGCACCCTGCCCCCCGGCACCGCCGCGGAGCTCGGCCGCCTGCAGCCCTCGGCGGTGCGCGTCGTCGGCGGCGAGGGGCAGGTCGCGGCCGCCGTCCTGGCGGAGGTCTCGCGGATCGTGCCCGGGGCCCGCGTCGTGCGCACCGCCGGCACCGACCGCTACGACACCGCCGTGCGCGTCGCCCAGGAGTTCTTCCCCACCGCCACCGCCGCCGTCCTCGCCCGCGGCGACGACCTCGACGGCGCCGTCGCGGGCGGCGCCGCCGCGGGCGGGCGGGCCGTGCCGCTCCTGCTGGCCCCGGACGCGGCGCTGACCCCCGGCCTGCGGGACTGGGTGGGCGCCCACCGGCTGCGCTCCCTCGTCGTCGTCGGCAGCGGCGCCACCGTCGGTCCCGACGTGCTCCGGGAGGTGAGCGCCGCCGCACCGCCCGGGCTGGAGGTGACCACCCTGGAGGGCCGCGACCTCTACGAGGCCACCGCCTCCGTCGCCGCCGGCCTCTTCCCGGTGACCGACACCGCCTTCGTCGCCTCCGGGCAGGACGTCCCCGGCGCCCTCGTCGCCCTGCCCGCCGCGCGGACCCGCCGGGCGCCGCTGCTGCTGTCCCGGGACCGCTGCACCCCCGCCGCGGTCTGGGCGTACACCGCGGAGGCCGCCCCCGGCACCGTGGTGCTGCTCGGGGGCGAGGACGCGCTCGGCGACCCCGCCCGGCAGGTCCTCTGCGGCTGAGCCCTCCCCGGGGCCGGTGACCCTGCGTCGCGGCACGGGCACCTGAGGTCTTGCGCGGGCCCGACCCGGCTGCGAGGGTGCGCCCACCAGCGGCCCCACCCCCCAGCCCTGGGTCGCTGCCGAGGAGGCGTCCCGTGCCCGTCGCCCAGCGTTCCGGCCCCGCCCGCCGTCGTACCCGCCCGAGCCGTCGTGCCCGGGCCGTGCCCGGAGCCGCCCTGCCCCTGCTCGTCACGTGCGCCCTGCTCGCACCCGGCGCACCGGCCACCGCAGCGCCGGCCACCGCCGCACCGGACGGGGCCGCGGCCCTGCGCGAGCTGGAGCGAACCACGCCCGCCCTCCGGCGCCCCGAGCCGCCCCGGCAGGCCGTCGCCGTCGGCACCGGTGGCGCCGTCGCCAGCGTCGACCCGGAGGCCACCCGCATCGGCCTCGACGTGCTGCGCCGGGGCGGCAACGCCGTCGACGCCGCCGTCGCCACCGCCGCCGCCCTCGGGGTCACCGAGCCCTACTCCGCCGGGATCGGCGGCGGCGGGTTCTTCACCTACCTCGACGCCTCCACCGGTCGCGTCCACGCCCTCGACGGCCGCGAGACCGCGCCCGCCGCCCTGCGCGAGAACAGCTTCACCGACGCCTCCGGCAAACCGCTGCCCTTCCCCGAGGTCGTCTCCTCCACCCTGTCGGTCGGGGTCCCCGGCACCCCCGCCACCTGGGAGGAGGCCCTGCGCCGGTGGGGCTCGCGCCCCCTGCCCGAGCTGCTGGCCGCCCCCGCGGTGCTGGCCGCCCGCGGGTTCACCGTCGACCAGACCTTCCACGACCAGACCGCCGCCAACGCCGCCCGCTTCGCCGAGTTCACCTCCACCGCGGAGCTGTTCCTGCCCGGCGGCGCGCCACCCGCCGTGGGCTCGACGTTCCGCAACCCCGGCCTGGCCCGCACCTACGCCGAGATCGCGCTCGGCGGCGTGGAGGAGGTGTACCGCGGGGACATCGCCGGCGACATCGTGGACACCGTGGCCAGGCCCCCCGTGGCGCCCGGGGTGACCCGCACCGTCCGCACCGGCGGCATGACCCGCGCCGACCTCGAGGCCTACACCGCACCCGAGCGCCCCGCCACCAGGGTCCGCTACCGCGGCCTCGACGTGTGGGGTTTCCCGCCGCCCTCCAGCGGCGGCACCACCGTCGGCGAGGCGCTCAACATCCTGGAGTCCTCCCCCCTCGCCACGATGAGCGGGACGCAGGCCGCGCACCACGTGCTGGAGGCCTCCGCCCTCGCCTTCGCCGACCGCAACCGCTGGGTGGGCGACCCCGACGTCCAGGACGTGCCCACCAGGTCGCTCCTGTCGCAGGCGTTCGCGGACTCCCGCGCCTGCCTGGTCGACCCCACCCGGACCCTGCCCCGCCCGGTCGCCCCGGGCTCCCTGCGCTACGGGGAGAGCGCGTGCGAGAGCGCGGGAACCGGCACGGCCACCGGGTACGAGGGGGACTCCACCACCCACCTGGTCACCTCCGACCGGGAGGGCAACGTCGTCTCCTACACCCTCACCATCGAGCAGACCGGTGGCAGCGGCATCGTCGTGCCCGGGCGCGGGTTCATCCTCAACAACGAGCTGACGGACTTCAGCTTCACACCCGTGGTCGCCGGGCAGCCCGACCCCAACCTGCCCGGCCCCGGCAAGCGCCCCCGCAGCTCCATGGCCCCCACCATCGTGCTCCGCGACGGGGAGCCGCTGCTGGCGCTGGGCTCGCCCGGCGGCGCGACGATCATCACGACGGTGCTGCAGGTGCTCGTCGACCGCCTCGACCGCGGCGCGTCCCTGCCCGAGGCCGTCGCCCGCCCGCGCGTGTCCGAGCGCAACAACGCCACCGCGAACGCCGAGCCGGAGTTCATCGCCTCCCCGCTCGGTGCGGAGCTGAGAGCGCTCGGGCACGCGTACACGCCCACCGCGGAGATCGGCGCGGTGGCGGCTCTGGAGTTCCTGCCCGGCGGCACCGTGCAGGCCGTCGCCGAGCCCCGCCGGCGCGGCGGGGGAGCGGCCGGGGTGGTGCGGCCCGGACGGCGCTGACCCGCGAGCCGGCCCCGCCGGCCCGCGGGGGAGCCCGTCAGCCGGGGCCCTCCGCCCCCGTCCCGGACAGCGACGGGGCGGCGGGCTCCGGCGCGGCGGGCGGCGCGGGCACCTGCGCGACGACCGGCCCGGCCGCGGGCCCGGCGACGACCACCCGGTTGCGCCCCGCGGCCTTCGCGGCGTACATCGCGGCGTCGGCGGCCTCGACGAGCTCACGGGTCCCCGAGCGCGCGGTGGACCCGCCCGTGGCCCCGCTCGTGGCCACGCCGATGCTGACGGTGAGCCGGGGGGCCACCGGGGAGGCCCGGTGCTCGAGCGCGAGGGCGCGCAGCCGGCGGCGGATGGAGTCGGCCACGACGAGGGCGCCGGCGACCGGGGTCGCCGGCAGCAGCACGGCGAACTCCTCCCCGCCCAGGCGCGCCGCGAGGTCGAGCCGCTCCCGGCAGGAGGCGTCGAGGACCTGCGCCACCGCGCGCAGCGCCTCGTCGCCGCGCAGGTGGCCGTAGGTGTCGTTGTAGAACTTGAAGTGGTCCACGTCGACCAGCAGCAGCGCCAGGTCCTCCCCGCCGTCGCGGTGCCGCTGCCAGACGTCGGCCAGGGCGGCGTCGAAGGCCGTGCGGTTCGCGATACCGGTCAGCCCGTCCCGGTGCAGCAGGCGGCGCAGCTCCGCGTTCGCCTCGTGCAGGGCGTCCTCGGCCCGGCGGCGCTCGGCGACCTCCTCGCGCAGGGCCGCCTCCACCCGGCGGCGGACCGCGATCTCCTCGCGCAGCTGCTCGGTGCGCCGGGCCACCTCCCGCTCCAGGTGCCGGCGCCGGCTGATCCCGTCCAGGGTGAGGCTCAGGTCCATCGGCAGGGCCTCGGCGGTGTGCAGGTGCAGCTGCGCCTGCTCGAAGAGGACGAAGCCCAGCTCGTGGCCCGCCACGGCCAGCGACTGCACGAGCAGGCAGCCGCGGCGCAGCTCCCCGCTCAGGTGCGGGGGCAGGATCTCCGCCGCCGGGAAGGTGCGGGACGCGTCGTGCGGGGCCTCGTGCGGCCAGGCCAGCTCCAGCCGTCCCACCCGCTCCGGGCCGCCGTCCGGCTCGAACAGCACCACGAAGCAGCGGGAGATCCGCAGCCGCGGCAGGTTCGTGACCAGCTCCCGCATGGCGGCCGCCTCGTCGGCGCACGACATCAGGCCGCGGGTCAGGCACATGGCCGCGCTGACCAGCGTCATCTCGTCCGTGCCGGAACCGGGACCGGGGCCCGCCGCGGCGGTGTCCGCGCCGGCGGGTACCGGCACCTGCGGCACCCGCACGCTGGAGCGCCGCACGACCGGGCGGGCGGGCAGGCACACGGCCCGCCCGGTGCCGCTCCCGGTGACCAGCTCCAGCAGCAGCTCCGCCGCGCAGCGGCCCACGTCCTCCAGCCGCTGGCCGACCGTGGTGAGGCCGCGCCGGGCGCTCTCGGCGCCCACGTCGTCGAAACCCGTGACACGCACGTCCCCCGGCACCCCGAGGCCGTGGTCCAGCAGCGCGTCCAGCGCGCCGAACGCGGAGTCGTCGTTCAGGGCGACCACGGCGTCGAAGCGGCGGCCGGCCTGCAGCAGCGCCGAGACGCCCCGGTGGGCGGCGTTGCGGTGGAACTGCCCGTCCACCACGAGGGACTCGTCCAGCGCGAGGCCGTGCTCCGCCAGGACCGCGCGGAACACCTCCTCCCGCTCGAGGGAGTCCGGGTGGTGGGGCACCCCGCGCACCAGCGCGATCCGCTCCACGCCCTCCTGGGCGAGCAGGTGCCGGGCGAGGTCGGCCATCCCCGCGCGGTTGTCGACGACCACCGAGGACTGCCCCGCGGAGGCCCCGCCGACGGACACCACCGGCACGCCGGGGTGCTGCGCGAGGAACGCCTCCAGCTCGCGGTAGGTCGTCGACGCCGTCAGCGGCAGCGTGACCACCCCGCGCACGAGCCCGTGCCCGACGCCGTGGCGCAGGAGGTGCGGGACCGGGACGCCCTCGTAGTCGTGGACGTGCACCAGCAGCGGCACCCCCGCGGCCTCCAGCACCTCGCGCACGGCCGCGACCACCGTCAGCGCGTAGGTGCTGACCCGGTCGACGACGACCAGCACGAAGCCGTCGCCGGCGCGGGGCCCGTCGTCCATCCCCCCATCATCGACCCTGCGGCGCGCACCCCCGGTGCGGGGGCGCCACCTCCGGCGGGCGTGTCACGGCGGACGGCCCGCGTCAGGCCCGGGCCCGCTCCCCGCGCTCGGCGCTGCGCTGCCGCGGCTGCAGGTCCGCGGGGTGGCTGCCGGAGAGGTGGCGGGCGGTGTTGACGAGGCCCACGTGGCTGAAGGCCTGCGGGACGTTGCCGAGCTGGCGCCCGGAGAGGGGGTCGTACTCCTCGGCGAGCAGGCCCAGGTCGTTGCGCAGGTCCAGCAGCCGCTCGAACAGCTCCACCGCCTCCCGGCGCTTCCCGATGCCCTCCAGCGCGTCGGCCAGCCAGAACGTGCACGCCAGGAACGCGCCCTCCTCGCCGGGCAGCCCGTCGACGCGGCCGTCGGAGTCCGTGCGGTACCGCAGGAGGAAACCGTCCTGGCACAGCTCCCGCTGCACCGCCTCCACGGTGCCGACGACCCGCGGGTCGTCGAAGGGCAGGAACCCCACCTCCGGGATCAGCAGCAGCGCCGCGTCCAGCCCCTGGGAGCCGTAGAACTGGGTGAAGGTGCCCCGCTCGGCGTCGAAGCCCTTCGCGCACACGTCGGCGTGGATCTCGGCGCGCAGCCGCTTCCACCGGTCCACCGGCCCGGCCAGCCCGAAGCGCTCCACCGCCTGCACGGCGCGGTCGGCCCCCGCCCAAGCCATGACCTTGGAGTGCACGAAGTGCCGCGGCTCGCCCCGCACCTCCCACAGCGAGGAGTCGGCGCGGTCCCAGTTGCCCTCCAGGAAGTCCAGCAGCGCCTTCTGCACCTGCCACGCGGTGTCCTCGGTGGCGAGGCCGGCGCTGCGGGACAGGTGCAGCCCGTCGAGGACCTCGCCCCACACGTCGAGCTGGAACTGGTCCGCGGCGAGGTTGCCCACCCGCACCGGGCCCGACCCCTCGTAGCCCGGCAGCCAGGGCAGCTCGAACTCCGGCAGCCGGCGGGTGCCGTCGATGCCGTACATGATCTGGATCTTCGCGGGGTCCCCGGCGACCGCGCGCAGCAGCCACTCCCGCCACGCGCGGGCCTCCTCCACGAACCCCGTGCCGAGCAGCGCCTGGAGGGTGAACGTCGCATCCCGCAGCCAGCAGTAGCGGTAGTCCCAGTTCCGGGTGCCGCCGATCCACTCCGGCAGCGAGGTCGTCGCCGCCGCCAGGATGCCGCCCGTCGGGGCGTACGTGAGGCCCTTGAGGACCACCAGGGAGCGGCGGACGGCCTCGCCCCAGCGCTCCTCGGTGCTCTCGAACGCGAAGTCCGCCATCCACCGGGCCCAGAACCGCTCCGTGTCGGCCAGGGCGTGCTCGGGGTCGACGGGCTGGGGCCGCGGCAGGTGGGAGGCGGAGTACGTCAGCACGAAGGGGACCCGCTGCCCGGCGGAGACGGTGAAGTCGGAGAAGGTGGCGAGGTCGCGCCCCTCCAGCGGCGCGGGGGTGCTCAGCCACAGCGCGTCGGGGCCGGCGACGGCGGCGAGGTCCCCGTCGATGCGGCGCACCCACGGCACCAGGGAGCCGTAGTCCAGGCGCAGCCGCAGCTCCGAGTGCATCTGCACCTGCCCGCTGACGCCCTCGACGATGCGGATGAGGTCGGCGGCCTCCCCGCGCGGCGGCATGAAGTCCACGACGCGGACCGTGCCCTCGGGGGTCTCCCACTCCGTCTCCAGCACCAGGGAGTCCCCGCGGTAGCGGCGCCGGGTGCACAGCCCGCCGGTGGCCACCGCCGAGGCGGGGGCGAGCAGCCAGGCGCCGTTCTCCCGGTGCCCCAGCAGCGCCGCGAAGCACGCGGGGGAGTCGAAGCGGGGCAGGCACAGCCAGTCCACGGAGCCGTTCCGCCCCACCAGCGCCGCCGTCTGCAGGTCGCCCAGCACGCCGTAGTCCTCGATCCGCAACGCCACGTCGCGCTCCTCCCGTTCGTGCCGACGCACGATCATCGCGGGGGCAGGCGCCCGCCGCAGCCCGGGACGGCGCCGCGGTGGGGTGGGCGCTCAGTCGTCGGTGGAGCGCCGCAGCCGCTTGACGTCGCCGCGGCGCTTCTTGGCGTCCACGCGCCGCCGCTGCGAGCCCTTCGTGGGCCGGGTGGGGCGCCGTGCGGCGGCCGGTGGGGCGACGGCGTCGGCGAGCAGGGCGGCGAGCCGGGCGCGGGCGGCCTCCCGGTTGCGCAGCTGCGCCCGGTGCTCGGAGGCCACGACCGTGAGGACGCCGTCGACGAGCCGGCCGGCGAGGCGCTCCAGGACGCGGGCGCGGGCCACCTCGCCGAGGGAGGGGGAGCGGGCGACGTCGAAGGACAGCTCCACGCGGGAGTCGGTGGTGTTGACGCCCTGCCCGCCGGGGCCGCCGGCGCGGGAGAAGCGCTCGCTCAGCTCGGCCTCGGGCAGGACGAGGTTCCGGGTGACCCGCACGCCGTCGGCGTCCACCCCGCCACCTCCTCCGCACCACCTGCCCGCCCGCCCGCCCGCCTGCGTCGTGGGCCCGGGCGGCCATCTTGCCGTGCCCGGGCCTGCCCGCGGTGCTGCCTGCCCGGGTGCTGCCTGCCCGGGGTGGGGACGTTCGGGGGCGACACGCCCGTGCGTCGCGTGCACGACGTCCCCGCCTCGTGCGCGCCGCCCGGGGTGGGGACGTTCGGGGGCGACACGCCTGCGCGTCGCGTGCACGACGTCCCCGCCTCATGCGCGCCCGCCGCCCCCCCGGGAGCCGCCCGTCCGGGGTCGTCCGGCGTGGGCCGGGCGGGTGCCCGGCGCGCGCCCCGGGTTTGGGCAGGGGCGGGGATGGGCACCGCAGCGGCAGTCGAGGACCGGGCGCACGCCCCGGTCGAGCACGGGCCGGGAACCGGTCCGACGGAGAGCGCGTCGGAGGACGGGTGTGCCGCGACGGGCGGCCGCACGACGCGCGGAGGAGGCACCACCATGAGCCGGACGAACACCGGGGCGACGTCCCGCACCGCACGCACCACCGCAGGCACCCTGGCCCTGCTGGGGGTGGCCGCCCTCTCCGCGGCCGCACCGGCCGGGGCGGCGCCCGCCGCCGACGTCCCCGCCGTCGAGCAGGCGGTGCGCGCGAGCCCGCTGACCGCCGGGGTGGACCCCGCCCGCTACACCGTGCAGGACGTCCGCCTCTCCTCGGCGGACCCGGCCTGGGCGGGCGCCCTCCTGGCACCGGTGGGCGCGGACCTGGAACCGGCCGACGTCGTCCTGCGCTCCGTGGCCGGCCGCTGGGAGGTCGTGGACCTGGGCAGCGCCGAGGTGGGTTGCGGCATCGCACCCGAGCCGGTGCTGGCGGACCTGGGACTCCCCTGCGGCCTGTGAGCCGCGGCCGGTGAGCCGCGGCCGGTGAGCTACGGCCCGTGAGCCCCGTGCTGACGGGCCCGCCCCGGCGCCGGGCTACGGGGCGGGGACCAGTTCGGTGCGCAGCTCGTGGCTCCCGTCGGCGGTGCGCGCCTCGTAGTAGAGCCGCGTCGAGCCGTCCGGCAGGGGCAGGACGTCGACGTAGCGGACGTCGACCACGGGTTCGCCCACCACGGGCCGCAGCCGCCCGCCGGGCCCGGGGGCGGCGACGCCGGAGCGCTCGAACCAGTTCTCCTCGCGGCTGGCGCGCCCGTCGTAGCGCACGGTGCCGTCGGGCAGCACGGAGGTGACCCGCGCGCCGCGCGCGTCCCACGTCCCGGCGGTGCCCTCCAGGACGGTGCCCCGCCACGTCCACGTCCACCCGTCGGTGCTGGTCGCCAGGTCGGTGCGCATGCGGTCGTCGGCGCCGGGCTCGTCGAGCAGGTGGCAGCAGACCCACGCCTGCCAGCTGCCGTCGCGCAGCACCACCACGGGGTCCTTGACGGCGACGTCGCCGCCTCCGTCGAGCACCACGCGGGAGGGGGCGTCGGGCAGCGCGGCGAGGTCGTCGGCCTCCAGCGCCTCGATCCACCAGGCGGGGCCGGTGCGGGAGGCGCAGCAGACGTAGAGCCGCCAGCGGCCCTGCGGGGTGCGCAGGAGGGTGGGCCGCTCGACCCACCGCGCCCCGAAGCGGGCGCTGTCGAGGGAGCCGACGTCCTCGAAGGCCTCCCCGTCGGCGGAGACGGCCAGGACGTTGCGGTCGGTGCCGTCGTGACCGCGGCGCTCGCGGTAGGCCAGCGCGACGCCGCCGCCGGGCAGCGGTGCGCTGCTGGGCGCCCCGGCCCACCAGCCCGGGCCGGTTCCGGGGGCGGGGCGGACGACGGTGTGGGGGCGTTCGCCCGGGCGGGGGGTGGTCACGGGTCCTCCTCGAATGTCACCAGTCAAACGTTTTGACGGTGACGACTGTGCTGCCCGTGCGCGTCACCGGTCAAGCCCTACGCTGGTGACATGACGGTGGACGCGGCGCCGGAGGGCCTGGAGGCGGTCCGGGCGTTCCTCAACACCTGGCGGGTGCCGAACGACACGCGCCGGGGGGTCGACGACCTCGACGACCTGGCGGCCGACGCCGGCGCGTGGGCGCGCACCGTGCCCGGGGTGCCCTGCCCCCCCGCCGGTGAGGTGGCCGGCCTGCGCGCACTGCGCGAGGCCCTGCGCGCCCACCTCGCCGCCGCCCACCCCGTCGGCCTCGCCGCGGAGCTGGAGCGGTACCCGCTGCGCCCGCGGCTGCGCGGGCGGGGTGCACCCGTCCGCCTGGAGCCGGTGACCCCCTCGACGGCCGGCGACCTGCTCGCCCTCGCCGTCGACGCGGTGGGGGACGGCACCTGGCACCGGCTGCGCTCCTGCCCCGGCTGCGACTTCGTCTTCTACGACTCCACCCGCAACGGCGGGCGCACCTGGTGCCGGATGGTCCGGGAGGACCCCTCCGGCCGCAGCTGCGGAAGTCTGGCCAAGGCGCGGGCCAAGCGCGCCCGCGACCGGGCCGGCGACCCCGCGGACGGGTAAGCGGCCGCGGGTGGCGAGCGCGCGCCTCAGCGGCGCCCGCGCGCCGGGCAGCGCATCAGGTGGTCGTCGACCACCCCGCACGCCTGCATCGCCGCGTAGGCGGTCGTCGGGCCCACGAACCGCAGCCCCTCGGCCTTCAGCGCCTTCGCCAGCGCCACCGACTCCGGGGTGCTCGCCGGGACGTCCGCCGGGGTGACGGGCGGTGGCGGCGCCGGGTCCGGGGCGTGCGCCCACAGCAGGTCCGAGACGCTGCCGCCGCGCCCGGCCAGGGCCAGCACGGCGCGGGCGTTGGCGACGACCGCCTCGATCTTCAGCCGGTTGCGCACGATGCCGGCGTCCGCCAGCAGGCGGGTCACGTCCTCCTCGCCGAAGCGGGCGACGGCGTGCGGGTCGAACCCGGCGAAGGCGTCGCGGAACGCCGGGCGCTTGCGCAGCACCGTGATCCACGACAGACCCGACTGGAACGCCTCCAGCGACAGCCGCTCGAACACCGCCGCGTCCCCGCGGACGGGGCGCCCCCACTCGGTGTCGTGGTAGCGCTCGTACAGCGGGTCGCCGGAGCCGAAGCAGCGGAAGGGTGGCTCGGCGGGCGGCGCGGGGCTGGTCACGGCGCGGACGATGCCACCCGCCGCGGACACGGCCGGGTTCCGGGGTGGGCTGGTCGGCGGGCCCCCGGGCGGTGGGCAGACTGTGCCGCATGAGCACGCCCGATGCCGCCCCCTTCGCCGACCTCGCCCTGCGGGAGGAGCTGTTGCGGGCGGTGACCGCGCTCGGCTACGAGGAGCCCACCCCGATCCAGCGCGAGGCCGTTCCCCCGCTGCTGGCCGGCCGGGACGTCCTCGGGGTCGCCGCGACGGGGACCGGCAAGACCGCGGCCTTCGCCCTGCCCCTGCTGGAGGCCCTCGCGCCCCTGGCCGAGCGGCCGGGCACCCCCACCGCCCTGGTGCTCACCCCGACGCGGGAGCTGGCGGTGCAGGTCAGCGAGGCCGTGTACAAGTACGGCCGCGAGCTGGGCGCGCGGGTGCTGCCCGTCTACGGCGGCACCCCGATCGTCCAGCAGTTGCGCTCCCTCTCCCGCGGGGTGGACGTCGTCGTGGCCACGCCCGGCCGGGCCGTCGACCTGCTCTCCCGGGGTGCGCTGAGCTTCGACGCCGTGCGGACCGTCGTCCTCGACGAGGCGGACGAGATGCTCGACATGGGGTTCACCGAGGACATCGAGGCGCTGCTGGCCGCCGCGCCCGAGGACCGCCAGACCGTGCTGTTCTCCGCGACCATGCCGCCGCGCACCGCGGCCCTGGCCCGGCGGCACCTGCGCGACCCCGTGCGCCTGCGCGTGGAGAGCACCCCCGTCGCGGCCGGGGAGGTGCCGAAGGTCCGCCAGAGCGCCTACCTGGTCTCCCGCGCGCACAAGACGGCCGCGCTGGGCCGGGTGCTGGACGTGGAGGCCCCCACCTCGGCGATCGTGTTCTGCCGCACCCGCGAGGAGGTGGACACGGTCACCGAGACGCTCAACGGGCGCGGCTACCGGGCCGAGGCGCTGCACGGCGGGATGGGCCAGGAGCAGCGGGACCGGGTGATGGGCCGGCTGCGGGCGGGGACCGCGGACCTGCTGGTCGCCACCGACGTCGCCGCCCGCGGCCTCGACGTGGACCACCTGACGCACGTCGTGAACTACGACGTGCCCAGCGCGCCGGAGTCCTACGTGCACCGCATCGGGCGTGTGGGCCGCGCCGGCCGCGAGGGGGTGGCGATCACCCTGGCCGACTCCCGCGAGCACCGGATGCTCAAGACGATCGAGCGGCTGACCGGGCAGCGCATCGCCGTGGAGACGCTGCCGACGGTGGCGGACCTGCACGCCCGGCGGCTGGAGCTGACGCGCGCGGCGCTGCGGGAGAGCCTGCTCACCGACGACCTGGACCGCTTCCGCAGCGTGGTGGAGGTGCTGGGCGACGAGTTCGACGTCGTGCAGGTCGCCCTGGCCGCGGTGAAGCTCGCCCACGAGGCCGCCGGGGGCCGCGACGACGAGGCCGAGATCCCGCAGGAGCGCCCCAAGGCACCCGGGGCGCGCCCCGAGCGCGGCGGCACCCGGCCCGAGCGGGGCAGGGGCCGGGCGCAGCAGGGCGGGCCGGGTGGCTCGGGGCCGACGACCCGGCTGTACGTGGGGGCCGGGCGCAGCGCCGGCATCCGGCCGCAGGACCTCGTGGGGGCGATCGCCGGGGAGTCCTCCCTGACCGGCCGCGACGTGGGCGCGATCGAGATCACCGAGCGGTTCTCGCTGGTGGAGGTGCCGGCCGACAAGGCCGAGGAGGTCATCCGGGGCCTGCGCGGGGCCACGCTGCGCGGCCGGCGCCCCACGGTGCGCCGGGACCGGTCGACGGGCGGCGAGCAGGAGGAGTGAGCTGCCCGGACGCCTGCCGGCGGGGCGCGGGCCGTTGCTAGCGTCGCCGCCCATGACGCAGCAGGCACCCGCGACCGAGCCCGCTCCCGGCCCGCAGCCGACGGTGCTGGTCCTCAACGGCCCCAACCTCGGCCGCCTCGGCAGGAGGCAGCCCGAGGTGTACGGGACCACCACGCTCGCCGACGTCGCCGGCCGCTGCGCGCGCCTGGGCGAGGAGCTGGGGGTGCGGGTGGACTTCCGGCAGACGGACTCCGAGGCGGAGATGCTCGGCTGGGTGCACGACGCTGCCGACGCGCGCCTGCCCGTGGTGATCAACCCGGGCGCCTGGACGCACACGTCCGTGGCGCTGCGGGACGCCTGCGCGGAGCTGCGGGACGGCCTGGTGGAGCTGCACATCTCCAACGTCCACGCCCGCGAGCCGTTCCGCCGGCACTCCTACCTCTCCGACATCGCCACCGGTGTGATCGCCGGGCTGGGCGTGCGCGGGTACGAGCTGGCGCTGCGCTGGCTGGCGGAGCGGGAGGGCCCGGACGGGCGCTGAGCGGCGCGAGGGGACCCCGGCGTCGGTGGCGGCTCGTAGGATGCCCGGAGCCACGGGCGGACGAGGTCAGGAGCAGCAGTGGTCGAGCACATGAAGTGGTGGGGCTGGGGCCAGGAAGGCGTCTTCTTCCACCACGAGGACAAGCCGGGCCTCGCGCCGTTCGTGCTGGAGCGGGTCGGCCTCGACCTCCACGGGCCGGGCGTGCCGCCGCCCGACTTCTCCAAGTTCAGCGTGGCGCCCTCGCAGGCGCCGGGTGAGCTGCGCGACGCGCTCGTGGCGGCGGTCGGCGCCGAGCACGTCGTCACCGACGACCTCGACCGCGTCGTGCACACCTACGGCAAGAGCATGCGCGACCTGCTGCGGATCCGCCGCGGCGACTTCGGGCGCGTGCCCGACCTGGTCGTCTACCCCGGCACCGAGCAGGAGGTCGAGGCGGTGCTGCGCGCCGCCCTCGCGGCCGACGCCGTGGTGATCCCCTTCGGGGGAGGCTCCAACATCGTCGGCAGCCTGGAGGCCCCGCGCGACGAGTCCCGTCCCGTGCTCTCCGTGGACATGGGCCGGATGAACGCCCTGCTGGAGGTCGACGAGACCTCGCAGGTCGCGCGCATCCAGGCCGGTGCCCTCGGCCCGCACCTGGAGGCGCAGCTCAACGGCCGCGGCTGGACGCTCGGGCACTTCCCCGACAGCTTCAAGCACTCCACCCTCGGCGGCTGGATCGCGACGCGCTCCTCCGGCACCCAGTCCGACCGCTTCGGCGACATCGCCGACATCACCAAGGCGGTCCGGGTCGTCACGCCCAAGGGCGTCGTCGCCACCCGCAACGTGCCCAGCCAGTCCACGGGCCCCAGCGTGCGCGAGATGGTCCTGGGCAGCGAGGGCCGCCTGGGGATCATCACCGAGGCGACGGTGCAGGTGCACCGCCTCGCGGAGGAGCGGGTGATCCTGGCCTACTTCTTCCCCGACTACGGCAGCGGCCTGCGCGCCATGCACGACATCGCCGCCTCCGACGCCTACCCCTCGATCACCCGGGTCTCCGACGAGAACGAGACGGCGTTCACGTTCGCCACGTCGAAGAAGAGCTCGGGGCTCTCGGCGCTGCTGTCCAAGGGCGTGAAGCTCTACGCGAGCAGGCGCAAGGGCATGGACCTCTCCCGGATGTGCCTGTCCTTCATCGGGTTCGAGGGTTCCGCCGCGCACGTCAAGCGCAGCCGCGGCCTGGTGAACGACATCGTCGCGAAGCACGGCGGGTTCTGCGTCGGCGCCGGCCCGGGCCGGCTGTACGACCAGAAGAAGTTCGACACCCCCTACATCCGGGACTTCATCCTGGACCGCGGCGCGGTCGGCGACGTGTCGGAGACGTCCTCGACGTGGGCGACCCTGGAGACGGTGCACGACAACGTCGTGGCCGCGGCGAACAGGGCGTTCGACCAGATCGGTGTGAAGGGCTTCATCTTCTGCCACCTGTCGCACAGCTACCACATGGGCGCCTGCCAGTACTTCACGTTCGCGTACGTGGCCAGCGGCCGCCGGGACGAGCTGGAGGAGTACGACATCGTCAAGGGCGCCATCCAGCAGGCGTTCATCGACAACGGCGCCACGCTCTCGCACCACCACGCGGTGGGCCGGGAGCACGCCCGCTGGTACGAGCAGGACACCTCCCCGGCGGGCGCGGAGATCGTGCGAACCCTGTTCGACGGGGTGGACCCGGGGCGCAACCTGAACCCCGGCGCCATCACCGGCTGACACCGGCCCCGGCTCACAGCCCCGGGCGCACCGGCACGGGCCGTCCTCCCCGCGGAGGGCGGCCCGTGTCGGTGCCGACGCCTACCGTCCGTCCATGTCCGCCGGACCGCAGCCCCCCGCAACGCAGCCCTCCGCAACGCAGCCCTCCGCAACGCAGCCCTCCGCAACGCAGCCCTCCGCAACGCAGCCCTCCGCAACGCAGCCCTCCGCAACGCAGCCCTCCGGAACGCGACCTCCCCGGGTGCAGCCCACCACGGTCGGGGAGTACCTCGACCTGCTCCCGCCGGAGCGGCGCGAGCTCCTCGCACGGCTGCGCAGCCTCGTCCTGGAGAACCTCCCGCCCGGGTACACCGAGACCCTGGCGTGGGGCATGCCCAGCTACGTGGTCCTCCCGCGGGCCCGGGCCGGCCGGCCGCTCGGCTATCTGGCCCTGGCGTCCCAGAAGCGGTACTGCTCCGTGTACCTGATGGGCCTGGCCACCGACCCGGGGGCGGAGCGGGCGTTCCGCGAGGCGTGGACGGCGACGGGGCGCCGCCTGGACATGGGCCGCGGCTGCCTGCGGTTCCGCCGCTGGGAGGACCTGGACGCCGGCCTGCTCGCGGAGGTGGTGGCCTCCCGGCCGGTGGAGGAGTTCCTCGCGGCCCACGAGCGCGCCGGTACCGCGGGGGGCGGCTGAGCCGTCCCGGGCGGAGCACCGGTGTCCCTCCGCGGAAATCCGCTGGCCGCGCCCCGCCCCGGGGGCGTAGGACTGCGGACGCGCCGGTTCCGACCCGACCCGGCGCCCCCGGCCGAGAGGAAGATCCCCCTGAGCGGGCTCATGCACGCCGACGAGGTGCGCACCGACGCGTCCCTGGTGCGCCGGCTCCTCGCCGCGCAGTTCCCCCGGTGGGCGCACCTGCCGGTGTCGCACCTGTCCTCCGCGGGCACCGACAACGCGATCTACCGCGTCGGCCCCGACCTCGTGGCGCGGCTGCCGCGCATCGCGTCGGTGCAGCACAACATCGACCACGAGGCGCGCTGGGTGCCGCACCTGGCGCCCCTGCTGCCGGTGCCGCTGCCCGTGCCCGTCGCCGTGGGGGAGCCGGGGGAGGGCTATCCCTTCCGCTGGGCGGTGTGCGGGTTCCTCCCCGGGGAGAACCCGCGGCCGGACACCCTGGGCGAGCGGTTCACGGCGGACCTCGCGGCCTTCCTGCGGACGTTCCACGCCCTCGACCCGGCCGGTGCGCCGGTGCGCGGGAAGACGACGCTCGCCCGCCGTGACGAGGAGGTCCACCGCTGCATCGCGGCCGTGGCCGGGCACGACGACCTGCCCGTGACGGCGGCGGACCTGACCGCGGCGTGGGAGGTGCTCCGCGACGTGCCACCCTTCCCCGCCCCCGGCGTGTGGGCGCACGGGGACGTCACCGGCGGGAACCTGCTCGTGCGCGACGGGCGGCTCGGCGGGGTGCTGGACCTCAGCGGCTGCGGCCTGGGCGATCCGGCGGTCGACGCGGCGGTCGCCTGGAACCTGCTGCCCGGCCGGCTGCGGCCCCTGCTGCGGGAGGAGCTCGGGGCCGACGACGACACGTGGGCGCGCAGCGCCGGGTGGGCGCTGTCGCAGGCGCTGGTGCAGCTGCCGTACTACCGGGAGACGAACCGGCCGCTGGCGGCCAACGCCCGGTGCGTCCTCGCCGAGACGGTCCCCTTCGCCCTCTCGCGCTGACCCTGCGGTGCCGGCCCGACGGTGTTGACCTCGACCGCGGTCGAGGTCCTAGCGTCGCGGCATGACCCTGGGGCTGCGCTTCGAGATCTTCCCCGCCGACCTGGAGCGGACCGTGCGCTTCTACACCGACGTCCTCGGCTTCGACCTCGTGCAGGACGACCGGCCCGCCGGGGGCCGCTACGTCGCCCTGGTGCGGGACGAGGTGCGCATCGGCGCGGCGGAGCACTCCCGCACCGGCGGCGAGCTGCACCGGCTGCCGCCCGCCGGGGTGGAGCTGGTGCTGGAGGTCGACGACCTGGCGGGGGAGCGCGACCGCGTCCTGGCCGCCGGTGGTGTCCTCGCCGCGGACCTCGCGCTCCAGCCGTGGGGCCTGCGGGACGTCAGGCTCACCGACCCCGACGGCTACCTCCTGCGCCTCACCGACCGCCGCCCCCGCGACGAGCCCGACTGGGGGAGCGCGCAGCTGGACCTGGACGGCTACCTGACCCGCATCGGCCTCGACGGGCCGCTGCGCGCCGACGCCGGGACCCTGGGCGCCGTGCACCGGGCGCACGTCGCCCGCATCCCGTTCGAGAACCTGGACGTGCTGCTGCACGGAGGGGTGTCGGTGGCGCTGCCGGACGTGCAGGACAAGCTGGTCCGGCGCCGGCGCGGTGGGTACTGCTACGAGCAGAACCTGCTGCTGGCCGCCGCGCTGGAACGCCTCGGCTTCCGGGTCACGCGGCTGCTCGCGCGCGTCGAGGGGCACCGCGCGCGCACGCACCTGGTGCTGCGCGTCGAGGCGCAGGGGCGGGCGTGGCTCGCGGACGCGGGTTTCGGCTCCGGGCTGCTCGAACCGCTCCCGCTGCGGGAGGGGGCACCGGTGCGCCAGGGCGGCTGGGAGCTGCGGCTGGTGCGCGCCGCGGGTGGCTGGCGGCTGGAGGAGTGCGTGGGCGGGCGGTGGCAGGCGCGGTACGCGGTGGACGCGGTGCCGCAGGAACCCGCCGACGTGGAGATGTCCAACCACTACACCGGCACGTGGCCGGCCTCGCCCTTCCGCTCCCGGCTCGTCCTCGTCCGCAAGGACGAGCGGGAGGTGCGGCGGCTGCTGGGGCGCACGCTCGGGGTGCTCAGGCCCGACGGCGGGCAGGAGGAGCGGGTCCTCACCGACGCGGAGGTGCTCGGCGAGCTGCGCGGCGCCGGCATCGAGCTCGACGCCGCCGACAGCGCCGCGCTCCTGGAGCGGCTGGGCTGAGGGTGCTCAGCCGGGCGTGCTGGCGCCCGGGCCGGAGGGGTGGCGCCGGGCCGCTCCCCACTTCGCGCGGCCCCACACGGCGCGCACCGCCGCGCGCGGCACGACGTCCAGGACCGTCATGACCGCCTTGTAGCGCTTGCTGGGGACGCTGATCACCTTGCCGGCGAAGGCGTCGTCGAGGCTCTGGCGGACGACCTCGTCGGAGTCCAGCCACGCGGGGGAGCCGTCGGAGCCGCTGCGCATCCCGGCGCGCTGGTGGAACTCGGTGCGCACGAACCCGGGGGCGACGGCGGTGGCGGTGACGCCGGTGCCCGTCAGCTCCTGGTGCAGCGTCTCGGTGAGCAGCGCGACGTACGCCTTGGCCGCGGAGTAGTGCCCGCCCCCGGCGACGAACCCGGCCACGGAGGCGATGTTGACGATGCGGCCGCGGCCGCGGGGGGCCATGGCGCCGGCGGCGGCGCGGGAGAGCACCATGACGGCCCGGCACAGCACGTCGAACATCTGCTCGTGCGCGGCGAGGTCGCCGTCGGCGAAGCGCTGCTTGAGCCCGAAGCCGGCGTTGTTGACGAGGACGTCGACGGGGCGGGCGGGGTCGGCGACCCGGTCGGCGACCCGCTGCAGCGCGGAGCGGTCGGACAGGTCGGCGGCGAGCGTCTCCACCTGGACGCCGTGGCGGGCGTGCAGCTCCTCCGCGGTCGTGGCCAGCCGCGCGGCGTCGCGCGCGACGAGGACGAGGTCGTGGCCGCGTGCGGCGAGCTGGTTCGCGTAGCCCAGGCCGAGGCCGGCCGTGGCACCGGTGACGAGGGCGGTGGGGCGTGTCGGGACGGGGACGCTCATGCCCCGACGATAGGTCCTGGCCGCACGGCCGGGGCACGCGGCAGGGCCGGACCGCGCCCAGCGCGGTCCGGCCCCGGTGTGCCGGGTGTCAGTTCAGCTTGGCCCCGGCGTGCAGGGCCAGGCCGTCCATGGCGGCCACGCTCGCGGTGAACTGCCCGGAGGAGTTCACGACGACGGAGCGGCCGAGGCAGGCGGTGCGGGCGTCGTTGAGGTCGCCCTTGACGACGTCGCAGTACGTGCCGGCCGGCAGGGACGTCTGCCAGGTGCGGCTGACGGGGAAGTTCTCCTTGTTGACCACGGCGTAGCCCTTGGTGCCGCGGCTGAAGCCGATCGTCTGGTAGCCGTTGCTCCACCAGTTGGTGACGCCCTGGCCGACGGTGGCGTTGTGGAACGACACCATGTTGGCGATGCCGGTGCGACGGTGCTCGCACACCCACTCGGTGGAGTTGCAGCCGCTGGGCGAGCCGTTCACCCACACGTCGCGGGTGGTGTTGCCGCCGTTGCTGGGCGGGCCCTGGTCGCCGTTGGAGAAGTGGTAGCTCGACATCACCTGCGGGTAGCCGTAGGGCCAGGCGAGCATGAAGTAGTTGGCGAGGTTGTAGAGCTGCCCGTCCTTGTGGGTGACGACGTTGCCGCCGCCGCCGTGGCCGCGCTGGTTGTCGTGGTTGTCGACGAACACCTCGGCGAGGTCGCCGCGCATGAAGCCCCACGCCTCGCCGAAGTTGCTCAGCCAGGCGAGGTTGCCGGTCTTGAAGACGCGCCCGATCTCGGTGGAGTACTGGAACTCGGTGACGTCACCGTTGGAGAAGTACTCGCTCTCCTTGATCGGCTCGTTCGCGGCCTCGATGACCTCCTGGTAGATGTACACGTTCGGGTTCGTCAGGCGCGACTTGATGTTGGCGATGTCCCCGGCGGGCATGTGCTTGGCCGCGTCGATGCGGAAGCCGTCGACGCCCAGGGAGATCAGGTCGTTCATGTACTGCGCCAGGCGGCCGCGGACGTAGTCGCTCTCCGTCCTCAGGTCGGCGAGGTTGACCAGCTCGCAGTTCTGCACCTCGTACCGGTCGCCGTAGTTGGCGATGTCGTCGGTGCCGTTCCGGCCGCAGTGGTGGAAGTCCTGCGTCTGGTAGGTCCCCGGGTAGGTGTACGGGGAGTAGGTGCTGCCGGCGCTGCCGGTGCCCGAACCCACGCCGGTCGTGTGGTTGATGACGGCGTCGGCGTAGACGTCGACCCCGACGGCGCCGCAGCGGCGGGCCATGTCCGCGAACTGCGCGCGGGTTCCGCCGCGGCTCTCGATGCGGTAGCTGACGGGCTGGTAGCGCTGCCACCAGGGGGCGCCGGAGACGACGGCGTGCTCCTGCGGCGGGGAGACCTGCACGGCGGCGAACCCCTTGGGGCCGAGCCAGCGCTCGCACTCCAGGGCCACGTCGGTCCACTTCCACTCGAAGAGGTGGACGAGCGCGGAGCGGTTGGTGGTGACCGCGGCCTCGGCGGGTGCGGGGGCGGTGGGGGCCACTGCGGCGCCGAGGGCCAGCGCCGCCCCGAGCAGGCCGGTGGCCCACCTGGTGCGGGTGCGGGAGGGGGTGGCCGTACGTGCGGCCATGGCGACTCCTTCGTCGTCGGGCTGGTTCGAAGAGACTAGTTATCCCCTTCCAGTCTGTCGAGATTTCACCTCAAATCTTGCAAAGTCTTGCAACGACCGGGTGGTGTCGGCGGGCGGTGGCACTCTTCCGCCGTGATCGCTGCGCCGACGGACGCATGGGTGGGTGAGGTGACCGGCGACCTCGCCGCCCTCCTCGACGGGACCGCCGACGAGCGGACCCGTGAGCACTGGACGCGCTACCTCAAGGGCACCGCCCGCTTCCGCGGTGTGCCGATGGCCGGTGTGCGCACCGCCGTCCGCACCGTCGTCCGGCGCCACGCCCTCCCCGCCCGGACCCCCGACGAGCTGCTGGTCCTGGCCTCCTGCTGGTTCGCCGGGGACTTCTCCGAGGAGAAGCTCGCCGCCGTGCTGCTCACCGCCGAGCACCTCGCCGGCAGGCTGGAGGGCCACCACCTCGACGCCCTGGCGCACCCGCTCGCACGCGGGGACGTCGCCGACTGGAACGTCTGCGACTGGTACGGCACCAAGGCGCTGCACGCGTTCGTCACCGCCCGCCCCGCGGAGCTCCCGGCCCGGGCGCGGGCGCTGGCCGGCTGGTGCGGCGCACCGGGTCTGTGGCAGCGGCGGGCCGGCCTCGTCGGGCTCGTGAAGCTCGCACCCGGCGGCGACGACGTCTTCCCCGGCTTCGTGGACCTGCTCCTCGGCGCGTGCGCCGCGAACCTCGTCGACCCGGACCGGTTCGCGCACACCGGTCCGGGCTGGGTCCTGCGGGAGCTGTCGAGGGCCGCGCCCGAGGCCGTGAGCGCGTTCGTCGAGGAGCACCCCGGGCTGTCCCCGGAGGCCCGGCGGATGGCCACGGCACGGTTGCGCTCCGGGCCGTACCGGCGCCGCTGAGCGCGGGGAACGGCAGGCTGCCGGGCGCGACGATCGGCGGATGCGCCGCGCCGCGACGCCCCCGACATGATCACGGCATGACCTCGACCGCCCGGCACCCCGCCGCGCCCCGCTCCGCCGTGCGCGAGCGCCGGGCCGTGCTCCTCGCCGTCGTCCTGCCGCCGCTGCTCCTCGCCGTGGTGGGGCTCTTCCACCCCCACCACCTCGATGCGGGCACCGCGTCGTGGTGGACGCTCATGCACGTCCTGCTGCTGCCCGTCTTCCCGCTGCTCGGGGTGGCGCACTGGGTGCTGCTGCGGGGGGAGCCGGGCGTGCTGGCGTGGCTCTCGCGCACCGCCGCGTTCCTCTACGTCACCCTCTACGGCGCGCTCGACGCCCTCGCCGGCATCGGCACCGGAACCCTGCTGCTGCGCTCCGGCGCCGCCGACCAGGACGACCTGCCCGAGGTCGGCTGGCTGTTCGGCGCGGGCAACCAGGTCGGCGGTGCCGGGGCCTGGTGCCTCCTCGCCGCGTGCGTGCTGACGTCGGTGGTGCTGTGGCGGCGGTCGGGCGTGCGGGTGCTGCCGGGCGCGCTGCTGCTGCTGGCGGCGACGTGGGTGTTCAACGGGGAGCACATCTACTTCCCCACGGGCGTGCTGTCCGTGCTGGGGATCGCCGCCGGGTCCGCGCTGCTGGTGCTGCTGCCGCCTCAGGCGTCGCGGTAGCGCACGGCCGCGGCGAGCGCCTCGCGCAGGGCGGCCGCCGTGGTCGGCACCCCCGGGCCGAGGCCGCCGTCCGGCGAGCCCCCGGCGAAGGCGGGGTCCATGTACGGCAGGCCGTAGGCGGGGGTGTCGCGCTGGAAGCGCCAGCCCTCGGCGAGCGGGCCCGCGTCCAGGGTGTCGTAGCCGAGGGAGTCGAGGAACGCGCCCACCCGCGCCTTGGCGTCCGCGTCGTCGCCGGCGACGAGCAGCGGCGAGCGCTCGGGGTGCCCGGCGGGGCGGCCCAGCGTCGCGAGGTGCGCGAAGTTGATGTTGTTGAACACCTTCACCACGCGCGAGCCGGGCAGCTGCACCTGCAGCAGCTCGCTGGTGGTCGTCGACTCGTCGTCCAGCTCCGCGACGTGGCCGTCGCGCTGGGGGTAGTAGTTGCCGGTGTCGAGGACCACCTTGCCGCGCAACGGCCCGGCGGGCACCGCCGGGTAGGCCTTCAGCGGGATCGTCACCACCACCAGCTCGCCGGCCTCGGCGGCCTCCTCCGGCGTGGCGGCCCGCGCCCGGGGGCCCAGCTCCGCCACCAGCTCCGCCAGGGTGTGCGGCCCGCGGCTGTTGCTGAGCACCACCTCGTGCCCGGCGGCCACCGCCAGCCGCGCGACCGTCCCGCCGATGTTCCCGCTGCCGATGAACCCGATCGTCGTCATGCCCGGCTGCAACACCGCCACGACCGTCCCTGCTTCCCGCCTCCCCGCGCCCACCCCGCCCGGCGGGCCGGTCTCAGGTGGCCGGGACCTCCACGACGGGGTCCACCCGGTACCCGGCGAGGTCCTCCACGGGCGCGCCGGGTGCGGTGCCCCGCCCGAACGGCGAGCCGCCCAGCTCCTCGCGCCCGTGCGGCTCGTCCCAGCCGGCCGGGTCCGGTCCCACGGGCACGATGCCGGTGGGGTTGATGTCCCCGTGCACGACGTAGTAGTGCCGCTTGACGTGCGCGAAGTTCACCGTGTCCCCGAAACCCGGGGTCTGGAACAGGTCCCGCGCGTACGCCCACAGCACCGGGTACTCGGTGAGCTTGCGCAGGTTGCACTTGAAGTGGCCGTGGTAGACGGCGTCGAAGCGCACCAGGGTCGTGAACAGGCGCACGTCGGCCTCGGTGACGGACTCCCCGACGAGGTAGCGCCGGGTGGCCAGGTGCCCCTCCAGGTGGTCCAGGCAGGCGAACACGGCGTCGTGGGCGCGCTCGTACACGCGCTGGCGGCGGGCGAAACCCGCCCGGTAGACGCCGTTGTTCAGGTCGGTGAAGACCCGCTGGGAGATGGCCGCGATCTCGTGCCGCAACGGCCCGGGGTACAGCTCGGGCGCCCCCGGCCGGTGCAGCGCACGCCACTCGGTGGCCAGGTCCAGGGTGAGGCGCTGGTAGTCGTTGGTGACGAGCCGGCCCGTCGGCACGTCCACCACCGCGGGCACGCTGACCCCGTCGGGATGGCCGTCGGCGCCGTCCGCCCGCGCCCGCGCGTCGTACGCCTCCCCGAGGAACGTGATGCCCAGCACGGGGTCGCGCCCGTCCGGGTCCAGCGTGAAGCGCCAGCTGCGCCCGTCCTGCACCGGGTCGGTCACCGCCACCGGCAGCGCCTCCTCCAGCCCGAGCAGGCGGCGCACGATCACGGCCCGGGACGCCCAGGGGCAGGCCAGGCTCACCACGAGCCGGTAGCGGCCCGCCTCCACCGGCCACGGCCCGCCGCCCGCGGTGATGCGGTCGCGGTGGGAGCTGGTCCCGCGGTGGAAGTCCTCGTCGGCCTCGTGCTGGTCCGCCATGGGGCCACGGTAGGTGCGCGGTCCGCGCCGCACCGCCCGGGAGGTCCGTCCCCGCCCCGCCCGGGAGCTCGGACCGGGCTCAGGTGCCGGCGGGGTCGCGCGTCGCGGCCGGGGCGCCGGAGCGCGCCGCCAGCCGCCGCCACCTGCCCTGCGCCAGCAGCGCCAGCAGCGCGGCCGAGCACACCGCGGCGGACGCCGCCGCCATCGAGCGCACCGGCCCCTCCGCGTCGATCAGCACACCCGCCAGGGCGTTGCCCACGGCCGCGCCGGCGGTCACGCCCGTGGACAGCCACGCCTGTGCCTCGTTCACCTGGCGCGCCGGGGCCAGGCCGTCCACGAGCGACTGCATGATGATCAGGTTGGGGGAGATGAACAGGCCCGTGCAGAACAGCACCGGCAGCAGCACCCCCAGGGCCGGGTCCTCCGAGGTGATGACCGCGGCCGTCGCCGCCAGCATCAGCCCGAAACCGGCCAGGCACACCGGCAGGCGCCGCCGCTCCGGCCCCGCCCAGTGCCGTCCGCCGTACAGCAGCCCGCCGACCGCGCTGCCCCCGGCGATCGCGGCGAACAGGAACCCGAGCCGGTCGCTGGAACCCAGGACCTCCTCGGCCGTGGCCACCAGCGACACGTCGAGCAGGCCGAAGCCGACGCTCATGGCGGCCATGACCGCCAGCACCAGCGGCAGCCCCGCCACCAGGGCCACCGTGCGCCGGTGCCACGGCGGCCGCGGTGCGCCCGCCGTCGCGGCGGCCTCCTGCGGGACCGGGCGCCACGCGCGCGCCGCGTGGGTGCGGGCGTACAGCAGCGCCCCCACCGCCTGCAGGCCGGCGGTCGCCAGCAGTGGTGCCACCGGGCCGGTGACCACGGTGAGGACGGTGAGCAGGAGCGGGCCGCCGACGAAGATGGTCTCCACCGCGACGGCGTCCAGGGCGTACCCGGCGCGCTGCAGGCGCGGCTCGTCCAGCACGACCCGCCAGGCGGCGCGCATCGCGGGGCTGATCGGCGGGAACGTCAGCCCCACGCCGAGGGAGACCACCGGCAGCAGCCACTCCGGTGCGGTGCCGGCGGTGAGGAGGGTCAGCAGCACGAGCAGCGCCGAGCTGGGCAGCGCGGACAGCAGCACCACCCGGGGCTGCCCGAAGCGGTCGAGCGCCCAGCCCCACAGCGGCGAGCCCACGGCGACCCCGACGGCGAAGACCCCGGTGACGAGCCCCGCCAGGGAGTAGGAGCCGCGCAGCGCCTCCACCAGCAGCACGATGCCCAGCGGTGCCATCGCGACGGGCAGGCGGGCCAGCACCGCCGCGGCGAAGGGACGCGCCGCGCGCCCGTTCCGCAGCACCTCCCGGTACGAGCCCATACCCGACGTGGTGCTGCCGCCCGTGGTCATGCGTGTCCTCGACATCCCGTTGCCCGTTGCCCTGCCCGCGGCGCCGTCCGCCTCGTGCGGTCCCAGCCTCGCCGCCCGCCGCGGCGGGCGCAGCCGGGTTTGCGGGCGCCGGGGGTCCAGCCTGCCACCGCTGCGCCGCGGCGGGCGCCCCGGCGCGACCGGGCGGCTCGGGTGGCGGCCCGGGTGGCGGGTCGGGCGGTGGGGCGGGTCAGCGGGGGGAGCGCCAGATGCGGGCGCAGTCCCCGCCGTCCGCGCGCGCCACGTCCAGGGCGTGCCCGGCCTGCCGCAGCGCCTCGGGAGCGCTGCCGGCCCGGCACGGGCTCAGGCTGGCGCCGACGCTGACGCGCAGGGGCTGCGGCGCGTCGCGCGTGCAGGGCTCCAGGGTCATGAGGAGCGCGTCGGACACCCGCTCGGCGACGGCCTCGGCCTGGGCGGCCAGGGCGTCGAGCAGGAGCAGCGCGTGCAGGCCCGGGCGCAGCTCCACCAGCACGTCCTGGCTGCGCACGGCGGCGCGCAGCCGCCGCGTCACGACGCCCCGCAGGCGCCCGCGGGGTGCGCCGCCGTCCTCGTCCTCCACCGCCACGAGCAGCAGGACCGCCGCGCTGCCGGTGCGCCGGCCCGCCTCGACGGCCACCTGCAGGCGGGCGTCGAGGCCGGCGAGGGCGGCCAGCGCGTGCAGGCCGCCGTCCGCCGCGGGGGCCCCGGCGATGGGCGCGGCGGTGGGCGCTGCGGTGGGCGTGGCGGGGAGCACCGCGGCAGGTGCCGGGGTGGGCGCTGCGGGGGCGCCGAGGCGGGTGAGCAGCGCCGAGGCCGCCGCCACCACGACGTCCCGGTCGTGGGAGACGACGAACTCGAAGCGCCGCTCGTGCTCCGGGCCGGTGTCCCCGAGGTCGCGGGCCAGCAGCGCGCCGGCGAAGTGCGGTCCCACGACGGCCACGTCCCACTCCCGCGCCAGGGGCTCCGCCGCGTCGATGGTCCCGCCGCGCACCCCGGGCATCGGCTCGTCGGGCATGTCCTGCCCCAGCGCCGCGACGAACGCGGCCCGGTCGGCGAGGTCGCGGTAGCGCCGGTGCGTGGAGGGGGTGAAGTGGGTGGCGTCCTGGAACGTGGAGACCACGACGCACGCCTCGCCCGAGCCGAGCGCCTGCTGCTCCAGCTGCTTGCTCATCTGCACCAGCAGGGGCTTGCGGGCGATGCGCACGGGCCGGTGCCGGGCGCCGACCTCGAAGGGGGTGCCCTCCGCGCCCGGGCGCACGCGCGGCACCACGGCCAGCGGGCGGGCCGGTGCCGGGGCCGCGACGGGCAGGGGGCCGGGGCGGCCGAACAGCCAGCCCTGCCCGAGGGAGGCGCCGAACGCCACGGCGGTCTCCAGCTGCCGCTCGGTCTCGATGCCCTCGGCCAGCACCAGGGTGCCGTCGCGCTCGGCCTGGGCGCTGACGGCGTTGACGATGGCGGCGATCTGCGCGTCCGGCTGCGCCTGCACGAGCCGCAGGTCCAGCTTCACCACGTCGGGCCGCACCAGCGGCAGCAGCGCCAGGGACGCCGGGTCGGCGCCGACGTCGTCCAGGGCGATGCCCCAACCGCGGGAGCGGACGCCGTCGACGAAGCGCAACAGCTCCGCGGGACGGGCGGTCAGGGCGCGCTCGGTGAGCTCGACGACCACGGCGTGGGAGCCGGTGGCGGGCCACGGCGGCAGGCGGCGGGCGCCGGCGGCCTCCGGCTCGGTGTTGAGGAACAGCGTCCAGGGGGCGTCGAGCCCGGCGGTGCGGGCGGCGGCCAGGGCGGCGGCCTGGCAGGCGTGGTCGAGGTCCGCGAGGCGCCCGGTGCGGCGCGCCGCGGCGAACAGCGCGTCCGGTGTGTGCAGGGCGGAGCCCTGCGGGCCGCGGGCCAGGGCCTCGAAGGCGACGGGGAGGCGGGTGTCGAGCTCGACGATCGGCTGGAACACCGGCCGCAGCCCACCGGTGCGCAGCAGGGCGTCGAGCGCGGCGGCCTCGTCGGCCACCGGGGAGGGTGCGTCCGGTCGGGGTCCCGGTGCGGCGGTGCGCGGCTGCAGGACGCTGAGCGGAGTCACCCGGAGTTCCTCGGCACACCGGGCCGCCTCCTTGAGCACGCCGCCGCGCGAGGGTGCGGAACGGTTCGACATCGTCGAACCGCCGTCGTTGACCGGGCACCCGCCCGGCTCCTAGCGTCCCTCGCGCAGCACCGACGACAGGGCGCGGATCACGCCGCCGGACGCAGGGGCCGCCGCGCACCCAGCGCGCGCAGGCGCCCGGCGGGCACCGGTCCCGCGCCCCGAGGTACGCAGCAGACATCGGCACGCAGGGCCCCGCACCCAGGGCCCGCACACCGCCTATCAACGGAGAGGGCACATGGCCGAGCACGGCAGCACATCCGCAACCCGCACACCACCGCGCCAACCCCGCCGCCACGAGGCCGGGGCGCCCGCCGGGCCCGGGCTCGTCGGCGAGCTGCTCGCCGAGTTCGCGGGCACGGCGATCCTCATCCTCTTCGGCGTGGGCGTCGTCGCCCAGGTCGTGGCCGGGGAGAACGGCGGCGCGGACTCCATCCACTGGGCCTGGGGCCTCGGCGTCACCCTCGGCGTCTACGTCGCCGGCCGCACCAGCGGCGCCCACCTCAACCCGGCCGTCACCATCGCCCTGGCGGTCTTCAAGGGGTTCTCCTGGGCGAAGGTCGTGCCCTACTCGATCGCGCAGTTCCTCGGCGCGTTCGTGGCGGCGCTCATCGTGCGCTGGACGTACAACGACCTCATCATCGCCGCCGACCCCGGCACCACCTTCGCCACCCAGGGCATCTTCTCCACCCTGCCGAACGAGAGCATCGGCCTCGGCGACGCCTTCCTCGACCAGGTCGTGGGCACCGCGATCCTCGTCTTCGTCATCTTCGCCGTCACCGAGGTCCGGGCGACCCCGCCCGCCGCGAACATGGCCCCCTTCATCATCGGCCTGCTCGTCGTCGCCATCGGCATGGCCTGGGGCGTCAACGCCGGGTACGCCATCAACCCGGCCCGCGACTTCGGGCCCCGCGTCGCGTCCTGGATCACCGGCTACTCCACCGCGATGCGCGAGCCGGGCGGGCAGTTCTACTTCTGGATCCCGATCCTCGCCCCGATCGTCGGCGGTCTCGTCGGCGGGTTCCTCTACAAGGTGCTCGTGGAGCGCTACCTGCCCGCCTCGCCCGGTGAGGCGAGCGAGCAGGGCCGCGTCCCCACCGACGCCTGACCGACCCCACTGCAGAGAGGCAGGAGAACATGGCTCCCGAACCCCGGTACGTCGCGGCGGTCGACCAGGGCACCACCAGCACCCGGTTCATGGTGTTCGACCACGGCGGCAACGAGATCGCCAAGCACCAGCTCGAGCACTCCCAGATCATGCCCAAGCCGGGCTGGGTCGAGCACGACCCCGTGGAGATCTGGGAGCGCACCAGCTCCGTCATCCAGAGCGGCCTGCGCGCCGCGAAGCTGGAGGCCGGCGACCTCGCCGCCCTCGGCATCACGAACCAGCGCGAGACGGCCGTGGTGTGGAACAAGCGCACCGGCCGGCCGTACTACAACGCGATCGTCTGGCAGGACACCCGCACCGACCGCATCGCCTCGGCCCTCGACCGCGACGAGCGCGGGCAGACGATCCGCCGCAAGGCGGGCCTGCCGCCGGCCACGTACTTCTCCGGCGGCAAGATCCAGTGGATCCTGGAGAACGTCGAGGGCGTGCGGGAGGACGCGGAGAAGGGCGAGGCGGTCTTCGGCAACACCGACTCCTGGCTCATCTGGAACCTCACCGGCGGTGTCAACGGGGGCGTCCACGTCACGGACCCGACGAACGCCAGCCGCACCATGCTCATGGACCTGGAGACCCTGCAGTGGGACGACGAGCTGCTCGGGTTCTTCGGCATCCCGCGGGCGATGCTGCCCGAGATCAAGCCGTCCTCCCTGGCCGAGGGCTACGGCACCACGCTGGCGCACGGGCCCCTGGGCGGGGAGGTGCCGCTCACGGGGATCCTCGGTGACCAGCAGGCCGCGATGGCCGGGCAGGTGTGCTTCGCGCCGGGGGAGGCGAAGAACACCTACGGCACCGGCAACTTCATGCTGCTCAACACCGGCACGGACCTGGTCCGCTCCGACAACGGCCTGCTCACCACCGTCTGCTACCAGTTCGGCGACGAGGCACCCGTCTACGCGCTGGAGGGCTCCATCGCGGTCACCGGCTCGGCCGTGCAGTGGCTGCGCGACCAGCTCGGCATCATCTCCGGCGCCTCGGAGTCGGAGTCGCTGGCCCGGCAGGTGGAGGACTCCGGCGGCTGCTACTTCGTGCCGGCGTTCTCGGGTCTGTTCGCCCCGTACTGGCGCTCCGACGCCCGCGGCGCGATCGTCGGGCTCTCCCGCTACAACACCAACGCGCACATCGCGCGGGCGACGCTGGAGTCCATCTGCTACCAGAGCAAGGACGTCGCCGACGCGATGGCGCAGGACTCCGGGGTGCCGGTGGAGGTCCTGAAGGTGGACGGCGGCATCACCGCCAACACCCTCTGCATGCAGATGCAGGCCGACATCCTCGGCGTGCCGGTGTCCAAGCCGGTCGTCGCGGAGACCACCGCGCTGGGCGCCGCCTACGCCGCGGGCCTGGCCGTCGGGTTCTGGAAGACGACCGACGAGCTGCGGGAGAACTGGAACGAGGGGTCGCGCTGGACCCCGGAGTGGGACGACGCCCGCCGCGAGGAGGGCTACAAGGGGTGGCGCAAGGCCGTGGAGCGCACACTCGGGTGGGTGGACGTGGACTGACGGGAGGGAAGCGTCGACGTGGACTGACGGGACGGAGGCGTCGACGTGGGCTGATCGGACGTGGGCGGGGCCGTACCGGAGGGGGCGGCCCCGCCCCGCACGCGGCTCACGCAGGACCGGCACACGCAGGACCGGGCAGGACGGACGAGGGAGATGGACGTGGACACCAGGTCGTCACGGCTGGGACGCGCGCAGGGGCTGACGCCGCAGGCGCGTGCCGAGGCGCTGGAGGAGATGGGGCGCGGGGAGTTCGACGTCCTCGTCGTCGGCGGTGGTGTCGTCGGCGCCGGGGCCGCCCTCGACGCGGTGACCCGCGGGCTGCGCACGGCGATCGTCGAGGCCCGCGACTGGGCCAGCGGCACGTCGAGCCGCTCCAGCAAGCTGATCCACGGCGGGCTGCGCTACCTGGAGATGCTGGACTTCGGGCTGGTGCACGAGGCCCTGCGGGAGCGGGGGCTGCTGCGCAACAAGCTCGCACCGCACCTGGTGAAGCCGGTGCCGTTCCTCTACCCGCTGACCAAGCGCTTCGCCGAGCGCCCCTACGTCGGCTCCGGCATCGCCCTGTACGACGCGATGGCCGTCTCCTCCGGCAACAACACCGGCTTCCCGCTGCACCGGCACCTCACCCGCAAGGGCGTGCAGCGGGAGGCGCCGGGCCTGCGCAGCGACGCCATGGTCGGCGCCATCCAGTACTACGACGGCCAGGTCGACGACGCCCGCCACACCATGATGATCACCCGCACGGCCGCCCACTACGGGGCGGTGGCCGCCAACCGCACCCGCGTGCGGGAGTTCGTCCGCGAGGGCCAGCGCGTCGTGGGCGCCGTCGTGGTCGACCTGGAGTCCGGGCGCGAGATCACCGTGCGCGCGAAGCAGGTCATCAACGCCACGGGCGTGTGGACCGACGAGACCCAGGAGCTGGTCAACGCGCGCGGGCAGTTCAAGGTGCGCGCCTCCAAGGGCGTCCACCTCGTCGTCCCGCGCGACCGGATCCAGTCCCGCACCGGGATGATCCTGCGCACCGAGAAGAGCGTGCTGTTCATCATCCCGTGGGGCCGGCACTGGATCGTCGGCACCACCGACACCGACTGGAACCTGGACAAGGCGCACCCGGCGGCCACCAGCGCGGACATCGACTACGTGCTGGACCACGTCAACCGGGTGCTGCGCTCCCCGCTGAGCCGCGAGGACGTCGAGGGCGTCTACGCGGGGCTGCGGCCGCTGCTGTCGGGGGAGTCGGAGTCCACGAGCAAGCTCTCGCGCGAGCACGTCGTCGGCCACCCCGTGCCCGGCCTGGTCGTCGTCGCCGGCGGGAAGTACACGACGTACCGGGTCATGGCCAAGGACGCCGTCGACGTGGCGGTGCAGGGCCTGGACGGCAGGGTGCCGGAGTCCACCACCGAGGACGTGCCCCTCGTGGGCGCGGACGGCTACAAGGCGCTGTGGAACCAGCGCCACCTTCTCGCCTCCCGCGCCGGCATCCACGTGGACCACGTGGAGCACCTGCTCAACCGCTACGGCTCCCTCACCACCGAGGTGCTGGAGCTCGTGGAGGAGGACCCGGAGCTCGGGCGGGTCCTGCCCGCGGCCGACGACTACCTGCGCGCGGAGGTCGTCTACGCCGCCACCCACGAGGGCGCCCGGCACCTCGACGACGTCCTGGCGCGGCGCACCCGCATCTCCATCGAGACGTGGGACCGCGGCACGGAGAGCGCCCGGCTCGTCGCCGAGCTCATGGCGGGGCCGCTCGGCTGGGACGCCGAGCGCACCGAGCGGGAGGTCGCGCTCTACCTGGAGCGGGTGCGCGCCGAGCGGGCCTCCCAGGAGGTCCCCGACGACGCCTCCGCCGACGCGATCCGGCTGCAGGCGCCGGAGGTCGTGCCGGTGGTGTGAGCGGTGCCGGGGGGGCGGGGCCGCC
>NZ_BAAIHU010000015.1:0-72691 GCF_054590795.1 Kineococcus anabasis
CACGACCGCGGCGATCGCGCCGAAGGCCCCGAGGGGGGCCACCCACATGATCATCGCCAGGACCTTGAAGATGACGCGCTGCGCGGCGCCGATCGCGGCCAGCGGGCCTTGACCCCGCTCGCCCAGGGCCTGGATGGCGAAACCGACCAGCAGGGCCACGAAGAGGGTCTGCAGCACCGAGCCCGACGTCAGGGCCGACACGAGGGTCTCGGGGATGATGCCGAGCAGGAACTCGGTGGTCGAGGTCGGCTCCCCCGCCCGCTCCGCGCCCACCTCGCGGATCCCGTCGGTCAGCGCCAGCGGCCTGGCGGGCAGCACGTTGCCCACCACCAGCCCGATGACGAGGGCGAAGGTGGACATCGCGAGGAAGTAGCCCATCGCGAGGCCGCCGACCCGGCCGACCTGCGCGGCCTGGCGCACCGAGCCGATGCCCAGCACGATCGTGCAGAAGATGATCGGGGTGATCATCATCTTGACCAGGGCGACGAAACCCTCGCCCAGCGGTTTCAGCTCGGTGCCGAGGTCCGGCGCCAGCAGGCCCACCGCGATCCCGAGGGCGACGGCGACGATGACGCTGACGTACAGGAGGTGGGTACGGTCTCCCCGCGCGGGGGCGGCGGGATCTGCGGGACGAGCGGCTGCGCTCACGGTGTCCTCCTCGTGCGACGTCGGGCGCGCCCCGTCGGGCGCCCGATCCATCGAGACCGAGCGTGAGGTGAGAGCGGTGCCGGTCCCAGGTTCTGCAACTTCCGGTCACGGGAGGCGCCGATTCTCCCCGCTGCGCCCGCGCACCATCGCCGGCGCCGTGATGCGCACCCAGCTCCTCCTGCTGGCCGTCGTCGTCCTGGTGGGCGGCGCCGCGGTGCTGCTCTGGGCGCAGGAGGTGGAGGAGCGCACGGCGGCGGCCCGCGCCCGCGAGGTCGCCGCCACCGTCGCGCTGTCCCCCGTCGTGACCTCGGCGCTGCCCACCGGACGGGTACCCGGCGCCGCCCCGGACGCGGCACGGGCCGCCGTGCAGCCGTGGGCGGAGGCGGTGCGCCGCGCCACCGGAACCGGTTTCGTCGTCGTCACGGGCACCGACGGCACCCGCCTGAGCCACCCGGACCCGGCGCAGATCGGCCGGACGTACCTGGGCACCACCGCGCCCGCCCTGCGGGGCGGGACGTTCACGGAGACGTTCACCGGAACCCTCGGGCCCTCCGTGCGGGCGGTCGTGCCGGTGCGGGCCGGCGGCTCCCCGGACGGGCCCGTCGTCGGCCTCGTCGCGGTCGGCGTCACCCTCGACGCCATCGGGCGCAGCTTCTCCCGGCAGCTCCCGCTCCTGCTGCTCGCCGTCGCGCTGGTGCTGCTGCTGGCCGGCGCGGGCAGCGCGTGGACGGGGCGGTGGGTGCGGCGCAGCACGCTGGGGATGGAGCCCGCGGAGCTGACCCGGCTCTACGAGTACTCCGACGCGGTGCTGCACGCCCTGGGCGAGGGCCTCGTGGTCGTCGACCCGCGCGGCCGGCTCCAGCTCGTCAACGACGAGGCGCGCCGCCTGCTCGCGCCCGCCCTCGACGGCGCCGCGCCCGGCACGCCTGTGGAGGGCCTGGACCTGCCGCCGGCGCTGCGCGAGGTGCTCGCGGGCGGGCGGGCCGCCGCGGACGAGGTGCACCTGACGCGGACCCGGGTGCTCGTGGTGGACCAGGCGCCCGCGCTGTGGGAGGGCCGCGTCCTGGGCACCGTGGCCACCCTGCGCGACCACACGGAGCTGCGCGAGCTCACCCGCGACCTGGACGAGACGCGCGACCTCGCCGAGGCGCTGCGCTCGCAGGCCCACGAGTCCGCCAACCGGCTGCACACGGTCGTGACGCTGGTGGAGATGGGCCGGCCCGAGGAGGCCGTGCGCTTCGCCACCGCCGACCTGGACCTGCCCCAGCACCTCACCGACCTGCTGGTGGCGGAGGTGGAGGAACCCGCGGTGGCGGCGCTGCTGCTGGGCAAGAGCGCCCAGGCCGCCGAGCGCGGGGTGGAGCTGGTGGTCGACGCCTCCTCCTCGCTGCTGACCTCCCCGGTGCCGGTGCGGGACCTGCTGACCGTGCTGGGCAACCTCGTCGACAACGCCGTGGAGGCCGCGCTGGGAGCGCCGGCGCCGCGCCGGGTGCGGGTCCTCGTGGCCCACGACCCCGGCGCGGGCGAGTGCGTGGTGTCGGTGGCGGACTCCGGGCCGGGCCTGGACCCCGCCGACCTCGAGCAGGCGCTGCAGCGCGGGTGGTCGCGCAAGGTCGAGCGCCTCGACCCCGACCCGGTGCGCGGTCACGGGCTCGGCCTGGCGCTGGTCGGGCAGGTGGTGCGCCGCAGCGGCGGGCGCATCGACGCGGTGCCGGGGACGGGCCCGGGCGGTGGGCGCGTCGAGGTCCGGCTGCCGGTCCCGGTGGGCGGGGAGCCGGGAGGCGGGGGGTGAGCGGGGCCGGGGCGCCGCTGCGGGTCCTCGTCGTGGAGGACGAGGTGCTGGTCGCCGAGGCGCACCGGGCGTTCGTGGACCGGGTGCCGGGTTTCCGCACGGTGGGCGTGGTGCACAGCGGCCGGGAGGCCCTGGTGGAGCTCGGCAGGGGCGGGGTCGACCTCGTGCTGCTGGACCTGGGCCTGCCGGACCGGGGCGGGCTGGAGGTGCTGCGCGCCGTGCGGGCGGCCGCGGTGCCCGTGGACGTCGTCGTCGTCACCGCGGCGCGCGACCTCACCGCGGTCCGCTCCGCCGTCTCGCTGGGCGTGGTGCAGTACCTGCTCAAGCCGTTCACCGCGACGGCGCTGCGGGAGAAGCTCCTGGCGTACGGGCGTTTCCGCCGGCAGGTCGCCGGGCCGGGGACGGCCGGGGACGCCGCACTGCTCGGCCAGGAGCAGATCGACGCGGCCCTGGCGCAGCTGAGGCCTCAGCCGGCGCCGACCGCGTCGCGGGGGATCCGCACCGCGACGCTGGAGCTGGTGCTCGCGGCCCTGCGGGAGGCGGTGGCGCAGGGCGCGGGGGCGGGCCTGTCGGCGGCGGAGGTCGCCGAGCGCACGGGGCTGTCCCGGGAGTCGGCGCGGCGCTACCTGGAGCACCTGGCGGACGACGCCCGGCTGGAACGCCTGCCCCGCTACGGCGGGCCGGGCCGGCCCGAGACGGGCTACGTCCCGCGGCGGCAGCGCTGAGGGGGGCGGGCCCCCCTCAGCCGCCGAGCTCCGCCAGGCGCCGGGCGAGGAACTCGCGCTCCACGGCGTTCTCCGTGAGCAGCAGCGCCTCCGAGTACGCGGTGCGCGCCTCGCCGGTGCGCCCCAGACGCCGCAGCAGGTCCGCGCGGGCGGCCGCGAGGTAGCCGTACCCGGCGAGCTGCGGCTCGGCGGCGAGGGCGTCCAGCGCCGCCAGCCCCGCCGCCGGGCCGTCGGCGAAACCCACCGCGACGGCCCGGTTGAGCGCCACGACCGGTGAGGGCCACAGCTGCACGAGCAGGTCGTACAGGCCGACGACCTCGCGCCAGTCGGTGTCCTCCCACGCCGGGGCCTCGCTGTGCACGGCGGCGATGGCCGCCATGAGGGCGAAGCGGCCCGGTGGCCGGTGCCGCAGCGCCTCCCGCACGAGGGCGACCCCCTCGGCGACGGCGGCGCGGTCCCAGCGGGAGCGGTCCTGCTCGGGGAGCAGCAGCAGGCGCCCGTCCTCCCCGACGCGGGTGGCGCGCCGGGCGTCGGTGAGCAGGACCAGCGCGAGCAGCCCCGCGACGCCCGGGTCCTCGGGCAGCAGCGCCCGCAGCATCCGGGCGAGGTCCAGGGCCCGCTCCACGAGGTCGTGGCGCACGAGGTCCGCCCCGGCCGGCGCGGTGTGGCCGGTGGTGTGGAGCAGGTGCACGACGGTGAGGACCGCCCCGACCCGCTCGGGCAGCTCCCCGGGCGCGGGCACCCGGTACGGGATGCCGGCCGCGGCGATCTTCTTCTTCCCGCGGGTGATGCGGGCGGCCACCGTGGCCTCCGGCACGAGGAACGCCCGCGCCACCTCGGCGGTGCTGAGCCCGCAGAGCAGGCGCAGCGTCAGGGCGACGCGGGTGTCCGGGGCGAGCGCCGGGTGGCAGCAGACGAACACCAGCCGCAGCCGGTCGTCGGGGAATCGCGCGCCGTCGTCGTCGGGGTCGTGGTCCCCCGGGCCCGGCGCGGCCTGCCCGGGCAGCAGCGCCGGCAGCGCGCGCCGGGCGGTGGCGGCGCGCCGGTGCGCGTCCAGCGCGCGGCGGGTGGCGGCGGTGGTGAGCCAGGCGCCGGGGCTGGCGGGGATGCCGCGCCCGGCCCAGGTGGTCAGCGCGGAGGCGTAGGCCTCCTGCACGCACTCCTCGGCGAGGTCGAGGTCGCGGGTGACTCGCACCGTCGCGGCGAGCACCCCGGCCCACTCGCGGCGGTGCGCGCCGGCGACGGCGGCGGCGACCTCCGCCGCGGTGGCGGGGGTCGGCCCGGGGGTCGCCGCAGGGGTCGCTCCCGTGCTCATCGCGGGGTCATCGCGGGGTCAGCCGTAGACCTCGACCGGGCGGACCTCGACGCCGCCGGTGGTGCCGACCGGGACCTGCCGGGCGACGGCCAGCGCCTCGTCGAGGTCCGCGACCTCGACGACGTAGTAGCCGCCGAGGGCCTCCTTGGTCTCGGCGAAGGGTCCGTCGGTCACGGTGAACCCGCCCTCCCCGTCGGGGCGCACGCTCGTCGCGGTCGAGGTCGGCTGCAGGGCCTCACCGCCGCGCAGGACCGCGGCGTTGCGCTCGGTGAACCGCTCGTGGGCGGCGACGGCCTCGGCCAGCTCGGCCTCGCCGAGGGCTGCCCAGGCGGACTCGTCGCCGTGGATGAGGAGCAGGTACTGCGGCATGGTGGTTCCTCCCGTCGGCGGGCTCCCTGTGGGCCCGGTGCCAGTACGTCGCGCTCGGGGGGCCGGGATGAACACCTTTCCCGCGGTTCGTCGTGTGACGTGCGTCACGCTCACGTCTTGCAAGATTTGCAGGGTTCTTGCAGAGCGCTGCTCCCGGGCCTAGCGTTCCCGGCGCACCGTCGTGACCCGGGCGGTGCGTCCCGTCACAGGCCGCCCGCCGGCGCGCGGCCGAGGAGGTTCCGTGAACCGTCGCCCCGCCCTCGCCCTGGCGCTCGCCGCGCCCCTGCTGCTGGGCACGCTCCAGCCCGCCGCCGCGGACCACTCCCCCGCCCCCAGCGCCGTCACCCTCGTCGGCTCCCTCCAGGGCGAGCTCGGCTGCCCCGGCGACTGGCAGCCCGAGTGCGCCGCCACCGCCCTGCAGCCCGTCGCCGGCTCCCCCGGCCGCTACCGCGCCACCCTCGACGTGCCCGCCGGGCGCTACGAGTACAAGGTCGCCCTGAACTCCACCTGGGCGGAGAACTACGGCGCCGGCGGCGCGGCGGGCGGCGCGAACCTCACCCTCGACGCCCCCGGCGGGCCGGTGACGTTCACCTACGACCACGCCACGCACGAGATCACCGACGACGTGCCCGACGCCGGCGCGGGCGGCGCCGCGGCGCACTGGCTGACCGCCGGAACCCTCGCCTGGAACCCCGGCACGGCCGCGGAGGGCACGACGTACCGCCTCTGGACCGCACCCGACGGCGGCCTCGCCGTCGACGGCGGGACGGTCACCGGCGGCACCTGGGTCGAGCTGACCCGCACCGCGGCGGACCTGCCCGCCGGCCTCGCCGCCCGGCACCCCCACCTGCGCACCCTCGACACCTTCGCCCTGCCCGCCGGCACCGACGCACGCCGCCTGCTCAGGGGCCAGCTCCTCGCCGCCGCCGTCGCCCCCGACGGGAAGGTCACCGCCGCCACCGGCGTGCAGGTCCCCGGCGTCCTCGACGACCTGTACGCCGGCGCGACCCGCCGCACCCTCGGCCTCACCTGGAGCGGCGGTCGCCCCTCCCTGGCCCTGTGGGCGCCCACCGCCCGCAGCGTCACCCTGCACGTCCACGCCCCCGGCACCGGCGCCGAGATCGCCACCGCACCGATGCGCCAGGACCGCGACGGCGTGTGGACCGCCAGCGGCGAGCGCCGCTGGAAGGGCGCCTCCTACACCTACGAGGTGGAGGTGTTCGTCCCCGAGACCGGGAAGGTCGAGCGCAACGTCGTCACCGACCCGTACAGCGTCGGGCTCACCACGAACTCCGAGCGGAGCCTGTTCGTCGACCTCGCCGACCCGGCCCTGGCGCCGCACGGCTGGGAGAAGCTGCGCAAGCCGGGCCTGGAGCGGCCCGAGCAGCTCTCGGTGTACGAGCTGCACGTCCGCGACTTCTCCATCTCCGACCGCACCGTCCCCGCCGCCCAGCGCGGCACCTACGCCGCGTTCACGAACCTGCGCAGCGACGGCATGCGGCGCCTCGACGCGCTC
Source organism: Kineococcus anabasis (assembly GCF_054590795.1). NCBI lineage: Bacteria > Bacillati > Actinomycetota > Actinomycetes > Kineosporiales > Kineosporiaceae > Kineococcus > Kineococcus anabasis. The sequence continues at coordinate 6,366 of NZ_BAAIHU010000015.1, forward strand.
GCCGACTCGGGTCTGAACGCCGTGCACCTGCTGCCCGTCAACGACATCTCCTCCGTCGACGAGCGGCGCTCCACCCACGCCGAACCCGACTGCGACCTGCCGTCCCTGCCGCCGGACTCCGAGCGGCAGCAGGAGTGCGTCAGCGCCGTCGCCGCGCGCGACGGGTTCAACTGGGGCTACGACCCGCTGCACTGGACCACCCCGGAGGGCTCGTACTCCACGAACCCCGAGGACGCCACCCGCATCCGCGAGTTCCGCGCCATGGTCGCCTCCCTCAACCGCACCGGCCTGCGCGTCGTGCAGGACGTCGTCTACAACCACACCCCCGACGCCGGCCAGGGCGCCCGCAACGACCTCGACCGGATCGTGCCGGGCTACTACCACCGCCTCGACCCGGCGACCGGGGCCGTGGCGACCTCCACCTGCTGCCCGAACACCGCCCCCGAGAACGCCATGATGGGCAAGCTCGTCGTGGACTCCGTCGTCACGCTGGCGAGGACGTACAAGCTCGACGGGTTCCGCTTCGACCTCATGGGCCACCACCCGAAGCAGAACGTGCTCGACGTGCGGGCAGCCCTGGACGCCCTGACGCCCGAGCGCGACGGCGTCGACGGCAGGCGGATCCACGTCTACGGCGAGGGCTGGAACTTCGGCGAGGTCGCCGACGACGCCCGGTTCGTCCAGGCCACCCAGCAGAACATGGCCGGCACGGGGATCGGCACGTTCTCCGACCGCCTGCGCGACGCCGTGCGCGGCGGCGGCCCCTTCGACGAGGACCCCCGCGTGCAGGGTTTCGGCAGCGGCCTGTTCACCGACCCCAACGGGGCCGGGGCCAACGGGACCCCCGAGCAGCAGCGCCAGCGCCTCCTGCTGTCCCAGGACCAGATCCGCGTCGGCCTCACCGGGAACCTCAAGGACTTCACCTTCACCGACCGCACGGGCGCGCAGGTGAAGGGTTCCCAGGTCGACTACAACGGCCAGCCCGCCGGGTACACCGCCGACCCGCAGGAGGTCGTCACCTACGTCGAGGCGCACGACAACGAGACGCTCTACGACGCCCTGGCCTTCAAGCTGCCGCAGGACACCCCGGTGGCCGACCGCATCCGCATGCAGACCCTGGCGCTGTCCACCACGACGTTCGCCCAGGGCGTCTCGTTCTGGCACGCCGGTGGGGAGCAGCTGCGCAGCAAGTCGCTGGACCGCAACAGCTACGACTCCGGCGACTGGTTCAACGTCCTGGACCACACCGGCACGGAGAACGGGTTCGGGCGCGGTCTGCCCCCGGCCGCGGACAACCGCGACAAGTACCCCTTCATGCGCCCGCTGCTGGCCGACCCCGCCCTGAAGCCCTCCCCCGCGGACATCGCCACCGCCCGCGAGCGCGCCGGGGAGCTGCTGCGCATCCGGAACAGCACGCCGCTGTTCTCCCTGCCGACCGCGGAGCAGGTCCAGCGCAAGGTGTCCTTCCCCGGCAGCGGCCCGGAGCAGACGCCCGGGGTCGTGGTGCTGCGCATCGACGACACGAGCGGCGCGGACGCCGACCGCGCCCTGGACGGGGTGGTGGTCGTCTTCAACGCCTCCGACGAGCCCACCACCCAGGCCGTGCCGGCCACCGCGGGCGAGCGCTGGTCCCTGCACCCGGTGCAGGCGGGGGGCGGCGACCCCGTCGTGCGGGGCGCCCGGCACGACGCGGTGGCGGGCACCTTCACCGTCCCCGCCCGCACGACGGCGGTGTTCGTGACCCGCTGATCCTCCCCCGCCCGTCCCCGGGTCCGTGCGCGCCGGTCCCGGTGCGCACGGGACCCGGGGACGCGCGCGTCCGGGCCCTCCCGGGCAGGCACCGTCCACGCAGGCGCCCCGGCGGCCTGCGCGCATGGCCGGGCACGGGGCGGGTAGCTCCGGGGAGGGCCGCGGCCGGACCGCGCCCCTGGACGGCGAGACACCGGGAGCACGGATGAGCACGGACCCCTCCCCGCGCGGCTCCGGCGGGCGCCCGCTGGACGAGATGATCGAGCGCATCTTCGGCGGCGGCTCCCTCTTCGGCGCACCCGCCGGCCGCCGGGTGGAGCAGGTGGACGTCTTCCGCCTGCTCTCGGAGCAGGCCCGGGAGCTCATCGCCCTCGCCGACCGGCTGGCCGCGCGGCAGGGCGGCGGCGACCTGGACGTCACGCACCTGCTGTGGGCCGCCACCCAGCTCCCCGCGTCCCGGCGGATGCTGGTGCGCATCGGCGTCGACCCCGACGCCACCGGCGAGCGGCTGGGGTCCGTGCTGCTGGACGGCGCGCAGCCCGGCGAGGTGAGCGGGCAGGCGTCCACGGGCACCCCGCGGCTGACCCCCGCGGCGAAGCGGGCGCTGCTGGACGCGCACGCGCACTCCCGCACCCAGGGCGACTCCTACATCGGGCCCGAGCACGTCCTGCTGGGGCTGGCGGGCAACCCCGAGACCGCCGCCGGCCGCGTGCTCGCCCCGGCCGTGGAAACCGCGACGGCGGCTCAGGGCGCCGGCGGCGAGGGGCGGCAGCGCGAGCAGCCGGGCCGCCGCGCGCGCGCCGCCGGGTGGGGGAAGGCGCGCCCCGCCACACGTGCGAAGCCGCGGGCCGCCACCCCCACGCTCGACCAGTTCGGGCGCGACCTCACCGAGCTGGCCAGGGAGGGGCGGCTCGACCCCGTGGTGGGCCGGGAGGTGGAGGTGGAGCAGACCCTGGAGGTCCTCTCGCGCCGCACCAAGAACAACCCCGTGCTCATCGGCGACCCCGGTGTCGGCAAGACCGCCATCGTCGAGGGCATCGCCCAGCGCATCGTCAACGGCGAGGTGCCCGACACGCTGCTGGAGCGGCGGGTCGTGGTCCTCGACCTCGCCGGGATGGTGGCCGGCACCAAGTACCGCGGGGAGTTCGAGGAGCGCCTCAAGAACGTCCTCGACGAGGTGGGCGCCGCCGGGCGCGAGGTCGTCCTCTTCCTCGACGAGCTGCACACCCTGGTGGGCGCCGGTGCCGGGGAGGGTTCCCTGGACGCCGGGAACATGCTCAAACCCGCCCTGGCCCGCGGGGAGCTGCAGGTCGTGGGCGCCACCACGATCGACGAGTACCGCCGCCACCTGGAGCGGGACGCCGCGCTGGAGCGCCGGTTCCAGCCCATCGTGGTGCCCGAGCCGTCGGTCGCGGACACCGTCGCGATCCTGCTGGGCCTGCGGGACCGCTACGAGGCGCACCACCAGGTCCGCATCGGCGACGAGGCCCTCGTGGCCGCCGCGGAGCTGTCCGACCGCTACGTCACCAACCGGTTCCTGCCCGACAAGGCCGTCGACCTGGTGGACCAGGCCTCGGCGCGGGTGCGGTTGCGCTCGCGCGCGGTGCCGTCCGACGTCCGCGAGGCCGAGCAGCGGCTGGAGGCCCTGCTGCGGGAGCGGGACAGCGCGGTGACGGCGGAGGACTACACCCGCGCCGCGGAGCTCAAGGGCCGCATCGAGGCCGCCCGCACCGACGTCGGGGCCCTCAGCGCGGGGCGCACCCCCGTCGTGGACGTCACCGCCGAGGACGTCGCCGAGGTCGTCTCCCGCGCCACCGGCATCCCCGTGGCGCAGCTCACCCGGCAGGAGAAGGAGCGGCTGCTGCGCCTGGAGGACGAGCTGCACGCCCGCGTGGTGGGGCAGGAGGAGGCCGTGGCCGCCGTCGCCGAGGCGGTGCGCCGCGCCCGGGCGGGCCTGGCCGACCCCGATCGCCCCGTCGGCTCGTTCCTGTTCCTGGGACCGACCGGCGTCGGCAAGACGGAACTGGCCCGCGCGCTGGCCGCGGCGCTGTTCGGCGGGCAGGACCGGATGGTCCGCTTCGACATGAGCGAGTTCCAGGAGAGCCACTCCGTCTCCCGGCTCCTCGGCGCCCCGCCCGGCTACGTCGGCCACGAGGAGGCCGGGCAGCTCACCGAGGCGGTGCGCCGCACCCCGTACACGGTGCTCCTGCTCGACGAGATCGAGAAGGGGCACCCCGACGTCTTCAACACGCTGCTGCAGCTCCTGGACGCCGGGCGCCTCACCGACTCCAAGGGCCGCACGGTGGACTTCTCCCACACCGTGGTCGTCATGACGAGCAACGTCGGCGCGGACCGGATCCTCACGGCCACCGCCGCGGGCACGGACCTGGAACTGCTGCGCGAGCCGCTGATGCGGCTGCTGGGGCAGCGGTTCCGGCCCGAGTTCCTCAACCGCATCGATGAGATCATCATCTTCCGGGGGCTGGATCGCGCGCAGCTCCGGCAGATCACCGCACTGCTGCTGGAGCAGACCCGCCGGCGCCTGGACGCCCTGGGCGTGACGCTGCGGATGGCGGAGGCGGCGGTGGACCTGCTGGCGGAGCAGGGTTTCCAGCCGGAGTTCGGCGCCCGGCCGCTGCGCCGCACCATCCAGCGGGAGCTGGACAACCGGGTGTCGCGGATGATCCTCGGCGGGGAGCTGGGCCGGGGCGACGTCCTCGTGGTGGACGTGCGCGACGGCGCCCTGCACCTGGCCGCCGAGGCGGGCAGGACCGCGATCGGCTGAACCCGTCCGGCGGGGACCGGACCCCGTGGCGGACCCCCGCGCGGAGGAGGCGGCTCCCCCGCGCGGGGGAGCCGGCGGCGCGCGGACCGGACGAGCGTGGGGTCAGCGCCCGGGACCGGCCCGGGCCACCCCGCCGGAGGCCCGCCGTGGAACTGCTCACCCGCCGCACCGCACCCCCCGACCAGGCCGCCGGGCTCCCGCCGGCCCTGCGCCGCACCCTGACCGCCGTCGCGGCGTGGAGCCTCCTGCAGGCTCTGCTGGCGCTGCACTGGGTGCTGGACCCCGCGAGCTGGCCGTGGCCGGACACCGGCGGGCTCCTCGGGGTGCTGCCACCGCGCCCGGCCGCCGCGCTGCTGCTGGTCCCGGCCGCCGCGCTGCTGCTGGTGCTGGCCGCCCGGGCCCGCCCGGCGTCGCGGGCCGCCGCCGCGGTCGCCGCCGTGGTGGCCTGCCTGCTGGTGGCGCTCGCCGCCGACCTGGGCCTGCTGTCGCTGGTGGGCTACCTCGTCGCGATCACCTGCCCCGCGGCCTTCGTGCTCGTGTTCACGGCCGGGGCGGTGCGCGACCGGCGCTCGCGGCCCTGGGCGCTGGTCCTGCTCGCCGCGCTGGCGGCCGGGGCGGCCGCCGGGGTGCTGCGGCCGTCGGCGTTCTCGGAGATCGCGGGCAGGCTGGCGGACGGTTTCGCCGCCCACGCCGCGGCTCCCGCGCTGAAGCTGGTGCTGCTGGCCGGGGCGGTGCTGTGGGCGTTCGCGGCGGTCCTGCTGCGCCGCAACGCCTCGGGCCGCTGCGGCGCCTGCGGCCGTCCCGGTCCCCGCTGGAGCGAGCCGGGTGCCGCGCTGCGCTGGGGCCGGGTGGTGACCCTGGTGGCCGCCGCCTGCCCGCTGCCGTACGCGCTGCTGCGCGTCACCTGGCTCACCCCGTGGCCGCTGGGGATGCCCGGGGACCTGGACCCGGCGGGCCGCCTGTTCGGCCTGGCGCTGGGTGCCGCCGCCGTCGGGGGTTGCGTCCTCACGGTCGGCCTGCTGCGGCCCTGGGGGGAGGTGTGGCCCGGCTGGATCCCGGTGCTGCGCGGGCGCCCGGTGCCGTGGCGGCTGCCCGTCGTCCTCGGCGGCACGGTCGCGGCGGTCCTGCTGGCGTCCACCCCCGCGTTCCTCGGCGCCGGGGTCGAGGCCCTGCGCGAGGACGGCTGGGTGCAGGCCTCGTTCCTGCTGTTCTTCCCGACCCTGCCGTGGGGCCTGGCGCTGGGCGCCGCCGTCCTCGCCTACGCCTACCGCCGCCGCGGCACCTGCGGCACCTGCGGGCGGGGCGCCGCGCCGCTGTCCGTGCGGCCGGCACCGGTCCGCTGAGCGCCCCGCGCTGCCAGGATGACGGGGTGACCCGGGCGGAGGGGAACCCGGCGGTGCGCGCGTGGGCGCACCGCTGGGTCCACCTGCTCCTGGGGGCGGCCCTCGCGCTGGCGTTCCTGGCCGTCGCCGCCTGGCCGCTGGAACTGCTGAGCCGGGTGCTGCCGGCGGCACCGGCCGCCGTCGCCGGGACCCTCCTCGTCCTGGTCCCCGTCGCGCTCGTGGGGACGATGGGCGAGGTGCGCCGGGTGGAGGGCGCGGCGGTGGCGGCACTGCTGACGGGCGGTGTCCCACAGCACCCGCAACCGGCGACCACCTGGCGGCAGCGGGGCCGGACGTCGCTGCTGTTCCTGCTGCACGTCGTGGCCGGCGGCGCCTGCGGGGCGCTGCTCGTGGTGGGGGCGCCGGTCGCGGCGCTGCTGGTGGCCGCCGCGGCGGGCTCCTCCTCCGCGGCCGCGCAGCTCACCGGTCTGCCCGTTCCGCAGGACGCGGGGGCCCGCCTGGCGGTGGCCGCGGCCCTGGTGGCGGTGACCGCGGCGGGGGGCGAGCTGCTGGGCCGGGTGCTGGTGGTCGTGGCCCCGCGCCTGCTGCGGGACCCGGCCGGAGAGCGCCTCGCGGCCGCCGAGGCGCACGTGTCGGTGCTGGCGGGGCGCGACCGCCTCGCCCGCGAGCTGCACGACAGCGTGGGGCACTCCCTCAGCCTGGTCAGCATCCAGGCCGGTGCGGCCCGGCGCTTGCTGACCCGCGACCCCACCGCCGCCGAGAGCGCCCTGCGCGCCGCCGAGGACGCCTCCCGCCGCGCGCTGGTCGACCTCGACCACGTCCTCGGCCTGCTGCGCGAGGAGACCGGCGGGACGCCGGCCGCGGCGCCCGTCCCGGACCTGCGCGACCTCGACGCCCTCGTCGCCGCCGCCGGCGCGGCGGGCACGCGGGTGGAGCCGGCCGTGCGGGGGGACGTCGGGGCGCTGCCCGCCGTGGTGTCGCGGGAGGCGTACCGGATCGTGCAGGAGGCCCTCACCAACGCGCTGCGCCACGCCCCCGGCGGCGCCTGCCTGGTCGCGGTGGACGCGGCGGGCGACGACCTCGTGCTGGACGTGCGGAACACCGCGCCGGGCGGCACCGCCGCCGCGGGACGGGCGGGGGCGCGGCCGGGGGGCGGGCGGGGGCTTGCCGGGGTGCGGGAGCGGGTGCTGGACCTGCGCGGCTCGCTGGAGGCCGGGCCGGGACCGGACGGCACCTGGCGCCTGGTGGCCCGGCTGCCGGTGCGGGCGCGCGGCACGTCGCGGTGGGGCGGGTCGTGACGGTTCGCGTCGCGCTCGTCGACGACGAGCCGCTCGTCCGCAGCGGTCTGGCCGCCGTCGTCGGCGCCGAGCCGGACCTCCTCGTCGTGGGCCAGGCCGGCGACGGCGCGGAGGTGCCGGCCCTGGTCGCCCGCACCCGCCCCGACGTCGTGCTCATGGACGTGCGGATGCCCGGCCTCGACGGGATCGCCGCCACGCGTGCGCTCGTGCGGGCCCGCTCGGCCGCGCGCGTGCTGGTCCTGACCACGTTCTCCAACGACGAGCACGTCCTCGACGCCCTCGCCGCGGGTGCCGACGGGTTCCTGCTGAAGCGGTGCTCACCGGAGGAGGTGCTGCACGGGATCCGCACGGTCGCCCGCGGGGAGTCGCTGTTGTTCCCCGACGCCGTGCGCGAGCTCGCCCGCCGCCACGTGCGCGGGGCCGCGGCGCAGGTCCCGGAGCTGGCCCGGCTCACCGCCCGGGAGCAGGAGGTGCTGCGGCTGGTCGCCGCCGGGCTGAGCAACGCCGAGATCGCGGCCGAGCTCGGTGTGGGGCTGGAGACGGTGCGCAGCCACGTCGCGGCCGTCCTGGCCAAGACGGGCACCCGGGACCGGACGCAGGCCGTCGTCCTGGCCTACCGCTCGGGGTTCGTCCGGCCCGGCTGAGCGGGCCGGTGCCCGCCGCCACGGCACCCGCAGCGCCGCCTGCGCGACCAGGACCAGCACCACCCCCACGACCTGCACCGGGGAGAGCCGGTCCCCCGCCGCGACCCCGGCCAGCGCCGCCCACACCGGCTCGGTGACGAACAGCACCGCCACCCGCTCCGGGGACGTGCGCCGGCTCGCCAGGCGCTGCACGAGCAGGGCGAACGCCGTGCACGGACCGGCGAGGAACAGCAGCGCCCACCACGCCGCCGCGCCCTGCGGCAGCCCGCCGGCCGCCGCGCCCGGGACGGCGAGGGCCACGGCGAGCGAGCCGGCGGCGACGACCCCCAGACGCACCACGGTGCTGCGCAGCGGGTCCGGGTCCTCCCGGTCCCCGTCCAGGGCCGTCACCACCCCGCGCACCGCCGCTGCGGCGAGCAGCAGCAGGTCCCCCTCGCGCACGCCGCCGCCCGGGCCCAGCAGCAGCGCGACACCGCCCACCGCCACCGCCCCGGCGCCCACCGCGCCCCAGCGCGGGGAGCGCCGCTCCCGCAGCGCGGCCGCGAACGGCACCACGACCGCGAAGAGGGCCACGAGCACCCCGGCGCGGGCGGGTGTCGTGCGCACCGCGCCGTGCGTCTCCAGCGTGAAGATCGCCAGCAGCATCAGCCCCGGCAGCACCCCGCGGCGCAGCGCCCCCGCCCACGACCCCGCCGTGCCTGGCCCGCCCACCCGCCCGGACGCGCGCGCGGCGAGCAGCACCACGGGCAGCAGGAGCAGCACGGCCAGCCCGAAGCGCAGGGCGAGGACGAGGGCCACGGAGGCGCCGGCGGCCACCTGCTGCACCGCCACGAAGGAGCAGCCCCAGACGAGGGCCACGGACAGCACCGCGAGGTCCGGGACCAGGGTGCGGGGAGGGGCGGGGAGGGTCACGTCCCGATGACCTCACGCACCCGACCGTGCAGTCCAGCGACAACTTCTGCAGTGATGGTTCAGCAGCGCTGCACGATCGAGTACCGTCCGGAGGTGATCGACGTCCGCCGCCTGCGGGTGCTGCGCGAGCTCGCCGTGCACGGCACCGTCACCGCCACCGCCCGCGCGCTCTCCTACACGCCCTCCGCCGTCTCCCAGCAGCTCGCCGCGCTGGAGCAGGAGACGGGCCACCGCCTGCTGGAACGCGCCGGCCGCGGCGTCCGCCTCACCGACGCCGGGCGGGTCCTCGTCTCCCACGCCGACGCCGTCCTCGCCGAGGTCGAGCGCGCCGAGGCCCACCTCGCCGCGTTCACCGCCGGCGACGTCGGCGCCCTGCGCATGGGGGCCTTCCCCACCGCCGCCCGGGCCCTGGCCGCCCCCGCCCTCGCCGCCCTGGCCCGCAGCCACCCCCGCCTGGAGGTGGAGCTGCTGGAGATGGAGCAGCACGAGAGCCTGCACCTGCTGGCCACCGGCGACCTCGACGTGGTCCTCGGCCACCACGCCGTGGGCGAGCCGCCGCTCGGGCAGCGCCCGGTGTCCCTCGTGCCGCTGCTGGAGGACCCCGTGTACGTGGCGCTGCCCGCCGGGCACCCGTGCGCGCGGCAGGAGGCCGTAGACCTGAGCGGCCTCGCGGCGGAGACGTGGCTCGCGGCCCACCCCGACGCCCCCTGCAGCCAGATCCTCGACGCCGCCTGCCGCCGCGCCGGGTTCAGCCCGCGCACCCGCCACCGCGCAATGGACTACGACGTCGTCCTCGCGATGGTCGCCGCCGGTCTCGGGCTCGGCCTGGTCTCCCGGCTCTCCCTCGGGCCGGTGCCCGACGCCGTCGTGCTGCGGCCGCTGGAGCCCGCCGCCGCGCGCCACGTGTGGCTCGCGACCCGCCCCGGCGGGCAGGAGCGGCCCGCCGTCCGCCACGTCCTGGCGGCCCTGCACGCGGTGGCCGCCCCCGGCGCCGGGGCGGCCTGAGCGCCCGGCAGGACCCCGCCCCTCCCGCCCTTTCCCCGCTCTTCTCCGCTCCCCCTTCCCGCTCTTCTCCGCTCCCCCTCCCGCCCTTCTCCGGGTTCGGGTGATGGGCAACCGTTTTCCCGTCGTCCGAACCCGGAGAAGGGCGGGGACGGGGGCGCCGGGACAGGGGTGCGAGGGACAGGGGTGCGAGGGACAGGGGTGCGAGGGACAGGGGTGCGAGGGACGGCAGGATCGCCCCGTGAACTCCCGCGACGTCCTGCTCGACGGCTTCGGCCGCCTCCCCGACCTCGTGCACGCCGCCGCCGACGGCCTCGACGAGGATCTGCTCGCCGACCGCCTCGACGGCGCCACCAACTCCGTCGCCTGGCTCCTGTGGCACCTCACCCGGGTGCAGGACGACCACGTCGCCGGCGTCGCCGGGCAGGGCCAGGTGTGGACCGGGGAGGGCTGGGCGGAGCGCTTCGCCCTGCCCCTCGACGACGCCGACACCGGCTACGGCCACACCGGCGGGCAGGTCGGCCTCGTCCGCGCCCCCGCCGCGCTGCTGCTGGGCTACTTCGACGCGGTCCAGGCCCGGACGGTGGAGTACCTGCGCACGCTCGGCGACGGCGACCTCGACCGCGTCGTGGACACCTCCTGGGACCCGCCCGTCACCCTCGGGGTGCGGCTGGTCAGCGTCCTCGACGACGACCTGGAGCACGCGGGGCAGGCGGCACTGCTGCGCGGGGTCCTGCTGCGCCGGAACGGGAGGGCCGGCGGATGAACCACTCCGCCACCGCCAGGTTGAGGGCCCACGCGGCGGCCATCAGCAGCGCCCTGGCGAGCTGGCCCGGCTCCCCCAGCGCCAGCGTCCACGGCGCCAGGACGAACACCTGGGTGCCCGCTCCCTGGCCGAGCGCGTAACCGCGGATCATCCACGCCCGGTGGCGCGGCACGTCCCGGCGCCGGATCGCGACGACGCCCAGGACGAGGCACACCGCCATCGCCGGCCCGACCACGAGCCGCACCGCCGTCAGCAGGTCGCCGTCGGAGGGCGCCCGGTCCCGGAAGGCCGACACCCACACCCCGGACAGCGCCGCCACGACACCGGCGGGGGCCAGGAAGCGGCCCGCGACCCGGTGCCACGCCCGGCGGCGGCGCAGCCGCGGCACGAACTGCAGCGCCCCCAGCCCGCAGAAGACGACCGCGGAGACGATGTGCACCGCGATGGGCACGGGGTCCGCGAGGAAGCGCGCGTTCTGCGCGGTGACCTCCGGGTCCCCGCCGATCTCGACCAGCCGCAGGGAGCCGGCGACGGCGGGGACGGCGGTGAGCAGGACGAGGGCGACGGGCAGGGGCCACTGCCGCCGGCCGCGGGCGCCGCGGCGGCGCGGCGCGTCACCGGGGCGGCGCGGGCGCGGCGGCGCCGGGGGCCTCGCGCGGGCGAGATCGGGGGGCTGGTCTGCTACCTCGCTGGACATGACCCGAGCCTGGCCGGGCGCTCCGGGCGGCCCATCGGGGGAAGGTCCCCGGCGCACCGGCCGCCCGGCCGGTGCCCTCTCGTCCTTTCGGCCGGTCCCGGTGCGGTGCTCAGCGCCCGGGCGCGCCCGGCGCCCGCCCCGTCCCGTAGGCCCAGATGACGATCTCCACGCGGTTGCGGGCGCCGAGCTTGGCCATCAGGGCGGCGACGTGGCTCTTGACCGTGCCGAGGGAGATGCCGAGCTCGGCGGCGATCTCGGTGTTGGTGCGCCCCCGCACGAGGACCGCGAGGACCTCCTCCTCCCGGTCGGTGAGCGGCTGCGGCGGGTGCGCCCGCGCGGGCGCGGGACCCGACCCGGCGAAGGCCGCGAGCAGGCGGGCGGTGACGGCGGGGGCGATGAGGGCGTCACCGCGGGCCGCGGCGTGGACGGCCTCGGCGAGCAGACGGGGACCGGCGTCCTTGAGGAGGAACCCCCGGGCCCCGGCCCGCAGCGCGGCCCAGACGTGCTCGTCGAGGTCGAAGGTCGTGATGACGACGACGGCGAGGGGGTCGGCGACGTCCGGGCCGGCGAGCAGCCGGGTGGCCTCGATGCCGTCCACACCGGGCATGCGGATGTCGAGGAGGCACACGTCCGGGCGCAGCCGCCGGGCCAGCTCCACCGCGGCCAGCCCGTCGGCGGCCTCGCCGACGACCTCGATGCCCGGCTGGGCGTCCAGGATCATCCGCAGGCCGGTGCGCACCAGCTCCTGGTCGTCGGCGACCAGCACCCGGGTGCTCACGCGAGCGGACCGCGGGGCAGCACGGCGCTCACCGTCCACCCGCGCCCGGCGCCGGGGCCGGCCTCGCAGGTGCCCCCGAGCAGGCCCGCCCGCTCCACCATCCCGGGGATGCCCTGCCCGCCGGGCCCCCTGCCCGCGGCGGGGCGCGCCGGGACGCTCTCGCCGTCGTCGTGCACGCGCAGGCGCACCGCGTCGTCGTCGGCGGTGACGCTCACGTCGATGGAGGTGGCGCGGCGGGCGTGGCGGCGCGCGTTGGTGACGGACTCCTGCGCGATGCGGTAGACCGCCGCCCCGACGAGCGGGGACACGCCCGCGAGGTCGCCGGTGACCTCCAGCCGGACGGGCGGGCCGTCCGGCTGCGGCTCCGCCAGCCGCGCCAGGTCCCCGGCGTGCGGGCCGGGCGGCTCCGTGCCCGCCTCGCGCAGCACCCGCACCAGGGCGCGCATCTCCGCCAGCGCGCGCGAGGCCTCGGCCTCGATCACGGCCAGCGCCCCGGCCGCCGCACCGGGGTCCGTGCCGGAGGTCGCCAGCCCGGCCTGGGCGCGGATCGCGATCGCCGAGACGTGGTGGGCCACGGTGTCGTGCAGGTCGCGGGCCAGGCGCTCCCGCTCCAGCAGCCGCACCTGCTCCAGCGCGCGGCGCCGCGAGGCCGCCCGGTGCCGCGCCGCCGTGCCGAGGGCGGCGGTGGCGGTCAGGACGGCCAGGCCCCCGAGGAGGTCCGCGGCGGGGGCGTCCCCCGCCACCGCCGGCACCACCGCGCCCGCGACCACGACGGCCGAGCCCGCCGCGGCACCGCGCGTGGAGGCCCACCGGAACAGCGACCACGGCAGCAGCAGGAAGAAGACCGCGGAGAACATCTCCCCGGACCCGCCGGTCGCCAGCGCCGCGACGCAGGTGGCCCCGAAGACGAGCGCGGTCGCCCGCACGGGCCTGCTGCGGCGCCACAGCAGGGCCGGCGCCAGGGCCACCGTCAGGGCCGCCCACACCCCGCGCGAGGGCAGCTCCGGGCGCAGCACCGCCTCCAGCACGACGAGCAGCACGAGGACCGCGACCAGCACCCCGTCGCGCCACGAGGGTGCGCGCGCGGAGCGCTCCGCGGGGTCGGCTGGGGTGGCGGCGCGCACGGGGGGAATGCTAGGAGCCGGGGTGGTGCGTCCTGCCGCCCGTCCTCCCGCCTCGCCTCACCCCGCCGGCACCCGGGGGGTTACGGTTGCGGGCATGCCCGCAGCTCCCCGCCGCCAGGACCGCCGGCCCCTGCCGCGGACGGCGCCGGGCCCGGGGGTGGCCGCGGCGTGAGCTCCGGCCACGAGCCCCAGGCGCCCGCCGAGGACGCCGGGCCCCAGCACCCCGACCTGCCCGTGGAGCGGGAGTACGTCGCGGGCCTCTACGCGCGCCTGGACGCCCTGCGCGAGCAGACCGCCGAGCAGCTCGCGGAGGTCCGGCGCACCAAGGCCACCGGCACCCACCAGAGCCGCTTCGAGCGCGACGCCTTCGCCACCCTCTACGAGGACCGCCTCGCGCAGCTGTGGTCGGTGGAGAACCGCCTGTGCTTCGGCCGCCTGGACCTGCAGGAGGGCACCGAGGACCGGCGCCGCTACGTCGGGCGCATCGGCCTGTCCGACCCGCGCGGCGGGCAGCTCCTCGTGGACTGGCGCGCCCCCGCGGCGCAGGACTTCTACCAGGCCACCGCCGCCGCGCCCCGTGACGTGGTGCGCCGGCGCCACCTCATGACCGCCGGGCGCCTCGTGACCGACGTGGAGGACGAGGTCCTCGTGGCGGGCGAGGGCGGGCAGACCACCGGCGACGCCGCCCTGCTCGCCGCGGTCAGCGCCCCCCGCACCGGCCGCATGGGCGACATCGTCGCCACCATCCAGGCCGAGCAGGACCGCGTCATCCGCGCCTCCGAGCGCGGCGTCCTCGTCGTGCAGGGCGGCCCCGGCACCGGCAAGACCGCCGTCGCGCTGCACCGCACCGCCTACCTGCTCTACACCCACCGCGAGCGCCTCGCCCGCAGCGGCGTCCTCCTCGTCGGGCCCAGCCCGGTGTTCCTGCGCTACGTCGAGCAGGTCCTGCCCTCACTGGGCGAGACGGGCGTGGTCACCTCCACCCCCGCCGAGCTGTACCCCGGCGTCGTCGCCACCGCGGAGGAGGACCCGGCCGCCGCGGCCGTCAAGGGCGACCTGCGCATGGTCGACGTCCTCGCCGCCGCCGTCGCCGCCCGCCAGCGCGTCCCGCAGCGCGGCGTCCGCCTCGTCGTCGACGGCACCCCCGTGGTGCTGCGGCCCGACGCGGTGGCCGGCGCGCGCGCCAGGGCCCGCCGCAGCCGCAAACCGCACAACGAGGCGCGGGTGACGTTCGTGCGGGAGGTGCTGAACTCCCTCGTGCAGCAGCTCGCCCGCGGCCGGGGCCTCGACGTCGGCGAGGAGCGCGCCGACCTGCTCACCGAGCTGCGGGAGAACGTCGACGTCCGCCGCGAGGTGAACCTCTGCTGGATGCCGCTGACCCCGGAGAAGGTCCTGGGCCGGCTCCTGGCGGACCCCGGGCAGCTCGACGCCGCCGCGCCGCAGCTGAGCGCGGCCGAGCGACGCGCCCTGCTGCGCCCCCGGGAGCGGGCGGGCGGGTGGACCGAGGCGGACGTGCCGCTGCTCGACGAGCTCGCGGAGCTGCTCGGGGACCTCGACGACTCCACCCGCCGCGCCGAGGGCCGCGACGCCGCCGAGCGCGAGGCGGAGCTGGCCTACGCCCGCACCGTCCTGGAGACCTCCGGCGCCGGCCACGAGATCGTCAGCGCGGAGCTGCTCGCCGACCGCTTCACCGTCGGCGGCCCCGTGGGCACGGTCGCCGAGCGGGCCGCCGTGGACCGCACCTGGGCCTACGGGCACGTCGTCGTGGACGAGGCGCAGGAGCTGTCCGCGATGGCGTGGCGGCTGCTGGAGCGGCGCTGCCCCAGCCGGTCCATGACGCTCGTCGGCGACGTCGCGCAGACCTCCTCCGAGGCGGGGGCGCGCAGCTGGGAGCAGGTGCTGCGCCCGCTCGTGGACGACCGCTGGCGCCTGGAGGAGCTCACGGTCAACTACCGGACCCCCGGGCGGATCGCGCGGGTCGCGGCCGCCGTGCTGGAGGCCGCGGGGATCGACGCCAAACCCCCCACCCCGGTGCGCGAGGGCGAGCACGAGCCGGTGGCGGTGCGCCTGGACGCCTCCGACCCGCTCGCCGCGGTGGTCGCCGAGGTGCGGGCGCAGCTGCCCCGGCTGGCCGGTGGGCGCCTGGCCGTGCTCACCGCCCGCGAGGAGGGGCCCCTGGGTGCCGCGCGGCTGCGCGCGGCCCTGAGCGGGGCCCTGCCGCCGCGCACCGTCGCGGCCGGGCACGACGACCTCGACGCCCCGGTCGGCGTCCTCGACGTCCGGCGCGCCAAGGGCCTGGAGTTCGACGCGGTCCTGCTGGTGGAGCCCGCGGAGGTGCTGCGGCGCGGCGCCCGCGGCGCGAACGACCTGTACGTGGCCCTCACCCGAGCCACGCAGGTCCTCGTCGTGCTGCACTCGGGTGAGCTGCCCCCCGGGATGGACCTGCAGGAGCGCGCCGGCCCCGCGTGAGCGGCCCGCGACCCCGGGCGCCGGCGGGCCGCGGGGTCCGGCGGATCGCCGGGCTCAGCGCGCCGCGAGCCACAGGTGCACGGCCAGGCCGAGCCCGGCCACCGCGATCCCCGTGCGCAGCAGGGCGACCGGGGCGCGGCGCACCACCGCGGGCCCGAGGTAGCCGCCCAGCGCGCACCCGGCGCCCAGGGCCAGCGCCGCGGGCCACACCACGGGGCCGAACAGGGCGAAACCCAGCGCGGCCAGCGCGTTCGCGACGCCCAGCAGGACACCCTTGGCGGCGTTGACCCGCGCCAGCGGCTCGGCGAGCTGCGTGGACAGCAGCGCCAGCAGCAGGACCCCCGCGCCCGCACCGAAGTAGCCCGCGTACACGGTGACCAGCACCATCCCGACGAGCGCGAGCGGGGACCCGGACGGGGCGGACCCGGGCTGCAGGAACGCCAGCCGGGGTTGCAGCAGGATGACGAGGGACGCCGTGGCGATGAGGAAGGGCACGATCCGCTCGAACGTGCCCGGCGGGGTGAGCAGCAGCACCGCCGCACCCGTCGTGCCGCCCGCCGCCGCCAGCGCCAGGTAGCGGCGCAGCCACCGGCCCTGCCCGGCCAGTTCCGGGCGCGAGCCCAGCACCGTGCCGGTCGTGGTGCCGAACAGCGCGACGGTGTTGGTGACGTTCGCCGTCAGCGGGGACATGCCCACCGCGAGCAGCGCCGGGTAGGACACCAGCGACGCCAGGCCCGCCACCGAGCCGGACAACCCGGCGCCGGCACCGGCCGCGACCAGGAACAGCAGCTCGGCGGGGGTCACGGGCGGCCATGCTGGCAGACCGCGCGCCCACCTCCCGCCGCCGACCGGCGCACCGGTCCGGGTGCCCGCACACGCCACCTACCCTGGTGCCGATGCCCAGCCGACCCGGCGCCGCCCCGCGGACCCTCGCGGAGGAGCTGCGCGCCCGCGACGACACCGCCCTCGCGGCCCTGCTGCGCGCCCGCCCCGACCTCGCGGTGCCGCTGCCCGCCTCCACCACGGCCCTGGCCACCCGCGCCACCGGCCGCACCAGCGTGGCCCGCGCCCTCGACGCCCTCGACGCGCCCACCCTCCAGGTCGCCGAGGTCCTCGCCGTCCTGCCCGAGCCCGTCACCGCCGCGGCCGTCTCCCGCACCTGGGGCGCCAGGGCCGCACCGTTCCTCGCCGTGCTGCGCGAGCGGGCGCTGCTGTGGGGCACCGACCGCCGCCTGCACCTCGTCAGCGCCGTGCGCGACGTCCTGGGCCCCCACCCCGCCGGCCTCGGCCCGCCCCTGGCCGAGGCCCTGGGCCGCCGCTCCCCCCAGCGCCTCGCCGAGCTGCTGGAGGACCTGGGCCTGCCGGGCGCCGGCGACCCGGACACCGCCCTCGCCGCGCTCGCCGCCCACCTCGGCGACCCCGCCACGGTCGGGGCGCTGCTGGACTCGGCACCGGAGGGCGCCCGCACCGTCCTGGAACGGCTCACCTGGGGCCCGCCCGTGGGGGCCGTCACCCACGCCGAGCGCTCCGTGCGCGCCGCCACCTCCACCGGCCCGCTGGACTGGCTGCTCGCCCACGGCCTGCTCGCGGTCGCCGGCGCCGGGACCGTCGTGCTGCCCCGCGAGGTCGGCCTCGTCCTGCGCGGGGGCCACGTCCACCGCTCCCCCGCCACCTCCCCGCCCGCGCTGCCCGCCCGCGAGCAGCCCGCCGCGCGCGTGGCGGCCACCGCGGCGGGCGCGGCGGCGGACGCCGTGCGGCTCCTGGAGGCCCTCGGGCAGCTGTGGGGCGAGGGCCCGCCACCGGTCCTGCGCGCCGGCGGCCTCGGCGTGCGCGAGCTCAAGCGCGCCGCGACGTCCCTGGAGGTCGACGAGAGCACCGCCGCGCTCGTCGTCGAGCTGGCCCGCACCGCCGGGCTCGTCGCCGACGACCAGGAGGTCGAGCCGCGCTGGGTCCCCACCCCCCGCTTCGACGCCTGGCTGCACGGGGAGCCCGCCGAGCGCTGGGCGCAGGCCGCGGCGGCCTGGCTCACCACCAGCCGGGTGCCGGCGCTGGTCGGCAGCCGCGACAGCCGGGGCACGGCGCGCAACGCGCTCGGCCCCGACCTCGACCGCGCCGTGGCCGTGCAGGTCCGCCGGGAGGTGCTCGCTGCGCTGGCCGGCCTGCCCGCCGGCACCGCCACCGACCCCGACGCCCTCGCCGGGCGGCTGCGCCACGACGCGCCGCGCCGTGCCACCCGCCTGCGCGAGGACCTCGTCGGCTGGACCCTGCGCGAGGCCGCCTGGCTCGGCGTGACCGGCGCGGGGGCGCTGTCCCCGGCCGGGCGGGCGCTGCTGGCCGGCGACGAGGACGCCGCGGCCGCCGCGCTCGCGGGGGCGCTGCCCGCCCCCGTGCACGAGGTGCTGCTCCAGGCCGACCTGACCGCCGTGGCCCCCGGCCCCCTGGAGGGTGAGCTGGCCCGCAGGCTGGCGCGGCTGGCGACCGTGGAGAGCCGCGGCGGCGCCACGGTCTACCGCTTCGACCCCGGTTCGGTGCGCCGCGCGCTGGACGCGGGGGAGACCGCGGACGAGGCGCTGGCCTTCCTCGCGCAGGTCTCCGCCACCGGGGTGCCGCAGCCCCTGGAGTACCTCGTGCGGGACGTCGCCCGCCGCTACGGGCGCGTGCGGGTCGGCTCGGCCGGGGCCTACCTGCGGGCGGAGGACCCCGCGCTGCTCGCCGAGCTGCTCGGCGACCGGCGCTGCGCCCCGCTGCGGCTGCGCCGGCTGGCACCCACGGTGCTCGCCGCCGCCGCCGAGCCCGAGAAGGTCCTGGCGGTGCTGCGCGAGGTCGGCGTGGCACCGGCGGCGGAGGGCCCGGACGGGGAGCTGGTGCTGCGCCGCCCCGCCGTGCACCGCAGCGGACCGCGCCAGCTCCCCCGGCCCCTGCCGCCGGAGGCCCCCGCACCCACCGAGGCGCTGCTGGCGGCGGCGGTGCACGCCCTGCGCGCCGGGGACGAGGACGCGGCGGCCGACGAGCGCCGCCTCGCCGCCCGGGCCCCCGCCCCGCCCCTGCCCGCCACGGACCCCGCGGTGTCCCTGGCGGTGCTGCGCGAGGCGGCCTCGCAGCGGCGCGCGGTGTGGATGGGGTACGCGGACGCCACGGGGCGGACGACCCGGCGGCTGGTGGAGCCGCTGTCCGTGGAGGGCGGGCGCGTCACGGCACTGGACCGCTCCGAGCAGCAGGTGCGGACCTTCTCGGTGCACCGGGTGACCGGCGTCGCCGTCCACGACGGCTGAGACGGGCGGGTCACGCCGGGGCGGGCGCCGCGGGGAAGTCGGCTAGCGTCTGTCCCGGCGCCCTCGTGCGGCGCCGGGACCGGCGCGGCGGAGAGGACGACGGGGACGATGAGCGAGCCGACACGCGACGAGGAACAGCGCCCGACGTGGTGGTCCCCGGACGAGCGGGACGCGGAGGACCGGGCCGCCCCGTCCACCCCGCGCTCGGGTTCGCACCCCGCGGCACCCGCCCCCGACGAGCACGACCCCTACCGCGCGGGCGAACCGGGCGGACAGGACGGGTGGGGCCGCGACGCAGGTGCGCAGCCCGGCTACGGGCAGCCCGCCCAGCCGTACGGCCAGCAGTCCGGGCAGGACCAGCAGTACGGGCAGGACCAGCAGTACGGGCAGCCCGCCCAGCCGTACGGCCAGCAGCACGGGCAGAGCCCGCAGTACGGCCAGCAGCCGCCGTACGCGCCCGCCGGGCAGTACGGCCAGCCCTCCCCCTACGGCCAGTCCTCCCCCTACGGCCAGTACGGCCCCGCCGGCCAGTACGGCCCCACCGGCTACGGCGCGCCCGTCGCCGGGCACGCCCAGGCCGTCATGTGGACGGGCATCGGCTCCCTCGGGCTGTTCTTCCTCAGCGGCGGCACGCTCGGGTTCATCGCCGCGATCGTCTCGCTCGTCATGGCGCCCGGCGCGCAGCGGGAGGTGCTGGAGTCGCAGGGCCGGCTGCAGGGCCTGTCGCAGATCAGGACGGGGAAGATCTGCTCCTGGGTCACCCTGGGGCTCACCCTCCTCGCGGTCCTCGTCGCCGTCGGCTTCTTCGTCTTCTTCTTCCTGGTGGCCGAGTCGACCACCCGCGGCAGCGGTTTCGACTGGGAGACCACGGGGCTGGTCACCGGCTCCTGAGCACGGCGGGGCAGGCGGCGGAAGTCCC
This sequence comes from Kineococcus anabasis, assembly GCF_054590795.1. NCBI lineage: Bacteria > Bacillati > Actinomycetota > Actinomycetes > Kineosporiales > Kineosporiaceae > Kineococcus > Kineococcus anabasis. The sequence goes on from NZ_BAAIHU010000015.1 coordinate 26,124, forward strand.
CGGCGGCCCGCGCTGTTGTCCCTCCCGGCGGTCTGGTGCCGCCGGGCAGAGCACCGACGGGCAGGCTGGAGCCGCGTGAACGACGGACCCCTCATCGTCCAGAGCGACAAGACGTTGCTGCTGGAGGTCGACCACGAGAGCGCCGGCGCGTGCCGGGCCGCGATCGCCCCCTTCGCGGAGCTGGAGCGCGCCCCCGAGCACGTCCACACCTACCGGCTCACGCCGCTGGGCCTGTGGAACGCCCGCGCCGCCGGGCACGACGCCGAGCAGGTCGTCGACACCCTGCTGGAGTTCTCCCGCTACCCCGTGCCGCACTCCCTGCTCGTGGACGTCGCCGAGACGATGGCCCGCTACGGCAGGCTCCAGCTCGTCAACGACCCCGCGCACGGCCTGGTCCTGCACGCCCTCGACGCCCCCGTGCTGGAGGAGGTGCTGCGCTCGCGGAAGGTCGCCCCGATGCTGGGCGCGCGCATCGCCCCGGACACCGTCGCCGTGCACCCCAGCGAGCGGGGCAACCTCAAGCAGGCGCTGCTGAAGCTGGGCTGGCCCGCGGAGGACCTCGCCGGCTACGTCGACGGCGAGGCGCACCCGATCGACCTCGACGAGGCCGGCTGGTCCCTGCGGCCCTACCAGCAGCAGGCGGTGGAGGGCTTCTGGCACGGCGGCTCCGGTGTCGTGGTGCTGCCGTGCGGGGCGGGCAAGACCCTCGTGGGTGCGGGCGCGATGGCGCGGGCCAAGGCCACCACGCTGATCCTGGTGACGAACACCGTCTCGGCGCGGCAGTGGCGCGACGAGCTGCTGAAGCGGACCTCGCTCACCGAGGAGGAGATCGGCGAGTACTCCGGGCAGCGCAAGGAGATCCGGCCCGTCACGATCGCCACGTACCAGGTGGTGACGACGAAGCGGAAGGGCGTCTACCCGCACCTGGAGCTGTTCGACGCCCGCGACTGGGGCCTCATCCTGTACGACGAGGTCCACCTGCTGCCCGCGCCGATCTTCCGGATGACCGCGGACCTGCAGGCGCGCCGCCGCCTCGGGCTGACGGCGACGCTGGTGCGCGAGGACGGCCGCGAGGGCGACGTGTTCTCCCTCATCGGCCCCAAGCGCTACGACGCGCCGTGGAAGGACATCGAGTCGCAGGGCTACATCGCGCCGGCCGACTGCGTCGAGGTGCGGGTGACGCTGCCGGATTCCGAGCGGCTGCTGTACGCCACGGCCGAGGAGGAGGACCGCTACCGGCTGTGCGCGACGTCTCCGGAGAAGTCGCGGGTCGTGGAGCGCCTCGTGGCCCAGCACCGCGGGGAGCCGACGCTGGTGATCGGCCAGTACATCGACCAGCTCGACGACCTCGCCGAGCGCCTGGACGCCCCGGTCATCAAGGGCGAGACGACGGTGCGGGAGCGGCAGCGGCTGTTCGAGGCGTTCCGGCAGGGTGAGATCACCACGCTGGTCGTCAGCAAGGTCGCGAACTTCTCCATCGACCTGCCCGAGGCGAAGGTGGCCATCCAGGTGTCGGGCTCGTTCGGCTCCCGGCAGGAGGAGGCCCAGCGCCTGGGCCGGGTGCTGCGGCCCAAGGGCGACGGGGGCGCGGCGCGCTTCTACACGGTGGTCTCGCGCGACACCAAGGACCAGGACTTCGCGGCGCACCGGCAGCGCTTCCTCGCCGAGCAGGGCTACGCGTACCGCATCGTGGACGCTGACGACCTGCTGCACGGGGTGCCCGACGCGGACGGCGTGCTGCCGGAGACCGACCCCGACCAGGGCTGAGGCCGGGGCGGGGGTTCAGCCCGGGGCCGGCAGGTCCCGGGCGAACCGGGTCACCTCGCGCACGAACCAGCGGGGCCGGTAGCGGTGGACGACGTGGTTGGCGCGGACCCGCCGGTACCGGGTATGCGGGACGAGCCGGCGGAGGTGCCCGGCGTCGTCGTCGTCCATGGCGCCGACCAGGCCGTGCGCGGCGTAGCGGTGCCAGTCCGCGTGCACGAGCAGCACCGGGCAGCGCACCCGGCGCAGGGCCCCGGCGTGGTCCAGGCCCTCCTGGACGCGGCCGTCGACGAAGGCGCGGGCGACGTCGGGGTCGAACATGGCCAGCGACGCGAACAGCCGCCGCACGGTCGACGGCAGCCACCGCTCGTGCAGCAGCCCGTCCGGTGAGGCCTGCAGGCGCCGGGAGACGAGGTCGAGGAACCACCCGGGGACCCGCCGGCTGCGGGTCTCGGAGACGGGCAGCTCCTGTCCGCGCAGGTGGTCGGTGAGGTCGCGGTGCTCCAGGTCGCCGAGCGCTGCGACGGCGTGCTCGAGGCCCCGGTACACGTAGCGGTCCCGGTCGCGGAAACGGGGCATCTCGGCGGAGAAGACGGGCGCGTCCTCCAGCACGAGCGCCCGCACCCGGCCGGGGACGTTGGCGGCGCACCACAGGGCGACCAGCCCTCCGGAGGAGTTGCCGGAGACGATCGCGGGGCGTCCCACCACCTGCTCCAGGAACGCGGCCGTGTCCGCGCCGAAGCTCGACCACGAGTAGTCCCCGGGGGTCCACGTCGAGCGCCCGTGCCCCCGCAGGTCCGGCGCGAACACCTGGAAGGACCGCGACAGCAGGGCCAGCACGGGCTCGTAGGTCTCCCAGGTCCCCATCTGCGCGGGCAGCAGGACGAGCGGTGGTCCGTTCCCGGGACCGACGACGTAGTTCGTGCGGGTGCCGCCGGCGTCGAACGTGCGCTCGGTGAAGCCGGCGGACCGCACCCGCCGGGACATCAGCGCCCCCGTCCCCGCGAGGTGCTCGTAGGGGTTCCGGTAGGCCCACCCGTCGCCGCTCATGCGTTCCTCCCCACGCCCGTGCCCACCCGGCCACCCTCGCCCGGGGAGGGCCCGCACCGCCTCCCCCGCGAGGGGGAACCCGTCCCCCGGCGGGGGGCCTCCCGGGACGGCTCGCGCAGGGGGCCCGGCGGAACGCCGCCGCCCCGCCCCTCTCCGGGGAGGGGCGGCGGCGCGTGCGCGGTCTCAGGCCGCCGAGGCGGTGCGGGACACCTGGGTCTCGGCGGTGGCGCGGGCGCGGGCGCCCTGGTTGAGGGCGGTGAGCAGCAGGTCCGCCTGGTCCGGCAGGACGTCCTGCCGGGCCTGCAGCCAGCCGCGCAGGCCGTCGGGGCGGTTGGTGATGACCCCGTCCACGCCGGTGTCGACGAGCGCGCGCCACAGCACCGGCTCGTCCACCGTCCACGGCCACACCTCCAGCCCCGCCTCGTGCAGCTCGGCGACCGCCTCGGGGCGGGTGACGAGCGAGGCGACGGACGGGTTGCACGCGATGACGCCGAGGTCGCGGCGCAGGGCGCGGCCCTGGGCGAGGGCGTCGAGGTCGGGAGCGTCGAGCAGCATCGCGCGGCGCGTCTCGGGGGCGAGGTCGCGCACGTGCTCCAGGGTCTCGACCTCGAAGCTCTGCAGGACGACCTGGTCCATCGCGCCGGCGGTGCGGATGACGTCGAGGGCGGCGGCGACCTGCTCGGCGGTCCACACCTCCTTCAGCTCCAGCAGGAGCTGGGCGCCGGGGTGCTCGGTGAGCAGGTCCAGCAGGTCCGCCAGCAGCGGGATGCGCTGTCCGCGGTAGGCCGGGGAGAACCAGGAACCGGCGTCGAGGCGGGCGATGCCGGCGGCGTCGAGGTCGGCGAGGCGGCCGGAGCCGTCGGTGGTGGCGTCCACCTCGCCGTCGTGGAAGAGGACGACGGTGCCGTCCGCGGCGGGGTGCAGGTCCGTCTCGACCATGTCCGCGCCGCAGCGCAGGGCGGCCTCGAACGCGGCGAGGGTGTTCTCCGGGGCCACCGCGGAGTAGCCGCGGTGAGCGATGACGAGGGGCCCGCTGAGGGCCGAAGGGCTGACCGGGGAGGCGCTGGCCACGGTCTCACGCTGCCGCGGCATCACGTCGCGGAGGTTGCCCACGGTGGGACTCTGCGTGACGGTCCTGCGACGCTTCCCCACTGGGACTCCTCCGCCGTCTCCGGCTCGGTGCTCGGCTCGACCGCCGGGGTCGCCCCGGCGCGTGCTGGGAAGTGCTTCGGCAGCGGAGGCCGAACGCTGAAGTGCCCCCAGCCGGGCGGGTCAGCAGGCCGTGCGGGTCAGGCCGCGGCGGCCACCCGGTAGAGCCGCCCGCCGCCGCGGGCGATGAGGACGTGCAGGTCCGCGTGCAGGAAGGCGCGCACGGTCTGCTCGTCGGTGCCGGTCTCGGCGGCCAGGGACCTGATGGCCGCGCCGAGCCCGGCGGTGGTGTTGCGGCGGACGACCTCCACGGTCGTCCAGGTCAGGACGACGGTCTGCCCACTGCCGGTGCGCACGGTGCGCAGCTTCTCGGTGCCGTCGGTGGGGCCGAGGTCGGTGAGCTCGACGGCGAGGCGCAGCCGGTCGAGGGCCCCGGGGTGCTGGGCGGGGTCGAGGACGACGAGGCCGGTGTCGAGGAGGTAGCCGAGCAGGGCGTCGGCGTCGGCGTCGCCGAGCTGCCGGCGGAACTCCGCGACGCGGACGCCGTGGGCGATGCCCAGCAGGTCCTCGGCGCTGCCGGGGTGCAGCTCGAGGAACGTCTCGCCCTGGTCGACGAGGCAGACGGGCCGGCCGTCGTGGACGCTCAGGACGGGTCGCCCGTCCTCCGTGGCGGTGATGACCCTGCCCACGAGGTACGCCATCGTCCCGGTCCGCAGCATCGCGTCCTCCTCGTCGAGGTGTCCCGGAGGCCTCTGGTGCTGCTCCGGAGGTTCGGAGTATCGGCACGCGGGTGCGCCTGCGGCGGGGTTTCCCCCGAACCGGGGCAGCGGGGTCCCCCTGACGGGCGCACGGTCCGGCCCATTGACAGACCGACTGCTCGGTTTAACACTGGCCTATGGCCTCCCCGCGGACTGCTCCCGGGCTCCACCACCTGCACCACGACGGCGCGCTGCTCGAGCTGCGCACCCGGCGCGGCACCTGGCGCACCGAGGTCGAGGTCCTGCGCGACGGCGAGCCCGTGGCGACGGCCTCCGGCTCGGACAAGGCGGTGACGTCCCTGCCCGCACCCGGGGCGCGACCCGCGCCCGTGGTCCTGGTCCGCTTCGGCCTCGGCGGGCACGTCCGCCGGGCCGAGCTGCTCCTGCCCCCCGCGGCCGGTCTGCCCGCCGGCACCGGCGACGCGCGGGCGCTGGCGGAGCTGCCGGAGCCCGCGGCGCACCTGGCCGGTGTGCGGCGCCACCCGTTCGAGCCGCCCGCCGGCTCGCGGGCCGCGCGGGTCCTGGCGTTCGGGCGGCGCCACCCGCGCCTGTACGCCTCCCGGCACGTCGCGGCCGCCGCGGCCAAGGTGCTGCTCGGCGTGCTCGGGGTGACGGTGCTGCTGCGCTCGGTGCTGCGCCCGGTCGTGGAGTGGGTGCGCGAGCGGGTGCCGCAGGTGGACCTGCCCTCGATCCCGTGGCCGGAGCTGCCCCGCATCCCCTGGCCGGACCTGCCGGACATCCCGTGGCCGGACCTGCCCTCGATCCCGTGGCCGGACCTGCCCGACCTGCCCGACCTGCACGCCCCGGCGTGGCTGCTCGCGGTGCTGGCCACCGCGAAGTTCTGGGGGCCGCTGCTGGTGGCCCTGGCCGTCGCGGTGCGCGAGGTCCGCCGCCGCCGCACCGCCCCGCCCCCGGGGACGACCGCAGCACCCACCAGCCCACCCACCAGCCCACCCACCAGCCCACCCACCAGCCCACCCACCAGCCCGGAGGACCGGAACCCCGATGCGGACGCTCGACCCCGACAGGCACCGGCAGCGGCGGACGCACATCGTCGAGACGGCGGTGGGCCTGATCGCCGAGAAGGGGCTGGCGGGCACCTCGACGGCTGACATCTGCCGCGCCGCCGGCATCAGCAGCGGCGCCCTGTTCCACTACTTCGCCTCCAAGCAGGAGGTGTTCTACGGCATCTTCGAGCTGGACCGCAGCGAGTGGGACGAGGCGTTCGCCGCGGCCGCTGCCGACCCCGACGCCTGGCACGCCCTGCGCGGCGTGGTCGACCGGATGGCGACCGAGACCCGGCACCCGGTCGTGGCGGGGCTGCTCGTGGAGGTCATCGCCCAGGCGCACCGGGATCCGCGCACCGCGGAGCTGGTCGCCGAGGGCGACCGGCGGATGGTGCGCGGCATCGGCGAGCTCGTCGCGCGGCTCGCGGACGACGGGCTCGCGGACCCGGGGATGCCGCCGGAGGAGGCGGCCCGCTGGGTGCTGACCCTCGTGGAGTCCTTCTACGGCCGCGGCTACCCCGAGCCGGACCGCGACCACGACGCCGACGTGGCCACCGTGAAGGAGCTGGTCGCGCGCGTCCTGCGCCTGCGCGGGCAGGAGGTGTCCGGTGCCGCCCGGTGAGGTGCCCGCCCGCCGCGTGCGGGTGCCCGCCGCCGTCCTGCCCGCGGCGCTGGCCTTTGCGGCGGCGGGGGTGTGGGCGCTGCTGCTCACCGGCTCCGCCGACCCCGGCCGCTTCCCGCCCGGTGCGGTGCTGCTGCCCGCGGCGGCGGTGCTCACCGCGCTGGTGCGGCGGCGCTGGACGGTCGCGCCGGCGGCGCCCGTCGCGGCGCTCGCCCTGCTCAACGCCCTGGACGGCCTCGGGGACGACGGGGGGGTGGGTGCGGCGGGGCGCGGCGTGGTGCTGGCGGGCTCGGCGGTCGCGCTGGCGGTCTGCGCGTTGCGGCTGCTGGAGCGCCCCGCCCCCGGCTCCGGCGGCTCCGGCGGCTCCGGCGGCTCCGGTGGGGACGTCCTGCCACGACACGCCGGCGTGTCGCCTGCCGTACGTCCCCGACGGAGCCGGGGGGTGTGGCCGCAGGTGGCGGTGCTCGCGGTGCTGGCGCCGGTCGCCGCGGAGTACCTGGCCGCCTACGCCGAGACGACCGGCGACGCGCTGCGGCTGCTCGGCGGCCTTCTCGTGTTCGTCCCCCTCTACGGCGCCCCGGCGCTGCTCATCCGGGAGGTCGCCCGCGGCACCGGTCGCGGCTGGCCGGCTGTGCTGCTGCTGGCGGCGGCGTTCGGCGTCCTGCAGGCCGGGGTGGTGGACCAGTCGCTGTTCAGCACCGGCTACCAGGGCATCGAGGGGTGGGAGGAGAGCAGGCACACCACGCTGCTGGTCCCGCTGGGGCTGAGCGCCGCCGACGTCCTGAACTTCGTGGGCGGGCACGTGGTCTTCAGCATCGCCGCGCCGGTCGCCGTGGCGGAGGCGCTGGCCCCGGCCCGGGCGCGGGAGCGCTGGCTCGGGCGGCGCGGGGTGCTGCTCTGCGCGGCCGGGTGGCTGGCGGCGTCGGCGCTGATCCTGTCCGACTCCCTCGGCGGCGCGGCGCCCGGCGTCTCGGGCGGGCAGGTGGCCGGCGCGGTCGCCGTGGCCGTCGTCCTCGTGGCCGCCGCGCTCGCGCTGCCCCGCCGGGCCGCGATCGCCGGGGCCGGCGCGGCCGGGCCGCGAGCGTGGCGGGTGGCCGCGGCGAGCGGAGCCCTCGCCCTGGCCCACGCCTTCGCCCCCGCGACGTGGCCGGGGGTCGCGCTCGCCGCCGCCTGCCTCGCCCTCGGGGGCCTCGCGCTGCACCGGGCGGCACGGCGGGCGGGGCGCTGGGGACCCCGGGAGGCGGCGCTGGTCGCCCTGCCGGTGCTGCTGGTGCGCGCGCTGCTGGCCTTCCTGTACTACCCGCTGATCGGGGACGTGGCGGCCCTGCCGAAGTACGGGCACAACGTCGTGATGCTGCTGGTCGTGCTGCTGCTGGGCGCGGCGGTGCTGCGCGTGGACCGGCGCGGGCTCACACCGGGACCGGAGCTCCCGGCGCGGCGGGCACGAGCCGCCCGTCCTGCACCCTGAGCACCGCGTCGACGAGGCCGAGGCCCTCGGTGCGGTGGGTCAGCAGCAGCACGCTGCGCCCGGCGGCGGCGTCGAGCAGGTCCGCCACGAGGGCGCGCGCCGTGGGCCCGTCGAGCCCCTCGGTCGGCTCGTCCAGCACGAGCACCGCCGGGTCGGCCAGCAGCGCCCGCGCCAGCAGCAGCCGGCGCCGCTCCCCGCCGGAGACGGTGCCGCCGCCCTCCCCCAGCCAGGTGCCCAGCCCGTGCGGCAGCCGGTCGAGCCAGTCCCCGAGCCGCACCCGGCGCAGCACCGCGCGCAGCTCCGCGTCGCCGGCCCCCGGCCGGGCCAGGCGCAGGTTCTCCCGCACGGTGGAGGCGAACACGTGGCCGGTGTCGTCGCCGACGAGGGTGACGCGCCGGCGCACGTCGTCCCCGCGCAGCGCCCGCAGGTCCACCCCGCCCAGCTCGACCGACCCCGCGCGGGGGTCCAGCAGCCGCACGAGGACACCGGCCAGGGTGGACTTGCCCGAGCCCGAGGGCCCCAGCACGGCCACCCGGCTCCCGGCGGGCAGGTCGAGGTCCAGCCCGTCGAGGGCGGCGGGGCGCTCCGGGTCCCAGCCCGCCACGAGGCCGCGCACGCGCAGGTCGGCGCCGGCGGGCAGGGGCCGGGGCCGCTCCGGCTCGGCCGCCGGCGGTGCACCGACGGCGAGGGCGGCGAGGCGGGCGCGGGCCCCGGCGGCGCGGCGGCGGGCGACCGCGGCCTCCGGCAGCGCCGCCAGCGGCTCGGCGAGGACGGCGAGGGCGAGCAGCAGGGCCGCGGCGCTCTCGCGGGGCAGGCCCGCGCCGACGGCCGCGGGTGCGGCGGCGGCCGTGCCGAGCACCCACAGGGCGTGGCCGAGGACCGCCGTGGCCGCCGCGAGGCCGGCGGTGCGGGCGGCGCGCGCCTCGCAGCGGGCGAGGTCGCGGCTGGCGGCGTCGGGCACGTCGAGCGCGCGGCGCCCCGCGCGGGCGAGGTCCTCCACGCCCTCCACGGTCTCCAGCACGGCCGCGGCGGTGCGGGCGCGGGCCGCGGCGCACAGGGCGTCCTCGCGGCGGGCCTGCCGGGCGGCGAGGGCGGGGGCGCAGGCGGCGGCCAGCAGCGCCCCGGCGCAGGCGGCGGGCAGCGCGGCGGGCAGCAGCAGGGCCCCGGCGGCGAGGGCCACGAGCAGCGGCACGGCCGCGGCCGCCGCGGGCACCACGCCCCGCAGGAGCCCGTCGACGCGGGCGTCCACGTCGTCCACGACGCTCGTGAGCAGCTCCCCGCGCCGGCGGCTGCGGGCGGAGGGCACCCGGGGGACGAGGTCGGCGTAGACCCGCGCCCGCCAGGTGGCGAGCCGGGCGAAGGCCGCGGTGTGCGCGGTGAGCCGCTCCGCGTACCGCAGCAGCGGGCGGGCCACGGCGGTGCCGCGGACGGTGACGACGGCCGCGGACAGCGTCAGCACGGGGGGCAGCGCGGCGGCCCGGGCCAGCAGCCACGCGGCGGCGGCCGTGAGCGCCAGCCCCGCCAGCCAGGACGCCGCCCCCAGCGCGGCGGCGGCTGGGACGGTCCCCGCGAACCGGCGCACGACCCGGGCGGCCGGCCCCGCGGGCACGGGCACGTCGGCGGGCACGTCGGCGGGCACGTCGGCGGGCACGTCGGCGGGCACGTCGGCGGTCCCGGCGGTGGGCACGTCGGTGGGCGGCACGACCGGCCCGCCGGGGGCTGCCAGGTCCACGCACCGGTCCGCCGCGGCGAGCAGCGCCGGGCGGTGCGCCACGACGAGCACCGCGCAGCCGCGCCGGGCCGCCGCCCGCAGCTCGGCGACGACCCGCTCCTCGGCCGCGGCGTCCAGGGAGGCGGTGGGCTCGTCGAGCAGGAGCAGGACGGGGCCGCGCGAGGCGGCGCGCAGGAGCCGGGCCAGCGCGAGCCGCTGCCGCTGCCCCGCGGACAGGCCGGCGCCGCGCTCCCCCAGCGGCGTCGCCAGGCCCGCGGGCAGGGCGCCGACCTCGGTGTCCAGCCCGACGCGGGCGAGCGCGGCGAGCAGCTCGGGCTCCCCGGCGGTCTCCTCGCCGTCCAGCAGCAGGGCGCCGGCGACGGTGCGGGCGTGCGGCAGCGCGGGGTGCTGCGGCAGGTGCAGGGGCCGCTGCCCGCCGATCCGGACGGTGCCCGCGCCGAGCGGCTGGACGCCGGCCAGGGCGCGCAGCGCGGTGGTCTTGCCCGCACCGGACGGGCCGCGCAGCGCCACCAGCTCCCCGGGGCGCACCCGCAGCCCCGGCAGGTCCAGCGCGTCCGCGGCCGCGCCCGGGTGCCGCACCCGCAGCCCGGTGGCCACGGCGGACGGGGCCTCGCCCGCCACCCGCTCCCACCGGGCGCCCGGCGCGGCGGGCTCCTGGCGCAGGGCGGCGTCGACGTCCCCGACGACGGCGGTGGCGTCCGCGGCGGCGTGGAAGCGGGCACCCACCTCCCGCAGCGGCCGGTACGCCTCGGGGGCCAGCAGGATCGCGAAGAGCGCCGGTCCCAGCTCCAGGGTGCCGGCGGCCACCCGCAGGCCGGCCTGCACGGCGACGATGCCCACGGACAGGGTCGCGACGAGGTCGAGCGCCGTGGAGCTGAGGAACGCCAGGCGCAGCACCCGCACGGTGGCGTCGCGGTGCCGGGCGGTGGTGGTGGCGACGGCGCCGACCTGCCGCTCGGCGCGGCCGAAGAGGCGCAGCGTCGGCAGGCCGCGCACCACGTCGAGGAAGTGGCCGGCGAGCCGGGCGCCGGCCTCCCAGCGCTGCTGCGACCGCTCCCGGGTGGCCCAGCCGACGAGGACGGCGAAGAGGGGCACGAACGGCAGGGTGAGGGCGACGGCGAGCGCGGAGGCCGGGTCGGTGCGGGCGAGCACGAGGAGCACGAGGGGCGGCAGGACCGCGGCGACGGCCAGGGTGGGCAGGTAGCCGCCGAACCAGGGCCGCAGGACCGCCAGCCCGCCGGTCAGGGTCGCGGTGAGGCGGCCCGTGCCGGTGGCGGCCACCCAGGCCGGGCCCCGGCGCAGGGCGGCGGCCAGCACGGAGCGGCGCAGCTCGTCGGCGACGCGGGCCGCGGTGCGCTGGGCGAGGGCCTGCTCCGCCCATGTGAGGACGGCCCGCAGGCCGAGGGCGGCGGCGAGCACCGCGAGGGCCGCGGGGTCGGGAGCCGGTCCGGCCGGGTCCGCGAGGGCCGTCACGGTGCGGGCCAGCGCCCAGGCGGCGACGACGGTGAGCGCGGCCTGCGCCACGCCGGTGGCCGCCAGCGCCGCGGCCCCCGCGCGGGCGGTGCGCGCGTGCCGCAGCAGGCGCGGGTCGACGGGCCCGCGGGGGCGGGCGGCGGGGGTCGTGGGGGTGGGGGCCGTGGGGGCGGGGGTCGTGGGGGCGTCCATCAGGCGGTGCGCTCGCTGCGCACCCGCTGCCGGAACACCCGGTACGACAGCGCCTGGTAGACGAGGACCCCGGGCAGGACGACGACGCCGAAGGCGCTGATGAGGCGCAGCGCGGAGTCGGTGGCGGCGGCGGAGGTGCGGGTGAGGGAGAACGCCGGGTCCAGGGTGCTGGGCAGCAGCACCTCGCCGCCCGCGGTGAGGACCGCCACGACCGCGGCGGCCACCAGGGCGGAGGTCAGCGTGAACGCCGCGGCCTCGCGCCGGGCCCGCACGAGCGCCGCGAGCAGCAGGAGCAGGACGGCCGCACCCGCCGCGACGGCCCGGCCGGTGCCGGCCAGCGCCACCGCCGCGGTCGCGGCGCCGAACGCGGCGGCGAGGGCGAGGACGGCGGCGAGGGCGCGGGCGCGGGCCCGGACCGGCCCGGTGGTGCGCAGCCCGAGGAACGTGGTGCCCAGCAGCGCCGCGGCGAGCAGGGCCACGGCGGCACCGGCGCCCGCGGCGGGGGCGAGCAGGGGCGCGGTGCTGCGCGCCAGGCCCTGCCCGGTACCGGCCCCGGCGACGACCTCGCCGCCGGGGCCCAGCGGCAGGCCGGTGGCCAGGACGGCGAGCACGGCCCCGAGGACCGCGACGACCCCCGCCGAGCTGAGCGCCAGCACCGCGTCGCAGCGGCGGCGCCAGCGCTCCCCGTCGCCCTTGGCCCGGAACTCCAGGGCGACCCCGCGCGCGGCCAGCAGCAGCAGGAACAGGACGAGGGGCAGGTAGAGCCCGGACAGGGCCGCGGCGTACCAGGCGGGGAAGGCGGCGAACATGACGCCGACCGCGGCGACGAGCCAGACCTCGTTGCCGTCCCAGAACGGGCCGACGGTGCGCACGGCGGCGCCGCGCTCGTGGTCGTCGCGGCCGAGCACGGGCGCGAGCGCACCGACGCCGAGGTCGAAACCCTCCAGCACGCAGAACAGCACCCAGCACAGGACGACGAGTGCGAACCAGGCGGTCACGAGGTCCACGGGATCCTCCGGTCAGTAGGCGGGGGCGTCGGCGGGCAGGGCGTCGTGCTCGGGGACCCGCTGCGCCGCAACGGTTGCCGGGGCGGGCGGGTCCTGACGGCCGAGGTGCAGGACGAGCCGGAGCCACACGATCGCGATGACGCCGTAGACCACGGTGAAACCGGCGAGGGAGACGAGGACCTCGGGGGCGGTGAGCCCGGGGGAGATCCCCTCGGCGGTGCGGGTGAGCCCGAACGCGAGCCACGGCTGGCGGGCGGTCTCGGTGAACACCCAGCCGAAGGTGTTGGCGGCGGTGGGCAGCAGCGGCAGCAGCGGCAGGAACCGCAGCAGCAGCGACCAGGTGCGGCCGGCGGCGGGGACGCGGCCGCGGCGGGTGAACCACAGGTAGGCGGCGGCGAGCGCGGCGGCGGTCATCCCCGCGCCGATCATCCCGCGGAACGCCCAGTAGGCGAGCGGCACGACGGGCACGTAGTTCCCGGGCCCGAACTGCTGCGCGTACTGCGCCTGGAGGTCGTCGATGCCCTGCACGGTGGCGGTGGGGTCCCCGGCGGCCAGCACGGAGAGCAGGTAGGGGATCTCCAGGCTGACGAGCGGCTCGCCGCCGCCGGGGCGGTGGACGGCGAACACGGAGAACGGGGCGCCGGCGGTGGTGGTGTACAGGGCCTCGGCGGCGGCCATCTTCATGGGCTGCACGCGCGTCATGACCTTGCCGAGGACGTCGCCGCTGGCGGCGGTGGCGGCACCGGCCACGAGGGTGGCCCAGGCGCCGGTGCGCGCCAGGAGGGCGAAGGCGCCGCCGTCGGTGGTGGAGGGCCGCAGCCAGGTGCGCCAGGCGCCGAGGGCGAGCAGCAGCGCACCGCCGACCATAGCGGCGCCGGCGACGGTGTGGGGGAAGGCGGCGAGGGCGACCTCGTTGAGCATCAGTTCGCGGAAGCTGGTGAGGCGGGCGCGGCCGGTGGCGGGGTCGAGGGCGTAGGCGACGGGGTTCTGCATGAAGGAGTTGGCCGCGAGGATGACGTAGGCGGAGATCAGGGTGCCCACGGCGACGACCCAGATGGTCGCCAGGTGCAGCAGGCGCGGCAGGCGGCCCCAGCCGAAGAACCACAGGCCGAGGAACGTGGCCTCGAGGAAGAAGGCGAGCATCCCCTCGATGGCGAGGGTGGGGCCGAACACGTCGCCGTAGAAGCGGGCGAAGGAGCTCCAGGCCATGCCGAACTGGAACTCCTGCACGAGGCCGGTGACGACGCCGACGGCGAAGGTGACGAGCAGCAGCTTCCCGACGAGCAGGGTGAGCCGGTGGTGGCGCTCGTCGCCGCTGCGGTACCAGGCGGTGTGCAGCCCGGCGGCGGCCGCGGCCAGGCTGATGGAGAGCGGCACGAACAGGTAGTGGTAGATCGTCACGACCGCGAACTGCAGGCGGGTCAGGTCCAGCACGTCGGGTGTCACGGTGTCCCCTCCGGGGGTCGTCCACTACCTCTTGTCGTAGATACTACGCCTCGTAGTACGACGAGGTGCGTTGGATCCCGGTGAGCTGGGTTACAGTGGGCCGGTGGCGAACCTGGGCGAGCTCGAGCGCGACGTGATGGCGAGGCTGTGGGACGCCCCCGGGCCGCTCACCGTCCGCCAGGTCCACGAGCGCCTGGCCCCCGAGCGCGGCCTCGCCTACACCACCGTCATGACCGTGCTGGACCGCCTCGCCAAGAAGGGCGTCGTCCGCCAGGAGCGCGCCGACCGCGCCTACCGCTACGCCCCGGCGCAGACCCGCGAGGAGATGACCGCCGCGCTCATGCTGGAGGCCCTCGGCGCCGCACCCGACGGCGCCGCCCGGGACGCCGCCCTCGTGCACTTCGTCGGCCGCGTCGGCCCCGAGGGCGCGGCCGCCCTGCGCGCGGCCCTCGAGCGCGCCGGCGCCGGGCCCGCCTGAGCACCGCCCGGACCGCCGGGGACCGTCCGCGATGACCGCGCTCCTCCTCGGCGCCCTCGGGCTCGCCCTGTCCCGGTTCGTCCCGCCCGCGCTGGCCCGCGCCCGCTGGGCCGACCGCGAGCCCCGCGCCGCGGTGGTGCTCTGGCAGGCCGTGACCCTCGCCTCCGTGCTCGCCGCCATCGGCGTGGTGCTCGCCGCCCCCGAGGAGTACGTGCGCGCCCGCGGGGCCGGGCCCGTCGGGGCGCAGTGGGTCCTGCTCGGGGCGCTCGCGGTGGCCGCCCTCATCGTCGCCCGGCTGCTGGCGGCACTGGTCTCCGTCATGCGCGGCTCCCGCCGCCGGCGCGACCGGCACCGCCTCCTCGTGGACCTCCTCGACCGCACCGGGGAGCAGGCCGAGGGCCGCGGCGGCCTGGACCGCGGGCTCGACGCGGAGGTGGCGCCGGGCACGCTGCGGGTCCTCGACGGGCCGGTGCCCTTCGCCTACTGCCTGCCCGGCCGCTCCCCCCGCGTCGTCGTCAGCGACGGGGCGCTGCGCACCCTCACCGCGCAGCAGCTGCGCGCCGTGCTCACCCACGAGCGCGCGCACCTGCGGGCCCGCCACGACCTCGTGCTGGAGTCCTTCGCCGCGGTCCACCGCGCGGTGCCCACCCCACTGCGCAGCCGCACCGCCGGGGACGCCGTGCACCTGCTGCTGGAGATGACCGCCGACGACGCCGCCCGCCGCCGCCACGGCGACGAGGCCCTGCGGGCGGCGCTGGCCACCATGGGCTCCGCGCTCACCGCGCCCGGGGGCACCTCCGGCGACGGCGACGGCGGCCGCGACACGGAGCGGGAGCGCCTGCGACGGCTGCAACGCCTCTCCCCCGGCGCCCCGGGCCCCTCCCGGGCGCTGCGGGCGGGCACGTACGCGCTGGCCGCCGCGGTGCTGCTGCTGCCGACCGTGACCCTCGTGGTGCCGTGGCTGCTGGACGCCCGCGCGGGCTGGCCCCTGTGACCGGCACCCGGCCGGAGCGGGCGGCCCTCACCGCCCGGCGACGAGGGCCTGCACGGCCTGGAGCCGCACCGGCTCGGGGTGCACGGGCCCGGGGTGCACGGGCTCGCGGGCACCGCCCGCGAGGACGGCGGCCGCGGCGGCGGCGACGAGGGCGGCGGAGACTGCTGTCCTGCAACGGTTCACGGGAATCCTCCGGTGTCGTGGTCGGGCTGGGTCGGTCGGTCGAGGCGGGCGGTTCAGCGCGCGCGGAGCTCCGGGAAGGGGGCGGGCTCGACGTCGAGCTCGGCCATCCGCGTCCGGTAGAGGACGAAGCGGCGCCGGGCCTCGCCGTGCCGCTGCGCGCCGGCGAGGGCCGAGACGATCCCGAGGTGGGCGTCCTCGTCGAACGGGTCGCGCTCGAGCATCCGCAGGCGGTGCCCCACGGCGGCGTCGGTGTCCCCGTCCTCGTCGGCGCAGCGGGCCAGCGCCCGCAGCACCCGCCCGTGCTGCAGGGCGGCGGCCTCGCGCTCGTGCACAGCCCACTCCGCGTACGGGTCGTCCTCCAGCAGGTCCCCGCGGTAGGTGCCGGCGGCGCGCCCGAGCAGCGCCAGGGCCCGCGCGCGCTGCCCCGGCTCGCCGAGGAGGCGCAGGCCCGCGCCCGAGTCGCCCCAGAACCGCTCCAGGTCCACCCGCAGGGACGTGAGGTCGAGCCGGACGGCAGACCTGTCCGCGCGCAGGTGGTGCTCGGGCGGGTGCTCCTTGCCGGGGTCGAGGACGGCGCGCGCGGTCGAGAGCAGCACCGAGAGCCGCCCGGCGAGGCGCGGGGAGGACTCCTCCGGCCACAGCGCGGCCACGAGCACCTCGCGCGGGACCGGCCGGCCGCGCCGCAGCACGAGCAGCTTGACGAGGTCGCGGGCCTGCCGGGACTGCCACGCGGCGGCGGGCAGCGCCCAGCCCTCGCGCAGGACGGCGAACCCGCCGAGGGTGCGGATCTCCACGGGCGGGGAGGGTGGGGTGCCCGTGCCGCGGCCCGCGCGGCCGGCGAGGAGGACCTGGTCCCCACGTGCGACGCCCACGACGTCCTCCTGTTCTGCGCGCCCGGCGCGCCGTGCCGGCCCGGTGCCGGAGCGGCGGTGGGCTGTGCCACGAGCGTGCTGGCGGCGCCGGGCGGTTCCCACCCCCAGGACCCCCGAGAACCACCCCGCAGGCCCCCAGAGGTTTTCCCGGGCCGCGGGCTTCGGGGGGTCCTCCCGGACCCCTCGCGCCACCCCCGCGCCACGCCCGCGCCGGGTCGGGGCCGCGCCCGCGCCGGACCCGCGCGAAGGCGGCACGAGGAGCGGGCACCGTGGTCATCCCCACGCCGCCCGGCACGTGCCGGTACCGGGAGGCCACCGGCTCGGCGGGCCTGCGCTTCTCCTGGTCCCACGAGGCGGTCTTCGCGGCGTACCGGGACGCGGGCTCGCCCGTGCCGGGGATCGGCGACGAGGCGTTCCTCGACGACGACGACACCGTGTACGTCCACCAGGGCGGCAGCTGGTGGTCCGTCCACCTCGGCGGCACCGGCGGCGATCCCGGCGAGGCCTCCGTCCGCGTCGCCGGGCTCGTCGCCGAGCGCCTGGCCTGACGGCGACCGGCCCGGGGGGTGCCGCTACGAGCGGGCCGGCGCGTCCTCCGCCCAGGCGGCGGGGTCGCGGGGCAGGGCGGTGCGGCTGGAGATGCCGAGCTTGCGGTAGACGCTGGTCAGGTGGACCTCGACGGTCCCGCTGGTCACGAACAGCTCCGAGGCGATCTCGCGGTTCGTCATCCCGCCGGCCGCGAGCCTGCCGACGCGCAGCTCGCTGCTCGTCAGCCGAGCCGTCCCGGAGGCCCCCAGCCGCCGGGGCCGGGCACCGGCCGCGCGCAGCCCCGCCTCGACGACCGTGACGAGATCCCTGGCACCGCAGCGCATCGCGAGCTCCGCGGCCTCCTGGAGGACCTCCCGCGCCCGCAGCGGCGCCTCCTGCGCGAGGTGGGCGCGCCCGAGCTCGGCGAGCACCTTCGCCAGTTCCAGGCGGGCGGTGGAGGGCCGCAGCACGGCCGCGGCGCGCTCCAGCAGCTCCAGCCGGCGCGCCCCGTCGGCGCAGAGCGCGGCCACGCGCAGCGAGCGCCCCAGGGCGCGCGGGGCGCCCCACCTCTCGCTGAGGGGCACCTCCTCGGCGGCGAGGGCGGCGGCGGCGGCGCGCTCCCCGAGCGCGAGCAGGCACAGCGCGGCCTCGCTGCGCCAGGGGACGAGCGCGGGGTTGTCCCCGCCGTGGGCCCGGAAGCGCCGGCCCGCGGCGAGGGCGAGCGCGTGCGCCTCGGCGGGGCGTCCCTGCAGCCGGCGCAGCTGCGCCTTGACGTCCAGGTACCAGTACAGGAGCCCGTGGTCCTCGGGCGGTTCGCCGACGCCGCCCTGCAGGAGGGCCTCCTCCGCCTCCGCGAGCCGGCCCTGCTCCATCAGCGCGGCGGCGAGGAAGGCCGTGGCCTGCGGCCGGCCCAGCTCGATGCCGGTCGCCAGCACGGCCCGCACGCCCTCCCGGGCGTCGGCCTCCGCCCCGGGCAGCTCACCGCGGTACCAGCGGGCCATCGCCCGGTAGGTGTGCGCGGACAGCAGCGCGTAGTAGGCGCCCCGGGCCTGTGCCTGCTCGATCTCGCGGGCGAAGAAGTCCATCACCTCGGGGCGGTCGGCGGCCAGCAGCGCCAGGAGGCCGCCGTTGGTCGGGGCCTCGCCGTTGCACTCCTCCACCAGGCCGCCGTCGAGGGCCGCCAGCGCGCGCCCGACGTCGGAGGGGTCCCCCGCGTTGGCCGAGCAGCAGGCGATCACCGCGTCGAGGAGCCGAGCGCCGGTGGTGTCCGCCGGGGGCAGCGCGCGCAGGGCGGGCAGGCG
Organism: Kineococcus anabasis; assembly: GCF_054590795.1. Taxonomy (NCBI): domain Bacteria; kingdom Bacillati; phylum Actinomycetota; class Actinomycetes; order Kineosporiales; family Kineosporiaceae; genus Kineococcus; species Kineococcus anabasis. Next base: position 44,148 of record NZ_BAAIHU010000015.1, read on the forward strand.
CTCCAGCTCGTCGGTGTGCCCGGGCTCGCAGCAGACGACGCACAGGACGTAGGACTCGATCCGCCGGCTGAGGTCGTCGTCGGTGTCGGGCAGGCGCCGCGCGGCGGCGCGCAGCGTGGCGACGGCGGCCGTGGCGTCGCCGGCGTAGAGCTGGGCGAGACCGAGGGCCGCCTCCACGGCCGCACGCCGGTGCGGCTCGGCGGTGCGCCCGGCCGCCTCGCGGAAGCGGGCCACCGCGGCGACGACGTCGACGGTCAGCGCGACGCCCGCCGCCTCGACGAGGATGTCGAGGTGGTCCCGCTCGTCGGGCGGGGGTTCGAGGAGGCAGCGCTCCAGGTAGGTCCGGGCGCTGTCGGGCGAGCCGCGCCGGAAGGCGGTGCGGGCGGCCTCGCGCAGCACCGCGACGCTGCCCGCGTCCCCGGCGGGCGGGGCCTGGAGCAGGTGCGAGGCGACCTCCTCCGGTGCACGGCCGAGGTCCTGCAGGGCGCGGGCCGCCTCACCGTGCCGGCGGGCGACGTCCTGCAGGCCCATCGTGTCGTAGACCGCGGAGCGGACCAGGGGGTGCACGAAGGAGATCCGCGAGCGGGCGACGATGGGGTCGGCGGCGACGGAGACGACGTCGAGGCGGCGCAGGCGGTCGGCGGCGCTGAGGGTCCCGACGTGGTCCAGCCCCGCGAGGCGGGCCACGGCGCCCACCTCCGCGTCGCCGAGCACCGCCACGGCCCGGGCCACGTCCACCACCTCGCCTGGCAGCTGGCCCAGGCGCAGCTCCACGCGGCGGGCCACCGCGACGGGCCCCAGCCGCAGGGCCTCCTCCGCGTTGCCGGCGTCGGGGGCCAGGCCGGCCGCGGACATCGCCCGCGCGACCTCCTGCAGCAGCAGGGGGTTGCCGCCCGTGGCCCGGTGGCAGGCGCCGGTGAACTCCGGGGCGCAGTCGGCGGCCAGCGCCCGCCCCAGCAGCTCCCCGGCCGCCTCCCGGGAGAGGGCGCGCGGCAGCACCGGCAGGACCGCGGGGTCGGAGGTCACCGCGTGCAGCAGGCCGTCGTGCGCGCTGGGCTCCCCCGAGCGCACCGCCATGACGAGGACGAGGCGGGCCTCCGCCAGGCGCGGCACGAGGTAGCCGAGGAACCGCAGCGACGCCACGTCACCCCACTGGACGTCGTCGACGAGGAGCGCGACGGGCCGGCGCCGGCACAGCTCGGCGAGGAGGGAGTGCACGCCGTGCAGCGCGGCGAAGTCCCCGATGGGCCGCTGGCCGCCGTCCGGCGGCAGGTCGAGGACGGCGGCACCGCGCGCCGCGGCGCCGCCGAGCTGCTCGCGGTCCCCGAGGCGGTCCAGGGCCGGCTCCAGCAGCTGGCGGGCCAGCCCGAAGGCGTAGTCCCGCTCCAGCAGCGCGCCGCGGCCGGTGAGGACGAGGTAGCCGTCCTCGCGCGCCGTCCGCCGGGCCGCGGCCAGCAGCGTGGACTTGCCGATGCCGGCGGGTCCCTCCAGCAGCAGCGCCCGCCCCTCGCCCGTCGTGCCTTGCGCGAGGGCGGCGCGCAGGGCGCGGAGCTCCTCCTCCCGCTCCAGCAGCGTGACGTCCATCGGCTCCCCTGGTGCGGTGCGGCGGTCCCCGCCGTGAGCGTACGTGCTGGGCGGGCCGGCCCGAAGGATCCCCGAAGGCCCTGCTGCTGCACTGCCGGGGCGGCCCGGTGGGCCGCGCGGCCGGGGGGCCGCACCGGTGAGCAGGAGGTCGGAGTGGGTCGTGCAGACGTGCAGCCGCGCAGCGGTGGGCGCAGGGGGTGGCGCCGTGGTGAGCGCGGCGGGGGGGCGGCGCGGGGGCGGGCCGCCCGGCTCGTGCTCGCCGGCGCCCTGGCGGTGCCGGTCGTCGCGGGCGGCGCGGTGGGGGTGGCGCCCGCGGCGCAGGCCGCGCCGGGACCGGAGGTGACGCGGCTGTGGCTCGTGGAGGCCGCGACCGGCAAGCGCCTCACCGCCCTGGACCGGGACCACCAGGTCCTCGAGCTGCCCTTCCTGCCGGGCGGGCTGAGCATCGAGGCGGAGGCCGACGCGGAGACGGGCAGCGTGGTGTTCCAGGTCGCCTCCGCGCCGGTCCGCACGGAGGACGTCGTCCCGTACGCCCTGGCCGGCGACGCCGCGGGGGCGTTCACGCCGTTCGCGCCGCTGCGCACGCCCGGCGCGGTGAAGGTCGGCGCCCGGCCGTGGTCGCAGGACGGCGGCAAGGGCGTGCAGGGGCCGCTGCTGGAGCGGACCGTCCACCTGCGCCAGGCGGACCTCGTCGTGGACGACCCCTCGGACCGGGCGGACGCGGTCCCGGGCGACGGGACCTGCGCCCGCCCGGGCGTCCTGAAACCGACCGCGGCGGGGAAGGCCGCGGCGGGGAGGGCGAGCGCGGGGAAGGGCGCGGCGCTGGTGCTGCCCGGCGCCGGCGGGGTCGTGGTGCCGGGGATCGGGTCCGGCTGCTCGCTGCGCGCCGCGATCGAGGAGAGCAACGCGCTCCCGGGCCGGCAGACGATCGCCGTGGACGGGCGGGTGGGCACCTACCGCCTCACCAGGGGCGAGCTGCGCATCACCGACGACGTGGGGCTGCACGGCCACGCCGCCCCGATGGTCGACGCCGAGCGGCGCTCGCGGGTCCTGTCGATCACGGGGACGCCGCAGGACGAGCTCCTCGTGGACGTCAGCGGCGTGCAGCTCGCCAACGGGGTGGTGGACTTCACGGAGCGCGGCGGGGTGGTCTTCGTCGACGCCGCGCTGCTGCAGATGTCGCGCAGCTCGGTGCTCGGCGGCCAGGCGAACTACGGCGGTGGCATCTACCTCCAGCACGGCGGCGACCTCCTCCTGACGGAGAGCGTGGTCAGCGGGAACACCGCGGGCGAGCCCGGGGACTTCGACGGCGGCGGTGCCACCCAGCGCGGCGGGGGCGTCTTCAACCTCGGCGGGAAGGCCACGATCCGCTCCAGCGCGATCGTCGACAACCTGGCGGTGCGCGGTGGGGGGCTGTCCAACAAGGGCGGCACCATGACGGTGGAGAACAGCACGGTGTCGGACAACGAGGCCCTGAAGTCGGGCGGCGGCATCGACAACACGAGCAACGACACCGCGATCGGTGTGCTGCACGTGAACTACTCGACGATCTCGCACAACGCGGCGGGGGTCCTGCCGCACGTCGACCTGGAGGAGCGCAGCGGCGGCGGCATCCACAACGCCGCCAAGGCCTTCGTGGCCAACTCGATCGTCGCGCGCAACACCGACCCGTGGCAGCCGGGCGACCCGAAGCACGCCCCGGACTGCCGCAGCGCCGTGCCGAACGCCTTCAAGAGCCAGCGCGGCAACGTGGTCGGCGTCCTGTCCGCGACCTGCGACCTGCGCGACCACTCCTGGGGCGACACGTCCTTCGTGAAGCACGGCACGCCGGCCGCGCCGCTCGACCCGGGCGTGTCCGCCTGGCTGACGCACTGGCCGGTCCCGCACCACCCGCTGCTGGCGAGCAGCGTCGCGCAGGGCTGGGCCACGAGCTCCACGAGCTCGTTGCTGCCGTGCCCCGCGACGGACGTGGCCGGCCGGCCGCGCCCGGTCGGAACCCCGTGCGACGCGGGGGCCTACGAGCGCCCCTGACCCGGGCGGCAGGAGGAGCAGGGGCGACGGGGGCGTGGCCGCGGGGCGGCTACGCCCCTGTCAGCCCGCGCCGGCGCAGCAGCGGCTCGATCCGCGCGTCGCGGCCGCGGAACTCCCGCTAGGCGGCGAGGGGGTCGGCGGCGCCACCGCGCGCCAGCACCAGGCGGCGGAAGCGCTCGCCGTTCTCCCGCAGCAGCCCGCCGTTCTCCGCGAACCACTCCACGGTGTCGGCGTCGAGCACCTCGCTCCACAGGTAGGAGTAGTACGCCGCGGCGTACCCGCCCCCGAAGACGTGGTTGAAGTAGCTGCTGCGGTAGCGCGGCGGCACGTCCTCCAGCGCCACGCCCGCCTCCTCCAGCGCCCGCGCCTCGAACTCCGCCACGTGCTCCGGCGCGGCGCCGTCGAGCTCGCCGGGGCGCACCCCGTGCCACGCCTGGTCGAGCAGCGCTGCGGCCAGGTACTCGGTGGTCGCGAAACCCTGCCCGCAGCGCTGCGCCTGCGCCAGGGCCTCCACCGCACCCGCCGGCAGCGGCTCACCGGTGCGGTGGTGGCGGGCGTAGCCGGGCAGGACCTCCGGGGAGAACGCCCACATCTCGTTGACCTGCGAGGGGAACTCCACGAAGTCGCGCGGCACGGACGTCCCGGAGAACCGCGGGTAGCGCACGTCGGACAGCAGCCCGTGCAGGGCGTGCCCGAACTCGTGGAACAGGGTGGTCACCTCGTCCAGGGTGAGCAGCGCCGGGTCGTCCCCGGCGGGCGGCGGGACGTTCAGCACGGTGACGACGACGGGTCTGGTGCCCAGCAGGTGCGACTGCTGCACGAAGGACGTCATCCACGCCCCGCCGCGCTTGGCGGGGCGGGCGAACAGGTCCAGCAGGTACAGCCCGAGGGAGGAGCCGTCGGCGTCGTGCACCTCGAACACCCGCACACCCGGCGAGTACGCGGGCAGGTCGGGGCGCTCGGTGAACGTCAGCCCGTACAGGCGGGTGGCGGTGGCCAGGACGCCGTCGCGCAGGACCCGGTCCGCCTCGAACCAGGGGCGCAGGGCGTCGGTGTCCAGCGCGAGCCGCGCCGTGCGCACCCGCGCGGCGCACCACGCCCGGTCCCAGGCCCGCAGCGGCCCGGCGACGCCCTCGGCCGCGAGGACGCCCGCCAGCTCCTCGGCCTCGCGGCGGGCGTTGGCCACGGCCGCCGGCGCGAGGCGCCGGAGCACCTCCCGCGCCGCCGCGGCCGTCCCCGCGGTCTCGTCCGCCACGACGTAGGAGGCGTGGTCGGGGTGGCCGAGCAGGTCGGCCCGCTGCGCGCGCAGGGCCGCGATCCGCAGGAGCGTGGCGCGGGTGTCGTGCTCCCCGCCGCGCGCGCCACGGGTCACGGAGGCGGTGTGGACCCGCTCGCGCAGCTCCCGGTCGCACAGGGACGCCAGGACGGGCTGGGCGGTGGGCAGCGCCAGCGGCAGCAGGTAGCCGTCCAGGCCGCGCTCGCGGGCGGCCTGCCGCGCCCCGGCGACCTCCGCGGGCGTCAGACCGTCGAGCTCGCCGGCGTCGGCGACGTGGACGGCCGCGGCGTTGCCCTCGGCGAGCAGCGCGTCGGAGAAGGCCGCGGTGAGCTCCGACAGCTCGGCGTTGAGCTGCTTCAGCCGCTCCTGCCGCTCCGGGTCCAGGCCGGCGCCGGCGCGGACGGCGTCGAGGTGCAGGCGCCGCAGGAGGGAGCGCGTCTCCGCGTCGAGGTCGAGCGCGTCGCGGCGGGCGTGCAGGTCGGCGATGCGGGCGACGAGGCGCGGGTCCAGCCGGACCGTGTCGGCGTGGGCGGCCAGGCGCGGCGCGAGCTGCGCGTGCAGGGCCTGCAGCTCGGGGGTGGAGTCGGTGCCGAGGAGGGCGGAGAACACGGCGCCGACCCGGGCCAGGAGCCGCCCGGAGGCCTGCAGGGCGTCGAGGGTGTTGGCGACGTCGGGGGTGCGCGGGTCGGTGGCCACGGCCTCGACCTCGGCGAGCTGCTGCGCCATCCCGGCCTCGAAGGCGGGCAGCAGGTGCCCGGTGCCGATGCGGTCGAAGGGCGGCAGCCCGTGGGGGAGGTCGCCCGGGGTGGCGAAGGGGTTGCCGGCCGGCAGCGCGGCGCTCACCGGCTCCTGCCCGCCACCCGCGCGGCGGGGACGGGCCCGCTGCTGGCGCGCACCTGCAGCCGGGGCTGGAAGACGAGGTCCACGCCGGGGCTGCGGCCGGAGATGAGCGCGGACAGCCGCCCCCACGCCTGCTGGCCGAGCGCGGCGTGCGGGACGGCGGTGGTCGTCAGCGCGGGGGTGGTGTGGCGGGCGAACTGGATGTCGTCGAAACCCACCACGGACAGCTCCTCGGGCACGTGCACCCCGGCCTCCTGCAGGGCGCCGACGATGCCGAGGGCGACGAGGTCGTTGTAGGCGACGACGGCCGTGGCACCGGAGGCCAGGACCTCCTCGCGCGCGGCCGCACCGTCGGCGACCGCCGCACCGCAGGCGATCTGCACGATCTCGGCGTCGCCGGCGACGGAGCGCAGCCCGGCGAGCCGGTCGGCGTCGGCCGCGGAGCTGGGCGGGCCGGCGAGGTAGGCGATGCGCCGGTGACCGAGGTCGAGCAGGTGCCGCAGCAGGCCGCGCGCGCCCTCGGCGTAGTCGACCACGAGCGCGGGCGCGCCGGAGCCGGGCACCTCGCGGTGGACGAGCACCACGGGCGCGAGGCGGGGCAGCAGCTCGGCGAGCTCGTCGGCCGGCATGCGCGGGGAGGTCAGCACGAGGCCGTCGCAGCGGCGGCGGGCCTCCCCCGCCAGGACGGCCTCCTCGGCGACGTCCTCGGCGGTCTCGGCGACGAGGACCCGGTACTGCTCGGCGGCCGCCGCCCGGCTGAGGCCGCGCAGGACCGCCTGGAAGGCGGGGTTGCCGAGGTCGGGGACGACGAGGCCGATCGTGTACGTCCGGCCGATGGCGAGGCTGCGGGCGGAGGAGGAGGGGACGTAGTCGAGCCGCTGGGCGGCCTCCCGGACCCGCTCGGCCAGCGCGGGGTCGACGGTGGACAGGCTGTTCATGACCCGCGAGACGGTGGCCCGGGACACGCCTGCGGCGAGGGCGACATCGCTGATCGTCGCCCTCGGGACGGCGGGCCTGTCGCGTTCGGACACGGCGACTCCTGAAGGCTCTGGGGGCGGGCCACGACCCTAGCAACGGGCTCCCGGAGCACGGCAGGTGTTCACAAAACCACCCCGAGTGAGATTATTGATAAGGGCAGGCAAACCTCAGAAGATATCACCCGGATGGCACTTCACGTCGGGTTCACCACGGCGTCACCACGAGGACGCCGGACCTCCCCGGGGGCGTGCCTACCTTCTCGGTGCGCCCGCCCGCCCACCCGGGACCGGGGCGGGCGCGGACCACCCGGTGCGCCCGCCCCGCACCGTTCACGACCAGGAGGACCTGTGACGATCGCCCCCGGAACCCGCCCGCTGCTGTCGCTGGCCCTGGCCGGGCACGAGCCCGCCGGCAGCCGCAGCCGGATGACGTGCCACTACCGGTGCGGTGACGCCTGCGCCCAGCCCGTCCCCAACACCACCGACAACGCCTACTTCGGCGACGTGGTGCGCTCCGTCGTCTCCCGCCGCGGCGTCCTCGGCGGCCTGTTCGCCCTCGGCGTCGCCGGTGCCGCCGTCGCCGACGCCGACAGCGCCGCCGCGGCCGGGCACCACCCGCTCGCCGACCCCTACGCGCCGCGCAAGGCCGTGCAGTTCGAGGCCATCGCGCCCGTGCCCCGCACCGTCGACTCCTTCGAGGTCCCCGCCGGCTGGACGTGGGCGCCGCTCATCTCCTGGGGCGACCCGATCCTCGCCGAGGCCCCGGACTTCGACTTCGAGGAGCAGAGCGCCGCCGCGCAGGCCGCGCAGTTCGGCTACAACAACGACTACACGACGATCGTCCCGCTGCAGGGGCAGAACCGCGCCCTCCTGGTGTGCAACCACGAGTACACCAACGAGGAGTTCATGTTCCGCGGCTGGACCGGCGCCGGCGCCGCCACCGAGGAGCAGCTGCGCATCTCCATGGCCGCCCACGGCATGTCCGTCGTCGAGCTGCGCCGCCACGACCGGGGCGCCCCCTGGGCCTACCTGCGCGGCTCGGCGTTCAACCGCCGCGTCACCGCCACCACCGAGTTCACCGTCACCGGCCCCGCCGCCGGCTCGGCGCTGCTGCGCACCAAGGCCGACCCCACCGGCCGCAAGGTCCTCGGCACCCTGAACAACTGCGCCGGCGGCACCACCCCGTGGGGCACCGTCCTGTCCGGCGAGGAGAACTTCAACCAGTACTTCAAGGCCGTCCCCGGCTCCACCGACAAGGCCCTGGCGCGCTACGGCATCACCAGCGGCGGCCGCGGCTGGGAGAGGGTCGACCCGCGCTTCGACGTCGCGCAGGAGCCGAACGAGCCCAACCGCTTCGGCTGGGTCGTCGAGATCGACCCGTCCGACCCCACCTCCACCCCGCGCAAGCACACCGCGCTCGGCCGCTTCAAGCACGAGGGCGCCACCATCTCCATCGCCGCCGACGGCCGCGCCGTGGCCTACTCCGGCGACGACGAGCGCTTCGACTACCTGTACAAGTTCATCTCCTCCGAGAAGTTCCGCCCCGGCAGCTCCCCCGCCGCCCGCAGGCACAACATGACGCTGCTGGAGGACGGCGACCTCTACGTCGCGCAGTTCACCGGCGACGGCACCGCCGACGGCCGCTACGACGGCACCGGCCGGTGGATCCCGCTCGTCGAGGGCGGGCGCTCGAAGGTGCGGGGCTTCACGGTCGAGCAGGTCCTCGTGCACACCCGCCTCGCCGCCGACACGGTGGGCGCCACCAAGATGGACCGCCCCGAGGACGTCGAGCGCAACCCCGTCAACGGCCGCGTGTACCTGGCCTGCACCAACAACACCCAGCGCGCCACCGAGGGCAAGCCCGGCACCGACGAGGCGAACCCGCGCCCGAAGAACAAGGACGGGCACGTCGTGGAGATCACCGAGGCCGGTGACGACGCGGCGGCGAGGACCTTCTCCTGGAACCTCGTCCTCGTCTGCGGCGACCCCGCCGACCAGAGCACCTACTTCGGCGGGTTCGACAAGAGCAAGGTCTCCCCGATCTCCTGCCCCGACAACGTCGCGTTCGACTCCGCCGGCAACCTCTGGGTCGCCACCGACGGCAACGCGATCGGATACAACGACGGCCTCTACGAGGTCACCGTCGACGGGCCCGAGCGCGGGAAGGTGCGGCAGTTCCTCTCCGTGCCCGTCGGCGCGGAGACCTGCGGCCCCGTCATCTCCGAGGACGGCCGCACCGTGCTCGTCGCCGTGCAGCACCCCGGGGAGACCGACGGCGCCACCATCGACGCGCCGGCCTCCCGCTTCCCCTACGACAGCACCGGGCGCCCGCGCCCGTCCGTCGCGCAGGCCTGGAAGGTCTGACCCTGCGGGCGCACCGCCGGGGGATTCCCCGGCGGTGCGCCGCCCGTGGTGCGGGCACCGGCGGGGCGGGGGCGCCGCCGGTGCCAGGGGTTCGGGTCGTGGCCCCACCTGCCGCAGTCGTTCGCGACCTCATGGCCTACGAGCAGAAGCTGTCCGTCTCCTTCTTCCACGCGAAGTCCTGGGCATCGGTGTACACCGCCACCCATGCCGTGTAGCAGGCACCCGGCCGCGCCAGGGCCATGCCGGTGTAGACGAAGTCGTCCTTCTCGTCCTTGGCGTAGAGGGCCCTCCCGTCGGCGTCGCGCAACTGCACGGACATGCGGCGCTCCGTTCCTCCCTCGGTCGAGATCTTCGCCCACACGGTGCCGCAGCGGGGCGACCTGACCAGCTGCAGCTTGGCGAGCAGGTCACCTCGGCTCGACTGCACGTCCACGATGGGGGCGACGCTCTCGTGGTCTGACGTGCACTTCGCAGCTCCGAACGGACTGGCGCCTTCGCACCCCTCACCCGGGCACTGTGGCTTGGCGGGGGGCGGGGCGGGCGGCTCCGGGGCAGGCGCCCTCGGAGCAGGCGGCTCCGGAGCAGGCGGCTCCGGGGCAGGAGCCACCCTCGGTTCCCGCGCGCGGGGTTCGTTCTGATCACCTTCGGGACCGGGAGCGATCGTGGGTGCCTGTGGCTGTTCGGCGCCGGGCCCTGCGGCCGGTGGCGCGGGAGGTACGGAGGGCAGGGGCACCGACGGTGGCGCAGTCGTGGGCTCCGATGGCGTGGTCTCAGGAGCTGCAGCGGGGGACGTGGGACTCGCCGTCGCGGAGGCAGAGGGCCGCGCCACCGCGGCCGATCCACCTCCGGTGAGGGTGGCGGTGGTCGCGGCAGCGGCGGCGATGGCGACGGCAGCAGCCGCCGCTGCCGGCCACAGCCACCGGCGGCGCCGAGGACCCCCCTCGTCGCCCTCCTCGTGGGATGGTTCGGCAGGCTCCCGACCGGGACGGGATCGCAGCTCGGTGAGCTGCTGCTCCGTCGGCGGATCGGTGCGCGGTAGCGCCGGTGCGTCCGCGAGGACGGCCGCCACGGCCACCAGCTGATCTGCGAGCACCTCGGCGGTGGGGCGCCGGTCCGGGTCCTTGTCGAGGCACCGTTCGACGACGTCCCAGACGTCGTCGGGGAGGTCGTCCGGACGCTGGGGGCGTTCCTCGAGGTGCTGCTGCATGAGCGCGGCGGGGTGGGCTGCGCGGAAGGGCCGCCAGCCGAGCAACACCTCGAACAGCACCACCCCCACGGCGTAGACGTCCGCGGGTGCCTGTGCCCTGTGCCCGCGCAGGACTTCGGGCGCCACGTAGTGCGGGGTACCCATCAGCTGGGAGCGGGTCCGCCCGGTGGAGGTTTCGCCCAGCACCCCGGCCAGTCCGAAGTCGGTGAGCAGGGCGGTACCCGGACCACCCTGCTGGTCGACCACCAGCACGTTCTCCGGCTTGACGTCGCGGTGGGCCAGGCCGGCGGCGTGGGCCGCGGCGAGGGCGGTGGCGACCTGACCCAGCAGCGCGCACGCGCGACCCGGCGGCAGCGGCCCCAGGGCGACGAGCAGCTGCCGCAGGTCCGAGCCGTCGACCAGGTCCATCACCAGTGCCACACGCTCGGCGTCGACGACCGTCCCGTGCACCCGGACCACCCCGGGCAGCACGCGGTTCGCCAGGACGTCCCCCTCGCGCAGGAACCTCGCCCGCGCGTCGGGGTCGTCGGCGAGCTCGCTGCGGAGGACCTTCAGGGCGATGACGTCCCCCGACGTGACGTGCTGGGCGCGCCACACCCGGCCCGACGCGCCGTAACCGATCTGCTCGAGGAGACGGTAGTCCCCCAGCTCGTTGGACACGTGCACCCCCGTGCGACCGCCGCGAATTGCTGAGCGTCATCCATCCGCTGCGCTCCGACGCACAGCGGCTTCCACGCTACGCCGGATGGGTGATCGTCGGGCCGATCCCAGAGAACTCGGCACGCTGCCGCGGTGAGACGCGGAGGGATGTGGCGAAACTGGTCCGTTCTTCGCCGGAGTGATACCCACCAGCGCTCCCCACCCCCTAGCGTGCCCTTGGCGACGGAGGAAGCGGGGTGGTGGACGTGTGGAGCACGCGGTCGTCCGACGGGTCCGACGCGGCAGCGGCGCCGGGGCGCTGACCGTGCGTCTCTCCCTCTCCGTGCAGCACCCGGCGGACCACGCCGAGGACGTCGTGGTCGACGCCGATCCGGACACCCCGGTCAGCGCGCTGCGGCACGCGCTCTCCGGGACAGGTGACGCGGGCCCGGGCCACCTCTGGGTCGCGGGACGACTGGTGGACGGGACGTGCCGGCTCGCGGACAGCCCGCTGCGCGACGGCGCGGCCGTGAGTCTCGCCCCCACGCGCGCCGGAGGACCCCTGCGTGGCCGCCGGTGGTGGCTCCTCGTCGTGGGTGGCCCCTGCAGCGGAACGGTGTTCGACCTGCGTGACGGGGACTGGATCCTCGGCCGTGGTGGTGACCTGCGCGTCGACGACCCCTCCGTCTCGCGGCGGCACCTGCGCGTGCGCGTGGCGGGCGACGAGGTGTCGGTGGAGGACACCGGTTCTCGCAACGGCACCCTGCTCGACGGCGAGCGGCTGCGCGGATCCGTCGAGCTGCGACCGGACCAGATCGTGCAGACCGGGGACACGTTGCTGGCGCTGGCGCCGGCCCGGCGCGCCGATGCGGCGCTCGAACCGGCGGGCGACGGCACCGTCGCCTTCAACCGCCCTCCACGCCTCCTGCCGGCGACGCGCGACGTCGCGGTGCAGCTGCCCTCCGAACCGGGCGCCGAGCACCGGCGCGCCTTCCCCCTGATCACGATCATCGCCCCGGCGGTCATGGGTGTCGTCATGGCCGTGGTCCTGAGCAACCCGATGTACCTGCTGTTCGCGACGATGAGCCCGCTCATCGCGGTGGCCAGCACCGTGTCCGACCGGCGCGCGGGGCGGGTGTCGCACCGCAGGCAGCACGAGGAGTACGAGCGGGAGCTGCGGGAGCAGCGCGCACGGCTGGAGGAGGCGCGCCTCGAGGAGCGGGCTGCCCGCCGGGCCGAGCACCCGGACCCGGCGCGCACCGCCCTGACGGCAGAGCTCCCCGACCGGCGCCTGTGGGAGCGCCGGCTGCACGACGAGGACGCGCTCGTGGTGCGCGTGGGCAGCGCGGACCTGCGTGCGCGGGTGCAGGTCACCCGCGCGGGAGGCGGGCGCGGCGAGGACGTGCCCGAGGTGCTCGTGGAGGACGTGCCGGTGACGGTGCCCCTGCGCGAGGTGGGGGTCATGGGCGTCGCGGGGCCTCCGCAGGTGGTCCGGGCCAGCGGCCGGTGGATCGTCGGCCAGCTCGCCGTCCGTCACTCCCCCGTCGACGTCACCGTCGTCGTGCTGACGGAACGCGGCACCGCTGCCGACTGGTCGTGGTTGCGGTGGCTGCCGCACGCCCGGCCCGGCGACCCCCAGGGCCCGGTGGCGCGGGTGGGCAACGACAAGGAGACGGTCGCCGCGCGGGTGGCCGAGCTGCTGGCCCTGGTCAAGCACCGGCTCGCCGAGGCCGGCAGCACGCCGCTGGACGCGTCCGCCTTCGGTGCCGTCGTCGTCGTGCTCGACGGGGCGCGGACGCTGCGGACCGTTCCGGGCATGGCGCAGGTGCTGCGCGACGGCCCACGGGTCGGGGTGGTGGCCGTGTGCCTGGACGAGCACGAGCGGCTGCTCCCGGGCGAGTGCCAGGCCGTGGTCGCCTTCGACCCGGAGGAGCCGGCGCTCGTGCGCGTCGCACGGTCGGGCGGCGATGCGGTCAAGGGTGTGGTGGCGGACCAGGTGTCGGCGGCGTGGGCCGAGCGCCTGGCACGGGCGCTGTCCCCCCTGCGCGACGTGAGCGGCGAGGAGCGCGAGAGCCGCCTGCCCACCTCGGCCCGGCTGCTCGAGGTCCTCGGGCTGGAGGAGCCGACCGGTGAGGCGGTGGCCGCGCGCTGGGCCCTGTCCGGCCGGTCCACCCGGGCGGTGATCGGCGTGGACGACAGGGGACCGTTCGCGCTGGACCTTGGCGACAACGCCCACGGTCCGCACGGTCTCGTCGCGGGCACCACCGGCTCGGGGAAGTCGGAGCTGCTGCAGACGATCGTCGCATCCCTGGCGGTGGCCAACCGGCCGGACGCCATGACGTTCGTCCTGGTGGACTACAAGGGTGGCAGCGCGTTCAAGGACTGCGTCCACCTCCCCCACACGGTGGGCATGGTCACGGACCTGGACACGACGCTCGTGGAGCGCGCGCTCACCTCGCTGAAGGCCGAACTGCAGCGGCGGGAGCACCTCCTGGCGGGCGCCGGCGCAAAGGATTTGAAGGACTACGTCGACCTCCGCGCCCGCAACCCGCTGCCCGCCCTGCCCCGGCTGCTGCTGGTCATCGACGAGTTCGCCTCGCTGGCGCGGGAGCTGCCCGACTTCGTGGCGGGGCTGGTGAGCATCGCCGAGCGCGGGCGTTCCCTCGGCATCCACCTGCTGCTGGCCACCCAGCGCCCGAGCGGGGTGGTGTCGGCCGCGATCAGAGCGAACACCAACCTGTGCATCGCGCTGCGCGTCACGGACGACTCCGAGAGCTCCGACGTCATCTCCGCTGTGGACGCCGCCCGCATCCCCCGCTCCACCCCGGGCCGCGCGTACGCACGGCTCGGGCACTCCTCGCTGGTGGCGTTCCAGGCGGGACGCGTCGGCGGGCGGCGCCCGGGGGCGGTGGCGACCTCCGTGCGCCCGCCGTTCGTCGCGCCGCTGGACTGGAACGGCCTCGGCTACGCAGCACCCGAGCCGCCGCCGGTGACGGCACGCGACGACGTGGAGGTGACGGACCTGTCGGTGCTCGTCTCGGCGGTACAGGAGGCGGCGCGGGTGGCTCGCGTGCCCCGACAGCCCAGCCCGTGGCTGCCCGCGCTGCCGAAACTCCTCACCGTGGCGGAACTCCCCGCGGCGGGAGAAGCGGCCGGGGACCTCGCTCCCGTCCCCTACGGCGTGGAGGACCTGCCTGCCGAGCAGGTGCAGCGCGCCGTCGTGTTCGACCCGGCCCGCGACGGGCACCTGTTCGCGATCGGGGCACCCCGCAGCGGCCGGTCCCAGCTGCTGCGGACGCTCGCCGCGTCGATCGCCCGGTCGCACTCCACGGCGGACGTGCACCTGTACGGCATCGACTGCGGTAACGGGGCCCTGCTGCCCCTGGTGAACCTGCCACACGTCGGGGCCGTCGTGCAGCGGACCCAGGGTGAGCGGGCCACGAGGTTGCTCACCCGCCTGAAGGCCGAGGCGGAACGCCGCCAGGAGGTGCTGTCCACGGGTGGCTTCGCCGACATCACGGAGCAGCGCCGGGCCTCGTCGGCGGAGTCCCGTCTGCCGCACCTGGTGGTCCTGCTGGACCGCTGGGAGGGTTTCCTGCCCACGCTGGGCGAGCTGGACAACGGGCAGCTGCTCGACGTCGTCCTCGCACTTCTGCGCGAGGGCGCCTCGGTGGGCGTCCACGTCGTCATCACCGGTGACCGCAGCCTGCTGTCCGGGCGCGTGGCGACCCTCACCGACGACAAGCTGGCCTTCAGGATGGCCGACCGGGGCGACTACTCGGTGCTCGGCCTGAACGCCAGGAAACTGCCCGAGGACGTCCCCCCGGGACGTGCCTACCGGGCCGAGTCCGGGGTCGAGACGCAGATCGCGCTGCTGGCTCCGGACGCCACCGGCGCAGGCCAGGCCACGGCGATCGCCGCCATCGCGCAGGACGCCACGGCCCGCGACGCGGGCGTACCGCGCTCGCAGCGCCCGTTCCGGGTGGACGTCCTGCCCAGCACGGTGACGTTCGAGGAGGCGTGGGCGCAGCGAGACGGCGAGACGGGCCCGTTGTTCGGCCTCGTCGGCGTCGGCGGAGACGACCTGCGCGCTCTGGGCCCCGACCTGTCCCGCTCCGCTCCGGCGTTCGTGGTGGCGGGGCCGGCCAGGTCCGGGCGCAGCACCCTGCTGCTGTCGATGACGAGGTCCTTCCTGCGCGGGGGCGCCCTGGTGGTCGTGGTAGCGCCCCGCCCGTCCCCGCTGCGGGATCTAGCAGGTGTCGAGGGCGTTCTGGACGTTCTCACCACCGCGGACCTGAACACCCAGGTGCTGGAGGACCTGCTGACGATGGCGGGCGGAAAGCCGTTCGCCCTCGTCATGGACGACGCGGAACTCCTGAAGAACTGCGACGCCGCCGACCTGCTGCGTGACCTCGTCAAGGGCGCGACCGGCCCCGACCGCGCCGTCGTCCTCGGCGGCAGCGCGGACGAGATGTGCAGCGGCTTCTCGGGGTGGCAGGTCGAGGCCAAGCGGGCACGTCAGGGGGCGCTGCTGTCGCCGCAGGGGCTGGGCGACGGGGACCTGATCGGGGTTCGGCTATCGCGCGACGCAGTGGGTGGGCCGGTACAGCCAGGACGTGCGCTTTTGCATCTAGGTGACGGTCAAGCGTCGATCGTCACCGCCCCGACAAGGTAACCATCAAAATCAAGCTTCACCGGGCCGCAGCGCAGTCAGCGAGACGGCAGCTTGGCGATCCACCCCGACCAGGAAAGTCACTGAATATTTCGAGTACGAGAATTTTCAGGTCAGCCCCGAATTGGTCGCACATCCGTTTCGATAACAGTCAACAAGGCCACTGTCTGCCCGCTTGAATCGACAAATTCCACCTCATAACCACGCGGCTCATCGAGGTAGACCATGAGAACTACGCCTCTCGTGCCGGCCGCGAGCCCCGAGTCATGAGAATGCACCAACTCGACGATGTCATATTCTTGCAGCATGCTTCCTCTACTTCTTGGCCGGGATCGCCGTGATTAGCCGCACCACGTCATCGTTATTGCGGATCCAAGCGAATGTGACGTCTATTACGCGACCGTTCGCGCCATGGATGGCGATGACTTGAGTGTACTTCTGGCCGTGTGCAGTCAGTTCTGTGGGCACTGCATTGGAGGCGTCGAAGCGAACCTGGACTGCCAGGGCCTCTACATTCTCCCTGGTGAACCCGAGCGCCTGGCGGAACCAGGCCGCCTTCTCCTTGCCTAAAGGATGATCCGGGTTAAGCAGGTACCGATCCAACTTCTCGTTCACACTCGCCGCAGTAGTCGGCGGGAGTTGCTGCACCGTTGGGGCAGATCGCTCGGCGGAAGGGGTCGCGTCTCTGTCCGCACGACGAAAACGACGTCGCACAAACTTGACTGCCTCGTTGACGCGATCACGGAGCGCGGTGGCTGCTTGGCGCAACTTGCCACCGACCGCCCGCGCAGCCTTGCCCGCCCATAGGCCAACTGCACGCACACCACGTCCAAGGCTCTTAAAGATGCGACCAGCACTCCCGAGCACCCTGCCTCCCGGGACGAATGCGAGCATCTCCAGCCCGACGTCCCAGATGCTGCCCTCGCCCTTGCGCCACCGGATGATGCTGTCCACCAGCAGCGCCGCCCCGGCGACGGCCAGGATCCCCCACACGACCGGCCCGCCGATGAACAGCGCGACGACGCCGACCACCACCGCGACGACCTTCGCGACGGTGACGGTCACCCTCCACACCTTCTTGCCGACCTCCTTGAGGTCGTGCCAGAAGGAGTCCGGCTTGATGCCGGCCTCGGAGGCCTCCTGGAGCTGCGTCGCGGTCCTGTTCGCCGCGTCCTCCCGGATTTCCTGCGCCTGCAGGGCGAGCCGGCGCGCGAGGGACAGCTCGTCCTGGACCTGGCCGATCCGGTCGTTGAGGGAGCTGACGCGGGCAGCGGCGTGCTGCGCGTTGCGCACGGCCGCCTGCACCTGTGCCGGGTCTGGCGGACAGACTCCGGGCGCGGGTGGCCCCGCCAGGATCCTGGCGTTCCCGCTCGCCGCGGCGTCGGCCATCTGCGCGGTGGACAGCTGCCCCGAGAGCGCCGCGATCGTCTCGCGGGCCTCCCGCCCCCGCGCGAGAGCGCGGTCCGCCTCGCCCTGCGTCATCTCCAGGGTGTCGGCCCAGTAGCGCAGCGCGTCCGCTGCCTTCTCGTAGGACGCCGCGACCTTGCCGAGCTTGTCGGGCAGGTCACCGATCGCGGGCCGGAACGCGTCAGCAGCCGCACCCACCCACGTCAGCACCGCCTGGTCCCCCGCGAGCGAGCGGACCTCCCGCTCCGCGGTGGCCGCGTTCTCGCCGGTCCCGCGCGCGGAGGTGCTCAGCCGGCGCACCTGCCAGGGCTCACCGGGCACCGGGTCCCCGGGCAGGGCCAGCACCCACCAGTCAGTCGGGCGTGCCACCGTCGTCCTCCTCGTCCACGGAGGCCGCCGCCTCGTCGTCGAGCAGTTCGAAACTGCCGCTCACCGCGTCGAACAGGTCGAGGAACGGCTCGGCCAGGGCGAGCACGGGGCTGGTGCAGGTCACCAGGGCCACGCGGTTCACCCCGGGGACCGGAACCATCGTCAGCATCGAGACCACCCGCACCCAGCCGGCCTGCTCGGGCAGCTCGACGTCCTCGACGCCGTAGGTCCGCGCCGCCTGCCCGACCTTGGGCAGGTCGACGACAGTCACGCGCGTCCACGTGTCGTCTTCCGAGCGGGCCTGCTTCTCCTCCAGCGGGTCGAGGATCGCGCTGAGGCGGTCCTCGTCCGCGCTGTCCGCGGCCAGCGGCCCCTGGACGAACGACACGGTGACGTTCGCGGTGACGGGGCCGTCCTCGGTCGGTTCGACCATGCTCGCCGAGTAGACGGCCCCCGCGTCCCACGCACGGCGGGCCTGCTGCCGGAGGAAACTCGCGATGGCCGAGCGGTGCTCGCGCAGGTCGGGGACCTCCCGCGTCTGCTGCTCGAGCACAGCGCGGATGGAGGCGTCCCGCAGGTGCGGTCGCAGCTCCAGCTCGTACCACTCGCGCGGGACGCTGAGCGCGAAGCCGGCGGCGCCCTCGAGCGCAGGGCCCGCGCTCACCGCTGCGCCGGCGTGGCGGAGGCGGGAACCGCGGTCGCGGCGCACCGGTCCTGCTGCAACTGCTGACCCACCCCGCCGACGGCGGCGCCGAGCTGCTCGTCCGCCGACCGGTACGCCCGGACGGCTTCCGTGACCATGGTCGCGAGGGCCTCGGCGTTCTCGGAAACCTTCTTGCGCCCGTCGCGCCAGTGCTCCTCGAACTCGTCCAGGGCCGCGGTCACCCGGGGATGACCGAGAACCTCACCCTGTCCGGAGAGGTTGTTGCGCGCCGCGTCCAGGTCCTCCTTGACCCGGCGCAGTCGCTGCGCGAGGCCGTCGAGGCCGTGGAGGTCGACGGTGAGACGGTCCGCCATTCTTCCCCCCGACGTGTCGGCCCACCCGGGCCGGGGCGCGTGCACCGCGCCGGCGGCCTCCGAGCGGGTTCTGCCGCTACCTGCCGAGCCGACTCGCCAGCGTGGCGTCGGTCTCGCGGAACGTCTGTGCGGCCGTCTTGAGGTACTGGCTCATGCCCTCCAGGCCCCGGATGGTCTCCGTGGCACCCCGGGTGAACTCGTCGTAGGACGCCTGGAACGACTTGCTCGACGTGTCGGTGACGTACCCGCCGCTGACGAGGCCGTCCACGAGCCTCTTCAGCTCGGTGAGCTTGCCCTCGATGTCCTGCTGGCCGGCGGTGAGCCGGCCGGCAGCGTCTTCCATCTCCTGGTACGTGACGTTGACGTTCGCCATGATCGCCCCCTCGCCGCGCTCCGGCATCGCACCGCCGGGCACCCCCGCCCACCGCCGACCGGTGCGCACACGGAACGCTAGGGCAGCCGTGTACGCGCTGTCACGAGTTTCTGCCGTTTCCGCTCGCACCCGTGCGCAGGGTCCTCGGCGGCGCGCACGATCGGTGATCGAACGCGTGGTCACCAGGAGACCCGACCCGCGATCACCGGCCTCACGGGGGACGGAACCCGTCACATCGGTGAACTCGCCCACCACCGCCCGTCCACCCCCTAGCCTGGGAGCTCCGCTCGAGAGCAGGAGTGCGCCGTGGACGGTAAGCCTGGGTGGGACGTGCCCGCCGGGTTCGTGAACTGGTCCTTCCTGACGAGCACCGCGACGAGCGACGTGCTCCGTGCGGACGCCGCCCGGACCGGGGAAGCGGTCGTCGTCAAGATCCTGCGCATCGACTCGCAGTCCGAGGCCGAGCAGCTGTTCACGGCCGGCACCGACGCGGTCACCGGCCTGTCGCCGCACCCCCTCGTCGTCCAGGTGGTCGCGAAGGGTGTCACCAGCGGGAGGCGGCCGTGGATCGCCACTCCCTTTTTCGTGCGAGGCTCCCTGGGCGATGCGCTGGCGGGCGCAGCAGCGCTCGAGCCGTCCGCAGCCGTGGAACTGTTCGTGCACGTCGCCGACACCCTGGCCTTCACCGGCTCGGCAGGAGTGCTGCACCGGGACGTCAAACCCGGCAACATCCTCCTGTCCGAGGACGGCCTGCCGGTGCTCGCGGACTTCCAGACCGCCGCCCGCCTGCGCGACGGCCGGCACTCCGCGACCACCGCCTCCCTCACCGACGAGTACGCCGCGCCGGAAGTCCTCCTGGAGGGGCGTTACACCGCACAGAGCGAGGTCTTCTCAGCGTGCGCGTCCCTGGTCCGGTCCCTCGGTGGGCGCGCACCGCACGCACTGCTGCCCGGAGAGGCGCTGGGGGCCTATCTGAAGCGGGTGGACACCGGGACCGCCGCGGACGACCTCGACCTGCCGCACGTGCCCACCGTGCTCACCGACCTCATCAGGCGGGGACTCGCCCGCGATCCTGACCAGCGCCCCCAGGGCATGGCCGACCTCGCGTCGGGGCTCCGCCTCGTCCAGCGCGAGCTCGGCTGGCCGCAGACGCGGGCGGTGGACCACCTCGCCGGACACCCCGGCGCACCCGCTGCCGCGGGGCACGAACCCGAGACGAGGTACCGGCCTGACCGCCGGTCGGCGGTCCAGGCCGAAGAGCTCACCACCGGAGGCGTCCCGCGCCGCGGCCGGGCGCTCCTGCTCACCGCGTCCACGGTCGCCGTCCTGCTCGTCAGCGGCGCCGGGGTGGCGAACTCCCAGGGATGGCCTCCCTTCTCGAAGCCGCCGGCCGGAGGGCTGACCTCCACCTCAGCGGCTGCGGACCCGACCCCGACGGACACCCCGCAGGACACGACCGGGGTTCCGTCGCCTGTGGAGGCGGAGCCCGGACCCGCGCCGAGCACACCGGGGAGGGCGGCAGCTCCCAGGGGCGGGGCCACCGCGTCTAGCGGGTCCGTGTCGAAGCACCCGGCCGCCCCCTCCTCGTCCGTACGAGGGGGGACGGTGCCCGAGCCTGCGGGAGCGGCTCCCCCGGCGGCCGCAGCCCTCGAGGAGAACGCGCGACCCGCCGAGCCGGAGGTCGCGGTCCAGGAGGAGGCCGCTGCGGAGCAGGAGACCGTGCTGCCGGAGCAGGATGCCGTGCCCCCTGAGCAGGGAGCTCCTCAACCGGAACCGGAGGTGGAAGCGGAGCCTGCGCAGGAGGTGGCCCGACCCGACGCCTGCTACGACACCGCCATCCCCGGCCGGCTCGAACTGGGCAGCGACCAGCAGGTGAACGCCGGGGGACCGAACTTCACCGACGGGGCCTGTGACGCCATCCACCTCAAGCTGACCTCCGCCCGGTACAGGACGTACGCACGCGCCTGTCTGGAGTCAGCCGACGGGTCCGAGCTCACCTCGTGCGGCGAGTGGGTGTACCTGTCGTACCCGGACACCTGGGACACGCTCATGACCGGCGTGCCCGGTGGATCGCGCTGGCAACTGCAGATGTACTCCCTCGGTCCCGAGACGGCGGAGTTCTCCTTCACCGGGTGACCACGCGCCCAGCGGAGTCACCCTCCGGTGCTACGCACGTCCACGGTGTCCCGCCCGGCCCGCCACCACCCGCGCCGCCACCACCACACCCAGCACCGCCCCCACCACGTCCGCCACCACGTCGGCGACGTCCCCCGAGCGCTCCGGCAGCAGCGTGTGCTGCACCACCTCGCTGAGCACCGCGTACACCACGCCCCCGGCCAGCACGGCCTCCCGGCGGCCGAACCGCCACACCCCCGTGCCCGTCAGCAGCCCGAACACCGCGGCGTGGACGACCTTGTCCAGGTGCGGCACGGAACCGGCGCCGCCGGCCCGCGGGGCGAACAGCACGACGAGGCTCACCAGCACCGCCACCGCGAACGCCGCGGTGCTCACCCACCGCCTCACGCCCGCACCCCCACGAGCAGGGCGAACAGCCGCGACAGCTCCCCCGCCGGGTCCCGCGTCAGCCCGCAGTGCACCGCGGAGGTCTGCAGCAGCGTGCTGCGCGGCGCCGTCAGCCACCGGAACCGCTGCCCCGGCGGCTCCCCGCCCGCCGGGCCCGCGCCGTCCCGCCCCGCGCACACGCCCTCCAGCGCCCCGACGTGGCGGCGCACCGCGTCCACGTCGGCCTCCGGGGCCACGGCCAGCAGGCGCGCGGTGTCCACACCCGTGCGCGCGCCGAGGAACTCCGCCGAGCGGCACCACAGCAGGACGCCGACGTTGAGGAACTCCTCCCGCTCCACGCGCGGCACGACCCGCAGCACGGCGTACTCGTAGAGGGCACCCGCCTCAGCCACGACGCGCCTCCTCCTGCGCCGCGGCCAGCTCCGCGACCCACGGCCGCTCCCCCGCCAGGCGCCGCGCGAACCAGTCCGCGTACGCCGCGCGCAGCTCCGCCACCCCCGCGAAACCCGGCTCGTCCACCAGCCACACCTCGGGCACCTGCGCCAGCACCGCCTCCACCACCTCCGCGGGCAGCAGCGCCGCCGACGCCGCGTCCACCGCGCGCACCGGCGCCGCGGCCCGCAGCAGCAGGTGCTCGGCGGCGTGGCGCAGGGGGCGCTGCACGCTCCCCGCCGCCCGCGGCCAGTCGTGGTGGAAGTACAGCGCGGCGCCGTGGTCGATGAGCCAGGGCCGCCCGCCCCACCACAGCGCGTTCGGGTTGCGCCAGGTGCGGTCCACGTTGAGCACCAGCGCGTCGAACCACAGCACCCGCGCCGCCCACTGCGGGTCCACCGGGTCCACCGCCGGGTCGAACGAGAGCGACCCGGGGAGGAAGTCCGTGCCCAGGTTCGGCCCCGGCGAGCGCAGCAGCAGGTCCTGGACCTCCTCGTCCGGCTCGCTGCGCCCCAGCACCGGGTCCACCTCCACCACGACCAGCTCCGGCACCTGGAGGCCCAGGGCCGCGGCCACCCCGGCCGCGACGACCTCGGCGACCAGCACCCGGCGGCCCTGCCCCGCGCCGGTGAACTTCACGACGTACGTGCCGTCGTCGTCGGCCTCGCACAGGCCGGGCAGGCTGCCGCCCTCCCGCAGGGGGGCGACGTAGCGGGTGGCCCTCACGTCGCGCAGCACGCCCGGCAGTCTGCCGCAGCGCCCCTGGCGGGTCCCGCCGGGCGCCCCTAGCCTGCGCGCATGAGCTCCGGAGAAGTCGAGCACGCCCACGCGGCCGTGCCGCGCCCCGCGACGGGCGACGCGCTGCCCGGGCCCGTCCGCACCGTCTGCGTCACCGGCGCCGCCGGGCGCGTGGGGCGGGCGGTGGTGGCGGACCTCCTCGCCCACGGCTACCGCGTCCACGCCACCGACGAGCGCCCGCCCGCCGACGACCTCGGCGCGCCCTTCCTGCGGGCGGACCTGACGGACTTCGGGCAGGCGGTGCAGGTCGTGGACGGCGTCGACGCCGTCGTGCACCTGGCGAACGTCCCGGCCCCCGGGCTGCTGCCGGACTCCGTGACGTTCTCCGCGAACACCACGATGAACTATAACGTCTTCGCCGCCGCGGCGCGCGCCGGCCTGGAGCGGGTGGTGTGGGCCTCCAGCGAGACGACGCTGGGCCTGCCGTTCGACACCGCGCCGGACTACGTGCCCGTCGACGAGGACCACTACCCGCGCCCGGAGTCCGCCTACGCCCTGTCCAAGGTGGCCAGCGAGATCGTCGCGGAGCAGGTCTCCCGCTGGAGCGGCATCCCGTTCGTCGCGCTGCGCTTCTCCAACGTCCTGACCCCGGCGGAGTACGCGACGCTGCCGGAGGTGTGGCGCGAGCCCGCGCGGCGGCGCTGGAACCTGTGGGGGTACGTCGACTCCCGCGACGCGGCGACCGCCTGCCGGCTCGGGCTGGAGGCGGCCCTGGACGGGGCGCAGGCCTTCGTGGTCGCCGCCGCGGACACGGTGCTGGACAAGCCCTCCCTGGACGCGCTGCGGGAGGAGTTCGGCGACGTGGAGGTCCTCCAGGACGTCCCCGGCAACCAGACGCTGCTGTGCATCGACCGCGCCCGGGAGCTGCTCGGGTACGAGCCGCAGCACTCCTGGCGCGACCACGTGGAACCCGCCCTCCGCCGCGGCTGACCCGGGTTCCCCGGGACGGCACGGGCCACGTCCAGCGTCCTCCCAGCCTCCCGGAGCACACTGGGGGCGTGCGCAGCACCACCCGGCCCCCCGAGGCGCGGCTCCTCGTCGTGGACGACGAGCCCAGCATCCGCGAGCTCCTGGCGACGAGCCTGCGCTTCGCCGGGTTCGAGGTGGCCGCCGCGGCCGACGGCGCCGAGGCGCTGCGCCTGGCGGAGCAGTCCCGCCCGGACCTCGTGGTGCTCGACGTGATGCTGCCCGACATGGACGGTTTCGCGGTGACGCGCAGGCTCCGCCAGCGCGGCACGGACGTGCCCGTGCTGTTCCTCACCGCCCGCGACGACACCGCGGACAAAGTCACCGGCCTCACCGTCGGCGGCGACGACTACGTCACCAAGCCGTTCAGCCTGGAGGAGGTCGTTGCCCGCATCCGCGCGGTGCTGCGGCGCACCGGCGCGGGCGGCGCGGAGGCCGGGCGGCTGCGGTTCCACGACCTGGAGCTGGACGAGGACTCCCACGAGGTGCGCCGCGCCGGGCGCGTGGTGGAGCTGTCCCCCACCGAGTTCAAGCTGCTGCGCTACCTGATGACGAACCCGAACCGGGTGCTGTCCAAGGCGCAGATCCTGGACCACGTGTGGGACTACGACTTCAACGGCGAGGCGCAGATCGTGGAGTCCTACATCTCCTACCTGCGGCGCAAGCTGGACACCGAGGGCCTGGACCCCCTCATCCACACCAGGCGCGGCGTCGGCTACGTCCTGCGCCTGCCGCCGTCCTGATGCGGCTCCCCGCCGCCCTGCGGGAGGTGCCGGGCACGGTGCGGCGCAGGGCCTCGGAACTGCCGCTGCGGGTGCGCCTGCTGGCCCTCGTCGTGGCGCTGCTGCTGGCGGCGATGACCGCGACGGGCCTGGCCTCGCAGGAACTGCTGCGCGGGGCCCTGGAGCAGCGCGTCGACGAGCGCCTCGTGCAGTCCGGCCCCGCGATCGTGGACACCGCCGCGTCCGCGGAGGCCAACCCCGCCCGCGGCCAGCTGCTGCCCAGCGACTTCTACGTCCTGCTCAGCACCGCGAGCGGCCAGGTGGTCGACCGGTACCAGCAGCAGCAGCCCGGCAGCGCGCCGTCGCGGCCGGACCTGCCGACGATCACCGCGGACCTCGTCGCCACCGCGGGCGGGCGCCCCTTCACCGTCGGCTCCGCGCAGGGCGGCGGGGCGTGGCGGGTGGCGGCGTACTCCTCCGCCGACGGGCGGCTCACCGCGGCCGTCGCGCTGCCCCTGGGGGAGGTGGAGCGGACGACGGACGCCTTCCGCTCGATCCAGCTCCTCGTCGGGGCGCTCGTGCTGGCCCTGGGCACCACGCTCGGGGCGCTGGCGATCCGCCGCTCGTTCCGGCCGCTGACGGAGATGGAGCGCACCGCGTCCAGCATCGCCGCCGGGGACCTCGCCCGGCGGGTGCCGCCCGCCGCCCCGGGAACCGAGGTCGGGCGGCTGGCGAACGCGCTGAACGCGATGCTCGCCCACATCGAGCAGGCGTTCCGGGCGCGGCAGCGCTCCGAGGAGCAGATGCGCAGGTTCGTCGCCGACGCCAGCCACGAGCTGCGCACGCCGCTGGCCGCGATCCGCGGTTTCGCCGAGCTGCACCGCATGGGCGCCCTGCCGGAGCGGGAGGATGTGGCGCGGGCCATGGAGCGGATCGAGGCGGAGTCCACCCGCCTCGGCAGGCTCGTGGAGGACCTGCTGGTGCTGGCCAGGCTGGACGAGGCGCAGCGGCGGCGGGCGGAGCACCACGACCGGGTGGACCTGACGGTGCTGGCCTCGGACGCGGTGCACGACGCGCGGGTGCTGGCACCGGAGCGGCAGGTGCGGCTGGTCGCCCTGCCCGAGGGCGGCTCGGTGCGCCCCACCGTGGTGCTGGGGGACGACTCGGGCCTGCGGCAGGTGCTGACGAACCTCGTCGCCAACGCGCTGCACCACACCCCCGCGGGGACGCCCGTGGAGGTGGCGGTGGGAGCGGTGCCCGGCCCCAGCGGGCCGGAGGCCGTCGTGGAGGTCCGCGACCACGGCCCGGGCCTGGCACCGCAGGACGCCGAGCGCGTGTTCGAGCGGTTCTACCGGGTGGACGCCTCCCGCCGCCGCGGCGGGGGCGGCGGCTCCGGCCTCGGTCTGGCGATCGTGGCGACCATCGTGGAGGGGCACGCGGGCACGGTTGCCGTGGCACCGACCCCGGGCGGCGGTGCGACGTTCCGGCTGCGGTTCCGCGAGGCGCCCGCGCCGGGTCCGGGTGAGACTGGGGATGCGGCCGGGGCGCTCCCCTGACCGTGCCGTCCCGTCCCGGGTCCCCGCCCGGCACGGGTGCGGAGCACTCACAGGAAACATCCAGGCGCCGCGGGGCTGCACCTCAGGTCGGTGTCCGTACATAGGGGTAGCAACCACAGCGCCACGTCTGCAGAGGTGACCGAGATGACCAGCCCCACCGACCGCGACCCGGCTCGCCCCCCGTCCGGCAGCAGCGCCTGGGGCAGCCCCACGCCCACCGGCCACGACCAGGGCTACGACCGCCAGGGCTACGGCCAGGGATACGGCCAGCAGGGCCAGGGCTACGGCCAGGACCCCGCCGGCCACGGCGGCGCGCAGGACCCCTACGGCCAGGGCGCCCAGGGCTACGGCACCGGCGGCTACGGCAGCGGCGGCTACGGCAGCGGCAGCGGGGCCTACGGCCAGGACGGCACCGCGCAGAACGGCTACCCGCAGGGCGGCTACGCGTACGGCGACCCGTACGCGGTGATGACGCAGCCCGGGCAGGAGCACACCGCACCCCGGCGCGAGCGCCGCCGGCCGGGCTGGCTGGCCCTCGGCGCCGGGCTCGTCGGCAGCGCGCTGGCCGCCAGCGCCCTCACGGCCGCCCTCGTCGGCGGCACCGACGGCACGAGCGCCGAGCTGAACGCCGGGCGCAGCGGTGCCCCCTCGGCCGCACCGGTGCAGCCGGGTGCCGCCGCCACCGGCACGCCGGACTGGCAGAAGGTCGTCTCCGCAGTCGCCCCCAGCGTCGTCGCGGTCTCGGTGCGCGCCGCCGGCGGTTCCGGGGTGGGCTCGGGCGTCGTCTGGGACGACGAGGGCCACATCATCACGAACAACCACGTCGTGGCCGGCGCCGGTGACGGCGCCGAGATCTCCGTCACCCTCGACGACGGCCGGCAGTTCGCCGCGAGCATCGTGGGCCTCGACCCGGCGACGGACCTGGCGATCATCAAGATGGAGAACCCGCCCGAGGGGCTGAAGCCGGCGGCCTTCGCGGACTCCGACGCCGTGGTGCCCGGGCAGGCGGTCATGGCGCTCGGCAACCCCCTGGGCCTGGCGCAGACCGCGACCACCGGCATCGTCAGCGCCGTGGACCGGCCGGTGACGACGCGGCAGGAGGGCTCCGCGGACCCGTTCGGCGGTCAGGGCGGGGAGACCGCGGTCACCAACGCCATCCAGACCGACGCCGCCATCAACCCCGGCAACTCCGGGGGCGCGCTGCTGGACTCCAGCGGCCGGGTGATCGGCATCAACTCCTCCATCGCCTCCCTCGGCAGCGGCAGCGGCGGGCAGGCCGGCAGCATCGGCCTCGGCTTCGCCATCCCCTCCAACCAGGCCAAGCTCATCGGCGACCAGCTCGTGAGCAGGCAGGACGCCACCCACGCCTGGCTCGGCGTGAGCCTCGCCCAGCAGGACGCCACCGTGACGGTGGACGGCGCGGGCCGCTCCGGCGCCCTGGTCGCCGAGGTCACCGCCGGCACCCCGGCGGCGGAGGCGGGGCTGCGCGCGCAGGACGTCATCACCGCCGTGGACGGGGACGGGATCACCGGCGGGGAGTCCCTCATCGCCACGATCCGCGAGCGGGCCGTCGGGTCGAAGGTGACGCTGACGGTGGTGCGCGACGGCCGCGAGCAGGACGTCGAGGCGACGCTGCAGGCCCGCCCGCAGGACTGAACCGCAGGACGCGCCGCCGCGAGCAGGGGCCGCCACCAGCGGGGAGGCAGCGCGCCGAGCGCGCTCCAGCGCTCCCCCGGCAGCTCCGCACCGGGCGTCCCCGCCCCGGTGCCCCCGGCCGCCGGCAGGCGCAGGACCCCGTCGTGCCGCACCTGCCGGCGGCTCCCGTCGGTGGACCAGGTGCGGCGGAACCCGAGCACCTGGGCTCCGGGCGGCGGCTCGGCCCCCGGCCACAGGGGCAGGTCGGCCCCGTCCGGGCGCGGCACCGTCCGCACGGCCCGCCCGTCCGGGGACAGCAGGACCACCCGGTGGCGGCCGTGCGGGGCGGGCAGCGAGCCCGCCAGCACGACGTCCACCCGCCGCTCCCCCGCGCCCTCCGTCCCCAGGACCTTCTCCCCGCGCCGCTTGGGGCGCCGCAGGCCGCACGCGCGCAGGCGGGCCAGGAGGACGCGGGTGGGGACCGGCTCGGCACCGGCCCGCAGGGCGCGCTCGTACAGCTCGGCGGGCACGTCGTAGTGGTCGCCCTCGAAGGCGCGCCGGGGGATGCCCAGCAGGGCGGCGGCCTCGTGCAGCTCCGCGAGCGAGGTGTCGCTGGCCAGGTGGGACCACCGCTTGCCGTGGGCGGGCCAGCCGGGCGGGTCGATCAGGAGGCTCATCCAGGTGTCCACAGGGTGCAGAGGGCGGGTCCCGGCCACCGCGCTGTGGACGGCGGGGCCGGGGACGAGCGGGCCGACCTACGGTCGCACGCGGTGCAGGCGTCCCCCGCCCGCACCCCCCGCGGGGTGGCCCCGCGGGATCTGCGAGCGGAGGAGCACGTCATGAGCCGGTTCGAGGTCGACAGCGCACGTGTCAGCCAGGCCAGCGGCGCGGTGCAGGCGTCGGTCGGGGCGATCACCGCGGAGGTGGACAGGATGATGCGGAACCTGCTGGACCTGCAGTCCAGCTGGAAGGGCCAGGCCGCCAGCGGGTTCCAGGGCGTGGTGTCGGAGTGGCGCGGCACCCAGGAGCGGGTGCGCCAGTCCCTGGAGGACATCCAGCGGGCGCTGGCCGCGGCCGGGCAGCAGTACGCCGACGTCGAGGCGGCCAACGCACGCATGTTCGCCCGCTGAGCGGCGGCCGGAACGGGCAGAGGGTG
>NZ_BAAIHU010000015.1:72701-120500 GCF_054590795.1 Kineococcus anabasis
CACCCTCTGCCGCCTTCTCGCGGGAGGCCGCTGCCGGCCTCCCGCACCCGGGAGCATCACCCCCGGGCCGTGCGCTGTCCGGGCCGTCCCCTGCCGGGACGGCGTCTGGCCGGTGTTGCGTCCTGCTCAGGCTGCGTGGTGTGCCACGTGCCGCGCGGGCACGGTGGCCGCCGTGCGGGCGGGGACGGACCACTGCATGCTGAGGCGCCGCCGGCCGTCGGTCCCGACGGTCGGCACCCAGCGGGCGGTCGGCACCTCACGAGCGGAGCGGCGCACCACCGGGCTGGCACCCTCGAGGCCTGTGGTCATCGTGGTGTCGTTCATGATGCACCTCCTGTTCAACTTCTGTTCACCTTCACGGTACGCCGATTTCCCCGGGAGCGCCAGCGAGGTAGGTCACGGTCCGATACCACCGCGACCGGGTGCCGACCGTGGGTGCGATGACCCGGCGCCGCTTACGCTGGTGCGGTGCCACCCGTCGACCTGGGGATCCCCCTGCTGCGCAGCCGGCGTTCCCCCGAGGACGCCGCGCCGGGCGCGCCGGGGCACGGCCCCGCCCCGGCCGGTGGCGGGCTGGTCGACCGCTTCGGCCGCACGGCCGTGGACCTGCGGGTGTCGCTGACGGACCGGTGCAACCTGCGCTGCAGCTACTGCATGCCCCCCGAGGGGCTGCCGTGGGCGCCGCGGGAGACGCTCCTGTCGGACGCCGAGGTCGTGCGGCTCGTGGAGGTCGCCGTCCGCGAGCTCGGCGTGCACGAGGTGCGCTTCACCGGCGGCGAGCCCCTCCTGCGGCCGGGCCTCACCGACATCGTCGCCGCCACCGCCACCCTGCGGACCGCCGCCGGGGAGCCCGTGCGCACCTCGCTCACCACCAACGGCATCGGCCTGCAGCGGCGGGCCGGTGCCCTGGCGGCCGCCGGCCTCACCCGGGTCAACGTCTCCCTCGACACCCTGCGGCGCGACAGGTTCCTCACCATCACCCGGCGCGACCGGCTCGACGACGTCCTCGCCGGCCTGCGCGCGGCCTCGGCGGCGGGCCTGGCCCCCGTCAAGGTCAACACCGTGCTGCTGCGCGGCGTCAACGACGACGAGGCACCCGCGCTGCTGCGCTGGGCCCTGCGGGAGGGCTACGCGCTGCGCTTCATCGAGCAGATGCCCCTCGACCCGCAGGGCGCGTGGCGCCGCGACGAGATGGTCACCGCCGACGAGATCCTCGCCGCGCTCCTCCCCCGCTTCGGCATGGAGCCGGTCCCGGCGTCCGTGCGCGGCTCCGCGCCCGCGCAGACCTGGCTCGTCGACGACGGGGCCGGCCACACCGGCGACGTCGGGATCATCGCCTCGGTCACCCGGCCGTTCTGCGGGGACTGCGACCGCACCCGCCTCACCGCCGACGGTCAGGTCCGCACCTGCCTGTTCTCCACCTCCGAGACGGACCTGCGCCAGATGCTGCGCTCGGGCGCCGGGGACGCCGAGCTCGCCGCGACGTGGCGGCGGGCGATGTGGGACAAGAAGGCCGGGCACGACATCGACGACCCGTCCTTCCTGCACCCGGACCGGCCCATGTCCGCGATCGGCGGCTGACGTGCGGGCGCTCGTGCGGTACTACGCGGGTGCGGCCGAGGCCGCCGGGGTGGAGGAGGAGCACGTCGAGCTGCCCGGGCCGGTTCCGCTGTCCGGGCTGCTGGAGCAGCTCACGGCCCGGCGCGCGGACCTGGGCCGGGTCCTGCCGGCGTGCTCGTTCCTCCTCGACGCCACCCGCGCCGACGCCGGTGCGCTCGTCGGGGACGGGGCGGTCCTGGACGTGCTGCCACCCTTCGCCGGCGGCTGAGGAACCCACCGGCGGCACGCGCCCGTCAGGGGCAGGCGACCCACTCGCTCGTGCCGTCGGCGAAGTGCTGGTGCTTCCACACCGGCAGCCGGTCCTTGACCTCGTCGACGAGCAGGGCGGCGGCCTCGAACGCCTCCCGCCGGTGCGCGGCCGAGACGGCCACGGCCAGGGCGCACTCGCCCACCGCCAGGTGGCCGAGGCGGTGGCTGACGGCCACCGCGTCCACCGCGCAGCGCCCCGCCACGTCCGCCGCGACCTCGGCCAGGACGTCCTGCGCGGAGGGGTGCGCGACGTACTCCAGGCGGTGCACGGCCCGGCCGTGGTCGTGGTCGCGCACGACACCGGCGAACGTCACCACCGCACCGGCCGCCGCGTCCGAGACCAGCGCCGCGTGCTCCGCGACGTCGAAGGGGGCCTCGGTGACCTGGGAGCGCACCACCCGCCGGGCGGGCTCGGTGAGGCGGGAGGTGTCGTGCGGGCTCTCGTGCGGGGTGGCACCCGGGGACGCCCCGGGCGTGGGCGCGGTCGTCACACCCGCGACCCTAGCCCGCCCGCGGGCACGGGGGGGCACGGGAACAGCGGCCCGCACCCCGCCCCCGGCCCAGGCACGCCGCGAGGGCGGCCCCCCTGCCGGGGAACCGCCCTCGCGTCTGGTGCAGGTGGTGGGGCGGGACTCAGAAGTCCATGCCGCCCATGCCGCCGTCGCCACCGGGAGCGGCCGGGGCGGCCTTCTCCGGCTTGTCGGCGATGACGGCCTCGGTGGTGAGGAACAGACCGGCGATGGAGGCGGCGTTCTGCAGCGCGGAGCGCGTCACCTTCACCGGGTCGTTGATGCCCGCGGCGAGCATGTCGACGTACTCACCGGTGGCGGCGTTGAGGCCGTGGCCCACCGCGAGGTTGCGGACCTTCTCCGCCACGACGCCGCCCTCGAGGCCGGCGTTGATCGCGATCTGCTTGAGCGGGGCCTCGATGGCGACCTTGACGATGTTCGCGCCGGTCGCCTCGTCACCCTCGAGCTCGAGCTTCTCGAACGCCAGGGCGCCGGCCTGGATGAGGGCCACGCCACCACCGGCGACGATCCCCTCCTCCACGGCGGCCTTCGCGTTGCGCACCGCGTCCTCGATGCGGTGCTTGCGCTCCTTCAGCTCGACCTCGGTCGCCGCGCCGGCCTTGATGACGGCCACGCCGCCGGCCAGCTTGGCGAGACGCTCCTGGAGCTTCTCGCGGTCGTAGTCGGAGTCGCTGCGGTCGATCTCGGCGCGGATCTGCGCCACGCGGCCGGCGATGGCGTCGGCGTCGCCGGCACCCTCGACGATCGTGGTCTCGTCCTTGGTGACGACGACCTTGCGGGCGCGGCCGAGCAGGTCCAGGCCGACGGTGTCGAGCTTGAGGCCGACCTCCTCGGAGATGACCTGGCCACCGGCGAGGATGGCGATGTCGCCGAGCATGGCCTTGCGGCGGTCGCCGAAGCCCGGGGCCTTGACTGCCACGGAGCGGAAGGTGCCGCGGATCTTGTTGACCACCAGGGTCGCGAGGGCCTCGCCCTCGACGTCCTCGGCGATGATCGCCAGCGGCTTGCCCGACTGCATGACCTTCTCCAGCAGCGGGAGCAGGTCCTTGACGTTGGAGATCTTGGAGTTGAGGACCAGGAGGTAGGGGTCCTCCAGGACGGTCTCCATGCGCTCGGAGTCGGTGACGAAGTAGGGCGAGATGTAGCCCTTGTCGAAGCGCATGCCCTCGGTGAGCTCGAGCTCGAGGCCGAAGGTGTTGCTCTCCTCGACGGTGATGACACCTTCCTTGCCGACCTTGTCCATCGCCTCGGCGATGAGCTCGCCGATGGAGGGGTCCCCGGCGGAGATGCCCGCGGTGGCGGCGATCTGCTCCTTGGTCTCCACCTCCTTGGCGGCGGCGAGGAGCTGCTCGGTCACGGCCTCGACGGCCTTCTCGATGCCGCGCTTGAGCGCCATCGGGTTGGCGCCGGCGGCGACGTTGCGCAGGCCCTCGCGCACGAGCGCCTGGGCCAGGACGGTGGCGGTGGTGGTGCCGTCGCCCGCGACGTCGTCCGTCTTCTTGGCGACCTCCTTGACGAGCTCGGCCCCGATCTTCTCGTACGGGTCCTCGAGCTCGATCTCCTTGGCGATGCTCACACCGTCGTTGGTGATCGTGGGGGCGCCCCACTTCTTCTCCAGGACGACGTTGCGGCCGCGCGGGCCGAGCGTGACCTTGACAGCGTCAGCGAGCTGGTTCATGCCGCGCTCGAGGCCGCGACGGGCCTCCTCGTCGAAGGCGATGATCTTGCTCATGCCTGGTGTTCCTCCCCGGTGACGGGTCTGGGTGGCCGGTCCGGTGCCCGCGACGGACGACCCGCACCCGCGGGGTCACGTCCCCCGCGGTGACGGGCCTCACCGACCGGCCGGGAGCTGTGAGCTCCCGGGTCGAGGTGTGGCTCGTGCTGTCACTCTCGACTCGAGAGTGCCAACCGCAATGTTGGCACTCTCGCGGGTCGAGTGCAAACCCCCTCACGCAGGACGGCGCCGCCCCCGGGAGGGGACGGCGCCGTCGTGGACGCGCTCTCGGTGGGACCTCAGACAGCCTTGACGGCCTCCGCCTGAGGGCCCTTCTGGCCCTGGCCGACCTGGAACTCCACGCGCTGGCCCTCGTCGAGGGAGCGGTAGCCGTCCATGTCGATCGCGCTCCAGTGGACGAAGACGTCACTGCCGCCGTCGTCCTGGGTGATGAAGCCGAAGCCCTTCTCGGCGTTGAACCACTTGACGGTCCCCTGAGCCATTGCTTCTCCATGTGCAGCGGTGCGGGCGGCACCGCCGGACCGGCCGGCGGCGGGTCTGATCCGTCCGCACGGGCGAACGGTGGCGCCCGGCACGCGGCCTCCGCCGGGCGGCGAGGAACACCGCCCCGAGGGGACCGGGCACACCGGGCGGCGCGACCGGTTCCTGATTATGGAGAGCACCCCCGGCCACCACAAGGATGATCGCGACCGAACTTCTCACGATCCGATCACACGTGGTCGCTCAGCGCAGCAGCGCGAGCAGGGCCGCCAGCACGTCCCCGGCGAGCACCACGACCGCCGCCCCGACCCCCGCGAGGACCCCGGCGACGAGCAGCACGAGGAGGGCGACCTGCCCCGGTCCGCGCCGCGTGCGGTGCGCACCGCGCCGCACCCCGGGCGCGCCGCCGCTGTAGCGGGTCAGGACCCCGACCCGAGCCGGCGCGCCGAACGGGCCCGCTGGCGCGCCGAGCGCATCCGGCGCAGCCGCTTGACCAGCATCGGGTCGTGGGCCAGCGCCTCGGGCGTGTCGATGAGGGCGTTGAGCACCTGGTAGTAGCGGGTGGGGGTGAGGTCGAACATCTCCCCCACCGCCTGGTCCTTGGCGCCGGCGTACTTCCACCACTGCCGCTCGAAGGCCAGGATGCGCGCGTCGCGCTCGCTCAGGCCCGCGGCGGGGCCGGGTTCCCGCGCCCCGGGCGCACCGCCGTCCACCACCTGCGCCGCCGCACCGCTGCCGCCGTCCATGACCGTCCTCCCGGGTCCGGGGCGAGTTCCCCCGCCGACCTGCCCCCACTGTAGGCACGCGGTGCGACAGCGCCCGGCAGGCACGCGGTGCCGGGTGTGCGGTGCCGGGTGTGCGGTGCCGGGTGTGCGGTGCCGGGTGTGCGGTGCCGGGTGTGCGGTGCCGGGTGTGCGGTGCCGGGTGTGCGGTGCCGGGTGTGCGGCCTCCCCGCGCCGGGCGGCGCCCGCGCCGGTAGCGTCC
Organism: Kineococcus anabasis; assembly: GCF_054590795.1. Lineage (NCBI taxonomy): Bacteria > Bacillati > Actinomycetota > Actinomycetes > Kineosporiales > Kineosporiaceae > Kineococcus > Kineococcus anabasis. The sequence goes on from NZ_BAAIHU010000015.1 coordinate 78,300, forward strand.
GGGACGTGCCCCAGCCCGACGCCGCTCCCGCGCCCGGCCGGGCGGGCGACCCCGCGGGCCTGGGGCTCGACGACCTCGACCCCGGCTGGGCCGCCGCGCTGCGGCCCGTGCGGGCCGACCTGGAGCGGCTCTCCGCCGGCCTCGCCGCCGACACCGCCGCCTCCCGCCCGTGGCTGCCGGCCCCGGAGCGGGTGCTGCGCTCGTTCCGCCGGCCCTTCGGGGACGTGCGGGTGCTCGTCGTGGGCCAGGACCCCTACCCGACCCCGGGGCACGCGATGGGCCTGTCCTTCTCCGTCGAGCCGCACGTGCGCCCCCTGCCGCGCAGCCTGGCCAACGTCTACAGGGAGCTGGTCGCGGACACCGGCGTGCCGATGCCCTCCACCGGCGACCTGGCGCCCTGGACAGAGCGCGGCGTCCTGCTGCTCAACAGGGTCCTCACGGTCGGGGAGGGCGCCGCGGGCTCGCACCGCCGCCGCGGCTGGGAGGCGGTGACCGACGCCGCCGTGCGCGCCCTCGCCGCCCGCGGCACACCGCTCGTGGCGGTGCTGTGGGGCCGTGACGCGCAGGCCCTGAAGCCGCTGCTGGCCGGCGCCGACGTCGTCGAGAGCGCCCACCCCAGCCCGCTGTCGGCCTCGCGCGGCTTCTTCGGCTCCCGCCCCTTCAGCCGCGTCAACGGGCTGCTGCAGGCCCGGGGGCAGGAGCCGGTGGACTGGTCGCTGCCCTGAGCCCGGGCCCGCTCCCGTGCGGGCGCCGCGCACGCCGCAGAGTCGGTTAGCCTTCCCTCACCCGCCAGGCGCTGCGGAACGCCGGCACGTCCGAGGAGCACCCGGTGGTCGCCAACCTGCTGATCGGCCTGCGCGAGGGCCTGGAAGCCACGATCGTCGTCTCCATCCTCATCGCCTTCCTGGTGCGGACGGGGCGCCGCGACCGCCTGCCGGCCCTGTGGCTGGGCGTGGCGGCGGCGGTGGCGGTCTCCGTGGCCGTCGGCGCGGGACTGGCGCTGGCCGCCAAGCAGCTCACCTTCACCGCCCAGGAGCTCCTCGGCGGGATCCTGTCGATCGTCGCGGTGGGCTTCGTCACGTGGATGGTCTTCTGGATGAAGCGGGCGGGCCGCTCGCTGGCCGCCGACCTCACCGACCGGATGCGCTCGGCCGTCGAGCTCGGCGGCCCCGCCGTGGCCGTCACCGCCCTGCTCGCCGTCGGCCGCGAGGGCCTGGAGACCAGCGTGTTCGTCACCGCTGCGGTCCGCGCCACCGGGCGGACCTGGGAGCCGCTGACCGGGGTCGTGCTCGGTCTGGCCCTGGCGGTGGGGATCGGCTGGCTGCTGTACCGCCAGGCGGTCCGCATCGACCTGCGGCGCTTCTTCACCTGGACCGGTGCCGGTCTCGTGGTCGTCGCCGCGGGCGTCCTCGCCTACGGCGTCCACGACCTGCAGGAGGCCCGCGTCCTGCCCGGCCTGACGTCGCTGGCCTTCGACGTCAGCGAGCAGGTCCCGCCGAGCAGCTGGTACGGCACCCTGCTCAAGGGCGTCCTCAACTTCTCCCCCGCCACGACGTGGCTGGAGGCCGGCGCCTGGGTGGCCTACGTCGTGCCCGTCCTCTTCCTGTACCTGCGCCGCGCCCCCCGGCCGGTGCCCGCACCCGCGCGCGCCGCGGTGCACGGCGAGGCCTGAGGCCTCCCCCGTCCTGCCCGTCCCACCACCACCTGGAGAACCCGTGCGCGCCCGCCCGACGCGGTCCACCGCGACCGTCCTGCCCCTGCTCGCCGCCGCCGTCCTGGCCGGCTGCACCGACGCCCCGGGCACCACCGCCGCCCCGGGCGGCCAGGACGGCGCCGCGGACGGCACCGTCGCGGTGCGCGCCGCCGACGACGCCTGCGAGGTCTCCCGCACCGAGCTGACCAGCGGCATCACGACGTTCGCCATCACCAACGAGGGCAGCGACGTCACCGAGGTGTACGTCTACGCCCCCGGGGACCGGATCGTGACGGAGAAGGAGAACATCGGCCCCGGCACGAGCTACGAGCTGACGGTCGACCTCACCGAGGGCGGCTACCAGGTCGCGTGCAAGCCCGGCATGGTCGGCGACGGCATCCGGCAGGACGTCACGGTGGCCGGTGCCGCCGCGGCGGCGGACCCGCGGGCCGAGGCCGCCGTCGCCGCCTACCGCGCGTGGGTGCAGGAGCGGGCCGACGCCTCCGTGCCGCTGGTGGAGCGCTTCCGCGACGCGGTCGCCGCCGGGGACGTGGCGGGTGCCCGGGCGCAGTACGCCCCCTCCCGCGTGCCGTGGGAGTCGATCGAGCCGGTCGCGGAGAGCTTCGGCGACCTGGACCCGCGGATGGACGCCCGGGAGGCGGACCTCGCCGAGGGCGAGACGTTCAGCGGGTGGCACCGCCTGGAGAAGGCGCTGTGGACGGGCGAGGACCTCGCCCCCCTGGTGCCCGTGGCCGACCAGCTCCTCCTCGACGTGCGGGAGCTGGCCCAGCGGGTGCCGAACGCGGCGCTGACACCCACCTCCATCGGCAACGGCGCCAAGGAGCTCCTCGACGAGGTCGCCACCGGCAAGATCACCGGCGAGGAGGAGGCGTTCAGCCACACCGACCTCGTCGACTTCGAGGCCAACGTCACCGGCGCCGAGAAGGCCCTGGAGGCGCTGCGGCCCATCGTGCAGGAGTCCGACCCGGAGCTGGTGGCCACCCTGGACACCGAGTTCGCCGACGTGCGCGGGGCGCTGGCCCCCTACCGGACGCCCGACGGGTTCGTCTCCTACGACACCGTGACCGAGGAGCAGCGCCGCGAGCTGTCCCGCGCGGTGGAGGCCCTCTCGGAGCCCCTGTCGCGGCTGGGCGCCGCGGCGGCCGGGAAGGCCTGAGCCGTGGCGCCGCTGAGCCGGCGCGGCCTGCTGGCGGCCCTCGGGGTGGGGGCCGCCGGGGCGGGCGCCTCCGTGGCCGCCCTCGGCGGGCGCTCCGAGGCCGCCGCGGGCGACGTGGTGCCCTTCGAGGGCGAGCACCAGGCGGGCGTCGCCACGGACGTGCAGGCCCACCTGCACTTCGCGGCGTTCGACGTGCTGGCCGCCGATCGCGCCGAGCTCGCAGGGCTGCTGCGGGAGTGGACGGCGGCCGCGCGCAGCCTGTGCGCGGGCCGGCCCGCCGGCGAGGGCGGCGCGGTGGACGGCGACCCGCTGGCACCCCCCGCGGACACCGGGGAGGCCCTCGGCCTGCCCGCGGCGCGGCTGACGCTGACGGTGGGCTTCGGCCCGTCCTTGTTCGACGGGCGCTTCGGCCTGGCGGAGCGCCGGCCGGAGGCGCTGGTGGACCTGCCGGCCTTCCGCGGTGACGCGCTGGAGGAGGCCCGCTGCGGCGGGGACCTCGCGGTGCAGGCGTGCGCGGACGACCCGCAGGTCGCGGTGCACGCCGTCCGCACGCTGAGCCGGATCGCGGCGGGGCGCGCGGCGGTGCGCTGGGCGCAGCTCGGCTACGGCCGCGCCGCGACGGTGGACCCGGGCGCGCCCACGCCGCGCAACCTGTTCGGGTTCAAGGACGGCACGGCGAACGTCCCCGGCGCCGACACCGCGGAGCTCGCCGGGCACGTGTGGGTGGACGCCGCGGACGCCGCGACGCCGCAGCAGGCGTGGATGACGGGCGGCACGTACCTGGTGGCGCGGCGGATCGCGATGCACATCGAGACGTGGGACCGCACGTCCCTGGCCGAGCAGGAGCAGATCATCGGCCGCACCAAGGGCGAGGGCGCACCCCTGGGCGGCCGGCGCGAGCACGAGGAGTTCGACCCCGCGACGCTGCCCGCGGCGTCCCACGTGCGGCTGGCGCACCCCTCGCGCCACGGCGGCGCCCGGATGCTGCGGCGGGGGTTCAACTACACCGACGGCGCCACCGGTCTCGGGCGGCTGGACGCGGGGCTGTTCTTCCTGGCGTACCAGCGGGACGTGCGGCGGGCGTTCGTCCCCGTGCAGCGGGCGCTGGCGGACGCGGACGTGCTGAACGAGTACGTCCGGCACACCGGCTCAGGGGTGTGGGCGGTCCCGCCGGGTGTGCGCGCGGGCGGCTGGTGGGGGCGGGAGCTGCTGGGCTGAGGGCGCCCCACCGGCGCGGAGCACCCCCGCGGTGCGGGACGATGCACGCATGAGCTCCACCACCTCCGCGCCCCCTCCCGGCGGCACCGCCGGCACGCCCTCCCCCGGCCCCGCCGTCACCCGCGAGCCGTTCGGCCGCACCGCCTCCGGGCAGGAGGTGCAGCGCTGGGTGCTGCGCACCCCCGGCGGGGCGAGCGCCGCCGTGCTCTCCCTGGGCGGGGCGCTGCAGTCGTGGCGGGCCGACGGCGCGGAGCTCGTCGTGGGGCTCGCGGACGTCGCGGCCTACGAGGCCAGCACCGCCTTCTTCGGCGCGACCGTGGGCCGCTTCGCCAACCGCATCGCGAACGGCCGCTTCACCCTCGACGGCACGGAGCACACCATCCCCACGGGGGACGCGGAGCACGCCCTGCACGGCGGCGTCGACGGTTTCGACCGGCGCGTGTGGGACGTGGCGGAGGTGCCGGGCGCGGCGGCGGTGCGGCTGCGCCTGAGCAGCCCCGACGGCGACATGGGCTTCCCCGGCCGGCTCGAGGCGGAGGTGACGTACACCCTCGCGGACCTGCCCGGCGGCGGCGCCGAGGTGCGCCTGGACTACCTGGCCACCACCGACGCCCCCACCCCGGTGAGCCTGACGAACCACGCCTACCTCAACGTCGACGGCATCGGCTCCGGCACGGTGGAGGGGCAGGTGCTGCGCATCGCGGGCAGCCGCTACCTGCCGGTGGACGCCGGGCTCATCCCGACCGGTGAGCTGGCCCCGGTGGCGGGGACCCCGTTCGACTTCACGCAGCCGCGGCGCATCGGCGAGCACCTGCGCGACGCCGACGCGCAGCTGCTGGCCGCGCAGGGCTACGACCACTGCTGGGTCCTCGACGCCACCTCCGGTGCCGCCCCCGCGGAGCCGGAGCTGGTCGCGGAGGTCACCGGTGCGGGGGGCCGGGTGCTGCAGGTGCTCACGGACCGCCCGGGCCTGCAGTTCTACTCGGGCAACTTCCTCGACGCGGCCACGCCCGCGGCCGACGGGCAGCCGGTGCGGCAGACGGACGCGCTGTGCCTGGAGACGCAGGCGCTGCCCGACGCGGTGAACCAGCCGCACCTCGGCGACGTGGTGCTGCGCCCGGGCGAGCAGTGGCGCAGCACGACCCTGATGCGGGTGCTGCCCGCCCGCTGAGCGGGCCGCCTCCTGCCCGCCCATCTCCCTACCCGCCCATCTCCCTGCCCGCCCGCTCCCCCTGCCCGCGCATCTCCCTGCCCGCCCATCTCCGGGTTCCGGCGCCCACCGGGCCCGCCCAGCCCGCCGAAACCCGGAGAAGGGCGGGGAAGTGGTGGCGCTGCGCCGCCCAGACCTGGAGACGGGCGGGAGAGCGGGCGGGGGGGCGCTGCGCGTCAGGCGCCGAGCAGCGCGTCGGTGGGCGCGAGCCGCCCCAGCTCCCGCCCACCGGCCAGGACGGGTTCCGAGGCCATCTCCGCCGCGGCGCCGACGTCCACCCCCAGCCGCGCCAGGACCGCCAGCGCCACCATCGTCGTGGCCCGCGAGCCGCCGTCGGCGACCTTGACGGCGACGGCCTGCCCGGTGGGGGCGGCGACGACGAGCACGCCCTCGTACCCGCCCTTGGCGAGCAGCCCGGGGACGCGCTGCATGAGGACGGTGTTGGGCCGGCCCGGGCCGGCGACGGCCTCGGGGTGCGCGCGCATCGCGTCGGCCACGGCGCGGCCCGGCCCGTCCGGCGCCAGGACGAGGTCGCGCACGGCCCGGGCCAGGCCCACCACGGACGTGCCGAACAGGGGCGCGCCGCACCCGTCGACGGTGGCGGCGCGCACGGGCTCGCCGGTGAGCCGCTCGACCTCCTCGCGGACCCGCACCTGCAGGGGGTGGCCGGGGTCGAGGTAGCGGCCGGGCTCCCAGCCGGAGGCGGCGCAGGCGGCGAGCATCGCGGCGTGCTTGCCGGAGCAGTTGTGCCGCACGCGGCTCGGCCCCTGCCCGGTGGTGAGGAGGTGGGCGAGGGTGTGCGGGTCCCCGGGCAGGTCCGGGGGGCAGCCGAGGTCGTCCTCCCCGAACCCGGCGCCGGCGAGGACCTGCCGCACGGCGGCGACGTGGGTGTCGGTGCCGCTGTGGCTGGCGGCGGCCAGGGCCAGGGCGTACCCGCCGAGCGGCGCGCCGGCGCGCAGGGCGACGAGGGCCTGCACGGGCTTGAGCGCCGAGCGCGGCAGCAGGGTGGCGCCGGGGTCCCCGAGGGCGAGGGCGACCTGCCCGGCGGCGTCCAGCCCGACGGCCACCCCGCGGTGGACGCTCTCGCGGACGCCGTCCCGGACGAGGACGGCGAGCTCGGCGGTGGAGTCGGCGGCGGGTGCGGGCACGGGATCTCCTCGGCGTGGGGGTAGGACCGGCCCACTCTGCCCGACGCCGGTGGTCGCCCGCGGGCGGAGCCGGGACGGTCCGGGCGCGCGCCGGCGTTACAGTCGCGTCCCGTTCCAGCGGCGAGAGGATCCCCATGAGCGACGCGGCACCCCTGGCGTACCGCCTGCTGACCGGCCCGGACGACCGGTCGTTCTGCGAGCGGGTCAGCGAGGCCCTGGCCTCCGGCTACCGCCTGCACGGCGACCCGGCCATCACCTCCGTCGACGGCCGGGTGGTGGTGGCGCAGGCCGTGGTGCTGGTGGGCGGGCCGGGCGAGGCCTGAGGAGGGTGCGGGTGGGGGCGGCCCGGAGCCGCCCCCGCCCGCCTCACGGCAGCAGGAGCAGCTTGCCCGTGGTGCGCCGGCCCTGGAGGTCCTCGTGGGCCCGCGGGGCCTCGGCGAGCGGGTAGCGCCCTCCGACGCGCACGTCGAGGCGCCCGCCGGCCACCCAGGAGAACAGCTCCGCCGCGCGCTCGCGCAGCTCGGCGGGGTCGGCGGCGTGGTGCGCCAGCGTCGGGCGCGTCACGAACAGCGACCCGGCGGCGTTGAGGCGCTGCAGGTCGAACGGCGGGACCTGGCCGCTGGCGCCGCCGTAGAGGGCGAGCAGGCCGCGCGGGCGCAGGGCGTCCAGCCCGGCGTCGAACGTGGCGCGGCCCACCCCGTCGTAGACGACGTCGGCGCCGCGCCCACCGGTGAGCTCCTTCGCGCGGGCGGCGAAGTCCTCGTAGGAGGCGACCTCGTCGGCCCCGGCGGCGCGCGCCAGCTCCGCCTTCTGCGGGGTGGAGGTGGTGGCGAGGACGTGCCCGCCGCGCAGCTTCACGATCTGCGTCAGCAGCAGCCCCACCCCTCCGGCGCCGGCGTGGACGACGGCCCAGTCCCCCTCGGCCACCGGGTGGGTGGAGGTGGCGAGGTAGTGGGCGGTGAGGCCCTGCAGCAGCAGGGCCGCGGCGGTCTCGGCGTCCACGCCGCCGGGGACGGCGACGAGCTCGCGCGCGGGGACGGCGACCTGCTCGGCGTAGCTGCCGGGGGCGCCCTTCCAGGCGACGAGGTCGCCCTCGGCGAACCCCTCGACGCCGCTGCCCAGGGCGCGGACCCGTCCGGCGCCCTCCAGCCCGGGGCGGTACGGCAGCGGCACCGGGTAGGTGCCGTCGCGGTGGTAGGTGTCGATGTAGTTGACGCCGGCGGCCGCGACGTCGACGAGGACCTCCCCGGGGCCGGGCGAGGGCTCCTCCACGTCGGTGACGGTGAGGACCTCGGGGCCCCCGGTGCGCTCGAGAGTGATCGCCTTCATGGCCGCGGCAACCTCGTGCGGACGCCGCTTCTTCCTCCCGCCCCGCTCAGCCGCCGGTGCTCTCCCGCACGAGGAGGGCGTGGGGGGCGACGACGGTGCGCGGCGGGGACTCGTCGCCCCCGAGCCGGCGCAGCAGCAGGTCGAGCGCGGTCTCGGCGATGAAGGCGCGGTCGATGGCGACGGTGCTGAGGGTGGGGGCGGCGTAGGAGGCCTCGGCGATGTCGTCGACGCCGATGACGGCGACGTCGTCGGGCACGCGCCGCCCGTGCCGGCGCAGGGACCGCAGCGCCCCGAGGGCCATGACGTCGCTGGGGCAGAAGACCGCGTCGACGTCGGGGGCCCGCTCCAGGAGGAGGTCCACGGCCCGCTCGCCCTCCGGGCGGCTCCACTCGTCGGTGGCGGTGACCAGGCGGGGGTCGGGGCGGACCCCGGCCCGGCGCAGCGCCTCGCCGTAGCCGGTGAGGCGGTCGGTGGCGACGAGGTGGGGGTGCTCCCGCTTGGCGCCGATCATGGCGACGCGACGGCGACCGCGCTCCAGCAGGTGCGCGGTGGCCAGCCTGCCGATCTCGACGCTGTCGTTGGCGACGCGGTCGATGCCGGCGTCGCGGCCGTGCTCGCCGACGAGGACCGCCGGGGTGCGGTCGCGCCGGGCGGAGAGCTCGCTGTCGGGGAGGCCGAGCGGGCTGAAGATCAGCCCGTCGACCATGCGGACGGGGAAGCCGGCGGCCACCTCCTGCTCGCGCTCGACGTCGCCGCCGGTCTGCTCCACGAGGACGGTCAGGCCGCGGGAGCGGGCGGCGCTGACCAGGAGGGCGGCGAGCTCGGCGAAGTACGGGGAGTCCACGTAGGGCACGGCGAGGGCGAGCATGCCGGTGCGGCCGTGCCGCAGCTGCCGCCCGACGGCCTGGGGGCGGTAGTCGAGCCGGTCGATGACGGCGCACACGCGCTCGCGCATCTCCGGGCGCACGTGCGGGTGGTCGTTGACGACGTTGGAGACGGTCTTGATGGACACCCCGGCGGCCTCGGCGACGTCTCGCAGCGTGGTGGCACGGGGCGGCATGGGCCGGATTGTGGCACCACGCCCGGTGCGGACGGGAGATCCACGCCGGGACGGCGGAGGTGCTTGACCCGGGGACCGGTTGCGGGCATCCTCCGTTCCAACGTTGTAAACGAGGAGGTCGACGATGACCGCAACGTCCCGGCGCGCATTCCTGCGCGGCGCGGCGCTCGCCGGAGGTGCGGGAGCCGCAGGGCTGTCGCTCAGCTCGTGCGCGACACCCGTCACCGCTGCCGGCGGCGGCAGCAGCCTGCAGTACTGGAACTTCTTCGGCGGCGGCGACGGCGAGCGCATGATCGCGCTCGTCGACGCGTTCCGGCGCGAGCAGCCCCGGACCGACGTCACGGCCACCACCCTCGCCTGGGGCGCGCCGTACTACACCAAGCTCGCCATGGCCTCCGCCGGGGGACGCCCACCGGACATCGCCACCATCCACCTGTCCCGCCTGCCCACCTTCGCCGAGCACCTGCTCGACCCGTGGGACCTCGGCGAGCTGGGCCGCCTCGGCATCAGGCAGGAGGACTTCCCCGCCCCGCTGTGGGAGATGGCCAGCGCGGACGGGGACCTCTTCGCCGTGCCGCTGGACGCCCACCCGCTCGTGACGTTCGCGAACACCGACGTCTGCGCGAAGGCGGGGCTGCTCGACGCCGACGGCGGCCTGAAGCCGATCACCACCCCGCAGGCGCTCGTCGACGCGGCCAGGGCGTGCGCGGAGGTCACGGGCGGCGTCGGCGTGGCCTACCCCGCGGCCGACGGGTTCGTCACCTGGATGCTGTTCTGGACGCTGTACCGCCAGCTCGACGGCACGTTCGACCTGCCCCCCGGCGGCAGGGTCGGCGTGGACCGCGACAAGCTGCTGCAGGTCTTCGGGTTCCTGCGCGACTTCACCGACGGCGCGGCGGTCCCGAGGACGCTCGACGCGGCGAGCTCGATCGCGGTCTTCGGCGGCGGCGGGGCCGGGCTGTGCTTCACCGGCGACTGGGAGGTGACCACCTACCTGAACTCCGGCATCCCGTTCACGATGGTGCCCTTCCCCGCGGTGTTCGGTGCGGACCGCGTCCGCGCGGACGGCCACGCCCTCGTGCTGCCCCGGCAGATCAGCGTCGACGCCGGCCGCGAGAACGCCTACCTCTTCGTCGCCTCCGTGCTGAGGAACAGCCTCGGCTGGGCCGAGGGCGGGCACATCCCCGCCTACGGGCCCGTCGCCGACAGCCCGGAGTACCTGGCCCTGAAACCGCAGTCGAACATCAAGGACGTGGCCGACACGGTCGAGTTCGACCCGCTGGCCTACTTCTCCGGGTCGGGCTCGAACCTCATGACGCAGGCCGGGCAGATCCTCTTCTCGGTGCACTCCGGCACCGCGACCCCGGAGCAGGCGGCCGACCAGCTCGTCGCCTGGATGCAGAAGCAGCTCGACACCCCGAGCCCGGTCTGAGAGGAGCGACGATGGCCACCACCACGATCCAGTCGAACCTGCCCGCTCCGGTGACGACCGGCGGCCCCGCCGTGCGGCGCGGCCGGAGCCTGGCGACGAACCCGGGCGGCATCTGGTTCGTCCTGCCGTTCTTCGCCGTCTACGCCGTCTTCCTGCTCTGGCCGGTCGTCTACGGCTTCGGCATGAGCTTCTTCGACACCAGCCTCGCCCGGCCGGAGTCGGACTTCGTCGGCCTGGCCAACTACCGGGAGCTGTTCGCCGACCCGGTCGTGTGGCGCACCCTGGGCCACACCCTGCTGTTCACGGTGCTCAGCACCGTCCCGCTCGTGCTCGTGGCGCTGGTCATGGCGCTGCTCGTGCACAGCGGCGTGCGGGGCCAGTGGCTCTGGCGCTTCTCGTTCTTCGCGCCGTTCCTCATGCCCGTCGCCACGGTCGTGCTCATCTGGCAGTGGCTGTTCCAGAACGACTTCGGCTTCCTCAACGCCACCCTCGTCCAGCTCGGCCTGGAGCCGGTGGGGTGGCTCACCGAGGAGAGCACGGCCATCCTCTCGGTGGTGGTCCTCACGGTGTGGTGGACCGTCGGGTTCAACTTCCTGCTGTACCTGTCGGCGCTGCAGGCCATCCCGGAGACCGTCTACGAGGCCGCCGCGCTGGACGGTGCGGGCGGCTGGCGCCGGCTGGTGTCCATCACCCTGCCGCTGCTGAGCCGCACGACCGGCCTCGTCGTGGTGCTGCAGGTCCTGGCCTCGCTGAAGGTGTTCGACCAGATCTACATCCTGTGGCCGGGTGGCGGTGGCGGCCCGAACGCGGCGGCGGCGCCGATCCTGCAGTACGTCTACGACACCGGCTTCGTCAGCTACCGCCTGGGCTACGCCTCGGCCATCTCGTACATGTTCTTCGCCCTCATCATCGTGCTCTCGCTGGCGCAGCTGTGGATCAGCAACCGCCGCGGGGCGAGCCAGAAGGGAGGGGCGGCATGAGCACCCTCGCACCGCCCGCACCGCGGCGCGCGGCCGCCCGCGGCCAGGAGGACCGGCGCTCCGCCGCCCAGCGGCAGCCGCTGGCCGTGCGGATCGGGATCGCCACCGCCCTCGCCGTCGTGGCACTGCTGTGGCTGGCGCCGCTGCTGTGGGCGCTGGACACGTCCTTCAAGGCGGAGTCCGAGACGACCGCCGTCCCGCCCACCTGGATCCCCGAGAGCGGGTTCACCGCCGAGGCGTACCGCTCCGTCCTGGCCAGCGACGACCTCATCACCTGGTTCGTCAACTCCACGCTGGTCGCCGTGGCGGTGACGGTCCTGACGGTGCTGGTCTCGGCGCTGGCGGCCTACGGGTTCTCCCGCTGCGAGTTCCGCGGCCGTGGGGTGCTCCTGGCCCTGACGGTCGCCGGGATCATGGTGCCGCCGCAGATCCTCATCGTGCCCCTGTACCGGCAGATGATCGCGATGGGCCTGGTCGACACCTACTGGGGCGTGATCCTCCCCCAGCTCGTGGCGCCCGCGATGGTGTTCATCCTGAAGAAGTTCTTCGACGGCATCCCGCGGGAGCTGGAGGAGGCTGCCCGGGTGGACGGCGCCGGCTCGTTCCGGGTCTTCTGGCAGATCGTGCTGCCGCTGTCCCGCTCGATCCTCGCCGCCGTCGCGATCTTCGTCTTCATCGGCGCCTGGAACAACTTCCTGTGGCCGTTCATCGTCACGTCCAACCCGGACCTGATGACCCTGCCCGTCGGGCTGGTCACCGTGCAGAGCACCTTCGGCATCCGCTACGCCCAGGTCATGGCCGCGGCGATCCTGGCGGGCCTGCCCCTGATCATCGTGTTCATGCTCTTCCAGCGGCAGATCATCCGCGGCGTGGCCACCACCGGCCTGGGCGGCCGGTGACGCCGCGGCCGTGAGGACCGGCTCCGCCCCTTGACGTGGGCGGCTCGCGGCGGGGACCGTCCCGTCGGGAGCCGCCCACCACCACGTCCGGCCGGCCCGGCAGACTGCAGAAGTCCGAGATCCCTCCGGAAGGACCCCCGTGCGCAACGCCCGACTGACCCTGGACCCGGCCTTCACGGTCGGTCCCGTCCCGCACCGCCTCTTCGGCTCCTTCGTGGAGCACATGGGCCGCTGCGTCTACACCGGCATCTACGAGCCCGGCCACCCCGCCGCCGACGAGCGCGGCTTCCGCACCGACGTGCTGGAGATGGTCCGCGAGCTCGGGCCCACGGTCGTGCGCTACCCCGGCGGCAACTTCGTCTCCGGCCACGACTGGGAGGACTCCGTCGGCCCCCGCGAGAGCCGGCCCCGGCGCATCGACCGCGCGTGGCGCTCCGTGGAGACCAACCAGTTCGGCCTCGCCGAGTTCGACCAGTGGGCGCGCGCCGCCGGCACCGAGCCCATGATGGCCGTCAACCTCGGCACCCGCGGCCTGCAGGACGCCTGCAACCTGCTGGAGTACGCCAACCACCCGGGCGGGACGAAGTACTCCGACCTGCGCATCGCCCACGGCACCCCGGACCCCCTCGGGATCAAGCTGTGGTGCCTGGGCAACGAGATGGACGGCCCCTGGCAGGTCGGGCACAAGACGGCCCACGAGTACGGCCGCATCGCCGCCGAGACCGGCCGCGCGATGCGCCTCGTCGACCCGGACATCGAGCTGGTCGCCTGCGGCAGCTCCTCCCGGGCGATGTCCACGTTCGGCGCGTGGGAGAGCACGGTGCTGGAGGAGTGCTACGACACCGTCGACTACGTCTCCTGCCACGCCTACTACGAGGAGGACCAGGACGGCGACATCGGCAGCTTCCTCGCCAGCGCCGTGGACATGGACGCCTTCATCGACGAGGTCGTCGCCACGGCCGACGCGGTGCGCGCCCGGGGCAAGCACAAGAAGCGCATCAACATCTCCTTCGACGAGTGGAACGTCTGGTACATCTCCCGCCCGCACCACGCCCCCAGCGCCAAGCCGTGGGACGTGGCGCCGCGCGTCATCGAGGACGAGTACTCGATCACCGACGCCGTGGTCGTGGGCACGCTGCTGAACTCGCTGCTGCGCCACGGCGACCGCGTGACGGTCGCCTGCCAGGCGCAGCTCGTCAACGTCATCGGCCTGCTGCGCAGCGAGCCGGGCGGCCCGGCGTGGAAGCAGACCATCGCGCACCCCTTCGAGCAGGTCCGCCGCCTCGCCACCGGGGACATCCTCCAGGTGCAGACCTCGGGCGACAGGTACGAGTCCGCGAGGTACGGCGACGCGCCGGTCGTCGACGCCGCCGCCACGCACGACCCGGAGACCGGGACGGTGGCGCTGTTCCTGGCCAACCGCGACGTTGAGCAGCCCGCCCGCGTCGAGATCGGCCTGCGCGGCTTCGGCGTCCGGCGGGTGGTGTCCGCCACGACCCTGCACGCCGGCGAGGGCCAGGACCGGCACACCACCAACAACCAGGAGAACCCGCAGGCCGTCACGCCGCGGGCGCTGGAGGACGTGACGATCACCGACGGGAACGCGACGGTGGTGCTGCCGCCGCTGTCGTGGAGCGTCGTGCGGTTCGCCGGCACCCCGGCCTGAGGGGCGGACCGTGGTCGCCCCCCTCTTCCGCGACCCCGTCCACGACGGGGCGGCCGACCCGGTGCTGGTCTGGAACCGGGGGACGTCCGAGTGGTGGCTGGTCTACACCAACCGCCGCGCGGACGCCCCCGGCCCGGGCGTGGCCTGGGTGCACGGCACGGACCTCGGCTACGCCACCTCCCGCGACGGGCGGGAGTTCACCTACCGCGGCACGCTGCAGGGTCTGCGGTTCGAGCCGGGCCGCAACACGTACTGGGCGCCGGAGATCCTCCGGCGCGGCGACCGCTACCACATGTTCGTCAGCTACGTGCCGGGCGTGCCGGCGGCCTGGCCGGGCCACGAGCGCACGATCCACCACTGCACCTCCGCGGACCTGCTCACCTGGGAGCACCACGGCGAGCTGCCCCTGTCGTCGCGGTACTGCATCGACGCGTGCGTGGTGGAGCTGCCGGGCGGGGGTTTCCGGCTCTGGTACAAGGACGAGGCCGCGGGCAGCTCCACGTGGGCGGTGGACTCCGACGACCTGACGACGTGGCGGGACCCCCGGCCGGTGATCACCGGGGAGGGGCACGAGGGACCGAACGTGTTCCGGTTCCGGGGTTGGTGGTGGATGCTCGTGGACGAGTGGTGCGGGCAGGGCGTGTACCGCTCGGAGGACCTGGAGGCGTGGCGGCGCACCGGCCGCATCCTCGACACCCCCGGCTCCCGCCCCGACGACGGGCGCTTCGGGCTGCACGCCGACGTCGTGGTGCAGGGCGCCGGGGCGGACGAGCGGGCGTTCGTCGTGTACTTCACCCACCCCGAGCGCGACGAGTCCGGCGGGGTGGGGACGTTCGACGAGCAGGGGTACCGCCAGCGGCGCTCCTCGGTGCAGGTCGCCCCGCTGGACGTGGTGGACGGGGCGCTGGTGTGCGACCGGGACCGCGACGACGTGGTGCTGCTGCCGGGCGGCTGAGGCACACCGCCGGCACGCGCGGGCGGGAAACCCGTTGCGCCGCGGGGGTGCCGCTGGGCACCCTCGTGGCCGTCCCGCGGACCGCGCGGGGCCGGGGCCCGGGCACCGCCCGCCCCGCCGCGCGCTCCGCCGTCGACCGGGAGGTGACCCGCCGTGCGTCCCGTCCTCGTCCTCAACGCCTGCGGCACCGTCCTGCACGCGGTCGAGTGGCAGCGCGCCGTCACCCTGCTGCTCACCCTGGACGCGGCCGGCCGGCCGGTGGCGGTCGTCCACGAGGCGGAACCGGAGCGGCTGGTCCGCTCCCCCAGCACCTCCGTGCCGTGGCCGCGGGCGGTGCGCCTGACGCGCTGGGTCCACGTGCCCGCCACCCCGGCGCGCCGCTCCGCGCTCGCGAGCCGCCGGGCGGTCCTGGAGCGGGACCGGCACACCTGCGTCTACTGCGGCGCCCGCGCCCGCACCGTCGACCACCTGCTGCCCCGCAGCCGCGGCGGGCCCGACACGTGGGAGAACCTCGCCGCCTGCTGCGAGGCGTGCAACACCGCCAAGGCGGACCGCACGCCGCAGGAGGCGGGCATGCGGCCGCGGTGGACGCCGTGGCGGCCCGACGCCACCGTGGCGGTGCAGCGGCAGGTGTGGCGCCGCCTCGGCGGCGCCGCGGCGCTCCCGGGCTGAGCGCGCCGCCCTCCCGACCCGCGAGCCGAGCCGGACGAGCCGCTCCCCACGCCAGGGAGCCCCCGGCGCGCTACCGGCGGCCCGGCCCCACCGTCCTCGCGCAACGGGGCTGCCAGCCGCCCGGCCCGGACCCGGGCCGGGCGGTGACGTGGTGTGCAGGAACTGGCGGCGGCACGGGGACGAACGGGCCCTGTGCCGCCGGTAGGCGGGTTCGACTCCCGCCACCACGACGTGTCCGGGCACCGGGCAGGATGGGCCCGTGGCCGTCACCGCCCGGAACTCCCTGCCCGTCGCCGTCCTCGGGGTGCTGCTCGTCCTCGCCGGTGCGGTGTTCCACAGCGCCGCCGCGTACCGCGCGGCGAACCGCGACCAGACCGCGTCGTGGCCGGAGTTCCTGGAGTGGGGCGCGATCCGGTGGGCCGCGTGGGCCGCGCTCGCCGGCGGTGCGTGGCTGGTCGTCCTCGCGCGCGGCGCGCGGCGGGGCACGGGCACCGGGGAGGCCTGAGGGGTGCCGCGGGCGCGCCGGCCCGCTGTCGGTGCCGCACGGTAGGACCGTTCCGGACGAGCCGGTCCCAGGAGGGAGCCACCGTGGCCCAGTACGCCGTTCTCATCTACGCCGACGACTCCGCCCACGCACCCCGGGCCCCGGCCGCCGACACCGCGTCGTGCGACGCGCACGCCGGCGAGCTGGAGCAGGCCGGCTCGATGCTCGTGGCGTACGCGCTGACGCCCCGCGACACGGCGGTGTCGCTGCGCGCGGGCTCCACCACCGAGGGGCCGTTCACCGGCCCGGGGCCGGTCGTCGCCGGTTTCTACGTCCTCGAGGCGCCCGACCTCGACGCGGCGCTGGCCGTCGCCGGCACCAACCCCGTGCTCCGCGAGGGCGGCGGCGTGGAGGTGCGACCGGTCCACAGCGGTGGCGTGGTGGCACCCGCGGGCGGCTGACCGATGACGGGTCGGACTGGAGGCCTCAGTTCTTCCGATGGGGAACGCCGTACCGTGCCGCGCCCGGTCGCCGGTGCGGGCCACCGTCAGGTGAGCGGGAGCAGCACCGCCCGGCCGTCGGCGGCCGCGGCGAGGGAGAAGCGCCGCAGCGCGTCGTGGTGCGGCGCGAGGTACTCGTCGAAGACCTCGGGGCCCTCGTCCCAGATCTCCGGGTACACCTCGGCCGCCGCCATCGCGCCGGGGTCGAACCGGGCGCGCAGCATCTCGGCGTCGAGCGGTTCCAGCCCGGCGGCGACCGCGTGCACGGCCTCCGCGGTGAGCAGCCTGGCCGGGCCGTACCCGTTGTCCCCGCCGACGTCCTCGCCGCCGAGGACCGCGGCGGCGGCGCCCTCGCCGACCTCCCACGCGGAACCGGCGAGCAGGAAGTGGATGCCGTGCCAGGCCAGGTCCAGGTCCAGCTCGGGGTCGTCCCCGTCGTCCCCGTCGCCCCCGAAGAGCAGCGAGGCGGCCACGTCCGGGTCGTCCCCCAGCCTCTGCAGTTCCTCCGGCGACAGCGTGCGCCCGACGAGCACCATGCCCACGAGACGGCTCCTCCCGGCCAGCGCGCCGGACGGGGACCGGGCGCTGCGGGACAGTCGACCAGCACCGTCCCGGCCGGAAACCGGCTGCGGCCGCGGGGTGCCCGCTGGCAGGGTGCCGCCGTGGAAACCCTGCCCCTGGACGAGCGCACCCGCATCCGCCGCAAGGCCGAGCGGCAGGTGCTGGACATCGCGGCGCTGCACGCGGTGCTGGACGGGGCGCTCGTCGCCTCCGTGGGTCTCGTGCGCGACGGCGAGCCGCTGGTGCTGCCGATGGCCGTGGCCCGCGATGGCGGGACCCTGCTGCTGCACGGGTCCAGCGGCGCGGGGCTGTTCCGCGACGCCGCCACCGCGCAGGGCCTGCCCGTGTCGGTGTGCGTGACGCACCTGGACGGGTTGGTGTTCGCGCGCTCGGCGTTCGCCACGTCGATGAACTACCGCAGCGCCGTGGTGTCCGGCCTCGCCCGGGTGGTGCCGCCCGGGGAGCGCGAGGCGGCCCTGCGGGTGCTCAGCGAGCACGCCGTACCGGGCCGGTGGGACGAGGTGCGCCCACCGACGCACCGGGAACTGGCGGCCACGGAGGTGCTGCGCGTGCCGCTGGACCGGGCGTCCGTGAAGGTCCGCGCGCACGGCCCCTCGGAGGACCCCGGTGACGGTGAGGACCACGCGGTGTGGGCGGGCGTCCTGCCCCTGGCGGTGACCGCGGGGGTTCCGCGGCCGTCGCCGCTCACCCCGCCCGGCACCCCGGTGCCCGCCTCGGTGCTGCGCTCCCCCGCCGCGCCCTAGCGGCGCGGCGGGAGCCTGCGCGCCACGGCCGGCAGGACCCCGGTGGCCCAGCGCAGGCTCACCACCGCCCGCGGGAACGGCACCGTGCTGATCATGAGGACGCTCGCGGCGAGCGCCATCGTCAGGGCCAGGGCCACGTCAGGCCCGCCGAGCACCGCGAACATCACCGTGACCCCCGCGACGGGGATCGGGACGCCCACGAAGTGCCCGCGGTCCTTGACGAGCGGGAAGCGGGCCAGCCGCCACGCCCCCGCGAGCAGGAACGCCAGGCAGGCCGCCAGGCCCACGCCGGGCAGGGCGTGCAGGGACGTCAGGTACAGCGACATCGCGGGGACGACGCCGAAGGAGACGAGGTCGGCGAGGGAGTCGAGGGTCGCCCCGAACCCGTGGTCCTCCCCGCCGCGGCGCGCGAGGGGGCCGTCGAGGACGTCGAAGACGGCCCCGGCCGTCACGAGCACGGCCGCCGTGACGGCGTTGCCGTCCAGGACCGCCAGCAGCGCCAGGAAACCGGCCGCCAGGTTCGCGCTCGTGAGGGCGTTGGCGGGCGTCACGAGGTCGCGCGAGGGCGTCATCCGTGGTCGCGGTAGCGGGCGAGCGGGGTGATCCCGGCGCGCACCCGGTCACCGGCCCGCACGAGCACGTCCGCGCGGTCCACCGGCAGCAGCACGTCGGTGCGCGAGCCGAGGTGGATGACCCCGAGGCGCTGCCCGGCCTCCAGCCGGTCCCCCGGCGCGGCCCACGTGGTGATCCGGCGCGCGATCATCCCCGCGATCTGCACGACGACGACCCGGCCGGCCGGCCCGTCGAGGGCGGTGCGGGTGCGGGTGTTCAGGTCCGAGCCGGTGGCCAGCGCCGGGGCGAAACGGCCCCGCACCGCCTCGACCTCGGCGACCTCGCCGGCGACGGGGCTGCGCTGGACGTGCACGTTGTGCAGGTTGAGGAAGGTGGAGATGCGCGTCGCACGCCCCGCGGGCATCCAGGGGTCCGCCACGGACTCCTCCACGTGGGTCACCACACCGTCGGCCGCGGCGTAGACGACGCGCGGGTCGGGCGTCAGGGGGCGCTCGGGGTCGCGG
Organism: Kineococcus anabasis; assembly: GCF_054590795.1. Classification (NCBI taxonomy): domain Bacteria; kingdom Bacillati; phylum Actinomycetota; class Actinomycetes; order Kineosporiales; family Kineosporiaceae; genus Kineococcus; species Kineococcus anabasis. The sequence continues at coordinate 97,124 of NZ_BAAIHU010000015.1, forward strand.
AAGAACAGGCCCAGCAGGCCGCCCGCGCCGAGGGCCGCCCACCCCGCGCGCCGGCGCGCCAGGAGCAGCCCGGCGCCCACGGCACCCGCGGGGACGACGTAGCGCCGTGCCTCGGACCAGGTGCGGGAGGTGAGGGCGAACTGCGAGCCCCACGCGGGCCGCCCGGCCGCGCCGGCCGCCTCCGGGGTGCAGGTGAACAGGAACGCCGGGGGCACGTTGAGCAGCGACACGCGCCGCTGCACGTCGCCGAAGATCTGCCGCAGGTCCGCCAGGACCAGCGGGGAGTACTGCAGGACGAGGGCGACGCCCCGCGGCCCGAGCGCCTTGGGGATGCCCTCCAGGATGCGCCGGCGCAGCTCCGGCTCCAGCGACGTGAAGGGCAGCCCGGACACCACCACGTCGGCCTCCGCACCGTCGAGGTGGTTCTGCAGGTTCTCCGCGGAGTCGTTCACGACCTCCAGGCGGGGGTCGTCGAACCGCTCGGCCAGCAGCCGCGCGAGGTGCGGGTCGATCTCGACGGCCAGCAGCCGCGCGCCGGGGCGCAGCCGCGCGAGGATCTCGCCGGTGTAGACGCCCGTGCCCGGGCCGAGCTCGACGACGAGGTCGGCACCGGCGACGTCGGCCATGTCCAGCATGTCCCGCACGGCGTGCTGGGAGGTCGGCAGCACGGCCCCCACCCGCCGGGGGTGGGTGACGAAGGCCCGCAGGAAGCGCAGCCGATCCTCCAGGTGCCGTCTCATGCGTTCCCTCCCGAGCGTGCCGCGGCGTCCGTGCCCGGCGTCGGCAAGCACCATGGCACAGGTGGCGGCCCCGGCGAAGCGCGCCACGGCGCGCTCAGCTGGGAACGCTCCTCACCAGGAGATGTCGGCGGGCGTCGCCACCGGGCGCCACCCGGAGCCGGCGGCGGCGGGGACCACCTGCCGGTCCGCGCCCGCCAAGGGCCCGAGGTCCAGCCCGCTCAGCGCCGCCACGTCCCGCACCGGCACCTGGAAGGTCCGGAAGGGCGGCAGGTCCGGCACCCGCCGGGCCCGCACGAGCCCGGCCACGAGCGGGCTCTGGTCCAGGACGAACGCCGCGGCGGCGAGCTCCCCCTCCCGCCCGGCGCGCAGGTGGGCGACCACCTTGAAGAAGCGGCGCGGCAGCAGCACCCCGCGGTACTCCGGGTCGTCGTCGGCCAGGACGGGCCCGGTCACGACCACCAGGCGCCGGTCGTACGTGGCGGCGTGGTCCAGGACGTGGTCCTCCAGCCCGAGCCAGAGCTCCCCGGACTGGTTGAAACCGGCGTGCTGCGGGGCCGCGTTGGTGTAGCAGAAGGTGTCGGCGTTGGCCCGCGCCGCCTCCGCGGCCTCCCCCCACACCGGGTCGCGGCGCCGCACCAGGTGGCCGCGGTCGAGGTCGTTGCGGGCGTACACCTCCGGGCCGGTCTGCTGCCCCGCCGGCACCCGCGGGTCGAGCCACCAGCGGGACCCGGACCGCTCCACGTCCCGCAGCCGCGCCCCGTCGACCGCGGCGACGGTGGCCGCCGCCAGGCGCCGGTCCGGGCGCAGCACGACGGTGAAGTGCGTGTACGGCAGCACCACGACCTCCGGCGCCGAGGGGCCGGGCACGGGCAGCGGGAGCGGCAGCGGCGGGCCGGGCGCGAGGAAGGCGGGGTCGAAGCCGGTGCGCCCGCGCAGCTCGGCCTCCCCGGGCGGCTCCTGCGGCCGGGGCGCGCGGAGCGGGGCGCCGGGCGGCTGTGCGGTCGTCTCCTCGGTCACGGCCCCACTGTGGTCCCCGCCCCCGACAGCGCGCGCGGGCGCCACGGCGGGGACCCGGCGAAGGCACGGCGAACTCCGCGCGACGGCGAGGACCCGGTGAGCTCCGGGCGACGGGGGGCCACCCCGGGCGGCTCCAGGCGCCGGGTGGGCGGCACGATGGGCCCGTGGACGCCGAGCGGACGCCCGGACCGCGCGGTGCGGGCCCGCAGCCCCCGCGCCGCTACGTGGCCGTGGGCGACTCCTTCACCGAGGGCTTCGTCGACGTGGACGCCGCCACCGGTGGCTGGCGCGGCTGGGCGGACCGGCTGGCCGAGCACCTCGACGGCGCCGGCGCGCGGCCGCTGGAGTACGCCAACCTCGCCGTGCGCGGTCGGTTGCTGCCCGAGATCGTCGCCGAGCAGGTCCCCGCCGCCCTCGCGCTGCGCCCCGACCTCGTCAGCCTCGTGGGCGGCGGCAACGACCTGCTGCGCCCCGGTGCGGACCCGGACGCCCTGGCGGCGCTGCTGGAGGACGCGGTGGGCAGGTTCCGCGCGGGCGGCGCGCAGGTCCTGCTCGCCACGGGCGTGGACACCCGGATCGCCCCGCTGCTGCGGCGCAACCGCGGCCTGACGGCGGTGTACAGCGCCCACGTCTGGTCCGTCGCCCGCAGGCACGGCTGCGCGGTGCTGGACCTGTGGGGCCTGCGCGCCCTGCACGACCGCCGCTCGTGGGCGCCGGACCGCATCCACCTCACCTCCGCGGGGCACGAGCGGGTGGCGCTCGCGGCTCTGGAGGCGCTGGGGCACCCGCTGCCCGCGCGGGCGGTGGACTGGCGGGAGCCGCTGCCGCCCGCACCGGCGCCCGCGCGGCTGGCGTCGCTGTCCGAGGACGCCGCCTGGGTCCGGGAGTACGTCGTGCCCTGGGTGCGGCGCCGGCTGCGGCGGCGCTCCTCCGGCACCGGCCGGACCGGCAAGCGCCCCGAGGCGGCCCCGCTGCGGCGCACCTGACACGGCGCACCCGACGCGGCGCACCCGACGCGGGGGCCGCCCAGGGCGGCTCAGGCGTCGGGGACGGTGACGACCCGCGCCTGGACGACCCCGTCGACGATCCGGGTGTCGAACCGGGGCTGGTGGGAGACGGACGGGCCCCGCACCACCGAGCCGGCCTCCAGCTCGAACGCGCTGCCGTGCCAGGGGCAGACGAGGCAGTCGCGGCCGCGGACCTGCTCGACCTTCCCCTCGTGCAGCGGGCCGCCGAGGTGCGCGCACCTGTCGGCCAGGACGGTGACGTCCTGCGGGCCGCGGCGGACGAGCACCACGTCCACGTCCCCGCAGCGCCCGCGCACCGGCTGCCCGTCCACCAGCTCCGCCACCGGCATCAGGCGCTGCCAGTCGTGCGGGCCGCGGTGCGGCACCTCCTCGGCGTGGTTGGCGCCGACCGCCCAGCGGGTGGCCAGGTGCCCGCCGATGACGGCACCCAGGCTGGAGACGAGCGTGCCCGCGAGCCGCCAGCGCCGCCCGCTCGCGCCCCGGCCCCGCAGGTGCTTCACGACCCCCACGGTCACCAGCACCAGCGCCACCTCGTTCGTGGCGGCGTGCACCAGCCCCATGCGCTGCTGGTCGGAGTGCAGGTCGGCCCAGTCGGCCAGGCCGGCCGCGGCGGTGGGCAGCACGGCGACGGCCCCCACCCCGGCCAGCAGCGCGGAGGCGGAGCGGCGCGCCGGCGAGGGCGCCACGACGTCGACGACGTCGAGCACGGCGGAGCTGAGCCACGCCCCGACCGGCAGCATCGCCAGCGCCGGGTGCGCGGGATGGCCGAGGGGGACGCCGTGCAGGACGTCCCGGGCGGGGGCGGGGACCTTGTGGACGATGCCGGTCAGGCGCTCGGCCAGCGGGTCCAGGACGGTGAGCTCGGTGAGGCGGTCCAGCCAGTCACCGATCGGGGAGGCGCTGCCGGGGCGCGCGGTGCTCGTCTCAGTGGTCACCCTCCCCCAGTGACCCGGCCGCGCCCGGCGAAACGCAAGGCACACCTCACCACCGGTACCGCCACCGGGGGCGGACCAGGACACGGCCACCGGGACAGCCACCAGGACGGCACCGGGCGGGTTCGGCTACGTTCGTCGGGACGGTGGGTGGTGAGACCCGCCGGACAGCAGCCACCGGACGCCGCCGTCGTGCTCGGCCGGTTCCGGTGCCGGCCGCGGGGAGCGCCACCCATGAGCGCTGGGCAGGTCCACGACGACGGTGCGGGACGGTGAGCGCGCCGGAGGTCCGCGGCGCCCTCGTCGTCCTGGTCGTGCGGGCCGGGGACGAGGACCGCGAGGAGGATCTCGACGACTGCCTCACGCGGCTCGTGGCCGCCGCTGACGACGCCGCCGCCAGCGGGATCGCCGTCGTCCTGGTCGCCGCGCTGCCGGTCCCGCACGCCGCCTGCGCGGCGCTCGTGGAGCGGTGGCGGGAACTGGCGGCCACGCTGGAGTCGGTGACGGTCCGGGCCGTCCACGGGCCGGGGCGCGAGGCCGCCGCGGCGGGTCTGGCGGACCCGGCGCTGAGCGGCCTGGGGGGCGAGCGGGTGCTGGTGCTCAGCACCGACACGGGCAGCACGGTCGGCCGGGACTGGATCCTCGGCCACGCCGCCCACGTCACGGGCGGGGTGCTGGCCAGCACCGCCGCGGTGGTGCCCGCCGTGCGCGCCGGGGACCCGGCCTCGGCGGCCGCGCACGCCGTCGGCTCGAACCTGGCGGTGCGCGCGGACGCCTACCTCGCGGCGGGGGGTTTTCCGGGAACCCCCACCACGGGCACCTCCACCAACGGAACCTCCACCACGGGAACCGGTACGACGGGCACCGGCACGGTGGGCGGGGAGACGGAGGCGGAACTGCTGTGGCGTGCGGTGCGGCAGCTCGGCGGTCCCGTGTGCCACGCCCTCACGCCGCTGGTGACGTGCCGCGCCTACGGGTCCTCCGGCGCGCGACGGTGAACCGTGCCGGGCGGCGTGGGGGTCAGGCGGCCTCGGCGTCGAGCTGGCGCCGCAGCTTGGCGAGGACCTGCGTCAGCAGCCGCGACACCTGCATCTGCGTGACCCCGACGTCCTGGGCGATCTGCGACTGCGTCCAGCCCTGGTCGAACCGCAGGGACAGGATCCGCTTGTCCCGGGGGGAGAGCTGCCGCAGCAGCGGCCGCAGGCTCACGGAGTCCACGACGTGCTCCAGCTGCGGGTCCGGCGCGCCGAGCGTCTCCGCCAGCGAGAGCTCACCGGCGCTGTCGACCTGCTGGTCCACGGACCGCACGTGGTACAGCTCCACGCTCGCGAGGCACTCGGTGACCTCCTCGATGTCCACCTCCAGGTAGCGCGCCACCTCCGACACCGTGGGCGAGCGGTCCAGCCGCTGCACCAGGACCTCCTGCGCCGCCTCGACGCCGGCGCGCAGTTCCTGGATGCGCCGGGGCGGGCGGATGTCCCAGCCGCGGTCGCGGAAGTGCCGCTTGACCTCACCGGAGATGGTGGGGACCGCGTACGCCAGGAAATCCCTGCCGCGGCCGGGGTCGAAACCGTCCACGGCCTTCACCAGTCCGAGCAGCGCGACCTGCACCAGGTCGTCGACGCTCTCCCCCCGGCCGCGGTACCGCATCGCGATGCTCGTGGCGACGGGCATGTTCAGCCGGATCACCTCGTCCCGCAGGGGACGGCGTTCCTCGCACGAGGCGACTTGCGCCATCTCGGCGAGGAGACGCGCCGTCGCCTCCCGCCGCACGTCGGTATCCGACGTCGCCTGCACGTCCACCTCTGCCACCGGACCGCCCTCGCCGTGAGTCTGATCGCCGTCTCTCGACGGCCCCACGGCACCACGGGGCAGGGGGTCCCGCAACCCGAAACGGGCGCACGCCGGGCACACCGCGGCGGCACGCCGGCGGTGTCTGCGGTCGCCGCCCGGCGGATGGTGCGGGAGGCTTCTCCCGGCGGCCCTGCAGACCGGTCGATACCCCTCCGGGAGGGGTTCACACCCCGTCGCGGGCAGGATCGGCGACCCCTCGCGGGCTCGGCGGGGGCACCCCTCCCGGCCGCCTGGGTGAGCACGGGCGACCAGGGAGGACGTGCGTCATGCGGGTGGCCGTGGTGGGGGCGGGTGGCAACGTCGGCTCGGCGCTGCTGCGCCGCCTGTCGCAGGACCCCGGCGTCAGCGGGATCACGGGCCTCGCCCGGCACGTACCGGATTCCTCCGCGCCCGGCGTGCGGTGGGTCGCGGTGGACGTGGCGTCACCGGGTTCCGAACCGCGCCTGCGCCAGGCGCTCGACGGGGCGGACGCCGTGGTGGCCCTGGCATGGGGCATCCAGCCGGCACGCGACGAGGCGGCCCTGTGGCGCACGAACGTGGACGGCACGCTGCGGGTCCTGCGGGCCGCGCGCGACGCCGGCGCACGCCACGGCGTGTACGTCTCCTCGATCGGCGCCTACGCCCCCCGTCCCCCCGGCGACCCGGTGGCGAACGCCGTGGCGGAGGACCACCCCGTCACGGGCGTGCCGTCCTCGCAGTACAGCCGGCACAAGGCGTGGGTCGAGCAGGCGCTGCCCGGGTTGCGGAACGCGGGCGGGGTTCCGCTGGCGGTGCTGCGGCCGGGCCTGGTGTTCCAGCGGGGCGCGGGCGAGGAGGTGGCGCGCTACTTCCTCGGGAACCTGGTGCCGCGCGTGCTGCTGCGGCGCAGGGCGGTGCCGGTGCTACCGCTGCCGACGGACCTCGTCGTGCAGGCGGTGCACGCCGAGGACCTGGCGGAGGCGATCCACCTGGCCCTGCGCTCCCGCGCGGAGGGGGCGTTCAACATCGCCGCCGAACCGGTGCTGGGGCCGGCGGAACTGGCGCAGGCCCTGGGTGCGCGGCACGTCCCGGTGCCGCCGCGGGTGCTGCGGGCGCTGGCCGCCGCCACGTTCGGCGCGCACCTGCAGCCGACGGAGCCGGGCTGGGTGGACCTGGCGTTCCTCTCACCGGTGATGCGCACCGACCGCGCCCGCACGGAGCTCGGCTGGAACCCGCGGCGCAGCGCGACGGACGCGCTCGCGGAACTGCTCGACGGGATGCACCGCCGGAACCCGGACCGCCCGCCGCTGTGAGGCCCGGACCGGGACGGCGCGGCGCCCTGCCCCTGCCCGCGTGGGCCAGGGAGGGCGCCGGGGCGCGTCGGTCCGGCGCTGCCGGGCCCCAGGGAGCTCAGGCGTTGTCGTCGGCCTCCTCGGCCTCCGTGGCGAAGCCGGTGTCGTTCCCGTAGCCGTCCGCGGTGGGCGCCTCGGCGGCCCCGGCGGAACCGGCCTGGTGGTCACGTGCGGCGTCCTCGGGCTGGGTGCTCACGGGTTCCCCTCCTGCTCGTCCGGCGGGGCCGGAACTCCGGCACCCCGCGCCGCCGCAGGCGGCACCCCGATCGTGGTGCACGCCCGCGGCCCGCGCACCTCGGCACCGCGCACCCCGGCACCGCGCACCCCGGCACCGTGCACCCCGGCACCGTGCACCCCGGCACCATGCACCCCGGCACCGTGCACCCCGGCACCGTGCACCCCGGCACCGTGCAGCGGTCGTGGCCGGTGCGGGCTCATCCCGGGGCGGGCACGCTCCAGCGGCTCAGGACGGGCCGGCCGTGCTCACGGCCCAGTTCGGCCCAGCTCCCCGCGGCGAGCGCCAGGAGCCTGCCCGCGGCGGGTTCCAGGCCGAGCCAGCAGGCGGTGAGGACCCGCAGGGCGTGGCCGTGGCCGACGAGCGCGACGTGGCGGCCGGTGCGCTGCTCCTCGGCGACGGCGCGCTCCAGGACGCGGCGGCTGCGGCCGGCGAGCGCGTCGAGGCGCTCCCCGGGCGTGTCACCGGGGACCACGCCGTCCGTCCACACCGACCACTCCCGGCCGAGCCCCGCGGAGATCTCGGCGGTGGTACGGCCCTCGTAGCCGCCGTAGTCCCACTCCGCGAGGTCCTCCTCCACGCGGACCTCCACGGGCTCGCCGGCGCGGGCGGCGGTGAGCCCGGCGAGCTCAGCGGTGCGGCGGGCGCGGCGACGGGGGCTGGTGAGGACGACCCCGACGTCGAACGCGGCGAGGACCGGGGCCAGTGCTCTGGCCCGGTCCTCGCCGCGTCCGGTGAGGGGGAGGTCGGTGGTTCCGGTGTGCTGGCCGCTGAGGCTCCAGGCGGTCTCGCCGTGGCGGAGCAGGAAGATCGACACGGCCGGAACGCTAAGGCGCGTGCCGGCGCCGCGCGCGCCGGGCCCGTCAAGACTGCGAGCGCGCCTGCTTTCCCCGCAGGTCGGCGGTGCGGGAGCGCGGGCCGTTCTCCTGCGCCTCGTCCTCGTGGTCGCGCAGGTCGATGCTGCCGTCGGCCTTGACGTAGGAGTCGGCGGCCACCGCGTCGCGCTCGCCGAGGTCCTCGGGGTTGCCCTTGGTGGTGTCCTTCATGGTCTGGCGCTCGGCCTCGGCGTTGACCTCGGCGCCGAGCAGGATCGCGTAGCTGCAGATCCAGAGCCACACCAGCAGGATGACCACGCCGGCGGCGGAGCCGTAGTTCTTGGTGTAGGAGCTCTCACCGGCGATGGACATGTAGAGCGTGAAACCGATGGAGGCGACGACCGTCAGCACGGTGGCGACGATCGCGCCGGTGCTCGTCCACTTGAACTGCGGGGCGTCGCGGTCCGGAGCCATCCGGTACAGCACGCCGAGGGCGACGATCAGGACGCCGACGAGGAGGGCCCAGCGGACCGCGGCGACGAGGAGTCCGAGCCCGGTGCCGGAGAGACCCACGGCGTCGAGCACGGGCGGCAGGACGGCGACGAGACCGATCGCGAGGAGGAACACGACGATCGCACCGACGGTCAGCAGGAGGGCGGTGCCCTTCTTCTTGATGAACCCGCGGGTCTCGTCCTCGTCGTAGGCGGCGTTGATGGCGTCCATCATGTTCTGCACGCCGCTGGAGGCGCTCCACAGCGCCAGGGCGATGGCGATGACGGCGCTGAGGCCGGCGGCGGACTTGTTGTTCGCGATCGCCTCGGACTGGTTGAGGACGATCTCCTGCAGCGACGACGGGATCGCCGCGCCCAGACCGCTGATCTGGCGCTCGATGGCGGCGGGGTCGCTGAACAGCCCCCACAGCAGGAAGGAGGCGGTCAGGGCGGGGAAGAGCGCCAGGAAGGCCTTGAAGGCGACGCCGGCCCCGAGGAGCGGGACCATGTCGGACTTCGCCTCGGCCCAGGCGCGCTTGGTGATCTGCAGCCACCCCTTGGCGGGGATCTGCGTCGGCTTGCTCGCGTCGTGACCGGGGGCTGCCCCGGTGGTCTCCGGACTCCTGCTCATGCTCTTCGTCTACCCCGTAGACGCCCAACCCATGCCCCCGGCGGCCACATCGACCGGATGATCACCCGGACGCGCGAACACGCCCGCAGAACCGGGTTGCGGCCCGGGTGCGGACGTGGGAGAGCGCATGCGGGGTGGGAAGCCCACCCCGCACGCGCTGGACCGGATCCGGGGACCGGTCCGTGGTGCTCAGTACTGCGTGGTGCCGCGGACCTCGCCGGCCGCCTCCTGGCCGTGCTGCTGCACGGTGGACGCGGCGCCCTGTGCGTCGCTGCGCACGGTGGACGCGGCCTCCTGGCCGTGCTGCTGCACGGTGGACGCAGCCTCCTGGGCGTCGCTGCGGACCGTGGACACCGCGCCCTGCGCGTCCTCGCGGACGGTGGAGACGGCGCCCTGGGCGTCGCTGCGGACCGTCTCGGCGGCCCCCTGCGCGTCCTGCTTGACGGTCTGCGCGGCTTCCTGGGCGGTCTGCGCCACGGACTGCGCAGCCTCCTTGGCCTGCTCGCCGAGGCTGCTGCCGATCTCCTGGGCGACGGACTTCGCCTGCTCGGCGATGCCCTGGCCGTGCTCCTTGGCGGCGTCGACCGCCTTGGCGGCGACCTTTGCCTCGGTCTTCGTCGCCGGCAGCAGCGAGGAGACCAGCCAGCCGGCGCCGAAGGCGATGAGGCCGGCGGCGAGGGGGTTGCCCTGGGTCCGCTGACGGGCGGCCGCGGTGGCCTCCCCGGCGGAGGGGGCGTTCTCCCGGGCGGACGAGACGCGCTCGCCCACCGCGGAGAGCCGGTCCCCCACGGACCCGGTGACGGAGGAGGCGGCGCCCCCGGCGGAGGATCCCGCCCCGGAGAGCTTGTCCCCCACGGCGGAACCGGTGCCGGAGAGCTTGTCCCCCACGGCGGAACCGGCGCCCGTGACCTTGTCCTGCACGACGGAGAGCTTGTCGGAGGCCGAGGAGGCGACGTCGTGGGCGGTGCCCATGATGCGGTCCTTGACGCTGGTGACCGCACCCACCGCCTTCTCCTTCTGGCGCTGCGCGATGTTGCTGGGGCTCAGTCGCTGGGTGAGCTCGTCGAGGTCGGCCGTCAGCGAGCTGCGGGTCTCCTCGATGTCGCGCTTCAGCTCGTCGGGTGCTTCGCCCACTGCACGTCCTCCTTCAGGGTGATGGTGGTCTTCTCCAGCGGCGGCGGGACCTTCTTGAACTCCGCCTTGCCGCGCAGGGCCAGCACCGCGGCGACGACGGCCCACAGGACGGTCACGATGAGCGCCGACCAGCCGTAGCCGATCTGGCTGCCGATGGCGATGATGAGCAGCGCGGAGAGGCACATCAGGAACAGCAGGCCGGCGACACCGGCCCCTGCGAACATCCCCGCGCCCTTGCCGGCGTTCTTGGCGTCCTCGCGCAGCTCCGTCTTGGCGAGCTCCACCTCCTTGCGGACCAGCGTGGAGAACTCGTTGGTGATGCTGGCGACGATCTCACCGAGGGAGCGCTCGCCGTTCTGCTGCGTGCGCGGCTCCTCGACGGGGTGGGACCCGCTCACAGCTGCCCCCTGTTCGCCCCGCTGCTCGGGCCCTCGTGGGAGATCGACGGGACGTCGGACTGGATGTGGTGGGGAACGAGGTCCTCGTTCGGGTTGTCACCGGTGCTCGGCGGCAGGGTGGACCCGGCCGACGGGCTCTGCCAGCCACCGGTCGCGCCCGTGGTGGCCGACGGGTAGGTGCTGCCCGCGTAGGTCGAGGACACCGGCTCGGCCGCGGTGAGGTCCACCGTCTCGGCCCGCCCGGTCGAGGCCAGCCCCGGGGTCTGCCCACGCTGCCCGAGCGGTGCGTCGGGGACGCGGTCGGAGTTTGCGGTGGCGCTGCGGGTGGCGCGGCCGGCGAGGATGCCGGCGGCGACGGCGCCGAGGAGGAACGCCCCGGGGCGGCGGCGCGCGAAGGCACGGGTCTGCTCCAGCAGGTCCGCGGCCCCGTAACCGTCGAGGTGGGTGCTCCACGTCTGCACGCGGCCGCCGACCTGGCGGGCGATCTGCGCGGCGTAGCCGGAACGGCTGCTGGCGCCGGCCATCTCCTCCAGCTCCTCGGCGACCTCCTTCAGGAGGGTCGCGAGGCGGTCGCGCTGGCTCTCGCCCTGCTCGCTGATCTGGCGGCGCAGGTCCCCGAGGAGGTCGGTGGCGTGGGTGCGGACCTCGGCGACGACCTCGCCCGCCTGCTCCTTGGCGGTCTGGGCGACGGAGGCGGCCTGCTCCTTCGCGGTCCCGGCGACGGCGCTCGCCTGCTCCTTCGCGGTCCCGGCGACGGCGCTCGCCTGCTCCTTCGCGGTCCCGGCGACGGCGCCGGCCTGCTCCTTCGCGGTCCCCGCGACGGCGCTCGCCTGCTCCTTGGCCGTTCCTGCGACGGCGCCGGCCTGTTCCTTGGCCGTTCCGGCGGTCTGCGTCAAGCCGCTGCTCCCCTGTCCCGTGGTCTCCTGCTCGCCGGAGGCGTAACCCCCGCCGTAGGCGCGCTCGTATCCCGCCGCGCCGCTGGTGGTGCCGTACGTGGTCTCGGTGCCGTACGTGGGCTCGCCGTACGTGGTCCCGGGCGAGGCCGTCCCGGCGCCGCCGGTGGTCTCGCTGCCGTAGGTCGCGCCGGTGCCGTACTGGGTCGCGCCGTACTCGGTACCACCGGAGCTGGAACCGGCGGAGGCCGCCGTCCCGTACTCGGTGCCGCCGTACGTCGTGGTCCCGGAGTCGGTCCCGGTGCCGTAGGTGGTGGTGGCCCCGAACTCGGTCCGCACGCCGTACCCCGGGGCGGCGTCCTGCGCGCCCTCGGTGTCCTCGTCGGTGCGGGACTCGGCGACCGTGGCCTCGTGGGCGCCGGCCTCCGGCTCGGTGCCCTCGGGCTCCGGCTCACCGGAGCCGTAGCTCCCCGAGCTGTACCGGCCGGTCCCGTAGCCACCCGACTCGCCGGCCCCGTAACCACCGGTGCCGTAGCGGCCGGCTCCCGGATCTCCACTGGAGCTCGTCGACATGCTGTCCTCCTCGTCCTGCGTCGTCTCGTTCCCGTGCGTTCCGTCGTCCGCGCCCGTCTCCGGAGCGGTCCCGGTGTGCCCTCAGGGGCGCACCGGCGGGTTTCCCGGTGCGACACCGGGAAACCCAGCGCCCGCGGTTCCGTGCGGCAGCTCCTCGACCGTCACGTCGACCTCCTCGTGGCGCACCACGTCGGAGACGACCTGCGTACCGGTCACCTGCCGCACGCGGACCCGGACCTGCTCGGTGGGCCGGACCCGCAGGGAGACCTCGGGGACCTCCTCGTGCAGCACCAGGACCAGTTCCTCCGGCGGCTCCGCGGTCGCGGTCGCGTCGGCGTGCCCGGTGAGCGCCTCGTGCCGGACGACCAGCTGCTCGACGCGGACCGGGACCTCGAGGGTGCGGACCTCCGTGGTGATGCGCTTGGAGATCCGCACCCTTTCGCGAGGGATGCGGACGACGCTGTGCTGCAACCTCTCGGCCGACAGCACGATCTCGTGCTCGTTGCGGTCGGGGGTGTGCGGCGTGGTCATCCCGTCCTCCTCGCTGGGTCGGTCCCGGTCCCTGGTGGGGGCCCGGTGGGTGGTGCGGCGTCCTCGGTCAGAGGCGGTCGCGGTCGTCCCCGCGCACGCCGGCGCGGGTCTCGACGTCGGTGTCGACGTCGATGACCTCCTTGCGGACCTCGTCGGTCACCGTCTGCTGCTCGGTGAACTCCTGGGTCCCGAGGCGCACGCGCTCGACCGGCACGGTCTCCTTGCGGGTGACGGCCTCCTCCTCGTGGAGGATGACCTCGTGCTCCTCCTCGGTGAGGTCACCGCCGCGGAGGGCCTGGCCGACGTTCGCCTCGGTGATGGGCTCGCGCTCGACGACGACCTCCTCGCGGGAGACCGGCACCGTCTCGGAGACGCGCTCGCTGACGATGTGCTTGCGCAGGCGGGCGCGGCCGGCCTCGCGGCGCACGGTGCCGACGTGGATGCGCTCCTCGGAGCGGGTCATCGCGTCGTCGGTGTTCGGGCCGGAGGTGTCGTGGCCGGCGCCGTGCACGCCCGTGGTGCCGGTGTGCACCTCGTCGCGGTCGCGGATGCCGTCGTGGTCGCGGTCGCCGCTCACGGCGTCGCGGACCTTGTCGGTGACGCTCTCGTGGCCGGTCGTGGTGCCGGTCGTGGTGCCGTAGGTGCCCGCGCCGCTGCCGAGGCCGTAGTACTCGTAGAGCCGCTCCTCCTCCTGGGGGGTCAGCTCCGCGTCGGTCTCCATGCGGGGGGCGTCCTTGATCTGCGCCTTGGAGTAGGGCACGCGGATCTCGGTGCCGGAGATCCGGGCCGCGTCGAGCGGCACGAAGCTCTCGGAGGTGCCGAACAGGCCGGTCTTCACGGTCACCCAGCTGGGCTGGCCGGTGGCGTCGTCGAGGTAGACGGTGCCCACGCGGCCGATCTTGTCGCCGTCGGTCTCGTAGACGGTGCCCTCGTACAGGGCTGCGACGTCGGTACGGGAGGTGTTCTCGGTCATTGCTGCTCCTGTCGTCGGTGGTGGCTTCCGGCGGGGCTGGTGCACGGTGCCCGCGTCGTCGCCACGTCGTGCTGACGGGTGCGTTCCGAGGCACCCACACCGCCCCCGTCGGGAGCGGCTGCACGCCATGTCTACTCCGTAGACACCGAGGCGGCCATCCGAACCGCTCTCGGGCTCTTGGTTCCCACTGATCGCGGATGTATGCGCGCCTCCCGCGATCTCCACCTCCGCCGCTGCCGGGCCCCTCATCCCGCCCCGGTGGGCGGGAGAACGTGTCCACGGCGCACCAGCGGGTAGGGGGAGGACGAGCGGGCGTCCGGGCAGGACCACGTCCGGAGAGGAGGTCGAGACGGTGGACAACGGGCTGACAGGTGCTCCCGATCCCGGGACGCGGGTCCAGGAGCAGGACCTGCGGGTGGAGGGGACGGACCTGCGGGTCGAGCAGACCGACGGGCAGGGCTCGCGCACGGGGCTGGCCGTCTCCCCCCGGCAGCTCTCCGCCGAGCGCGTCGTGCAGGCCGCGGTGGAGTTCGTCGACAAGCACGGGCTGCGGGAGCTGACGATGCGCCGGCTGGGCGCCTACCTCGGGGTGGACCCGATGGCGCTGTACCGGCACGTCGCGGGCCGCGACGCGCTCCTCGACGCCGTCGTCGGGGTCGTGGTGGACGACGTGCTGGAGGTGATGCGCGCCGAGGAGCGCGGCGGCACCTCGTGGCAGGAGTACCTGCACCGCCTGGCGTTCGCGGTGCGCGGCGCCGCGCTGGCGCACCCGGAGGTCTTCCCGCTGGTGGCGACCAGGCCGCCGGCCGCGCCGTGGCTGCGCCCTCCCCTGCGCAGCGTGCGGTGGGTGGAGCTGTTCCTCTCCACGCTGCGGCGCGCGGGGTTCTCCGGCCGCCAGGCGGTGGCCGCCTACCGCGCCTTCACCAGCTTCCTCCTCGGGCACCTCCTGCTGGAGGTCTCGGCACTCGGCGTCGACACCGGGCCCGTGGCCGAACCCGACCCCGAGCGGGCACCGGTGGCCGACCTGGAGCAGTTCCCCACCGTGGCGGGTCTGCAGGCGGAGCTGACGGAGGACCACTCCGCCGCCGAGTTCCAGCACGCCCTGGACGACCTGCTGGACCGGGTCGCCGCGATGCGCGCCGAACCGGACCCGGTGCGCTGAGGCACCCGCTCCCCGGCACCCGGGGACGTGCGCGCGGGCGCCGGCGCCGTCGGGGGCGGCGGGCACACTGCCGCCGTGACCGAGCAGCGCCCCGCCCTCTCGCCCGCCCTCAGCGGCGCCGAACTCCTGCGCTGGTACTGGCTGGGGGAGGAGCTGCAGGCGCTGGCGCGGCAGGTGGGCGTCCCCGGCCGCGGGGGCAAGCAGGAGCTCACGGCCAGGCTGGCCGCCGCCCTCGACGGCCGCCCCGTGCCGCCCGCGCCGCCGGTGCCGGCGCGCTCTGCCGCACTGCCCGAGCCCCTCGGCCCGGACACCGTCCTGCCCCCGGGGCAGCGCTGCACACAGCAGTTGCGGGCGTGGTTCCGCGCGCAGGTGGGGCCTTCCTTCACGTTCGACGCGCCGCTGCGCGAGGTGATCGCGTCGGGCTGCACCCTGGGCGAGGCGCTCGCGCACCGGCACGCCACCCGGGACGCGGAGCCGGCCGAGATCGCCCCCCAGTTCGAGCTGAACCGGTTCCTGCGCGCGTGGCGGGGGGAGAACCCGGGGCGCCCGCACGCCGAGGCGCTCGCCGCGTGGGCCGAGCACCGCTCCAGGCCCCGGGACAGCACGTAGCCTTCGGCGCGTGCCGGGTCCCATCCAGTCCGTCGAGCGGGCCGCCGCGCTGCTGCGGCTGCTCGCCGCGGCGCCGGGCGGGGTGGGGGTGGTCGACGCCGCGCACTCCCTGGGCCTGGCCAAGGGCACGGTCCACGGCCTGCTGCGCACCCTCGTGGGGGTCGGTTTCGTCGAGCAGGACCGCTCCGGCCGCTACCGCAACAGCCCGGCGCTGGCACGGCTGGCCTCCGGTGGCCTCGACGCCAACGACCTGCGCTCCCACGCGGTGAACTGGGCGGACTCCCTCGCCTCGCGCACCGGGGAGGCCGTGCGCCTGGCCGTGCTGAGCGAGGGGCGGGCCCTGGTGGTGCACCACGTCTTCCGCCCCGACGACAGCCAGCAGGAGCTGGAGGTCGGCGCGCAGCTGCCCGCCCACGCCTGTGCGCTCGGCAAGGTGCTGCTCGCCTACACCGGTTTCCGGCCGGCGGCGCTCCCCCGCTGCACCCCCCGCACCCTGACGCAGCCGGCGCAGCTGCGCCGCGCCCTGGCGGAGGTGCGGGAGCAGGGCTGGGCGCTGGACGTGGAGGAGCAGCAGCCGGGGATCGCGTCGATCGCGGCACCGGTGCGCGACCGCGGGGGCCTGGTCGTCGGCGCCCTCGGCGTGCACGGCGCGGTGGAGGACGTGGTCGACCCCTCCGGCCGGCCGCGCGCCGGGCTGGTGCCCGCGGTGCGGCAGGCCGCGCGGGCCGTCTCCCGGGACCTGGGGTCCCCGGCGTGAGTTCCCAGCGCGCCACCGCCGCCCCGGGCCGGGAGGGGTTCGTCGTCGCGATCGACCAGGGCACCACCTCCACGCGCTGCATCCTGTTCGACCACGACGGCCGGCTCGTCGCGGTGGCGCAGCGCGAGCACCGCCAGCACTACCCCCGTCCGGGCTGGGTGGAGCACGACGCGATGGAGATCTGGCGCAACGTCGAGCGCCTCGTGCCGGCCGCGATGGCGCAGGCCGGGGCCGAGCCGCGGGACGTCGTGGCGATCGGCATCGCCAACCAGCGGGAGACGACCGTGCTGTGGGACCGGCGCACGGGCCTGCCGGTGGGCCGGGCGGTCGTGTGGCAGGACACCCGCACCTCCGACCTCGTGGAGGAGCTGGCCGCGGACGGCGGGACGGACCGGTTCGCCGAGCGGTGCGGCCTGCCGCTGGCGACGTACTTCGCCGGCCCCCGCCTGCGCTGGCTCCTCGACGCCACCCCGGGCCTGCGCGCGCGGGCCGGGCGCGGGGAGGTGCTGTTCGGGACGGTGGAGTCGTGGCTGGTGTGGAAGCTGACCGGCGGCCCGGACGGCGGCGTCCACGTCACCGACGTCACCAACGCCAGCCGCACGATGCTCATGGACCTGCGCACGCTGGACTGGGACCCGGAACTGCTCGCGGCGATGGACGTGCCGGCCGCGGTGCTGCCGCGGATCGTGTCCTCCGCCGAGGTCTACGGGACCGCCCGCACCGTGGTGCCCGGTGCCCGCATCGCCGCGGCGCTCGGGGACCAGCAGGCGGCGCTGTTCGGGCAGACGTGCTTCTCCCCCGGCGAGGCCAAGTGCACGTACGGCACCGGCGGGTTCCTGCTCATGAACACCGGGCAGGAGATCACGCGGTCCTCGCACGGGCTCCTGACGACGGTGGCGCACCGCATCGGGGAGGAACCGGCGAGCTACGCGCTGGAGGGTTCCATCGCGGTGACGGGCTCCCTGGTGCAGTGGCTGCGGGACAACCTCGGCCTCATCTCCTCCGCCCCGGAGGTGGAGACGCTGGCGCGCACGGTGGAGGACAACGGCGGCTGCTACTTCGTGCCGGCGTTCTCCGGCCTGTTCGCCCCGCACTGGCGTCCCGACGCCCGTGGCGCCATCGTCGGCCTCACGTCGTACATCACGAAGGGGCACCTGGCGCGGGCGGTGCTGGAGGCGACGGCGTGGCAGACCCGCGAGGTGGTGGAGGCGATGGACGCCGACTCCGGCCTGCGCCTGGCGTCGCTGCGGGTGGACGGCGGCATGACGTCGAACAACCTGCTGATGCAGACGGTCGCCGACGTCCTGGACGCGCCGGTGGTGCGCCCCATGGTGTCCGAGACGGTGTCGCTGGGCGCGGCGTACGCGGCGGGGCTGGCCGTGGGTTTCTGGCCGGACCTGGACTCCCTGCGCAGCCGCTGGCACCGGGCGGCGCAGTGGCACCCGCACATGGCGCAGGAGCACCGGCGGGTGGAGTGGGAGAACTGGCAGGAGGCGGTCCGCCGCACGTTCGGGTGGATCAGGCACTGAGGGCGGCGCCCGGGATCAGGCACTGAGGGCGGCGCCCGGGATCAGGCACCGGGGGCGGCGCCCGGATCGGGCACCGGCGGCGGCTCACGCGCGGCGCGCGGCGATGATCCGTCCCCGGTGCTCGTCGCCCCACTCCCCCAGCGGCCGCAGCGCCAGCTCCAGGGCGGCCCCCGCCTCGGTGAGGGAGTAGACGACGCGGGGCGGCACCTCGGCGTGGACGGTGCGCCGCACCGTCCCGTCGCGCTCCAGCTCGCGCAGCTGCTGGACGAGGACCTTCTCGCTGATGCCCTCCAGCTCCCGGCGCAGCTCACCCGTCCGGCGCGGTCCCTCGCTGAGCACCCAGAGGATGGACGGCTTCCACCTGCCGCCGACGACGTCGACCGCGGCGTTGACCCCGCAGGAGAAATCCCGCTCGCGCATCCTCCGCCTCCTCCGGCCCGTGCTGACCCCGAGGTCGGCAACGCACGAAATAGTGCGTACTTCCCGCCCCCGCCGGGCCGCCGGAAACTGGCGGCGCCGCCGGAGGACGGGTGGAGGGCCCACCCGCAGCGCCCCGCGCCGAGGAGACGGACGATGACGCAGCTCCAGGCACACCCCGCCGCGGCGGCCTCGACAGCGGCCTCGACAGCGGCCTCGACGGCGGCCACGACGGCGGGACGGGTGGCGGTGCTGGGCGCCGGGCCGATGGGGGCGGCGCTGGCGCGGGCGCTGCTGCGCGCGGGGGTGCCGACCACCGTGTGGAACCGCTCCCCCGGCCGCGCCGCGGTCCTGGGCGAGGAGGGTGCCTCCGTGGCCGGGGGACGTGGCCGGGGCGGTCGCGGCGGCGGAGGTGGTCCTCGTCTGCGTGCGCGACCACGACGCGACCCGGGAGGTGCTCGCAGAGGTGGACCCGGCGCTGCTCGCCGGGCACGCCGTGGTGAACCTGTCGTCGGCGACCCCGGAGGAGGCGCGGGCCAGCGCGTCGTGGGCGGCCGGGCGCGGCCTGCCGTACCTCGACGGGGCCGTCATGGTCTCGACCCCCCTGGTCGGGGCACCGGACGCCCTCGTGCTCTACAGCGGGGACCGGGCGGTGTTCGAGCGCAGCCTCCCGGTGCTGCGGGTCCTCGGGGGCCGCGCCGAGCACCTCGGTGACGACCCGGGCCGTGCCGCCCTGTTCGACGTGGCGGTGCTGGAGGTGTTCTTCGCCGGCATGACGTCGTTCCTGCACGCCGCCGCGATGGTCACCGCGCAGGGGGTGAGCGCCGCGGAGTTCCTGCCGTACGCCCGGTAGATCACCTCGCTGCTGCTGCCGGTCTCCGAGGGGCTCGCCCGCGACGTGGACGCCGGCAGCCACCCGGGCACCGAGGACAGGCTCGCCATGGAGCTCGCCGCGCTGGAGCACATCGCCGCCACCAGCGCGGCGCTGGGCCTGGACAGCAGGTTCCCGCGGCAGCTGCGCGACCTCGCCACCGAGGCGGTCGCCGCGGGCGGCGGCGACGACGGCTTCTCCCGGCTCGTCGACGTGCTCCGCGGGCCGGCGCGGCCGGCCGGCCCCGCACACGCCTGACACCACTCGCGCCGCGGACGGTTGCCCGGGGAAACTCGTCCACGGCGGTTACCGGGTACTTACAGCGCTGTAACACCGCTCGGGTTGGTTGAGCACACCAGCAACCCCGAGGAGCACACCGCATGCCCGTGACCCGACGTTCCTTCCTCACCGGGATCGGCGCCACCGGCGGCGCCGGCGCCCTGTACGGCGCGATGGGCGCCCTGGGCCTCGCCCCCAGCGCCGCCGCCGCGACCCCGGCCTTCACACCCCCGAAGGCGTCCGACTTCACCCTGACGGGACGCTCGCGGCGCACCGTTCTCGTCCTGGGAGCGGGCATCGCGGGCATGACCACCGCCTACGAGCTGGGCAAGGCCGGCTACCGCGTCACCCTGCTGGAAGCGCGCCAGCGCCCGGGCGGGCGGAACTGGACGGTGCGCGAGGGCACCTCGGAGACCGACCTGGACGGCCGGACGCAGCGGGCGCGGTTCTCCCCCGGCCAGTACATGAACGCCGGCCCCGCCCGCATCCCCCAGCACCACGTGACCCTGGACTACTGCCGCGAGCTGGGCGTGGCGATCGAGCCGTTCGTCAACCAGAACGCCGACGCCCTGCTGTACTACACGGGGAACACCGCCCTGTCGAACACCCCCGTCCGCCACCGCACCGCCAAGGCCGACACCTACGGCTACATCTCCGAGCTGCTGTCCAAGGCCACCTCGCGCGGCGCGCTCGACGACGTGCTGAGCACCCAGGACAAGGCGGCGCTGACGGAGTTCCTCTCCGACTTCGGCGACCTGGGCGCCGACGGCTCCTACACCGGGGGCAGCGGGCGCCGCGGCTACGAGGTCGAGCCCGCCGCCGGGCTGACCGCCGGGACGGTCCCCGCCCCGCCCGCCCTGCACGACGTCATCGCCAGCGGCATCGGCAGGGAGTTCACGTTCGAGTTCGGCTGGGACCAGGCCATGATGATGTTCCAGCCCGTCGGGGGCATGGACCGCATCGCCTACGCCTTCGAGAAAGCCATCGGCCCGCAGCGCTTCCGCTACGGGGCGCAGGTGCAGGCGCTGCGCAACACCGCCACCGGGGTCGAGGTCGACTACACCGGGCCGGACGGCACGACGCGCACGGCGACCGCCGACTTCGCCGTGAACACGCTGCCCCCGCACATCGCCGCGCGCATCCCGGGCAACCTTCCCGCCGACGTGACGGCGGCGCTCGCCGCGGCCGTGCCCGGCGCCACCGGGAAGATCGGCCTGGAGTACGGGCGGCGCTGGTGGGAGGAGGACCGGCGGATCTACGGGGGCATCACGAACACCGACCTGGACGTGTCCCACATCTGGTACCCCTCCAGCGGGTTCCACGGCGAGCGCGGCGTCGTCATCGGCTACTACAACTACGGGGCGGACGCCCGCGCGTACGCCGCCCTGACCCACGCCGAGCGCCGCGCCCGGGCCGTCGAGCGGGGCGTGCAGGTCCACGGCGACGTCTACGGCCGCGACATCGCCTCCTCCTTCTCGGTGTCGTGGTCCCGCACCGCGCACTCCGAGGCCGGCTGGGTCAGCTGGGCCGACCAGGACGGGCCCGAGTACCGCCGCCTGCTGGAGCCGGCGGGCAACGTCTGGTTCGCCGGGGACCACCTGTCCCACGCCATCGCCTGGCAGCACGGCGCGATCACCTCCGCCCGTGCCGTCGTCACCGCCCTGCACGCCCGCGTGATGGCCTGAGCCGCGCGCACCGGCGCACCACCACCCCGCGACACACCCCGAACCACACCCCGAACCAGGACCCGGACGGAGAGCTCGTGAGAAACCCCCGCACCCCCCGCCGCACGCTGTCGGTGACCGCCGCGGTCGCCGCCCTCGCCCTCGCCGCCGCCGGCGGGGCCGTCGCGGCGGACCGGCTCGGCGCCCCCGCACCGGGCACCGTGGAGCCGAACCTGCCCGTCGGCAGCACCCGGCCGCTCATCGCCAACGGCGTCGCCATCGGCTCGGACGTCGCGGTGTACAAGTCCAGCGGCCTCGGCCCGTCGGCCCTGAACACCGCCGCCACCGCCGGCACCCCGGAGTCCTACGTCGACCCCGCGCAGTTCCCCGGCGGCGCCCTGCCCGCCGGGGTGACGATCACCGAGGCGCAGGGCATCAACGTGCTGCGCCAGATCGGGGCGAACCTCGCCTCGGTCGGGCTGTCCTACGACGACGTCATCACCATGCGCGTCTTCCTCGACAACGCCCCCGGCACCGCGAGGGCCGACTTCGCCGGCTGGAACCGCGCCTACCGGCAGTTCTTCGCGAACACCGACCTGGAGACCGGCGAGGTGCTCGACGTCCCGCTGGGCACGGCGGCACCCACCGCCCCGCTCGTGGAGAACGCGGTGCGGCCCTCCCGGTTCGCCCTGGAGGTCGCCAGCCTGCCCGTGGACGGCTGGCTCGTCGAGGTCGAGGTCGACGCCGTGTTCCCCGAGCCGGCGAAGAAGCCCGGGAAGAAGTAGTCCGGGTGCGGGCCGCGGGAACGCCCCGCGGCCCGCACCACCGGAACGACCTCAGCCGGGCAGCGGGACGGCGTGGGCCCCCGCCCGCCGCCACGTGCGGTCCGGAGCGCCGTTGGTGCCGTCGAGGGAGAGGACCAGCGAGTCGAGCCGCGCGGAGACGACGACGGTCCGCTCCGGGCAGATGCTGTAGTCCCGCGGGTTCGGGAACGAACCGCCGACGCTCAGCCTCGCGGTGTCGCTGTCGACGAAGGAGGCGAAGTTCACCGCCGACCGGTAGTCGTTCCACATCGGTCCGATGTGGACGGTCGTGCGGGCGCGGTGGGTCTTCCCCGAGGTGCCGCAGCGGTAGTGCTGGGTCAGGCGCATCGAGGAGGGGGTGCCGACGGCACCGAACTGGGAGTACCAGTCCTGCTCGTAGGCGACGGGACAGCCCTCGTCCCACGGGGCGCACCCCACGATCCCGCCGTAGGCGTCGAACCCCGTGACCGTGGCGTCGACGGTGACGTACCCGCAGTCGCTCCACGGCGGGTGGACGGCCATGCAGAAACTGCTGACCGGCGCGGTGCCCGGCCCGTGCGGTGTCACCGAGACGGCGGTGAGCCGCAGCCCGGACGGCGGTGCCGCCTGGGCCGCGGCCGCCGGGCCCCCGGCGACGAGCAGTGCCGCGACCGCCACGGCGAAGATCTTCCGGAACACGAGTTCCTCCCCCGGTGGAAACCCCCGAAGCCGCGCGATGCGGCACGCTCCGAGTGTTCTCCTCACGCAGCGTGACCACAAGCGATTCGGGGGAATCCACCCGCGGCGGGACCGGCCCGCCGCGGGGGGCTCCTCACACCACCGGCACGATCTCCGGCGCCTGCAACCGGATCGCGTCGGCGGAGGCGCGGAGGCGGCGCAGCCCCCGGTCCCTGAACCGCCGCTCCCCGAACCCCCGAACCCGCTCCCCGAACAGGTCGCGAAGCCCGCGCGAGGACGGCTCCCGGCCTGCCGGAAAAAACCTGGGCGGCCCGGAACTGCGCCGGTAGCGTTCGAGCCGCACGTTCCGGGGGGATCGTGCACACCGCGCGGCAGGGGCCGCGCGGTCTCACCGGGGGGAAGTCCATGAGAACAACCGGATCCACGCTGCCCGCGCACAGCCGCGCCACCACGACGGCACCGGCACCGGCACCGGCACCGGACGGGGCGGGCAGCACGAGGCGCGGCCTGCTCCGCTGGGGGGCGGTCCTGGGCGGGGGCGCGCTGCTGACCGCCTGCGGGCGCGGCGGTCCGGAGGTGCTGCCGGGTGCTCCGCACGCGCGGCCCGAGGAGATCACCGATCCGGACGAGGCCCTGGAGCTGCTGCTGCAGGGCAACGCCCGGTTCGCCGCCGCCCACTCGCAGCACAGGACCCACACCGCCAAGCGCCGCCTGCAGGTCGCCGAGGGGCAGCACCCGTTCGCGACGGTGCTGTCCTGCTCGGACTCCCGCGTGCCGCCGGAGCTGGTGTTCGACCAGGGACTCGGAGACCTGTTCACGGTGCGCACCGCCGGGCACGTCCTCGCACCGCCCGTCCTCGGCACCGTCCAGTACGGCGTCGAGCACCTGCACGTCCCGCTGCTGGTGGTCCTCGGGCACGAGAGGTGCGGCGCGGTGAGCGCCACGCTGGAGGCGGTCCAGAAGGGTTCCGCCCCCACCGGCACCGCCGTCGACTCCCTGGTCGACGCGATCCGCCCGGCCGCGGAGCAGGCGCTGACCACCACGGGCGAGGGG
>NZ_BAAIHU010000016.1:0-878 GCF_054590795.1 Kineococcus anabasis
CAGGCCCTCGTCCAGGGACTGCCCGCGCCGCTCCACCAGCCCGTCGGTGTACAGCAGCACCGTCGAGCCGCGCTCCACCTCCAGCACCTCGTCGGCCCGCTCGGTGCCGGGGTCGATGCCCAGGAGCAGCGTGGGACGCCCGGTGAGGATGCGCACCTCCCCGCGGGGGGTGAGCAGCAGTGGTGGGGGGTGACCGGCGTTGGACCAGCGCAGCCGGGTCAGCCCCGCGGCCTGCTGCTGCGGGCTCTGCTCCAGGCGGGCCACCACAGCGGTGGCGGTGGTGTCGACGNCAGCTCCTCCAGGCCGCTCCCGGCCCGGGCGAGGTCGGCCACCGCCGAGCGCAGCCGCTCCAGGCCCTCGTCCAGGGACTGCCCGCGCCGCTCCACCAGCCCGTCGGTGTACAGCAGCACCGTCGAGCCGCGCTCCACCTCCAGCACCTCGTCGCTGCGGGGGAACCCCGCCCCCATCCCCAGCAGCAGGTCCGGGCCGGAGCCGGTGAGGATGCGCACCTCCCCGCGGGGGGTGAGCAGCAGTGGTGGGGGGTGCCCGGCGTTGGACCAGCGCAGCCGGGTCAGCCCCGCGGCCTGCTGCTGCGGGCTCTGCTCCAGGCGGGCCACCACAGCGGTGGCGGTGGTGTCGACGGCCAGGCCCTCCATGGTGGCGTCCAGCCCGGTCAGGACCGCTGCGGGGGCGGCTCCGGAGTAGTAGCCGATGCCGCGCAGCAGGGCGCGGATCTGGCCCATGGCGGCGGCGGCGTCCACGTCGTGGCCCATGACGTCGCCGATGACCAGGACGGTGGCCCCGTCGGGCTGGAGGAAGGCGTCGTACCAGTCCCCCCCGACCTGCGCGGCGGTGGCGGCGGGCTGGTAGCGCACGGT
>NZ_BAAIHU010000016.1:887-50950 GCF_054590795.1 Kineococcus anabasis
CCGGCGTTGGACCAGCGCAGCCGGGTCAGCCCCGCGGCCTGCTGCTGCGGGCTCTGCTCCAGGCGGGCCACCACAGCGGTGGCGGTGGTGTCGACGGCCAGGCCCTCCATGGTGGCGTCCAGCCCGGTCAGGACCGCCGCCGGGGCGGCTCCGGAGTAGTAGCCGATGCCGCGCAGCAGGGCCCGGATCTGGCCCATGGCGGCGGCGGCGTCCACGTCGTGGCCCATGACGTCGCCGATGACCAGCACGGTGGCCCCGTCGGGCTGGAGGAAGGCGTCGTACCAGTCCCCCCCGACCTGCGCGGCGGTGGCGGCGGGCTGGTAGCGCACGGTGATCTGCAGGTGGTCCGGCTCGGGGGGTTCGGTCAGCAGCGAGCGCTGCAGGCCCTCGGCCAGGCGCTGCTGCTGGGTGTACATCCGGGCGTTGTCCAACGCCAGGGCCGCTCTGTCCCCGACCTCCTCCAGCGTCAGGAGGTCCTCCCCGTCCGGCGCCGTCCGGTGCGCGCCGTAGTAGAGGCTGAGCAGCCCCACGGTGCGGCCCCTGGCCCGCAGCGGCAGGACGACCACGGAGCGCGGCGCCAGCCGGGTCACCAGCTCCCGCGCCTCGCCGGGCGTCAGGGTCCGGATGATCCGCTCGGTGGCGTCGTCGCGGAAGACGTGGGTGTGCCGGTACCCGGTGGCCTGGCGCAGCGGCGCGTCCGGGGCGATCGCCCGCAGGCGCAGCCGCGTGTACCGCTCCAGCACCGGCTGCAGCTCCTCCTCGGCGTGCCGGCAGGAGACGTCACGCAGGGAGCCGTGCTCGTCGACCAGCGTCACGATGCACGCGTCGGCCAGGGCGGGGACGACGTGGTCCGCGAGCCGGCCGAGCGCCTCGTCCACGCCCAGGGCCGCGGACAGGTCCGCGCTCGCCGCGGCGACGCGCCGCAGCCGCTCGGCGGAGCGCTCGGCGGCGTGCTGCGCCCGGCGCCGGGCGGTCACGTCGAGGAAGTACACCGACAGCCCGTCGGGGGTCGGCCACACCCGCAGCTCGTACCAGCCGTCCAGGGGTGGGGGGTAGTACGCCTCGAACGTCACCGGCCGCCCGGTCTGCGCGGCCGTGCGGTACTGCACCTCGAACTCCGAGCCGGCCGCGGCGGGGAACAGCTCCCAGATCACCCCGCCGAGCAGGTCCTCGCGCATCCGCCCGAGGAGCTTCTCGGCCTCCGCGTTGACGTAGGTGAAGCGCCAGTCCGCGTCCAGGGAGTAGAACGCCGCGGACATGCTCTCCAGCACGCGCCCCAGCCGGACGTCGGCCTCGCGGTCGGCGGTGGTGTCCTGGGCGGCCCCCAGCAGGCGCACCGCCCGCCCGTCCGGCCCGGCCAGGGCCTTGCCGCGCGCCCTGACCCAGCGGGTGCGCCCGTCGGGCTGCGAGGAGCGGAACTCCGCCTCGTAGACGCCGCACTCCTCGACGGCGCTGTCCAGGGCCTGGCGCACCCGGGGCAGGTCGTCGGGGTGGACGCGCTCGAAGAAGGCCTCGATGCGCCCGGCGAAGGTGCTGCGGTCGTGGCCGAAGAGCTCCAGCAGGCGGTCGTCCCACTCCAGCGCGCCGCTGACGAGGTCCCAGTCGAAGCTGCCGATGCCCGCCGCGTCGATCGCGAGCTGCCAGCTGAGCTGGTGGGAGGCGAAGTCCAGCGACAGGGCGGACAGCTCCAGCTCCCGCGCGGTGGCGGCGGCCAGCTCCCCCAGGAGGGTCACCTCGCCGGGCGTCCAGCTGCGCGGCTCGGGGCCGAAGACGCACAGGGCACCGACGACGTGGCCGTCCTGCGCGGTGAGCGGCACGCCGAGGTAGGTCCGCACCTGCCCGGACGTGACGGGCGGCAGGTCCGCGACCCGCTCGTCGCGGGCGGCGTCCGGCACGACCAGGGGGGCGCCGCCGGCCGCGGTGACCGTGCAGAGGGAGTCCGCCAGGGCGCCCTCGCTGCCGAGGGCGGGTGCGGCCAGGCCCGCGGCGGCTCCCACGGTCTGCACGTCGCTCAGCAGGGACAGCTGCGCCGCGGGCGCCCCGAGCAGCCGGGCGGCGAGGTCGGTGAGGCGGTCGGCCGCCGAGCCGCGGCTGGTGGTCACGAGCCGGCGCGCGGCCCGCTGCCGCTCCGCACCGCCCGCCAGGGCCCCGGCGGGAGTGGCGGGAGGCTGTGCGCCGGAGCCGGTGTACCTGCCGACGGCTCGCTCGCCGCCCGCCGCGGGCGTCGCCCTCTCGACCACGTCCACTCCCGACCCGGTCCGCGGCTCCTCCGCGGGCTGCACCCGGCCACGATAGGTGACGCACGGCCACCACACCGCCGGGCCCGCGTCCGCGCCCCGGGACCACCGTGCGGGCCCGCCCGGGTTGCCGCACCGCCGGGTGCCGGGGACAGTGGCTGTCGTCCGTTCCGCCGTGCCCGGTACCCGCCGGGGACCTCCGCGCACCGCGCGGACCTACCCGTCGCAGAAGGGTGAGATGAGCCGGCTCGAGGTGGATGCCCAGCCCGCCGCCGTCCCGGCCGCCCGCCACTGGGTGGTCGACACGTGCACCGCCTGCGCGACGTGCTCCGACGATCTGGACCTCGGCGTCCTGGAGCTGCTCACCACCGAGGTCG
The DNA here is from genome assembly GCF_054590795.1 of Kineococcus anabasis. Classification (NCBI taxonomy): domain Bacteria; kingdom Bacillati; phylum Actinomycetota; class Actinomycetes; order Kineosporiales; family Kineosporiaceae; genus Kineococcus; species Kineococcus anabasis. The sequence goes on from NZ_BAAIHU010000016.1 coordinate 3,502, forward strand.
TCGCCAACGCCGTCCTGCACGGCACCGGGCCGGTGAGCATCGACCTGACGTGCCGGGCCGGCTGCGTCCGGGTGGCCGTGGCCGACTCCAGCTCCACCCGGCCGGTGGTCCGGCACGTCGGGACCGGCGCGACCGGTGGGCGCGGCATGGCCCTGGTGGAGGCGCTGGCGGACCGCTGGGGCAGTGCGGCGGCGCCGGGCAGCGGCAAGACGGTGTGGTTCGAGCTGTCGGCCGACGCCACCGCGGGCTGAGGCCGTACCTCCCGGGACCGCTCCGGACGGCTCAGGAGCGGCGTTCCTCCCGCAGCGGCTTCACCGCCGCCGGCACCGCGTCGCCGACGACCTCGGGGAACTCGCACACGAACCAGCCCCGGTACCCCGCCAGCGGGCCGAACCGGCGGTTGGTGACCCGCACGTCGACGGTGTACCGCTCCCGTGCGTCGTCGTAGCCCTCCCGCAGCTCCGCCGTCCCCGACAGCAGCAGCGGGAAGCGGAAACCCACGGGGCCCTCGTAGAAGCGCTGCCCGCCGGAGAGGATGCGCAGGGAGCCGTCGGGCAGCACCGACGGCTCCAGGTCCACCGCGAGGTGCTGGTGGGTGCCGAGGTAGTCCAGGACGCGCCCGGGCCCACCCGCCACCAGGGTGGCGTCGAAACGGCGCCTGCGCCCGGGGGCGACCTCGAAGGTGCGCACCACGGTGACCGTCTCGCGGCCCAGGGAGTCCACGTAGGCGTAGTTCTCCACCGTGAACGGCACGTCCACCGCGTCGTCCGGCACGAGGATGTTCCGCCACGCCCCGAGGTGCAGGAACGGCAGGGTCCACGCCGGCCCGTGCCAGAGGCGCTCCATCACCCCGCGCCCGACGCAGGAGTACCCCGCGGACGTGGACACCCCGAAGCGGCGCCGCAGCATCGGGTGCAGCCGCTGCGCCTCGGGGCCGAGGGCGTCCAGCACGACGCTCACGCCGCGCCTCCCGCCGCGACCGCACCCGTGCCCGTGCCCGTGCCCGTGGTCGTGGTCGTGGTCGTGGTCGTGCCCCGTCGCGCCGGGCCGGGCAGCGAGGCCAGCGACGACGGCGCCCGGCGCGCGAGCGGGTCCGGTGGCCGGCGCAGGCAGCGGCGGGCCGAGGGGACGGAGGCGGGGACGGGCGCCAGCACCGCCGCGGCCGCCAGGCCCGCCGCCGCCACGGGGGCGCGCCGGACCAGGGCGGCCGCCCCCGCCAGGCCCGCGGCCCGCAGGGCGGTCCACACCAGGGCGCGGTCGCGGGAGCGCGCCGGGTCCACCCCCTCGGCGGCCCACAGGCGCAGCCGGTCGAAGCTCCACGCGGTGGCCCAGCCCACCGCCGGCCGCGTCAGCCACGGGTCCAGCGCGGCCCCGAGGCGGCCCCAGCCGGGCGTGTAGTCGTAGCCGGTGAGGAAGCGCACCGTGCCGTCGGGCCGCGGCACGTAGCGCCAGTAGCCGGCCCCGTCGCCCAGCGGGGACAGCCGGTCCGCCGACGTCCAGCGCAGCGCCGACGTGCCGCGCCCGTCCGCCCGCCGGCGCTGCCCCGCGGAGATCCCCGTGCCGGTGACCCGCAGCAGCGGCAGCCGCGGGGAGGGCAGCGCCAGGGCGTACCCGAAGTGCACGTTGCCGCGCCCGTCCGTCCCCGAAGGGGTGATCGCGGAGAACCGCAGGTCCCACCTCGGGTGCAGCGCGGGGTCCTGCGTCAGCCGCCACAGCCGGTCCACGGCCTCCGGGTCCCCGCAGCGCACGGACGTCTCGACGTAGACCGGGGTTCGCACCGGCGGGACGGTAGCGCGCACCGCGCCGTGATGTTGCGAAACGGTCACATCTGCGGGCCCGGCCGACGGCTGCGCTGGTGGGCGGCGGCACGGGTGGGCAGGGTGGCCGCACCAGCGGCCGACGGAGGGAACTCCCATGCGCACCCTGCCCGCACCCGCCGCCCTCGCGGCCGCCGTCCTCGCCCTGGCGGCGTGCAGCGCGGGGGAGGGGGTCGACACCGGCGGCACCGGCGGTTCCGGCGGCACCGGCGGTTCCGGCGGTTCCGGCGGCGGCAGCCTCGTCGCCGCCATCAGCGCCCAGCCCGACCAGTTCGACCCGCACAAGACCACCGCGTACCCCAGCTTCCAGGTGCTGGAGAACGTGTACGACACCCTCACGGTGCCCTCGGCGGAGGACCAGACGATGCAGCCGAGCCTCGCGGAGTCCTGGACCACCAGCCCGGACGGGCTGACGTGGACGTTCACCCTGCGGGACGGCGTCACCTTCCACGACGGCTCCGAGTTCGACGCCGCGGACGTCGTGTACTCGTTCGAGCGGATCATCGGGGAGGAGCTGTCGAACTCCTACCGCTTCGAGAACGTCACCGACGTCGTGGCGGTGGACCCGCGCACCGTGGAGTTCCGGTTGGAGCAGCCCATGCCGCACCTGCTGTCGCAGGTCGGGGAGTTCAAGGGCATGGCGATCCTGCCCGAGGGCGCCGCCGAGAAGACCGACCTCGCGACGAAGGCCGTCGGCACCGGCCCCTTCACCCTGGAGAGCGCCGGCGCCGACACCGTCGAGCTGAAGGCCTACGAGGAGCACTGGGGCGGCAAGCCCACGGTGGGCGGGGTGGAGTTTCGGTACGTCGCCGAGCCCGCCGCCGCCCTGACGTCGCTCAGGAGCGGGCAGGTGCACTGGACGGACAACGTGCCGCCCCAGCAGGTGGAGACCCTCGACGGGGACGACGCCGTCGAGCTCGGCCGCACCGCCAGCGTCGACTACTGGTACATGTCGATGAACCTGCGCAAGCCGCCGTTCGACAACCGGGAGGTGCGCCAGGCCATCGCCACCGCCGTCGACCGCGCCGCCGTCACCGAGGCCGCCCGGTTCGAGGCCGCGCGCCCCAACCAGACCGCCATCCCCGAGGGCAGCTTCTGGCACCACGAGCACGCCCCCTTCGAGCCCGACGTGGAGGCCGCGAAGCGCCAGCTCGCCGAGGCGGGCGTCAGCGGTCCGCTGCGGATGGGGCTCATGGTGACGTCGGAGTACCCCGAGACCGTCACCGCCGCCGAGGTCATCGCCAGCCAGCTCGAACCGCTCGGTATCACCGTCGACATCCAGACCGAGGAGTTCGCCACCTGGCTGGACCGGCAGGGCCGCGGGGACTTCGACGCGTTCCTGCTCGGCTGGATCGGCAACACCGACCCGTACGGCTTCTACCACTCCCAGCACCGCAGCGGCGCCTCGAACAACTACCAGGGCTACGCCAACCCCGCCGTCGACTCCCTGCTGGACCGGGCCGCCACCGAGCGGGACCAGGGCGCGCGCAAGGCGCTGTACGACCAGGCCGCCACGGCGATCGTCGACGACGTGTCGTACCTGTACCTGTACAACCCCGACGTGGTGCAGGCGTGGAAGCCGGGCCTGGAGGGGTACACCGTGCGGGCCGACCGGGCGGTGAACTTCGAGAAGGTCGTGCTGCCGTCGTGACAGCTCACCTGCTGCGCCGCACCGGGCAGTCCGTGCTCGTGCTGTTCGGCGTGGCCGTCGCCGTCTTCGCCCTCGTCCACCTCGTGCCCGGTGACCCGGTCCGGCTCGCCCTGGGGACCCGGTTCGACCAGGCCGCCTACGACGCGCTGCGCCAGCGGGCCGGCCTCGACCTCCCGCTGCCCACGCAGTTCGTGCAGTGGCTGGGCGGGGCCCTCACCGGCGACCTCGGCGTGAGCTTCCGCAGCGGCGAGCCCGTGACCCTGCTCATCCTGGAGCGGCTGCCCGCGACGCTGTCCCTGGCGTTCGCCTCCATCCTCGTGGCCCTCGCCATCGCCGTGCCGCTGGGGACCCTGTCCGCGCTGCGGCCCCGCTCCCTGGTGGACAGCGCCAGCACCGTCGTCAGCCAGGTCGGCATCTCCGTGCCGGAGTTCTGGATGGGCATCCTGCTCATCCTGCTGTTCGCCGGGGTCCTCGACTGGCTGCCCGCCGGGGGGTACGTGCCGCTGTCGCAGGACCCGGGCGGCTGGCTGGCCAGCCTGGTGCTGCCGGCGCTGACCACCGGCCTGGTCTCCGGCAGCGTCCTGACGAGGTTCACCCGCTCCAGCGTCCTGGAGGCCCTGGGCGCCGACCACGTCCGCACCGCCCGCGCCAAGGGGCTGCCGGCCTCGGCGGTGCTGCGCTGGCACGTGCTGCGCAACGCGCTGCTGCCGCTGGTCACCGTCACGGGGGTGCAGCTGGCGTACCTGCTCTCGGGGGTGGTCATCGTGGAGATCGTGTTCGCCTGGCCCGGTCTGGGGCTGATGGCGCTGCAGGCGGTGCAGGACCGCGACTACCCCGTCCTGCAGGGCGCGGTGCTGCTGTTCGCGGTCGTCTTCCTCGTCATCAACCTCGTCGTGGACCTGCTGTACTCCCGGCTCGACCCGAGGATCGGCGCGTGAGCGCCCAGGCCGCCGCCGGGCGTGCTCCCCTCACCGCGGAGCGGCCCCGCTGGCGGGAGACCCTGGGCCTGCTGGCACGCACCCGCACCGCGGCGTTCGCGGCGGCGGTGCTGCTCCTCATCGTCGTCGTCGCGCTGTTCGACGACGCCCTGGCCCCCGCCGGGCCGAACGAGGTGGACGTGCAGGCCCGCCTGCAGGGGCCCAGCGCGGCGCACCCGTTCGGCACCGACGACCTGGGCCGCGACGTGCTCTCCCGCGTGATCCTGGGCGCGCAGGTGTCGCTGCGGGTGGGGCTCGTCGCCGTCGGCATCGCGCTCGTGGCCGGAACCCTGGTGGGGACGCTCGCGGGTTTCTACGGCCGCTGGCTGGACGCGGTGCTCATGCGGCTGATGGACGTGCTGTTCGCGTTCCCGGCGCTGCTGCTGGCGATCGCGGTCATCGCCGTCCTCGGGCCGGGGGCGACGAACGCGATGATCGCCATCGGCATCACGTACACCCCGGTGTTCGCCCGGGTCTCCCGCGCCGCCGTGCTCGGGGTGCGCGAGCAGGTGTACGTGCGGGCGTCGCGCTCCCTGGGCGCCTCCGACGCCAGGCTGCTGCTGCGGCACGTGCTGCCGAACGCCGCGCCGCCGATCATCGTGCAGACCTCCGTCAGCCTGGCGTTCGCGGTGCTGGCCGAGGCGGCGCTGTCGTTCGCGGGTCTCGGCATCCAGCCGCCCGCGCCCTCCTGGGGCGGGATGCTCGCCGACGGGCGGGACTTCCTGGAGCAGGCGTGGTGGATGGCGGTGTTCCCCGGCCTGGCCATCTTCCTGCTCGTGCTGTCGTTCAACCTGCTCGGCGACGGGCTGCGGGACGTGCTGGACCCGCAGCAGCGCACCGCCATGGACGCCGGCAGGCGTCGGTCGGGCGGGGACGCCGGCAGGCGTCGCAGCCGGAAGGAGGCGCGCCCGTGAGCGACCCCGTCCTCACCGTCTCCGACCTGCGGGTGCGGCTGCGCACGCCCCGCGGTCCCGCGGACGTCGTCAACGGCCTCGGCTACGCCGTGCACCCCGGCGAGACCGTCGCCGTCGTGGGGGAGTCCGGCAGCGGCAAGAGCGTCTCCGTGCTGGCCCTGCTCGGCCTGCTGCCGCGCACCGCGACCGTCACCGGCGAGGCGGTCTTCGAGGGGCGGAACCTGCTCGCCCTGTCGGAGGCGGAGCTGCGCACGGTGCGCGGCAACGGCATCGGCATGGTGTTTCAGGACCCGATGACGTCGCTGAACCCGGTGCTGACCGTCGGGCGGCAGGTCGCCGAGGGGCTGCAGGCGCACGGGAGGGTCACGAGGCAGGCGGCCCGCGCGCGCGCCGCGGAACTGCTCGGGGAGGTGGGCCTGCCCGACCCGCGCGGCACGCTGGACCGCTACCCGCACCAGCTCTCCGGCGGCATGCGCCAGCGCGTGATGATCGCCATCGCGCTGGCGGGGAGCCCGCGGCTGCTCGTCGCCGACGAGGCCACCACCGCCCTGGACGTGACCGTGCAGGCGCAGATCCTCGACCTCGTCGAGCGGCTGCGGGCCGAGCACGGCACCGGGGTCGTGTGGATCACCCACGACCTCGGGGTCGTCGCCGGCATCGCCGACCGCGTCCTCGTGATGTACGGCGGGCGGTGCGTGGAGGACGGCGCGGTGGACGACGTGTTCGACCGGCCCGCGCACCCGTACACCCGCGGCCTGCTCGGGGCGCTGCCCGCGCGCCTGGGTCCGGAGCTGGACGCCGCCGAGCCGCCGGACCTGGTCACCGTGCCCGGCACGCCGCCGCTGCCGACGGACCTGCCGCCCGGCTGCGTGTTCTGGCCGCGCTGCCCCGTGCGCTCCGACCCGCGCTGCGAGCACGAGCAGCCGCCGCTGACCGTGGTGCGTCCCGGTGGGACGGTCCCGCACCGCGCCGCCACCTGGTGCGAGGGAGGTGCCGCGTGAGCGGTGACGTGCTGGTCTCCGCCCGCGGGCTGCAGGTGCACTTCCCCGTGCTGTCCACGGGGTTGCGGCGCAGGCGGACCGGGGCGGTGCGGGCCGTGGACGGGGTGGACCTCGACATCCGGCGGGGGGAGACCCTCGGGCTGGTGGGGGAGTCCGGTTGCGGCAAGTCCACCCTCGGCAACGCCCTGCTGCGCCTCGTGGAACCCACCGGCGGGCGGGTCCTCTTCGACGGGCAGGACGTCACCGCGATGGGCCCGAAGCAGCTGCGGGCCCTGCGCCGGCGCGCCGTCATGGTGTTCCAGGACCCCTACGCCTCCCTGGACCCGCGCATCCCCGTGGGCCGCACCGTCGCCGAACCCCTGGAGGTCCACGGCCTGCACCCCGGCGCCGCCGCCCGGGCCGCGCGGGTCGCGGAACTGCTGGAGCTGGTGGGCCTGGACCCCGGCGTCGCAGGCCGCTACCCGCACGAGTTCTCCGGCGGTCAGCGCCAGCGCATCGGCATCGCCCGCGCCCTGGCCGCCGAACCGGACTTCGTGGTGTGCGACGAGGCCATCGCCTCCCTCGACGTCAGCGTGCAGGCGCAGGTGCTGAACCTGCTGCGGGACCTGCAGCGCAGGCTGGGCCTGACGTACCTGTTCGTCTCCCACGACCTCGCCGCCGTCCGGCACGTCTCCGACCGCATCGCGGTGATGTACCTGGGCAGCGTCGTGGAGGTCGGCACCGCCGCGCAGGTCGCGACGTCTCCCAGGCACCCGTACACGCGGGCCCTGCTGTCCGCTGTGCCGGTGCCGTCCCCGTCGGCGGAGCGGGGCAGGCAGCGGATCGTGCTGCGCGGCGACGTGCCCTCCGCCGCGGCGGTGCCCTCCGGCTGCCGGTTCCGCACCCGCTGCCCCGACGTGTTCGAGCCGTGCCCGGACATCGCCCCCGCCCTCGTGGACCGCGGCGGGGGCCAGCTCGCCGCGTGCCACCTGCACGGGGTGGTGGGCCTGCCGGACCCGGCCGCGGCCCGCCCCGCCTGAGCCCGGTCCTCCCCTGGCTGTCCGCACCACGGGGCGGGGACGTTCCGCCCGCGGCGCGCCGGTGTCGCGCGACGGAACGTCCCCGCCCCGGCCGGGGCCGCTCCGCGCGGGGACGTCCTGCGGCGACACGCCCGCGTGTCGCGTGCAGAACGTCCCCGCCCCGGCCCCGGCCCCGCGCCCGCCCGCCCTGTCACACCCGCGCCCCCGCCGGTGTCTGCATGTCACGACCAGCGGACGAGGAGGAGACATGAGCAGCAGCACCCGGGTCCCCAGGGCCGAGATCACCGGCGTCCACGGCGCCGTGCTGAAGGCGGTGAGCAGGCGGGTGTTCGGTGCGGTGGCCGAGCCCCTGGAGGTGATGTGGCACCACCGGCCCGTGCTCAGGGCGAGCATGAGCGCCGGGCAGCGGGCGGGCAGGTGGCACGAGTGCGACGAGGACCTCAAGTCCTACGCGCACATGGCGGTGGCCTCCCTCGTGGGCTGCACCTGGTGCCTGGACCTCGGCTACTTCCTGGCCCACGACCGCGGGCTCGACGAGGCCAAGGCGCGCGAGGTCCCGGCCTGGCGGACCTCGCAGGTGTTCACGCCGCTGGAGCGCGACGTGCTGGAGTACGCCGAGGCCGTGACGGCCACGCCGCCCACCGTCACCGACGAGCTGTCCGCCCGGTTGCTGGAGCGGCTCGGGGCCCCCGGGCTGGTCGAGCTCACCGCGTGGGTCGCGCTGGCCAACCAGCAGGCGCGCACGAACTCCGCCCTCGGCATCGAGGCCCAGGGGTTCGCCGCGGCGTGCGGCCTGGAGCCGCTGGCCCGGCCGGGCGGCGTAGCGTCACCGGCATGAGCGACGACCCGTTCGTCGCCCACCGCGGCCTGCTGTTCACGGTCGCCTACGAGATGCTCGGCTCCGCCGCCGACGCCGAGGACGTCGTGCAGGAGACGTGGCTGCGGTGGGCGGACCTGCCGGCCCCGGCCCGGGCGGACGTGCGCGACCCGCGCGCCTACCTGGTGCGCACCGTCACCCGGCAGGCCCTCAACCGGCTGCGGACCCTGGCTCGGCGGCGCGAGGAGTACGTCGGCGAGTGGCTCCCCGAGCCGCTGCTCACCGGACCCGACGTGGCCGAGGACGCCGAGCTCGCCGAGAGCGTCTCCTTCGCGGTGCTCACGGTGCTGGAGACCCTCGGCCCGGTCGAGCGGGCGGTGTTCGTGCTGCGGGAGGTGTTCGACGTGCCGTACGGGGAGATCGCGGAGGCGGTCGGCAGGACGCCCGCGGCGGTGCGGCAGATCGCCCACCGCGCCCGCGAGCACGTCGCCGCGCGCCGGCCGCGGGTGCGGGTGAGCCGGGCCGAGCAGACCGCCGTCGTGGAGCGCTTCCTGGCCGCGGTGCGCGGCGGGGACCTGCAGGGGCTGCTGGACGTGCTGGCCCCGGACGTCGTCCTGGTCTCGGACGGGGGCGGGGTGGTCGCCGCGGCCCGCCGCCCGGTCGTGGGCGCGGAGCGGGTCGGGGCGTTCCTGGCCGGCCTGGCCGCGCTGGCCGCGCAGGGCGTCGGGGTCGAGGCGGCGACGGTGTGGGTCAACGGGGCGCCGGCCGCGCGGTTCGACCTCGACGGCGAGCTGAGCACGGTGGCGAGCCTGGTCGTCGAGGACGGCCGGATCGCCCGGATCTACGCGGTGCGCAACCCGGGCAAGCTCGCGCGACTCGACGAGGAGGTGCTCCTCAGCCGCTGAGGTGCCCGGCGCGCCCACCCGGGCACCCGCTCCGGCAGGGACGTTCCGTGGGCGACACGCCGGTGTCGCAGGGCCAAACGTCCCCGCCTCGAACGTCCACCCCTGGAGCGGGGACGTTCCGCGGGCGACACGCGGGCGTGTCGCCGCAGAACGTCCCCGCCCCACCCAGCCCTACCCAGCCCCACCCCGCACCGCGCGCCGGGCGTCGCGCCCTACCCTGTGCCGGTGACCGCCGCGCCCGCCGAGCCGCTGGACCTGCCGCTGGTCCGGCGCTGGCGACCCGGCCGCGAGGTCGACGTCCCGCTGCACCTGTCCGCGTTCCGCCGCGGCGGCTCCGACCCCACGTTCGCCTCGGCCGGCGGGGTGGTCTGGCGCGCCACCCGCACCCCCGAGGGCCCGGCCACCCTGCGCGTGGTGGCAGTCCCCGCCGACGGCGAGGTCGAGGCCGCCGCCTGGGGGCCCGGCGCCGCGTGGGCGCTGGACGGGGTGCCGGACCTCCTCGGCGCCTGCGACACCGGCGCCGGCGACTTCTCCCCGCTGCCGCAGCACCGGGTGCTCGTGGAGGCGTGGCGCCGGCACCGCGACTGGCGCGTCCCCCGCAGCCGGGCGGTGTTCGAGTGCCTCTCCGCCACCGCGCTGGAGCAGGTCGTCTCCACCCGCGAGGCGTTCGCGTCGTGGCGCTGGCTGGTGCGCCGCTACGGCGAGCCGGCCCCGGGCCCGGTGAACCTGTACGTGCCGCCCACCCCGGAGCAGTGGCGGCGCATCCCGTCGTGGGCGTGGCTGGAGGCCGGGGTGGAGCTGCGCCGCCGCCGCGTCACGATCTGCGCGGCGCCCTGCGCGGGGCGGCTGGAGCAGACCCTCGACCGGGACCCCGCCGTCGTGGACCGCGCCCTGCGCACCCTGCCGGGCCTGGGCGTGTGGACGTCGGCGGAGGTGCGCTCCCGGGCGCACGGGCACGCCGACGCCTTCTCCTTCGGGGACCTGCACGTCGCGAAGGACGTCTCCTTCGCCCTGACCGGGGAGGTCCTCGACGACGCCGGCTGCGCCGAGGTGATCGAGCCGTACCGGGGTCACCGCTACCGCGTGCAGCGGCTGATCGCGTTCAGCGGGGTGCGCCGGCCGCGCACCGCGCCGCGGATGGCCTTCCCCACCCACACCCCCAGCCGCACCACCCCCGGCCTGCGGGGCCGGCGGGGGGTGCGGTGAGGGTTCTCGTGGTCGGCTGGTCCAGCCCGCTGCACGGGGAGGCCACCGCCGGGGACGTGCTGAGCGCCGAGGCGGTCTGCGCGCGCCTGGCCGCCGACGGCGTGCCCTTCGACACGGCCTGGAGCCCCGCGATGCACCGGGCGTACGGCCCGCGCGGCGGGCTGCTCCTCGACGACGCGCTCGCCGGCGCCGGGCGCTGGACGCACCTGGTCTGGGCGTGCGGGCCGGTCACCGGCTGGCAGGTCGAGGAGCTGCACACCGCGTTCGCGCACGCCCGCCGCATCGCCGTGGGCGTCTCCGTCCTGGACCCGGCGGACCCGGCCGTCACCGGTTTCGACGTGGTCGTGCCACGCGACGCGCCGGGTGCGGAGCCGCAGCGCGACCTCGCCGCCCGCGCCCCGGTGCCCGCCCTGCCCGTGCTCGGGGTGTTCCTCACGCACGGGCAGGGCGAGTACGGCGCGCACCGCCGCCACGACGAGGTGTCGGACGCGCTGGGTGGGTGGCTGGCCCGGCAGCGCTGCGCGCGGCTGCTGCTGGAGACCCGGCTGGACCCGAGGGACTGGCGGATGCCCGCCACCGCGGAGGAGGTCGTCGCGCAGGTCGCCCGCACCGACGTGGTCGTCACCACCCGGCTGCACGGTCTGGTCCTGGCGCTGCGCGCGGGGGTGCCGGCGGTGGCGGTGGACCCGGTCGCGGGCGGCGCGAAGGTCAGCGCGCAGGCCCGGGCGTGGAACTGGCCGGCGCTGGCCGGCGCCGAGGAGGTCCTCGCCGACGAGGCCGTGCTGGACCGGCACCTGGCGTGGTGCCTGTCCGGCGCCGGGCGCGCCGCGGCGGGGCGCACCCGCGCGCAGGCCCCCGCCGCCGGGGAGCACCAGCTCGACGAGCTGAGCGCGGCGCTGGGCGTGGTGCCGTCCCCGCGGCGCGAGGCCAGGCCGCTGCGCGGGCCGGCGCGGCGGCTCGGCGGGGGCTCCGGCGGCGGGGTGGGCGAGGGCTTCAGCGGGGCCTGACGGACACCACGACGTCCGCGCCGTCCCGGGCCACCGTGCCCGCCAGCTCCTCCGCCCACAGCGCCGCCAGCAGCCGCTGGGCGAGCATGCCCAGGGCCACGGCGTCGCCCCCGGCGAGGCGGACCCCGGTGCCCGCACCGCCCTGCGCACCGCACTCCGCGTCGTCCTGCACGTCGTCCTGCACGTCGTCCCGCACGTCGTCCCGCACGTCGTCCGCCACGGCGGCGGTGCAGCCGGAGGCCTCCGCGGCCAGGGCCACCGCCACCGCCCGCGCCACCCGCTGCGGCAGCGGCCCGGGCACCACCGGTGGCGGCGGCAGCGCCCCGGCGCCCAGGGCCGCGCGCACGGCCTCCACGTGCCCGAGGCGGAACCAGTCCTCGCCCGCGGGGCGCAGCAGGGACGCCGCGCCGGGGCCGTCCTCGTCGCCCACGTCCGCCGCCAGGCCCCGGACCAGGGCCGCCGGCACCCCCAGCGACTTGCCCTTGACGAGGTCGGCGGCCGCGGCGGCCTCGTCGGCCACCGCCCGCACGGTGACCTCCAGGGGCCGCCCGTCCGCGTCCGCGCCGCCCCGCAGGTCCTCCACCACGCGCAGGCCCGCGCAGCCGAGGGCGAAGTCGGTCTGCCCGACCCGCCAGGCGCGACCGGCGGTGTCCGTGAGCAGCACGGCCACCCGCACGCCCGTCAGCTCCCGCAGGCGCGCCCGCAGCGCCCGGGCCTCGGCGTCGGGGTCCTCCGGCAGCGTGAGCACCGTGCCCGCCGGGGTGTTGGAGGCGTCGACGCCCGCCGCGGCCATGACGGGTCCCGCGGCGGACTCCACGATCGCCGCCAGCCCCCGCGGGGTGCGCCGCGCCGCCACGACCCGGCGGGTCTGCCCGGCCACGACGGCGTCCCGGTCCCCGGTGCGGACCACGAGGCCGCGCGCCTTGGAGACCACCTTGCTGGAGACCGCCAGGACGTCGCCGTCGGCGAGGGGTTCCGGCAGGGCGGCGAGCAGCAGCGCCGCCAGGTCGTCGCCGGGGTGCACCTCCGGCACCCCCGTCAGGGGCAGGACCCGCAGCCCCGTCACGGCCGCGGCCCCGCGGCGCGCCCGCGCAGGGCCAGGGCCAGGTCCAGCGCGGCCCCGGCGAGCGCGGTGGTCGCGGCGGTGCCGCTCATGAGGAGGGGGCGCGCCAGCACCCGCAGGCGGGGCCCGCCGTCGAAGGCGTCACCGGGCGCGACCAGCCAGCCGTCGAGGAGGTCCGCGTAGAGCCCGGCGACCGCCTCGGCGGTGGAGGGGACGCCCAGCGCGGCCAGGCAGGCGTCGGCCATGCCCCGCACCGGGGCCCCGCCGATGACGGGGGAGACCCCGACGACGGGCGCGGCGGTGGCGCGCAGGGCCTCGCGGATCCCGGGGACCTGCAGGACGGTGCCGATGGAGACGACCGGGTTGCTCGGCGGCAGCACCACGACGTCGGCGCCGGAGACGGCCTCCAGCACACCGGGGCCGGGGGTGGCGCGCTCCGCGCCGACCGGCTCGATCCGCAGGGCGGGGACCGCCGCGTGCAGGCGCACCCACCACTCCTGGAAGTGCACCCGCCGCCCGCCGGCCTCCCCGCCGTGCCGGGCGGGGTCGACGGGGGCGAGGTCGACGTGGGTCTCCACGACGTCGTCGCTCATGGGCAGCAGCCGCACGGGGGTGCGCTGCGGGGGCCGCCACCGCTCGCAGAGGCGGGCGGTGACCGCCGACAGGGGCACCCCCTCGCCGAGCAGTCGCGTGCGGATGATGTGGGTGGCGAAGTCCTTGTCCCCCAGCGTGAACCACGTCGGCTGCTGGCCGTGGGCGGCGAGCTCGGCGGCGACCCCGTACGTCTCCTCGCTGCGACCCCAGCCGCGCTGCTCGTCGATGCCGCCGCCGAGGGTGTACATCACCGAGTCCAGGTCCGGGCACACGCGCAGGCCGTGCAGGGTGACGTCGTCGGCGGTGTTGACCACGACGGTGACCTCCGCGGCGGGGCGCGCCGGGTCCTCGAGGGCGTCGAGCAGCCCCCGGAGGAAGCGCGCGCCGCCGACGCCACCGGCCAGGGCCGTGATGCGCAGGGGGCGCCCGCCGTCGTCCTGCGGGGAGGGAGGCGGGGGTGCTGGGTTCACGACCGCATCCTGCCGCGCCCGCGCCGCGGGCCCGCCGGGGGCGGTCGCCGGGCAGGGTCGGACAGCGTGGGGCCGTTACCACGACGCCCCGCGCTCGGCTTGACTCTGCCAGATGACACGCGTGTAATTCCATCAGTGACATCTTCAGAGTCATGACAACGTCACCGGGTGTAGCGGGGCCGGGTGACGACGTGAACGCGGTTCCAGGGGGCGCAGTGAGCGGCAGCGGCGTGGGTGGCAACGGTGACATCGGCGCGGACGTCGGCGAGGACCTCCTCGCCGACGCCGGTCCCGGGGGGACCGGCGCGGAGGAGGGCACCGCGGGCAGGGTCCTGCACCTCGTGCCGGTCCCCGCGGACCGGCCCCTGACCCCGGAGGACCCGGGCTGGCAGGAGCTGGCCCTGTGCGCCCAGACCGACCCCGAGGCGTTCTTCCCCGAGAAGGGCGGCTCCACCCGTGAGGCCAAGCGCGTGTGCGGCTCCTGCGAGGTCCGCTCCGAGTGCCTCGACTACGCCCTCGCCAACGACGAGCGGTTCGGCATCTGGGGCGGGCTGTCCGAGCGGGAGCGCCGCCGCCTCAAGCGCCGCGTGAGCTGACCGACCGCAGGCCGGCCGTCCGCGGCCGGCCGGCACGGAGCCGGCCCCCGGCCCGGGCGCGCCGTCGCCGCCCGGGCCGGGCGAGGTCCCGTCGCCGCAGCGCCGCCGCTCAGCCGCCGCCGTAGCGGGGGTCCACGTCCTCCGGTGGCAGCTCCAGCAGGTGGGCGACCTGCTCGACGACCACGTCGGCCACCAGGTCCTCCAGCTCGCCCTCCTCCGCGCGCGTCTCCACGGGCCGGCGGTAGACGACGACCCGCGCCGGGGCGCCGCCGTCGGCGGGGAAGAGGCGGCCCAGCGGGACACCGCCGTCCTCCCACGGCGCCGGGTCGGAGGGGGGCACGTCCTCCACGGCGAACTCCACACCGGCCAGCTCCCGGGCCCAGCGCCGCTCCAGCAGCTCCACGGCGTCCAGGACGAGGTCGTCGAAGCGCTCGGCGCGGGTGCGGGCACCGGGCACGGTGGGCGGCAGCAGGGGGCCGCGCAGGCCACGGCCGTGCCGGTCGCGCCGGCGACGGCGTGGCCCGCCGATCGCGCGCCGGAGTCCACCCACGCCGGGCAGGCTACCCGGCGGTGATCGCCGCGGCGGGCTCCGCCGCCCCGGCGTGGCGGCTCCCCGCGGCACAGCGCGGACACCCGCGCGAAACATGCCGGGGATGCTCGGAACCGGGGCGCGCCTCGGGTACCGTCCCGCTCGTGGCAGGTGGACGGAGGTGCACGCGCACCGCGTGCGGGCAGGCGGCGGTCGCCACCCTGACGTACGTGTACTCCGACTCGACCGCCGTCCTGGGGCCGCTGGCCACCTACGCCGAGCCCCACTCCTACGACCTGTGCGCCGAGCACGCCCGCCGGCTCACGGCGCCGCGCGGCTGGGAGGTCGTCCGGCTCGTCCCGGACGAGGGGATGCCCGTCGGCCGGCACGACGACTGGCTCGCGATCGCCGACGCGGTCCGCGAACCGGTCCCGCCCGCCGACGACGGCGCTCCCGACGCCGTGCGCCGCGGACACCTGCGGGTCCTGCGCGACGTCGGCGGCCGCGGCAGGCGCCCGAGCGCCGGCCCCACGGGCTGACGGCCCACCGCGCCCGGTGCGGCGGCGATCCCCCGGGCGGGCGCTCAAGGCCGCGGCGCGCCGTGCCGATGAGAGGTGGACCCGAGCCGTCCACCACGAGGGAGCCCCGTGGCCACCACGCCCCGCACCAGCGACAGCACCCCCCGCCGCCCGAGGCGGGCACGTGCGACCCGCACGGCACCGCCCCTCGGTTCGCTGACGCAGCCGGAGCACCGCGACCCGGCCATGGGCTGCGGCTCGTGCGGGAGCGTCCGGGTCACCCAGCTGTCGATGTCGCTGACCGACGGCTCGCCCGTCGTCTTCATCTCCTGCCACGTCTGCGAGGAGCGCACCTGGCACGGTGACGAGGGCGCCCTGAGCGTGGACGCCGTCCTCGACCGCTCCCGCAAGCAGACCGTCAAGGGCGCCTGAGCCCGCCCGGGTGGTGGGGCGCCCTCCCTGCCACCCGGAACGCCACCGCGCCCGCGCCCGCCCCGCCGCGGGAGCCGTCCCGGCGGCCCCCGCCACTACGCTCCAGGCGTGGCTCCCGATCTCTCCGCCTTCGTCAAGGCCTACGACGTCCGCGGCACCGTCCCCGACCAGCTCGACGCGACGGTGGTGCGCGCCCTCGGCGCCGCCTTCGCCGACGTCGTCGTCCTGCCCGAGCAGCCCGCGGACGCGCGTCGCGCCGTCGTCGGGCACGACATGCGCCCCTCCTCCCCGGAGCTCGTCGCGGCCTTCGCCGAGGGCGTGGCCTCGCGCGGGGTGGACGTCACCCTGATCGGCCTGGCCTCCACCGACGGCCTGTACTACGCCAGCGGCGCGATGGGCGTGCCGGGGGCGATGTTCACCGCCAGCCACAACCCCGCGCAGTACAACGGCATCAAGCTGTGCCGCGCCGGCGCCCGCCCCGTGGGGCAGGACACCGGGCTGTCCGCGATCCGCGAGCTCGCCCAGTCCTGGCTCGACGCCGGGGCCGTCCCCGTGCCCGGGGGCACCGCCGCCGGCGCCGTGCGCGAGCAGGACGTCCTGGCCGACTACGCCTCCCACCTGCGCTCCCTGGTGGACCTGTCGGGCGCGCGCCCCCTGAAGGTCGTCGTCGACGCCGGCAACGGCATGGCCGGGCACACCGTCCCCGCGGTCCTCGGCACCGCGGCGGGCCTGGCGGGCCTGCCGCTGGAGGTCGTGCCCCTCTACTTCGAGCTGGACGGCACCTTCCCCAACCACGAGGCGAACCCGCTGGAGCCGGCGAACCTGCGCGACCTGCAGGCGGCCGTCCCCGCCCACGGCGCCGACCTGGGCCTGGCCTTCGACGGCGACGCCGACCGCTGCTTCGTGGTCGACGAGCGCGGCGAGCCGGTCAGCCCCAGCGCCGTCACGGCCCTCGTCGCCGAGCGCGAGATCGGCAAGGAGCGCGCCGCGGGCCGCAAGGCGGTCGTGATCCACAACCTCATCACCTCCCGCGCCGTCCCGGAGATCGTCGCGGAGAACGGCGGGACCCCCGTGCGCACCCGGGTGGGGCACTCCTTCATCAAGGAGCGCATGGCGCAGGAGGGCGCCGTCTTCGGCGGGGAGCACTCGGCGCACTACTACTTCCGCGACTTCTGGTCCGCCGACACCGGCATGCTCGCCGCGATGCACGTCCTGGCCGCACTCGGCGAGCAGGACGGGCCCCTGTCGCAGCTCGGCGCCCGCTACGAGCGCTACGTCGCCAGCGGGGAGATCAACTCCACCGTCGCCGACGCCGCGGCCGTCACCGCGTTCGTCGAGGACGTCCTCACCCGCGAGTGCCGCGCCCGCGGGGAGGACGTGGAGGTGGACCGCCTCGACGGGCTCACCCTCACCCACCTCGCGAGCGGGGCGGAGCCGATGTGGTGGTTCAACCTGCGCGCCAGCAACACCGAGCCCCTGCTGCGGCTGAACGCCGAGGGCGCCGACGAGGCCACCATGACCCGGGTGCGCGACCGCGTCCTCGGGCTCGTGCGCGGCGAGCACGGCGGCTCCCTCACCGTGCCCGCGGGCGGCCGGCAGGCGGACGGGGCGTCCTGATGGAAGGGTGGCTGCGCGCCGCGCTGCGCTGCCCGCGCTGCGGGGGGGAGCTCGTGGACGTCCGCGACGGGCACGCCGCCGCGCTCGCCTGCGGCGGCGCCTGCCGCTGGACCTACCCCGTCGTCGACGGCATCCCCGTGCTGCTCGCCGACGAGGGGCGACCGCCCGCTGGAGGGAGCTGACATGACCGTCGACGAGGCGCTGCTCGACGACCCGCTCGCCCTGGAGGCCGCCGACCGCGGCGGGGTGCTGCGCACCCTCGCCACCGCCGGCGCGCAGGTGAGGGAGGCCGTGGAGCTGGCGGGGGAGGCGGGCGTGGAGCGCCTGGCCGACGAGCACCGCCCCCGCGCCGTCGTCGTCGCCTCCCTCGGCGGCTCCGCCGTGGTCGCCGACGTCCTGACGGCCCTGGCGGGACGGGCCTGCCCGGTGCCGCTGCTGGTGCGCCGCGGCGGCCCGCTGCCCGCGTGGGTGGGACCCCTGGACCTGGTGGTCGCGGTGTCCATGTCGGGACGTGCGGCGGGACCGCTGGCGCTGGCCGCGGAGGCCTCCCGCCGCGGTGCCCGGGTCGTCACCG
This sequence comes from Kineococcus anabasis, assembly GCF_054590795.1. Lineage (NCBI taxonomy): Bacteria > Bacillati > Actinomycetota > Actinomycetes > Kineosporiales > Kineosporiaceae > Kineococcus > Kineococcus anabasis. Next base: position 21,209 of record NZ_BAAIHU010000016.1, read on the forward strand.
TCGCCGAGGCCGGCTCGCCCCTGGCGGTGGTGGGCGCCGGGCGCGGCAACGTGCAGGTGCCCGTGGCGCTGGGCGCCCGCTCCGAGCAGCGCTCCACCTCCCGCTCCTCGCGGCTGTCGCTGTGGTCGCTGCTGGTGCCGGTGCTCTCGGCGGCCGACGCCCTGGGCCTGGTCCGCACGCCGCGCGAGGAGCTCGGCCTCGTCGCCGACCGCCTCGACGAGGAGGCCGAGGGGTGCCGCCCCGCCTCCGAGGCGTTCCTCAACCCGGCCAAGACCCTGGCCCTGGACCTGGCGGGCAGCGTGCCCGTCGTCCTGGCCGACGGGGACCTGACGTCCGCGGCCGCGGCCCGGGTCTCCTCCATGCTGGCCCGCACCGCGCGGGTGCCCGCGGTGCGCGGTGCCCTGCCGGACGACGCGAGCGACGTCGTGGCGGCCTTCGGCGGCCCCCTGGCCGCCGGCGCGGGCGACGTCTTCGCCGACCCGTTCGAGGACGGTCCCACCGCCGCGCGGCTGCGCCTGCTGCTGCTGCGCGACGCCGTCGCCGAGGGCGGCCCCGACGTGGGGACCGCCGCGGGCGCCGTGGTGGACGCGGTGGCCCAGACCGCCGCGGACGCCGGTGTCCGCACCAGCGAGGTCGTCCCCGACCCGGGCCCGCCCCTCGTGCGGCTGGCGCAGATCATCGCCCGGACCGACTTCGCCGCGACCTACCTGGCGCTGGCGACGGGCACCGACCCGGCGACGTCCCCGCACGTGGCCGACCTCAGGGACCGGCTGGGCTGAGGGACCGCCCAGCCGGCCTGCCGGCACGACAGGGGCCCCCCNGGGGGGCCCCTGTCGTGCCCTGGGCTAGTGCGCCCCGGCGCCGGCGGCGTGTCCCTTGCGCCGGTGGACGGTGAGGGCCATGACGACCGCGACGAGCGCGCCGACGACGAGCCCGAGGACGGCGCTGGCGAGGGTGTTGACGAGCCAGCCCAGCAGGCCGCCGAGGGACCCGGTCGCCGCGTGCACCGCCTCCTCCGCGTGGTGCACGGCCGCGTACAGGGGGTGGAAGCCGAGGTCGTCCATCCCCACGAGCAGGATGTGGCCGCCGACCCACAGCATCGCGGCGGTCCCGACGACGGTGAGGGCGGTGAGGAGCTTGGGCATGCCCTTGACCAGGCCGCGACCGAGGGCGGCCACGCCCTTGCCGGGCCGCCTCGACAGGTGCAGCCCGACGTCGTCCATCTTCACGATGAGGCCGACGACGCCGTAGACGAGCACGGTGATCCCGATCCCCACGACGACGAGGATCACCGCCCGCGACAGGAACGGCTGGTCGGCCACCTCGTTGAGCGCGATGACCATGATCTCCGCGGAGAGGATGAAGTCGGTGCGCACAGCTCCGCCGACGATGGTGTTCTCGTCGGGCATGGCCCCCGGCTCTTTCGTCGCGTGGCCGTGGCCGTGGTGGCCGCGGATCTTGGCCCACACCTTCTCCGCCCCCTCGTAGCAGAGGTAGGCACCGCCGATCATGAGGATGGGCGTGAGCAGGAACGGCAGGAACTGGCTGAGCAGCAGGATCGCGGGCAGGATGATCAGGAGCTTGTTCCGCAGCGATCCCAGGGCGATGCGCCGGATGATCGGCAGCTCGCGCTCGGCGGCCAGCCCGTGCACGTACTGCGGCGTGACGGCGGTGTCGTCGACGACGACGCCCGCGGCCTTCGCGCTGGCCCGCGCGGCGGCGACACCGACGTCGTCCACGGAGGCGGCGGCGGCGCGCGCCAGCACGGCCACGTCGTCGAGCAGGGCCACGAGTCCACCGGGCACGGCGGTTCCCTTCGTTCGGTGCGCTGTGCGACCGCCCGGATCTCCGTCCGGGCGGCGCGTGTCCAGCCTCGATGGTGCCGTCGAACGCGGTGGGGCGCGAACGCCACGCCCGGCACCGGGTGGATCCCGCCGCGCGGCGCGGCCAGCGATCGCACCCCTGCGGCCCGTCCTGCCGGGAAGGAGCCGGGCGGGCCTCGCGGTTACGCTGGAGGGACCCGGCGCAAGGGGACGCCGACGGCCGAGAGGGGCCGCGCCGGTCCGAACCACTGACCCAGTGCGAGAGGACACCCATGCCCACGTACGTCCCGGCCACCGAGGGCCGCCCCGACTTCCAGGTCGCCGACCTGTCCCTGGCCCCCGCCGGCCGCCACGAGATCCGCCTCGCCGAGCACGAGATGCCCGGCCTGATGTCGCTGCGCGCCGAGTACGGCGACGCCCAGCCGCTGGCGGGCGCGCGCATCGCCGGCTCCCTGCACATGACCGTGCAGACCGCCGTGCTCATCGAGACCCTCACCGACCTCGGCGCGCAGGTCCGCTGGGCGAGCTGCAACATCTTCTCCACCCAGGACGCCGCGGCCGCCGCGGTCGTCGTCGGCCGCGGCGGCACCGTCGAGGCCCCCGCCGGCTCCCCGGTCTTCGCCTGGAAGGGCGAGACCCTGCCCGAGTACTGGGAGTGCGCCGAGCGCATCTTCGACTGGGGCACCGACGCCGACGGCGACCCCGTCGGGCCCAACATGATCCTCGACGACGGCGGCGACGCCACGATGCTCGTCCTCAAGGGCGTGGAGTTCGAGGCGGCCGGGGCCGTGCCCGCCGTGCACGCGGAGGACTCCGAGGAGTACGGCCTCGTGCTGGAGCTGCTGCGCCGCTCCCTGGCCGCCGACCCCCGGCGCTGGACCCGCGTCGCCGCGGGCGTCCAGGGCGTCAGCGAGGAGACCACCACCGGGGTGCACCGCCTCGTGGAGTTCCACCGCGCGGGTGTCCTGCCCTTCCCGGCGATCAACGTCAACGACGCCGTGACGAAGTCGAAGTTCGACAACAAGTACGGCACCCGGCACTCCCTGATCGACGGCATCAACCGCGCCACCGACGTCCTCATCGGCGGCAAGGTCGCGCTCGTCGCGGGCTACGGCGACGTGGGCAAGGGCTGCGCGGAGTCCCTGCGCGGGCAGGGCGCCCGGGTCCTCATCACCGAGGTCGACCCGATCTGCGCCCTGCAGGCCGCGATGGACGGCTACCAGGTCGTGCGCCTGGCCGAGGTCGTCGACCAGGTCGACATCTTCGTGACCGCCACGGGCAACAAGGACGTGATCATGGCGTCCGACATGGTCCGCATGAAGCACCAGGCGATCGTGGGCAACATCGGCCACTTCGACAACGAGATCGACATGGCCGGGCTCGCGAAGGTCCCGGGCGTGGAGCGCGTCGAGATCAAGCCGCAGGTGCACGAGTGGCGCCTCCCCGCCGCCGACGGCCGCCCCGCCCACAGCATCATCGTGCTCTCCGAGGGGCGCCTGCTGAACCTCGGCAACGCCACCGGCCACCCGAGCTTCGTGATGTCGAACTCCTTCGCGAACCAGACGATCGCGCAGATCGAGCTGTTCACCCGGGGGAGCGAGTACCCGGTCGGGGTGCACGTGCTGCCCAAGCACCTCGACGAGAAGGTCGCCCGCCTGCACCTGGACGCCCTCGGCGTGAAGCTCACCGAGCTGACCAAGGAGCAGGCCGACTACATCGGCGTCGACGTGGCCGGCCCGTACAAGCCGGACGCCTACCGCTACTGAGCCCGCAGCCGCCGGGCCCGCGGCCGCCGGGCCCGCACCGGGACGGCGGGCCACCGCACCGGCCCGCCGCCTGCGGGTGCGCCCCGGTCCGCGAGGACCGGGGCGCTCAGTCCGACTCGACGAAGCGCTCCACGTCCTCCGGGCGGCCGGCCACCAGGATCTGGTCGCCGTAGCTCAGCTCGGTGTCCGCGTCGGCGTAGGTGAACTCCTCCTGCCGGGCCCGCTTCACCGACACCACCGTCACCCCGTGCCGCGCCCGCAGCTTCGAGCGCCCCAGCGGCGTCCCCACCAGGGCGCGCGGCGGCGTCGTGCGCGCGATCGCCCAGTGGGGGTCCACCTCGATGTAGTCCAGCATCCGGCCCGTCACCAGGTGCGCGACCCGCTCGCCCATCTCGTGCTCGGGCAGGACCACGTGGTGCGCCCCGACCCGCTCCAGGATGCGGGCGTGCTGGCGGCTCAGCGCCTTGGCCCAGATCTTCTCGATCTCCAGGTCCGCCAGCAGCGCGGTCGTGAGGATGCTGGCCTGCTGGTCGCTGCCGATGCTGACCACCGCGCGCGAGAAGTCCGGCACGCCGATGTCACGCAGCGCGTCGGCGTCCGTCGTGTCGGCGATGAGCACGTGCCGCAGCCGGCCGGCGAGCCGCTGCACCAGCTCGGGGCGGCGGTCCACCCCGAGGACGTCCGTGCCCTGCCGGGTCAGCTCCAGCGCGAGGGCGGTCCCGAACCGCCCCAGGCCGATGACGACGACGGGTTCCCTGTACCTGGCCAACGCACCCTCTCCCAGCCGGCCGCGGACCCGCCCCGGGATCCCGGGGTCCCGCGGTGTGTCACCCGAGCACTCCTCACACGGGCCGCCCCACCGCGCGGGACAGCTCCCCCAGACGGTCCTGCTGGCGCCGCAGGCGCCGCAGCTCCCGGTCGTGCCGCTCCACCAGCACCGCCGCCAGGTACCGCTCCGGGGTCGTCCCCGCGGGCGCGGCCGGGGAGACGTGGGTGGAGAGCGCCTCCGCCAGGGAGCGCCCGAGCCGCTCCCGGGACGGCGCGGCCAGCTCCGCCGAGCGGGCCAGGAACTGCCGCGCCGCCACCGACAGCCGGTCCGGGATGCGCCCGATGTCCGCCGCCCGCGCCCACCCCGCCAGCTCCGGCGGCATCGGCGGCAGCGGCACGTGCCGCGCGGCGGTGCGCTCCCGCACCACGTACGTCCCCGCCAGCAGGTCCCCGAACCGCTTGCCGCGCCGGTTCACCAGCGCGCACAGGATCGCCGGGCTGCCCACCAGCGCCCACAGCTCGAACGCGCCGAGCAGCCCCCGCACCAGCGCCTGCCGGAAGCGCACCGGCCCGCCGTCGTCGCGCACCACCCGCAGCCCGCACGCCAGCTTCCCCAGCGTCCGCCCCCGCGACAGGGTCTCCGTGAGCGTCGGCACCCCCACGAGCACCAGCACGCTCAGCGACAGCACGATCGCCGCCGTGGCCGCCTCGTCGGTCTCGCTGAGCAGCGAGGTCGCCAGCGCCAGGAGCAGCGCGAGCAGCACCCCCAGCAGCAGCCCGTCGAGCAGCCCCGCCACCAGGCGGGAGGCGAACGAGGCGGCCCGCAGGTCCAGGACCACGGCCTCCCCGGTGACCACGTCACCGGAGAAGGGGTCCGCCAGGGACGACGCCCCCGGGGAGCGGGGGAGCGCGTCCGGAGCGGGTCCGGTCTCGGCTGCCATGCGGGCACGCTACCGCCCGGGCCGCCTGCGCCCCCGGCCTGCTGCGAGGATGACCGCAGCGCACGAGAGGCAGGGGGACGCATGGACGTCGACGCCTTCCGCACCGTCCACGCCCCGCAGTGGGAGCGGCTGCGGGAGCTGAACCGCAGCCGGCGGCTCGACGGCACGCAGGTCGACGAGCTGGTCGTGCTGTACCAGCGCACCGCCACCCACCTGTCCCTGCTGCGCTCGCGCACCACCGACCCCGTCCTCGTCGACGAGCTGTCCACACTGCTGGCCCGCACCCGCGCCCGGCTCACCGGCAGCCAGCGCGCCGGCTGGCGCGGCGTCACCCGCTTCGCCACGCACGGCTTCCCCGCGGCGCTGTGGCGGCTGCGGTGGTGGACGCTCGGCACGACGCTGCTGTTCCTGCTGGCGGCGGTGCCCGCGGGGCTGTGGGTGGCGGCCGACCCGCTGCGGCAGGCGGCGGTGTTCGGCTCCCAGGAGGACATCCGGGTCCTCGTGGAGGAGGAGTTCGCCGGGTACTACTCCGAGTACGCCCACGCCTCGTTCGCGGGGCGGGTGTGGACGAACAACGCGTGGGTGGGCGCGACGTGCATCGCGCTCGGCGTCACGGGCGTCTTCCCCCTGTACGCGATGGTGTCCAACGCCGTCAACGTCGGCCTGGTCGGGGGCCTCATGGTCGCCAACGACCGCGGGGAGCTGTTCTTCGGGCTGATCCTGCCGCACGGCCTGCTGGAGCTCACCGCGATCTTCGTGGCGGGTGCGGCGGGCCTGCGGGTGTTCTGGGCGTGGGTGTCGCCGGGGCCGCGCCCCCGCACGCAGGCGCTGGCCGCGGAGGGCCGCGCCATGGCCGGTGTCGCCCTCGGCCTCGTCGTCGTGCTCTTCGTCTCCGGGCTCATCGAGGGCTTCGTCACCCCCTCCGGCCTGCCCACCGCCGCGCGCATCGGCATCGGGGTCCTCGCGCTCGGCGCGTTCCTCACCTACGCGGGGGTCCTGGGCCGCCGGGCCGCGGCCGCCGGGGAGACCGGCGACGTCAGCACCGCCGACGCGGGGGACACCGCGCCCGTCACCGGCTGACCGGGCCGGGGAGCGCGCACCGGCGCGTCAGCCCGGGTAGCGCCGCGGCATCCGCTGGTGCACGCCGGGGTGCGGGGCGGGCCCGGCCCAGCCCACCGCGCGCCCCTCCCCGCCGCCCCCGCCGTCGGGGGCCTCCTCCACCGGCGCGCCGCTGCCGAGCAGGCTGCGCGTCAGGGCCTCGCCGTCCGACAGCAGCTCCTCCAGCGCCGTCAGCAGGTCCCCGTCGCCCACCTCCCGCCCCGCCACGGCGCCCACCAGCACCGCCCGGCGCAGCAGCTCCTTCGTGAACGAGGCCGTCACACCCTCCGCGCGGGCCGCCGCCTCCTCCAGGGCCGCCGGCGACAGCGGCAGGTCCCGGGCGTACAGCCGCAGCAGCGCCCGCCGCGCCGCCTCGTCCGGCAGCGGCACCTCCACCGCCAGGTCCACCCGGCCCGGGCGCTGCGCCAGGGCCCGCTCCAGCCGCTCCGCCCGGTTCGTCGTCATCAGGAACGCCACGTCCGCGTCCCCGCCCAGGCCGTCCAGCGCCTCCAGCAGCTCGAACAGCAGCGGCTGCCCGCCCGGGTGCAGACCGCGGTCCTCCGCCACCAGGTCGCAGTCCTCCAGCACGATGAGCGTGGGCTGCAGCGCACGGGCCAGGTGGGCCGCCGTCGTGACGTGCGCCAGCGCCTGCCCGCTCAGCAGCACCACCGTCGTGCCCTCCGTGCGGGAGAGCAGGTGCCGCACCGTGTGCGTCTTGCCCGTGCCCGGCGGGCCGTACAGCAGCACGCCCCGCTTCAGGTGCTGCCCCGCCGCGAGCAGCCGCGCCCGCTGCTCGCCCACCCCCACCACGTGCCGCGCGATGCGCTCCAGCACCCCCGGCGGCAGCACGACGTCCTCCGCCGCCACCTGCGGCCTGCGCAGGAAGGTGAACCCGCCGCTGGACGGCTCGAACGGGGAGCCGGAGAACGACAGCACCTGCCCCCGCAGCACGCTGAGCTCCACCGACAGCTCCCGCACCCGCGCGAGCAGGCGCCCGGCGAGGTCCTGGTCCGCGGCCAGCACCTCCAGCGCCGGTTCCTGCCCCTGCACCGGCCCGCGCTGCAGCACCGCGACCGGGCGGCCCTCCGTGTGCAGCAGCCGCACGCCGAGGGCCACCACGCGGCGGTCGGTGTCCGGGCCGGCGGCGACGTTCACGGTGTCCGGGGCGGCGGTGACGGTGAGGTCGCGCCCCTCGCGCAGCAGGTCGGCGAAGGGGACGTGGAAGCGGTGCTCGGCCCCGGCGACGCCCACGACCCGCTGCCCGGGCGTCACGGCGTCCAGGGCGATGTCGACGTCCACGAACCGGTAGGGCGCCACGGCCTCGCGCAGCACGGGCAGCTCCAGCGGGTCCTGCCCGAGGTGGTCGGCGACGGCGCGGGCCAGCGCGCCGGGCTCGCCGGCCGGGTCGGGGCGGGCGGCGTTCACCACCTCCTGCAGGAAGGTGCGGAAGGTGTCGACGAAGGCGCGCTGCTCGGCATCCACCCGCCGAGCATGGCGGTGCGGCGCCCCGCGCGGTAGGGACCCGCGGCCGGTCCCCGCCGGTGGGTGGCCTCTCCCAGCCGGCTGGGCTCAGAGCCGGCCGGCGGCCTTGAGGTCCAGGTAGCGGTCCGCCAGCGCCGGGGCGAGGTCGTGCGGCGGGGCGTGCACCACCTCCACGCCGAGACGGCCCAGCAGCTCCGCGGTCCCCGCCCGCTCCGCCGCCGTGGCCTCCGCGGCGGCCGCCGTGTACACCGCCTCCCCGTCGGAGCGCTGCGCGGCCAGGCGGCGCAGCGCCGGGTCGTCCACCGACGCCAGCACGACCGTGTGCCGCGCCGTCAGCTGGCCCAGCACCGGCAGCAGCCCCACCTCCAGCGCCGCGGAGTCCAGCGCCGTCAGCAGCACCACCAGGCACCGCTGCCGCGCCGTGGCCAGCACCTCCGAGACCACCGCGTCCCAGTCGGTCTCCACCAGCTCCGGCTCCAGCGGCGCCAGCGCGTCCACCAGCGCCGTCAGCAGCCGCGTGCGGGAGGCGCCGCGCACCCGCACCCGCACGGCCCGGCCGTGGGCGAGCAGGTCCACCCGGTCCCCGGCGCGGGCCGCCAGCGCGCCCAGCAGCAGCGAGGCGTCGATGGCCGCGTCCAGGCGCACCTCGCCGACCTCCGCGCCGCCCGGCGCCCCCGCGTCGGGGCCGCCGATGCGCGCGGCCGCCGTGCGGGAGGCGTCCACGACGATGAGGACGCGCCGGTCGCGCTCCGGGCGCCAGGTGCGCACCACGACCGTCTGGCGCCGCGCGGTGGCCCGCCAGTCGATCGAGCGCACGTCGTCGCCGTCGACGTAGTCGCGCAGCGCGTCGAACTCGGTGCCCTGGCCGCGGTGCATCACCGCCGTGCGCCCGTCCAGCTCCCGCAGCCGCGCCAGCCGGGAGGGCAGGTGCCGCCGCGAGCTGAACGGCGGCAGCACCCGCAGGCAGCCGGGCACCGGCAGGGACGCCTGCCGCGCCGCCAGGCCCAGCGGACCCGACAGCCGCACGGTCACCCGGTCCGCCGAGCGCTCCCCGCGCCGCACCGGCCGCAGCCCGGTGACGGTCCGGCGGCGCTCGCCCGGGGGCAGGTCCACCCGGTGCCGCTCGCCGCGGGGCCCGGCGGAGGGCTGCCAGGCGTCGCGCAGCACGCCCCTGGCCCGGCGCGTCCCCGTGTTCGTGACGGTCAGCACGCTCCAGCACGTCTCGCCCAGGCGCACCGAGGAGGGCAGCTCCCGCTCCACCGCCACCGCGCGCGGGGAGGCCGCCAGCAGCAGGTCCGCACCGAGCAGGAGCGCGAGCACGGCCAGCCACGCCACGACGGCGGGCCAGCCCGGCACGAGGACCACCACGACGACGCCGAGCAGCGCGACCGCGGCCGCCCGGGGCAGCACGGCCACGGCTCAGCGCCCCCCGCTGCGGTCCGGGCCGCGGCCCGCGGGGCGGGTCACCGGGGCACCGGCACGGCGCCGAGCACGCCGTCCAGCACCGCGTCGACGTCCACGCCGTCCAGCTCCGCCTCCGGGCGCAGCTGCACCCGGTGGCGCAGCGTGGGGCGGGCCAGCGCCTTCACGTCGTCGGGGGAGACGTAGTCGCGGCCCGACAGCCACGCCCACGCCCGCGCCGTGGACAGCAGCGCCGTCGCCCCGCGCGGGGACACCCCCAGCGCCAGCGACGGGGAGGCGCGGGTCGCGCGGCACACGTCCACCACGTAGCCCAGCACGTCCCGCGAGACCTGCACCCGGCGCACGGCGGCGCTGCCCGCGGCGAGCTCCTCCGGCCCGGCCACCGCCCGCAGCCCCGCCGCGGCCAGGTCACGGGGGTCGAAGCCCGCGGCGTGCCGGGCCAGCACCTCCACCTCGTCCTCGCGCGGCGGCAGCGGCAGCGTCAGCTTGAGCAGGAACCGGTCCAGTTGGGCCTCGGGCAGCGGGTACGTGCCCTCGTACTCCACCGGGTTCTGCGTGGCGGCCACCACGAACGGCTGCGGCAGCATCCGCGGCAGGCCGTCCACGCTGACCTGCCGCTCCTCCATCGCCTCCAGGAGCGAGGCCTGCGTCTTCGGCGGTGTCCGGTTGATCTCGTCGGCGAGCAGGATGTTCGTGAACACCGGGCCCTCGCGGAAGCTGAAGCGCGCGGTGTTCGCGTCGTACACGAGGGAGCCGGTGACGTCGCCGGGCATCAGGTCCGGGGTGAACTGCACGCGCTTGGTGTCCAGCTGCAGCGCGGTGCACAGGGAACGCACCAGCAGGGTCTTGGCGACCCCGGGCACCCCCTCCAGGAGCACGTGGCCCCGGCACAGCAGCGCGATGACGAGCCCGGTGATCGCGGCGTCCTGGCCGACGACGGCCTTGGACACCTCCTGCCGGACGGCGCCGAGGGCCTCGCGGGCGGCGGAGACCCGGGCGGGGTCCGCCAGGGCGGCGTCCACGGCCGCCTGGGGGACGCCGGGGGTGCTGCGGGGAACGGCTTCGCTCACGGTCGGGGTGCCTTCCGGGGGTGGGCGGGCGCCGCTGCGGGGTGCGCGGCGGCGGGGTCGTGGGCGGGTTCCTCGGTGGGGTCCTCGGCGGGGTCCCGGGCCGGGTGCGCCCCGACGCCGGGGGCCGCGCCGGGGCGGCGCGGCGGGGGGGCGGGCGCGGCGAGGTGCCGCTCGAGCAGCTCCAGCTCCGCAGCGAGGCGGACCAGGGCGTCCTCGTCGGCGGGCGGGGGCCCCTGCAGCAGGGCGTGCACGCCGGCCGCGGGCCGTCCCGTGGCCGCCGCGACGGCCTCGGCGACCTCCCCGGCGCCGACGGACGTGCCGCGACCGAGCCGCAGGCGCTGGCAGCAGCGGCGCAGGGTGCCCGCCCGCAGGGCCGCGGCGGCGCGCTCCAGCGCGTCCGCGCGCGCGTAGAGCCGCCCGCGCCCCTCCACGGTCTCCGCCGAGCGCACCACCACGGGCAGGGGCTCGGGCACCAGCCGGCCCAGGCGCCGCCCGTGCGCCAGGAGGAGCAGGACACCCGCTGCGGCCAGCACGGCCAGCGCCGGGGCGAGCCAGCGCGGGAGGAGCTGCCCGAGGGAGGGACCCTCCTGCTCGGCGGTGTCCACGGGTCCGGGCTCGTACCAGAACAGCGTCGGCTGCCCGCCCAGGACGCGCAGCGCCAGGGCGGCGTTGCCCTGCTCGTCGAGCGCCTCGTTGGTCAGCACGGCGCTCTGCCCGAGCGCCGTGACGGTGCGCCCGGCCGGGGTGCGCGCCTGCGCGTACGACCACCCCTGCCCGGCCGGGTAGCACAGCAGCGGGTCCCCGACGTCGGCCACCGGCCGCGCGCCGCCGTCCGCGCCGCCCTCCCCACCGGCGGGCGCGTACAGCCGCCCACCCGCCCCGGCGCGGCCGGCGGCGGTGGGGGCGGGCGCGGTGCAGCCGGGCGCGGTGGTGCTGCGCGGGGCCGTCCCGGCGTCGCGCAGACCGGGCAGGAGCTCGGCCACGACCGGGCCCTCGGGGGCGAGGAGCACGACGTCGGCGTCCAGGCCGGCCAGGCGCTCCACGGCCTGCGGTGACAGCTCCTCCGCCCTCCTGACCAGCACGGTGGCCCGCCCGCCCGCACCGCGGGTCAGCTCCGCCACGCGTTCCAGCCGCCCGGAGGGGCGCACCTCGACCCCGCCGTCCTCCAGGAGGCGGGCCACGGCGCGGGCGCCGTCCGGTGCCACGGAGGCGGGGTGCAGCGACAGGCGGTTGGTGTCGTCGTCGGTGGCCACGAGCAGCGCCACCGCCGCCACCAGCAGCGTCAGGACGACCAGCGGCCAGCGCAGGCGCTCCCACCGCCCGGGGGGCAGGGGAGCCCGCTCCGCGCCGGGAGCCTCGCCACCGCTGCCGGGGACCTCGACACCCTCGCCGGGGCCGGCGCTCACCGTGCCCCCGTGCCGGCCGGGGTGCCGGCCCCGGCGCCGTCCCCGCCGGCCGCGGGCGCCCCGGGCCGCCCGGTGCGCACCTCGTCCTCCAGCGCCGCCACGGCCGTGTACGTCCCCGCGTCCGCCGGCCGCCCGCCGTAGCGCACGTCGTCGAACGTCCGCGCCGCCGCGCGCAGCCGGTCCGCGGCCGCCGGGAACCACGTCGAGATCTCCCAGCCGGCCTCGGCCGCGGTGCGGCCCGGGCGGCGGGCCAGCAGGGCCCGCTCCTCGGCGGAGCGCACCAGGGCCCGGAAGCGCTCGGTGCTGGCGGGCCCGAACCGGCCGGCCGCGGCGTGCTCCTCCGCGCGCCGCCGGTGCTCCTCGGCGGTGAGCACCCCGTCCGTGAAGACGGCGAGCTCCTCCTGCCTGGTGGCGGTGCGGTGCAGCGGTCCCGCCACCAGCAGCACGACCGCCGTGAGGACCAGCAGCACCAGGGCGATGAGGACCGGGCCGGACCAGCTCGTGCCCAGGCCCGGGACCGTGATGCCCTCCAGCCAGTCCTGGACGGCCTCCCACAGCGCCAGGACCCAGTTGTCCTGCTCCTGGTACTCCCGCCCCGACAGCTCCCGCGCCGCCAGGGCGCGCGCCTCGTCCCGGGAGGGTTCCAGGGGCGCGGCGGCGGGCACGCCGGGCGCCGCGGACCTCACCACCGGGCCGGGCCGGGCCGCCCGGCCGCCGCCCGGTGCAGCTCCACGTCGAGCCCTTCGCGGCGCATCCGCAGGTCGATGTAGAGCAGGGCGGTCACGGACGCGCTGAACGGGTACGCCACGGCGCCGGTCGCGATCGTCCCGAGGCCGGCGACGGCCTGCTGCAGCAGGAGCACCCCGAGGGAGGGCACCGGGTCGCCGGAGACGAGGACCACCGTGCCGATGAGGCCGGAGAGCAGCGAGAAGGGCACCGACAGGGCCGTGACGACCGCCATCACGATCACCAGGGTGAGCAGCACGATGCCCAGGACCCGCCAGAAGCTGCCCCGGACCAGCTCGGCGGAGCGGCGCAGCGCCGTGAGCACCCCGGCGCCCTCCAGCAGCAGCACGGGGGCGGCCAGCGACCACCGCACGTACAGCCAGACGCCCACCACCAGGGCCGCGAGGCTGCTCAGCAGGAGGACCGCGACGCCCGCGGCGACGTTCTCCGACGCCAGCAGGGCGATGCCCGGGCCGATCGCGAGGGCCAGCAGCACCAGCGGGTACAGGGCCAGCAGCAGGGCCAGCACCAGGAGGGCGGGCACGCGCCTGCGGGCCGTGCTCCACAGCTGTCCCAGGCCCACCCGCTCGGCGAGCACGGCGCGGCTGACGGCCACGATCAGCAGCCCGTTGAGGACGGTGACGGCGATCGACTGCAGGGCCACGGTCACCAGGAAGCCCGGCACCCCGCGGGTGAGGGTGGAGGACAGCTGCTCCAGCGGAACCTCCTGGGAGGTCTCCGCCGCGGCCCCGAGCGCCGCGATGTCACCGGCCAGCAGCGCCGAGGGGAAGAGCGTCAGCAGCGTGGTGGCCGCCACGACGATCGTCGACAGGCCGACCATGACGCGCGGGTTCTGCCGGAACGCGCGGAAGGCGCCGTCGTAGATCTCGCCCAGGCCCAGCGGGCGCAGCGGCACGATGCCGGGGCGCGGTGCCGCCGGGCCCCAGGCGGGCGCGGCGCCCGGCCCGCCGCGGGGCGGGGGGGTGGCGCCGTACGCGGGGGGCGCACCGGCGGCCCCGGGGGCGGCCTCCCACGGGCGCGGCGGCTGGTCACCGGCCTGCGGCGCCTGCCAGGAGGCGTCGTGCGCCCCGTGCTGCCCGCCCGTCCCCTCGCTCATGGGTCCCCCGATCCCTCGCCGTGTCGCGCCTGCCGTCATCGTGCCAGAGCGCGCCGGGGCGCCGGGTGGCGGACGTGTGGGCGTCCCGCCACGCGCAGGTGCGGCGAACACGGGGTCCGCCCGGGCGGCGGGCTGCATCATGGCCCCATGAGGGGACGCGTGCTCGTGGTGGACGACGACACCGCGCTGGCCGAGATGCTGGGCATCGTGCTCCAGGGCGAAGGCCTGGAGACGCGCTTCTGCGCGGACGGCGACAGCGCGCTGGAGACGTTCCGCCGCACCCGGCCGGACCTCGTCCTGCTGGACCTGATGCTCCCGGGCCGCGACGGCATGGAGGTCTGCCGGCAGATCCGCGCGGAGTCGGGCGTGCCCATCGTCATGCTCACGGCCAAGAGCGACACCGTCGACGTGGTCCTGGGCCTGGAGGCCGGCGCGGACGACTACGTCGTGAAGCCGTTCAAGCCCAAGGAGCTGGTGGCCCGGGTGCGGGCGCGGCTGCGCGGCTCGGGGGAGCACCCGCCGGAGACGCTGCGCATCGGGGACCTGACCGTCGACGTGGCGGGGCACACCGTCAAGCGCGACGGGCAGACGCTGCCGCTGACCCCGCTGGAGTTCGAGCTGCTGGTGACGCTGGCGCGCCGCCCGTGGCAGGCGTTCACCCGCGAGCTGCTCCTGGAGCAGGTCTGGGGGTACCGGCACGCCGCCGACACCCGCCTCGTCAACGTCCACGTGCAGCGCCTGCGCTCGAAGATCGAGAAGGACCCCGAGCACCCCGAGATCGTGGTGACCGTCCGCGGCGTGGGCTACCGGGCGGGGCCGCTGTGAGCGGTCGGGCGCACCCGGGCACCTCGGGAGCGGGCGCACGGCGCGGATGAGGTGGACGCCCGCCGGGACGTGGCGGCACGGGGCGCGGCCCGCGCGCGCCGTGGCGGCCGCGGTGCGCGCCCTCGTGGACGGGTGGCGCTCGTCGCTGCAGCTGCGGGTGGTGCTGCTGACCACCGCCGCGTGCCTCGCCGTCATCGGCGGGGTCGGCTCCTTCCTCCTCGACGGCATCGGCGACGGCCTGCTCGCCGAGCGGCAGCGCGCGGCGCAGGCGGACGCCGCGCGGGGCGCGGCGGAGGCCCAGGCGAGCTTCGAGTCCTACGACGCCGACGACGTGCCGGAGGAGGAGCGGACCGCCCACGTCGAGCAGATGGTCAACGACGTGGTGGCGCGGCTGGAGGGGGCCGGCCCGGAACGGGTGCGCAGGGTCCTGCTGCTGCGCGCGCCGGGCCCGCAGCCGGGGGACGGCGCGAACGTGGTCCGCGACCTGGTCTCGGCCGGGCTGTCGGCCGCCGACGTGCCGGCGGAGCTGCGCCGGGCCGTCACCGGCGCCCAGCAGCAGCAGCACCTGCAGGTGGTGCGCCTCGACGCCGGCAGCGGGGCCCCGGCGGTCGTCGTGGGATCCACGGTGAGCGTGCCGCAGGCGGGCACGTACGAGCTGTACCTCGTGTACTCCCTCGCCGCGGAGCAGCAGACGCTGGACCTGGTGCAGACGACGTTCCTCGGCGGCGGCATCGCCCTGGTCGTGCTGATCGCCGCGGTGGCCTGGGGGGTGGCCCGGGTCGTGCTGGAGCCGGTGCGGCAGGCCGCGGCCACGGCGGAGCGGCTGACCTCCGGGCGCCTGGACGAGCGGATGACGGTGCAGGGCACCGACGAGCTGGCCCGGCTGGGGCGCGCCTTCAACGAGATGGCGGCGGGCATGCAGCAGCACATCGAGCGCCTGGAGGAGCTCTCCCGGCTGCAGCGGCGCTTCGTCTCCGACGTCAGCCACGAGCTGCGCACGCCGCTGACCACGATCCGCATGGCCGGGGAGGTCATCCACGACGCGCGGGGGGCCTTCGAGCCCGCCGTGGCCCGCTCCGCGGAGCTGCTGCAGACCCAGCTGGACCGCTTCGAGTCCCTCCTGGCGGACCTGCTGGAGATCAGCCGCTTCGACGCCGGTGCGGCGGCCCTGGAGGCCGAGCCGGTCGACGTGCGCTCGGTGGTGGCGCGGGCGATCGGTTTCGCCGGTCCGCTGGCGGAGAGCCGCGGCAGCGAGCTGCGGGTGGCGTGGCCCTCGGCCCCGTGCACCGCGGAGGTGGACGCCCGGCGCATCGAGCGGGTGCTGCGCAACCTGGTCGGCAACGCGGTCGAGCACGGTGCGGGCCGGCCCATCGAGATCACCGTGGTGTGCGACGCCTCGAGCGTGGCAGTGGGGGTGCGGGACCACGGCGTCGGGCTGGAACCGGCGCACCTGGCGCGGGTGTTCGACCGGTTCTGGCGGGCCGACCCGGCGCGGGCGCGGACCTCCGGGGGCAGCGGGCTGGGCCTGGCGATCTCCGCGGAGGACACCCGGCTGCACAGCGGCTGGCTGCAGGTGTGGGGTGAGCCGGGCGCGGGCTGCCACTTCGTGCTGACCCTGCCGCGGCGCGCGGGGGAACCGGTGGTGGCCTCGCCGCTGCCCGTGGTGCCGGCGGAGCGGCGCCCCGCGGTGGCGGCCCTGCCGGGCGCGGCGCGCGGGCCGGCGGGCGCGGGGGAGGACGGCACGTGAGGCGGCCGGTGGTCGCGGCGGCGCTGGTGGTGCTGCTGGCGGGCGCGGCGGGGTGCGGGCGGCTGCCGGACTCCGGGCCGGTGCTCAGCGGGCCGCGCCTGGCCGACGACCCCGGCTTCGGCCTGCTGCAGGTGGTTCCGGAGGGCCCGCTGCCGGAGGCGACGCCGCTGGAGGTGGTCCGCGGGTTCCTGCGGGCGGCCGGCTCGGTGCAGGACGACCACGCGGTGGCGCGCAGCTTCCTGACGGAGCGGGCCGCGCTGCGGTGGCGGCCGGACGCCGCGACGACGATCTGCGTGCGCACCCCGACGGTCACGGACCTGGGCCGTGCCGGTGCGGGGCAGCCGTCGGACGGCGGGCCGCCGCCGTCGGCCGCGGCGACGGTGCAGGTGCTGCTCGAGGGGCCGGTGCTGGCGCGGATCGACGCGCAGGGCCGCCGCGCGGAGCAGGCGCCGGGGGTGCGCCTGGGCCAGCGGCTGCTGCTGCGCGCGGAGCGGGGCCGCTGGCGCATCGACGAGCTGCCGGACGGGGTGGTGGTCAGCGCCTCGGACGCCTCGCGGACCTTCCGCGCGTTCCCGCTGGCCTTCGCGACGCCGGACGGGAGCCAGCTGGTGCCGGAGGTGCGCTGGTTCGCGTACGGCTCCACGACGGCGACGAAGATCGTGCGGGAGCTGCTGCGTGGGCCCTCGCCGTGGCTGGCCCCCGCCGTGGTGAGCGGCGCGCCGGCCCGCACGCGCCTGCGGCTGGGGTCGGTGCCGGTGGCCGACGGGGTGGCGTCGGTGGAGCTGACGGAGGAGGTGGTGGACACCACCCCGCAGGAGCGCCGGCTGCTGCTGTCGCAGCTGCGGGCGAGCCTGCTGCGGGTGCCGGGGGTGCTGAGCGTGCGGGTGACGGCGGGCGGGGTGGCGCTGAGCGCGCCGTCGGGGCCGGACGTGCCGACGGTGCGCCCGCCCGACGACCCGCGGCTGCTCGTGCTGACGGAGGCGGGGCTGGCCCGCTGGGACGGCGCGGAGCTGACGACGGTGGTGAGCGAGCAGTCCGGCTGGGCGGCGGCCGGGGCGGGCACCCACCCGGCGGTCAGCCCGGTGGGGGGCCCGTTCGCGATGCTGGGCGTGGACGGGCGCCGGTTGCTGCTCCAGCGGCCGGGCAGCCCTCCGGTGCAGGCCCTGGCGGCGGCGGAGCCGATGCTGCCGCCGAGCGTGGACCGGTTCGGCTGGGTGTGGACGGCGCGTGGGCAGGAGCTGCTGGCCGTGCCGTCCGCCGCGCCGGACGCGGGCGCGGTGCCGGTGCAGGGCCCGGCGGGGGAGCCGCTGACGGGGCTGAGCCGGTTGCGGGTCTCCCGGGACGGCACCCGCGCGCTGGTGGTCAGGACCGGGCCGGACGGGGCGCCGGTGGTGGCGGTGCACGGGGTGCAGCGGGACCCCACGGGGCGGCCGGTGGGCCTGACGGGCGCTGGTCCGGTGCTGGCGCCGGGCGCGGTGGCGGTGCTGGACGTCTCCTGGCTGGGCGCGGACCACAGCGTGCTGCTCGTGCAGCGCCCGGGTGAGGAGGCGCCCCGTCCGGTGGTGGCGCAGGCCGGTGGCCCGGTGCAGGTGCTGCCCCCGGCGCCGGGGGCGGAGTCGGTGGCGGCCGGGGAGGCCGAGCGCGGGGTGGTGGTGGGCACGGGGGACGGCCGGCTGCTGGTGCGCAGCGGGGCGGACTGGGCGCCGGTGCCGACGGCGGCGGGCAGGCACCCGGTGTACCCGGGCTGAGCCGCACCGGCGCGTCCACAGCCCGGGTACACCGGGTGCCGTCCCCCCGCCGGGGGCGGGCGGGCCGCCGCGGGAGCGCGCACCCGCCAGGCTCGGGGGGTGCGGGCGGGCAGGGGTGGACGGCTGGGGGGACGGCTGGGCGGGGCGCTGGGCGGGGCGGCGGACCTGGTGTGGGCGGCGGCCTGCGCCGGCTGCGGGCGGGCGGGCGTGCCCTGGTGCCCCGGGTGCCGCGCTGCGCTCGCGGAGGCGCCGGAGCAGGTGCTCACCGGGGGCGGGGCGGGGGCGGGCGTGCCGGTGCTGGCCGCCGCGGTGCACGCCGGGGCGGCCAGGGCGCTGCTCCTGGCGGTGAAGGAGGGCGGGCGCGCGGAGCTGCGGCCGGTGGCGGCGGAGCTGCTGGCGGGTGCCGTCGGGCGGGTGCACGACCTCTGCGCGCGGGCGGACCCGCTGGTGCTCGTCCCCGTGCCCTCCCGCTGGGCGAGCCGGCGGCGCCGGGGCGGCGACCTCGTCGCGGACCTCGCGGCGCGGGCGGCGGCGCTGGCGCGGGCCGAGGGCGGGCGGGTGCGCGTGGTGCGCGGCCTGCGGCTGCGGCGCAGGGTGGTGGACCAGGCGGCGCTGGACCGGGCGGCGCGGCAGGTGAACGTGGCGGGGGCGCTGCGCTGGGCGGGCCCGCCCCCGGACGGCCCGTGCGCCGTGCTGGACGACGTGGTCACCACGGGCGCCACGGCCCGGGAGGCGGTGCGGGCCCTGCGCGCGGCGGGCGCGGACGTGCGCGCCGTGGTGGCGCTCACGTGTGTCCCGAGGTGAGGCCGGTGCGGCTGGGGCGCGCTGGTCGCGAGTTCAGCAGGGATTCGTCCTGGGGTGGTCGCGTGGTCGCACGGTGGTCTAGCGTCGGTGCATGGCAGGCCCCTGCTGTCCCTCCCGCGCCGCGCTGGCCGGCGCCCGTCCGGGGAGGTGATGCCGAGCACGACGTGACGTCCCTGCGGCCGTAGCAGTTCCGCGGCGGCCGCGAGCGCTCGAACAGGAGGTTCCCGTGGAAGTTGTGGTCACCGGTCGCCGCATCGACGTCCCGGAGAGGTTCCGCCGGCACGTGGTGGAGAAGCTCGAGAAGGTCACCCACCTCGCTCCGCGCGCGCAGCGCGTCGACGTCGAGGTCTCCCACGAGCCGAACAAGCGGCAGGCCAGCAGTTGCGAGCGGGTGGAGATCACCGTCCGCGACAGAGGGCCCGTGATCCGCGCCGAGGCGTGCGCCGACGACCCGTACGGTGCCCTCGACCTGGCGATCGGCAAGCTCATGGAGCGGCTGCGCCGCGTGAGCGACCGCAAGAAGGTGCACCACGGCCGGCACGCGCCGAAGTCGGTGCGCGAGGCGACGTCGGGGCTGTCGGACGAGGCGCTGGCGGTGGCGGAGCGCCTCGCGGCGGCCGGCGCGAGCGACCTGGACGACGCGCCCGGTGCCGCCGGCGCGGGGGAGGACACCGCTGACGAGAGCCCGGTGGTGATCCGCGAGAAGGTGCACCTCGCCCACGCCATGACGCTGGACCAGGCGCTGTACGAGATGGAGCTCGTGGGGCACGACTTCTTCCTGTTCATGGATTCCGCCACCTCCCGCCCGAGCGTGGTGTACCGCCGCAAGGGCTGGACCTACGGCGTCATCGCGCTGGACCTGGCGGACGCGCCGGCCGCGGCCGGGGTCCTCGACGGCGGCGGGGTCGACGGCGCGGCCGCGCCGCACGCGGTGGAGGCGCTGACCAGCTGAGCCGGCGCCCGGGGACCGTCCGCCGCGGTGGCCGGTCCCCGGGCGGACCGCTCCGCCGCGTGCCATGATCGGCCGGTCCGACCGAGGGATGTCACCGAAGGGGGTGCACGTGCAGCCGATCCGCGTGCTGGTCGCCGACGACCACGCTCTGCACCGGCGGGGGCTGGAGATGGTGCTCTCCACGGAGGAGGACATCCAGATCGTCGGCGAGGCGGCCGACGGCGCCGAGGCCGTCCAGCGGGTGGAGGAACTGCTCCCGGACGTCGTGCTCATGGACGTGCGGATGCCGCGCACCTCCGGGATCGAGGCGTGCGCCCTGGTCAAGGCCAGCGCCCCCTCCACGAAGATCATCATGCTGACCAGCTCGGACGAGGAGGATGACCTCTTCGACGCCGTGCGCGCCGGTGCGAGCGGCTACCTGCTCAAGGACGTCCCCGCCGAGGAGGTCGCGGACGGCATCCGCGCCGTCGTGGGCGGGCAGTCCCTCATCAGCCCGGCGATGGCGGGGCTGCTGCTGGGGGAGTTCGCCGCGATGCGCCGCCGCGACGAGGAGCGGGAGCTGGGCGTGCGCTCGCCCCGCCTGACCCCCCGGGAGCTGGAGGTCCTGCGCCTGCTCTCGCGCGGCCTGGCGAACCGGGAGATCGCCTCGGAGCTGGTCATCAGCGAGAACACGGTGAAGAACCACGTCCGCAACATCCTCGAGAAGCTGCAGCTGCACTCGCGCATGGAGGCCGTGGTGTACGCGGTGCGGGAGAAGATCGTGGAGCTCAGCTGACCCGGTGGCTGTCGCTCGCGCAGGCCCGCCGGGCCGCGCTGGCCGCACAGGGCTTCTCCCGCCGCCGACCGGACCGCCCCGGCACCGCGCACCTGCAGCGTGTCGTCGAGCGGGTCGGCGTCGTGCAGATCGACTCCGTCAACGTCGTCTCCCGCAGCCACTACCTGCCCTTCTTCAGCCGGCTGGGCCCCTACGACCGCGACCTGCTGGACCGCGCGTGCGGCGCGCGCCCGCACCGGTTCGTGGAGTACTGGGCGCACGAGGCGTCCCTGGTGGCGCCCGCGACGCACCGCCTGCTGCGCTGGCGCATGGAGCGGGCCGCGCAGGACGCCTGGGGGAGCATGCGCAGCGTCGCGCGGGAGTCGCCGCAGCTGCTGGACGACGTGCTGGCCGCCGTCACCGGCCGGGGTGCGAGCACCGCGCGGGAGCTGGAGGCGCTGCTGGCGTCCGCGGCGGCGCCGGTGGAGCGGGAGCACTGGGGCTGGAACTGGTCGCAGGTGAAGCGGGCGTGCGAGCACCTGTTCTGGGCGGGGGCGCTGACCTCGGCCGGGCGCACCGCGCAGTTCGAGCGCCGCTACGACCTGCCCGCCCGGGTGCTGCCCGCGCACGTCCTGGCGGCGCCGGACCCCTCCCCGCAGGAGGCGGTGCGCGAGCTCGTGGCGCTGTCCGCCTCGGCGACGGGGGTGGCCACGGAGCCCACCCTGCGGGACTACTTCCGCCTGCGCCCGCAGCAGTCGCGCCAGGCGGTCGCGGAGCTGGTGGAGGCGGGGCGGCTGGAGCCGGTGCAGGTGCAGGGGTGGGCGCGGCCGGCGTACCTGTCCTCCGGCGCGGTGCTGCCGCGGGTGCGGGCCCGGGCGCTGCTGTCCCCGTTCGACTCCCTCGTCTGGCACCGGGAGCGCACCGAGCAGCTGTGGGGCTTCCGCTTCCGGCTGGAGGTCTACACCCCGGCCGCCGCGCGGGTCCACGGGTACTACGTGCTGCCGTTCCTGCTGGGCGAGCGGCTCGTGGCGCGGGTCGACCTCAAGGCGGACCGGGCCGCCGCGGGCGGGCGCGGGGTGCTGCGGGTGCGGGCGGCGTGGGCGGAGGCCTGCGCGCCGCCGGGCACGGCCGCGGAGCTGGCCGCGGAGCTGGCGCAGCTCGCCGCCTGGCTGGGCCTGGCCTCGACGTCCGTGGAGGCGGCCGGGGACCTCGCGCCGGCGCTGGCGGCGGAGGTCGCGGCGCTGCCGTGAGCAGGCAGCCGTGCCGGGCCGCACCCGCGGCGCCCGGCACGGGGCTCCCCGTCGTTAGAGTGGGTGCGTGGCTGCACTCCTGGAGAAGGTCCTCCGTGCCGGCGAAGGCCGGGTCCTCAAGCGTCTGCACCGCATCGCGGACCAGGTGAACACGCTCGAGGACGACTTCGTCGCGATGAGCGACGCCGAGCTGCGGGAGGAGACCGACCGCTTCAAGGCGCGGCTGGCGGACGGGGCGAGCCTGGACTCCCTGCTGCCGGAGGCGTTCGCCGCGGTGCGCGAGGCCGGGCGGCGCACCCTGGGCCACCGGCACTTCGACGTGCAGCTCATGGGTGGCGCGGCCCTGCACGACGGCAACATCGCCGAGATGCGCACCGGTGAGGGCAAGACGCTCGTGGCGACGGCGCCGGCGTACCTCAACGCCCTCACCGGCAAGGGCGTGCACGTCATCACGGTGAACGACTACCTCGCCGAGTACCAGAGCGACCTCATGGGCCGCGTCTACCGCTTCCTCGGCCTGACCAGCGGCTGCATCCTGTCCCGGATGCGGCCGGAGGAGCGCCGCCAGCAGTACGCCGCGGACATCACCTACGGCACCAACAACGAGTTCGGCTTCGACTACCTGCGCGACAACATGGCGTGGTCCTCGGCGGAGCTGGTGCAGCGCGGGCACAACTTCGCGATCGTCGACGAGGTCGACTCCATCCTCATCGACGAGGCGCGCACCCCGCTCATCATCTCGGGCCCGTCGGACCAGGCCACGAAGTGGTACGGCGAGTTCTCCAAGATCGTGCGCCAGCTGAAGCGCGACCGGGACTACGAGGTCGACGAGAAGAAGCGCACCATCGGCATCCTGGAGGCGGGCATCGAGCGGGTCGAGGACCTGCTCGGCATCGAGAACCTCTACGAGAGCGTGAACACCCCGCTCATCGGGTTCCTCAACAACGCCGTGAAGGCCAAGGAGCTGTTCAAGCGCGACAAGGACTACGTCGTCATGAACGGCGAGGTCATGATCGTGGACGAGCACACCGG
Organism: Kineococcus anabasis; assembly: GCF_054590795.1. Taxonomy (NCBI): domain Bacteria; kingdom Bacillati; phylum Actinomycetota; class Actinomycetes; order Kineosporiales; family Kineosporiaceae; genus Kineococcus; species Kineococcus anabasis. Next base: position 43,940 of record NZ_BAAIHU010000016.1, read on the forward strand.
CCGCATCCTCGCGGGCCGCCGCTACAACGAGGGCATGCACCAGGCCATCGAGGCCAAGGAGGGCGTGCCCATCCAGAACGAGAACCAGACGCTGGCGACGATCACGCTGCAGAACTTCTTCCGCATGTACGACAAGCTCTCCGGGATGACCGGTACGGCCATGACGGAGGCCGCGGAGTTCCACCAGATCTACAAGCTCGGTGTGGTCCCCATCCCCACGAACCGGCCGATGGTCCGCAAGGACCAGCCGGACCTCGTCTACAAGACGGAGGACGCGAAGTTCGACGCGGTCGTCGAGGACATCGCCGAGAAGCACGCCAGCGGCCAGCCCGTCCTCGTCGGCACCACGAGCGTGGAGAAGAGCGAGCACCTCTCCGCCCTGCTCACGGAGCGCGGTGTGCGGCACGAGGTGCTCAACGCCAAGCAGCACGAGAAGGAGGCGGGGATCGTCGCGCAGGCCGGCCGCAGGGGCGCGGTCACCGTCGCGACGAACATGGCCGGGCGCGGCACGGACATCATGCTCGGCGGCAACGCCGAGTTCATGGCCGTCGCCGCGCTCAAGGAGCGCGGCCTCGACCCGGAGGAGACGCCGGAGGAGTACGAGGCGGCCTGGCCGGAGGCCCTGGAGCAGGCCAAGGGGTCCGTGAAGGCCGCGCACGACGAGGTCAGGGACCTCGGCGGCCTGTACGTGCTCGGCACCGAGCGGCACGAGTCGCGCCGGATCGACAACCAGCTGCGCGGCCGCTCCGGCCGGCAGGGCGACCCGGGGGAGTCCCGCTTCTACCTCTCCCTGACCGACGACCTGATGCGGCTGTTCAACGCCGGGCTCGTGGAGGCGTTCCTGACCCGCGCCGGCATCCCGGACGACGTGCCGATCGAGTCGAAGATGGTGACCCGCGCCATCCAGAGCGCCCAGTCGCAGGTCGAGGGCCGCAACTTCGAGATCCGCAAGAACGTCCTGAAGTACGACGACGTCCTCAACCGCCAGCGCGAGGTCATCTACGCCGAGCGCCGCCGCGTCCTGGAGGGGGCGGACCTGCACGAGCAGGTGCGCCACTTCATCGACGACGTGGTGACCGGCTACGTGCACGAGGCGACGGCGACCGGTTTCGCCGAGGACTGGGACCTCGAGAAGCTGTGGACGGCGCTGCGGGCCCTGTACCCGGTGTCCATCTCGATCGAGGAGGTCGTCGAGGCCGTCGGCGGCCGCGGCAACCTCAGCACCGAGACGCTCACCGAGGAGCTGCGCTCGGACGCCCAGCACTGCTACGACGAGCGCGAGGCGTCGCTCGGCGCGGAGGTCGTGCGCGAGCTGGAGCGCCGCGTGATCCTCTCCGTGCTGGACCGCAAGTGGCGCGAGCACCTCTACGAGATGGACTACCTCCAGGAGGGGATCGGCCTGCGCGCGATGGCGCAGCGCGACCCGCTCGTGGAGTACCAGCGGGAGGGCTACACCCTCTTCCAGGCGATGACCGAGGCCATCAAGGAGGAATCGGTCGGGTTCCTGTTCAACCTGGAGGTCCAGGCGCAGCCCGGTGTCGGCGAGGCGCCCGAGGTCCGCACGGGCCTGGAGCCGAAGAGGGTTCCGCTGCAGTACATCGCCCCCACCGCCGAGGGCGACGTGGAGGTGCACTCCGGCGACGCGAGCAGCACCGACGCCGAGGTCGGCAACCGGGCGCAGCGCCGGGCGCGGCAGCGCCAGGGCGACTGAGCCGCGGCCCGTCGCCCCGGGGGTCCCGTTCGCCGGGTCCCCTCCCGAGGTCCCGGCCCGAGGGGCTCCCGCCGTCGCGGCGGGGGCCCCTCAGGCCGTCTCGAGGGCGGTGACGCGCCAGCGGCCGTCCCAGCCCTCCATGCGCAGGGCGATGGCGCGGACCCTGCCGGAGTCGACGACGACGGCGGAGGTCTCCACGACCCCGTCCCGCGGCACGCAGGTGCGCACGGACAGCACGGCCGGCAGGCGCCGGGGGCCCCCCGGGCGGCGCACCCGTGCGCTGAGGGCGGCGCGCTTCTGCAGGGTGGAGTAGACCTCGGTGGAGCTCCACCGCAGCAGCTGCGTGGTGGGGCGCTTCCCGTCGAGGACCTCCAGCAGCACCTGCACGTAGCGCCGGCCCCACTGCTGCGCCTCGGGGAGGTCGCTGCTCGTGGTGGGCCGCGGCGCGGCGAAGGACTCGTCGAGGCCCGTGCGGCGGGGGTTCTTCAGGTTGAGGGCGAGGACGCCCTGACCGGGGCCGACGTGCGGCGCGGTGGAGGTCACGGCGCCGGGCTCGCCGGCGAACGGCGGTTCGCACACGGGCATGGGCAGCCGGCGAAGCCTCGAGCCGGAGTGCTCGGCGTCGTCGTGGTCGGTGCTCTCGTGGCGGTCGGCGGAGATGGTCACGGTTGCCTCCTCGCAGTGGGTCGTGCCGGGGTGGTTCGTGCAGCGGTTTCTCGTGCAGCGGTTTCTCGTGCAGCGGTTTCTCGTGCAGCGGTTTCTCGTGCGGGGGGTGCCGGGCGGTCGCGGTGGCTCAGTACCGGGCGGGGACCCGGAGGACCTGTCCCGGCAGGAGGACGTCGGGGTCGGCGCCGATGACGGCCCGGTTGGCGGCCCACCAGCGCTGCACCTCCGCGGCGACGGTGCGCTCGGCGGGGTGTGCGTCCCCGGAGGCGGTCAGGTGTGCGGTGACCAGCGACCAGAGGCTGTCGCCGCGCAGGACGACCACCGTGCCGCCCGTGCCGCCGGCCGTCTCGGTGCTCACGCCCGACCACCCGGGTGGGACGGCCGCGGGCACGGCGGTGGACGCAGGCGCGGGCACGGCGGCGGACGCAGCCCTGGGACGCGGCGCGGTCCGGGCGCGCGGCCCCGGTGCCCGCTCGCGCGTCTCCGCCGGCACGGCCCGCTCGGCGGGGAGGGGTGCAGCGGCCCGCTCGGCGGGGAGGGGTGCAGCGGCCCGCTCGGCGGGGAGGAAGGCGACGGCGGCCCATCCCGGCTCGGCGGGTGCGGCGTTGGCCGCAGCCGCGCCGGCGCCGAGCGTGAGGCCCACGGTGGCCGCCACGAGGCGGCGCACCAGCGCGGGGGAGAGCGTGCGCTCCCACCGGGTGGCACGCCGCCCGCGGGTGAGGGTGGCGGTGGCGCTGATCGCGACGACGAGTGCGAGCCAGCCGAGGACGACCACGCAGGCGGTGGCGCTGCCGGCGGTGACCAGGTCCTCCAGGGGGGCGGCGCCGGCCGCCGTGGCTCGCAGGGCGGGTGCCCCCGCGAGCGCCACGCCGGCGGCTGCGCCGAGGGGCGCCGCGGTGAGGACGGCAGCGGTCGCCAGTCCTGCGAGGCGGTGGGCGGCGTCGGCCACGGGAACTCCCAGTCGGGTACAAGAGGTGTCACCAGGCGGCAGGTGATGCCGTTTGGTGTCGTTTGATGCACTTTCGTACCGGACGGCTCACCGCGAGGGACAGCTTCGGCGGCCAGCTCCGCCCGATCGGCTGTCCGTTCCGACGCTGTGTCACGACAGGAGGGCTCACCGCAGGCGAATGTGGGAGCGCCGCGGTGGGGGAGCGCCGCGGTGGGGGAGCGCCTCGGGTGCGCACGCCGCGAGGGCGTCGCCGCCCCTAGCCTCGGACCGTGCGCTGGGAGGAGCTGTTCGCCGACGTGGCCGGCCGGTGGGCCGAGCACGAGCGCCTGGAGCACGAGGCGGAGGTCGCGGACCGGCTCCGCGCCGAGAGGGCCCGGGTCCGACTGGTGGACCGGTTGCGGGCCGCGGGAGGGCGCCCGGTCGAGCTGCACCTGAGCGCGGGCCCGCCGGTGCGGGGGGAGGTGCTCGACTGCGCCCCGCAGTGGGTGCTGCTGGCGGTGGCGCCGGGGGTGACGGGAGGCGGTGCGGCGGGCCGCGTCCTCGTGGTCCTCGACGCGGTGCTGGCCGCACGCGGGGTGCCCTCGCACGCGGCGGGACCGCCCTCACAGGTGCAGGAGCGCCGGGGGCTCGCGTCGGTGCTGAGGTCGCTCGCGGTCGGCCGTCACCCGGTCCGCGTCCGCACGACGCTGCCCGAGGGCGCCCTCGGTGCCGGTGGCACGCTGCACGGCACCCTCGAGCGGGTCGGCGCCGACCACGTGGACGTCGTGCAGCACGGCAGGGACGAGCTGCCGGGGCGGGCGGGACCCGTCACCACGATCGCCCTGAGGGCCCTCGTGGCGGTGTCCGACGCCGGCGGCGAGTGGTGGGGGTGAGCACGGTGCGGCTCAGTCCGCGCGCAGGCCTGCCGTCGAGGTCTGACCCGTGGTCATGGCCTCGGTCTCGGCGTACATGCGTGCGATGTACGCCTCGAGCTTGCTCTCCTCCACGCGCCACTGCCCGCGGCCACCGACCTTGATCGCCGGGAGTTCACCCGAGCGGACCAGCGCGTAGGCCTGGGCGGAGGAGATCGCCAGCATCTCGGCGACGTCGGCCAGGGGGAGGAAGCGGGGCATCGACGCACCTCCTCACGCTCGTCGGGCTCTGCCTGCCGGTTCGAGCGCTCATGAAACCACGGTCGGCGGACCGGCCGGACGGGACGGTCGCGCCTGTGGACGGCGGGCCGGGCGCCGGCGCTGCGCGACCCACCATGGGGGCCAGCACGTGCCGGGACGTCGTCCACCGGAGGCCCTCATGACCCTTCCCCCACCCCGAGCCACGAGGCTGCGCGCGCCGTCCTGGCGCGATCCGCGTCTGCTCGTCGGCCTGTCCCTGGTGCTCGGCTCCGTCGTGCTCGGCGCGCGCGTGGTGGCCACCGCGGACCGGACGGTGCCGGTCTGGGCCGTGGTGGGACCCGTGGCGGCCGGGCAGAGCATCGGCGCCGGGAACCTGCGGGTCGCCGAGGTCCGCCTGGGCGAGGACGTCCAGCGTGCCTACCTGCCCGCCTCGGCGGCTCCGGCGACCGACTGGGTCGCCCTGCGCACCGTCGCCGCGGGTGAGCTCCTCCCCCGGGCGTCCGTCGGCCGTGCAGCGGACCTGGCGGCGCGGCCGGTGTCCCTCCCCCTGGACTCGCTGCCGGCCGGTGTCGCGGTGGGCGGTCAGGTGGACGTCTGGACGACCGGCGCGGTCGTGGAGGGGCGGGCGGACCTGCCGGGGACCGCTCCGGCCGGACCCGAGCAGCTCCTGGCCGGTGTGGAGGTGTCCGCCGTGTCCAGCGCGGGCGCGGGTCTCGGCACGCGCCGCTCCGCCGACGTGCAGGTGCTCGTCCCCGCCGGGCGCCTGCCCGGGCTGCTGACGTCGCTGGCGTCGGGAACGCAGCTCGTCGTGGTCCCCGTCCCCGGGACGGGGGCGGGCGCGTGAGCGTCCCGGTCCTCGTCGCCGTCCCCGGCGGCGGGGAGGCCGCCCTGGTGTCCGGGTGGGAGGCCTGCCGGCGGGACGTCGTCGTGGCGCGCCGGTGCGCCGACGTCGCCGAGCTGCTCGCCGCGGCCGGAGCCGGCCTGGGGAGGGCGGCCGTCGTCGGGGCCGACCTGCCCGGTCTCGACGCCGAGGCCGTGGCACGTCTCGCGGCGGACGGCCTCGTCGTCGTCGCGCTCGTCCCGGACGGCGAGGAGGCGCTCGAGCGCCGCACCCGGCAGCTGGGCGTCCCGCAGGTCGTCCCGGCCGCGACGGAGCCGGCGACCGTGGCCTCGCTGGTCGTGGAGGCGGTGCTCGCCGAGCGCTCGGCGCGGCTCGGCGGTCCGGCCCTGTCCAGACCCGTGGCGCACACCCCCGTGACGCACACCCACGGGACGCCCCCGGATCCCTCGCCGGTGGTGGGTGACCCCGCCTCCGGGCGCGTCGTCACCGTGTGGGGACCGGCCGGCTCGACGGGCCGGACCACGATCGCGGTCAACGTCGCCGCGGAGCTGGCCCACGCAGGGGAGCGGGTGCTGCTCGTCGACGCCGACACCTACGGCGCCTCCGTGGCCCTGGTGCTCGGTGTGCTGGACGAGGCTCCCAGTCTCCTGGCGGCGGTGCGTGCCGCGACGGACGGGCGCTGGGACGTCCCGGCGCTCGAGCGGACGGCCGCGCAGGTGCAGCCCGGCCTGCGCATCCTCACGGGTGCCGTGACACCGCGACGCTGGCACGAGGTACGTCCGGCAGGCTTGCACCGCGTCCTGGACGTCGCCCGGGCCGCGGTGGACTGGATCGTCGTCGACGTCGCCTCGTGCGCAGAGCAGGACGAGGAGGGCCTGTACGACGTGCCGGTGCTCCGCCGCAACGCCGCCACGCTCACCGCGCTGGCGGCGGCGGACGTCGTCGTGGTCGTGGGGGCCGGCGACCCCGTGGGTCTGCAGCGCATGGTCACCGGCTGGCAGGACCTGCCGGCCCTCGCCCCGGACGCGGTGCCGCTCGCGGTGGCCAACCGCGTCCGCAGCTCCGCGGTGGGTCGCGCTCCCGAGCGTCAGGTCAGGGCGGCCCTCCAGCGCTTCGCGGGGATCGAGGACCCGGTCCTCGTCCCCGAGGACGGCGCCGCGTGCGACGCCGCTCTCCTGGTCGGGCGGACGCTGGCGGAGGGCGCGCCCAGGTCCGCGGCCCGACGCGCCGTCGCCCAGCTCGCCGAACGGGTCCGGGCCGCCCCGGTGCGCACGGCCGGGCGGTCCCACGACGGCACCAGCCTCGCCGGATGACGTTGCGGCACAACGTGATGGCTCGTCGAACCGGACCTGGTTTGACCCTCACCGCGCCGCCGCGTTAACGTTCTTCCTGTCGCCAGGACACGGCGGAGGAAGCCCCGGAAAGACCTCGGGGCGGACCTCGCCAGGGTGCTCGGCGGCCGGCGCGAACAGCGCATCCCCTGTGATCGACGATCACGCAGGCAGGCCCTCGCGGGCTCGCCGGGCGGGTCCGGAGCAGGCCGGGGTGCTGGTAGTGTTGGAGACGTCAGCCGGTGCGGCGGGCGGATCGGGGCCGGGTTTGCTGGTTGTGGTCTGCTGGTTGGGCTGGTTATGATGTGAAGGTTGCCTCCTTGGCTGCTGCTCTTCGGGGTGGTGGGTGGGTGTGCGTCCGATGTTTGAGAACTCAACAGTGTGCCGAATGTCGATGCCAA
>NZ_BAAIHU010000017.1:0-20562 GCF_054590795.1 Kineococcus anabasis
CCGGGGCGGCGGGGCGCTGCGCGGCCGGGGCGGCGGGGCGCTGCGCGGCCGGGGCGGCGCACCCGGCGCCGGCCGACACGAGCACGGCCGCCACCAGCAACCCCCGCGCGATCCCGCGGGGGGCGCCCGGGGCGGGGCTCCTCACCGCGCGGGCACCGCCGCCCGGCGCCGGCGCGCCAGGAGCAGCACCGCCCCGCCCGCGAGCGCGCCGCCCGCCGCGAGAACCCCCGGGGCCGTGACCCCGCCCGCCGGCGCGCCCGCGGAACTGCCGCCACCGCCGGTGGCCGCCCCGCCGACCGGCGCCAGCGGCATGCCCGTCGCATCGCGCAGCGGGGTCACCGCGAGCGCACCGCCCGCCCCGTCGGTCACCGCCAGCGTGTAGACGCTGCCCGCGGCGACGGTGAGCGCCGCGGTGCCCGGCGTCGCGCTGCCGCCGCGCGGCGTGGCCGTCAGCTGCCAGGTGCCGGCCGGCACCTCCGCGTACCCGGTCGCCGTCGCGAAGGCCGCCCCGGCGGTGATCGGCGGACCGCCGGTCGTGGTGACGTCCACCGCCGGCGCGGTGCTCGCGGCGGACAGCACCCGCACCCTGGCGTGGCCCTGCGCCGGCGGGGTCAGGTCGTCGACGAGCGCCACCACGCGTGCGTCCTGCGGCGTCCCCAGGGCCGCGAAGGTGTACGACGTGCCCGCCTCGGCGCGCACCGCCCCCGAGAGCACCGGGGTGCTGCCCGGGGCGCTGCCCGCCGGGCGGATCGCCACGGAGTAGTAGCCCGCCGGGAGCCGGCCGTACCCCGTGACGTCGGCGTACCCGGCGCCCAGCGCCACCGTGGTCGGGGTGCCCGGCGTGCCGCCCTCGAAGGGGGCGACGTCGATGTCCATGTGGCCGAGGGCGGGCACGAGGTGCGCCGCGCGGACCCACGCCGGCCCGGTGCCCTGCACGGGCGCCGCGGTGGCCGCGGTGGCCGGGCCGAGCGCGAGCAGGGCGCCCCCCGCGGCCAGCACGACCCGGCGCAGGCCCCCCCGGTGCCGCTCCCCCGAGGCGCGGGGCCGGGGGATCCGCGCAGCGGGCGGCGCGCCGGCCCGCTCGCCCGCGGGCGCCGGGGCGGTCGGGGACGAGGAATCGGGCTCGGCGGCGGGACGCGGCCGGGGCACGGTCATGGGGAACTCCTCATCTGCGCGGAACTCCGCGCGGGGACTTCTGCTCGGGACGCTGATCGGGTCACTGCCCGGGACTTCTGCGCGGGATCTCCGCGCGGAGGCTCCTGCGGGTGGACGTGGACGTGGACGTGGACGCGGGCTGCGGCGGACCCGGGCCGGGTGGGCACCCTCACGAGGGTGCGGCGGACGCCGGGTCGAGGGGCAGGCGGACCGTCAGGACCTCCGAGGCGCCCCGGGGCGTGAGCTCCGCCACCGAGGGGGCGTAGGGGGCTCGCTGGGCGCGGGTGAACTCCAGCAGCGCCGCGGTGCCGGGCTCGCCGGCGGCCACGGCGGCACCGTCCACGCGGGCCACCTGCACCGTGCGCCGCAGCCGGCCGGCGGCGTCCTCCCCGACGACGGCGGGCAGGTCCACCACCTCCAGGTCGTGCCGCTGCGCCAGCGCCGCGAGCAGGACCAGCAGGCGCGGGTCGGCGCGCCCGGAGCGCAGCACCGCCGCCGCCTCCGGTGAGGCCCCCAGCGCCGGGTTGCGGGTGAGCGCGGCACCGGCCTGCGCGCGGGCCGCCTCGGTGGCCTCCCCGCCGGCGGGTGCGGCGGGTGCGGCGGGTGCGGCGGTTCCGGCGGGTGCGGGTGACGCGGTGGCCTCCGGTGCCCGGCGCACCTCGACGCGCCCCCCGCCGGAGCCGAAGACGGCCACCGCATCCGAGCCCGCCAGCGCCGACGCCAGGGCGGGGGAGCGTCCCGCCTCCTCGCGCACGGCGCGCGTGCTGAGGAGCCACTCCCAGCTCCCGGCGCCGGCCGCGGCGCCCGCCGGGACCACGTCCGCCCGGGCGCGGCCGTGCAGGAGGAGGTCCAGCCCGAGCGCCCCGTCGGTCCCGACGCGCTCACCGCGCGGCACCTCCGCCCCGACCCACGCCGCGGCGCGCGAAGCGGGGGTGGCGGCGTCCGGGTCGCCGGTGGTGAGCGCCAGCAGGGGCCGGGGCCACAGCACCGCGGCGGCGAGCGTCGTGGCCACCGCGACCAGGGCGAGCGCTCCCAGCGCCACCCCCGCCCGCTCCTGCGCCGCGCGCAGCGCCGGGGAGCGGTGACCGGCCAGGTTCCGCCACCGCCGCCACGCCGCGGCGGCGACGCCCGCCGGCAGCAGCGCGACCAGCGGCAGGGCCACGGCAGCGGCCGGGACGGGTGGGCCGGAGCGCCCCGGCCCCCTCAGCGCCAGCGCGACGCCGACCACCAGCGCACCGACGGCCACCGGCCGCAGCCGCCGCACCACCAGGCCGGCCGCGCCCGCCGCGACCAGCAGCGCCGGCAGGAGCAGCGTCCCGGCGTCCGGCGGGTGGGGCAGCGCGGTGCCCAGCGCCGCGGTGAGGGAACCCGGCAGAGCTGCGGCGAGCGCCCCGAGCGGCTCCCCGCGCAGCGCCGCGGAGGCTGCGAGCAGCGCGAAGGGCACCACGAAGAGCGATGCCGCGGCCGCCAGCGCGCGGCCCCGGGCGGGGCCCTCGCTGCGCTGCCACAGCAGCGACGCCACCGCCGGCGCCAGCAGCAGCCAGGAGGGCGCCGTCAGGACCGCCACCGCGTACGCCAGGCCCGCACCGGCGAAGGCGGGCAGCCGCCGCCCCGGGGAGGCGACCAGCACCAGCGCACCCACCGCCCAGGGGGCGGCGAGGTTCTCCGGGTGCACGCCCCGGTGCACCACGACCGCCGCGGGAGGAAGCGTGAACAGCAGCACCGCCACCGCCGCCGCCCAGCGCGGCAGGGCCAGCCGCCGGGCCAGCACCCACAGCAGCAGCGCCGTGACGGCCGTCGCCACCAGGACGGCCTCCCGTCCGGCGGCCACCGCGGAGCCGGCCCGCTCCAGGGCCCCGCTCAGCTCCAGCCAGACGGCCACCTGCAGCTCCGCCAGCGGCGGGGAGCCCGCGACCGGGCCGGGCGAGGTGCGCCCCTCCGGGGTCAGCGACCAGGCGCGCGCGACGAGAGCGGCCTCGGCCTCCAGCCGTTCCGGGGATCGGCCGGCCCCCCACCACTGCACCAGCAGGCCCACCGCGAGCACGGGCAGCAGGAGCGCCGCGGAGCGCAGGGCCAGCGGCCCGGAGGAGCGGGCGTAGGCACCACCCGGGCGCGGGTGCCCCCGCAGGGCCCGCACGGCGCCGCGCAGCCGGCCGGGCGCCTGCGGGCGGGGGCCCGTCAGCACCTCGGAGTTCGCCCCGCGGTGGCGGGTCCACCGGCGCCCCTCGGCCGGGACGGCGCGGCCGCCGGGGCGGGCGGCAGCGGTCGCGGGAACACGGGGGGTGCCCGGGATCCTGCGTGGGACGGACGTCACCCCGACGGTTCGCGGCCGGGCCGGTCGGCGTTCGCCCCGTCCCGGAGCACTTCACGTGATGTGCACCACAAATAGCACCCTCAGGCACGAGACGTTACTCAATGTGGCTGATTCGGTGCTGGACCGCTGAAGGAGGGCCCCCGAGCGGCCGACACGAGGCCATGAGCTGGAGCAGGAGCAGGACCGGAGCAGCCGCCGCCGTCGTGGCGCTCGCCGCCGGCGTCGTCGCGGTGGTCTCCACCACGGCCGGCGCCAGCGAGGAACCCCGCACGCCCGGGCGGGCCGCCGCGGCGCCCGTCGCCTTCCCCCGGGCCGCCGCCCGGCTGGAGGCCGAGAGCACCACCTTCCAGGCGCCGGCCGTGACCCGCATCGCGGACGCGGCCGCCTCCGGGGGCGCGGCGCTGCACCTGTGGTCCGGCGAGTCCGTCACGGGCTCCCTCACCGCACCCGCCGGCGACCTGCTCCTGCGCGCCTCCGGCCAGGAGTGCGACGGCTGGCCCCAGGTCGCGGTCTCGGTCGACGGGCGCTTCGTCGTGGCCGTCGACGTCGACTCCCGCGCCTGGCGCGACCTCGTCCTGCCCGGCGCCTGGCCCGGCGGCACCCACCGCCTCGAGCTGGCCTTCGCCAACGACACCGCCCGCGGCGACTGCGACCGCAACCTGCGCCTGGACGCCGTGGCCGTCGACCGCGCCGCCGCGCCGTCCGCGGTACCCGCCGGCGGCAACCTGTTCCTCGGGGCCCGCGGCTACGTCGACCCGCAGTCGCCCGCCCGCGCCGCCGCCGACGCGCGCCGCACGAGCGACCCGCGCGCCGCCGCGGCCCTGGACCGGGTCGCCGCCGGCCCCACCGCCGTCTGGTACGGCGAGTGGGTCCCCACCGCCGACCTCACCGGGCAGGTGGCCGCCCAGGTCGCCACCGAGACCGCCGCCGGTGCCCTGCCCGTCCTCGTCGCCTCCGCCGTCCCGCACCGCGAGTGCGGTGCCCGCCACGGCGGCGGCGCCGCGGACACCGCCGCCTACCTGCAGTGGGTGCGCGCGCTGGCCGACGGCATCGGCGCCCGCCGCGCCGCGGTCGTGCTCGAGCCCTACGCCCTGGCGCGGCTGGACGAGTGCCTGACGCCGCGGGAGCAGGCCGCCCGCACCGCGGCGCTGGCCGAGGCCGTGCGCGTCCTCGCCGCCAACCCCGGCACCGCCGTGTACCTGGACGCCGGCTCGCCCGGGCAGGTCCCGGTGCCCGTGATGGCCGAGCGGCTGCGCGCCGCGGGCGTCGCGGCGGCGCGCGGCTTCGCGCTCAACGTGGGCGGCTTCGCCACGGAGGCCGACGTCCTGCGCACCGGGACCGAGCTGTCCGGCGCCCTGGCCGGCAAGCCGTTCGTCGCCGACACCTCGCGCAACGGCCGCGGCCCGGGGGAGGGCACGTGCAACCCGGCGGGCCTGGCCCTGGGCCGGGCGTTCACCACCGACACCGGCAGCGCCCTGGCCGACGCGTTCACCTGGATCCGCCGCCCCGGGGAGTCCGACGGCCCGTGCAACGGCGGCCCCGCCGCGGGCACGTTCTGGGCCGAGTACGCCGTGGGGCTCGCCGAGCGCGCCGGCCGCTGACGTGCCTACCGTCGGCGGGTGAGGCACCCGCCGGCGGCCCCGCCCGCGCCCCAGCTCGACCGCGCCGGGCGGCTGGAGGTGGCCGTGGCCCGCGAGGGCGGGCGCTGCCTGTGGTGCGGGCAGGTGTTCTCCCGGCTGGTGCGGCCCACCACGGACCACCTCGTGCCGCGGGTCAAGGGCGGCCCGTCGTGGCTGGAGAACGAGGTGGCCGCGTGCCGGCGCTGCAACGGCGAGCGCGGCCACCGCAGCCCCGCGGACTGGCTGGCCGAGTGCCGGCTGCGGGGCTGGGAACCCGACGAGGGCGCGGTGACGCGGCGGCTGCGGGACCTGGGCGCCGCGATCGCCCGCCGCGGCGGGCAGCGCCGTGCCCGGCCCTACGTCGAGGCCCAGCTCCGCCGCCTCCCCCACGAGCCGGGGACCTGACGCGGGCACTGGCCGCGCGCACCCACCCCGGCGCGGGGAAACGGCGCTGTCACACGGAGCACCTAGCCTCCGGTGGACGACCGGCCCACGAGGCCGACGAGCACCGGAGGATCTGTGCACTTCCCGACGTCCCCCCTCTCCCGCTGGGCGTGCGGCGCCGCGACCGCCCTGGTCGCCGGCGTCCTCGTGGCGGGAGCCCCCACCGCGTCCGCGGCACCCGCCCCCGTCCCGGCCCCCGCCGCCCCGGCCTCCGCCCCCGCCGCGGCCGGGCCCCTGCTGAGCTACGTCGTCAACACCAGGGCCACCGGCGGCCACGTGAAGGCGGCCGAGCAGGCCGTCACCGCGGCCGGTGGCACCGTCGTGCAGACCTGGCGGGAGATCGGCGTCGTCGTGGCCCGCTCCACCGCGCCCGACTTCGCCCAGCGCGTGCGCGAGCTGGCCGCGGCGGCGCGCAAGCCCGTCGACTCCGCCGGACCGACCCGCACCGCCGCGATCGTGGAGGAGCCCGGGGGCACCGGCACCTTCCGGCCCACCGCGCCCACCGGCCCGGAGTACCAGTGGGACATGACGCAGATCGGCGTCGACGAGGCCCACCTCACCTCCACGGGCTCCCCCCGCGTCCTCGTCGGCGTCCTGGACAGCGGCGTGGACGAGACCCACCCCGAGCTGGACTCCAGCTTCGACGCGGCGAGCTCGGTCAGCTGCGTCCGCGGCGGCGTGCCGGACACGACGCCCGGGGCCTGGCGGCCCACCACCAGCGACCACGGCATGCACGTCGCCGGGACCATCGCCGCCGACCGCGACGGCGCGGGGATGGTCGGGGTCGCCCCCGACACGCGCATCGCGTCCGTCAAGGTCGTCGACGACGACGGCTACATCTACCCCGAGTACGCGGTCTGCGGCTTCATGTGGGCCGCGCAGCAGCGCATGGACGTGACGAACAACAGCTACTTCGTCGACCCGTGGATGTTCTGGTGCCCCGACGCCCCGGAGCAGGCCCCCGCGCTGGAGGCCGTGCGCCGTGCCGTGGCGCACGCGACCGACCGCGGCGTGCTGAGCGTGGCCGCGGCCGGCAACTCGAACTACGACCTGGCGAACAAGACGACGGACGCCAGCAGCCCCAACGACACCACCCCGGTCCCGCGGCCGGTCACGAACGCCTGCCTGGACATCCCGACCGAGCTGCCGGGCGTGGTGACCGTGTCCTCGGTGGACGCCTCGGGGGCGAAGTCGAGCTTCTCCAACTTCGGCCTCGACGTCATCGACGTCGCGGCTCCCGGCCGGGGGATCCTGTCCACGCTGCCCGGCGGGCTGTACGGCGTGAAGAACGGCACCTCGATGGCCTCCCCGCACGTGGCGGGCGTGGCGGCGCTGCTCGTCGCCGCACGTCCGGGGGCGAAGCCGGCGGAGCTGCTGCGGTTGCTGCAGCAGCAGGCCGACCTGCAGCCCTGCCCGGCCGGGGACGCCCGCTGCACGGCCGACGAGGACGAGACGGCGTTCCACGGCCACGGCCTCGTCGACGCCGCCGAGGCGGTGCAGCGCGGGCGCTGACCCGCGCCCGCGGGGGCCGAGCGCGGCCCGGGTCGGCCCGGGCCGCGCTCAGCCGAGGGCGCCGGCCGCCACCTTCAGGTCGGCGACGAGGGCGTCGTAGGCCTCCTGCCGGCCCTCCTCGGGCACCCGCAGCACCGCGGAGGGGTGGATGGTGCCGAGGAACGTCTTCTCCCCGCGCGAGGTGGCCAGCCGCATGAGCTGCCCCCGCTGCTTGGTGACGCGGAAGTCCTTGGGCAACAGCGCCTTGGCGGCGGTCGCGCCGAGGCAGACGACGACGTCGGGGTCCACGCGGGCGAGCTCGGCGGCCAGCCAGGGCCGGCAGGCGGTGAGGTGCGCCAGGTCCGGGCTCTTGTGGATGCGGCGCTTGCCCTCGCCGGCCTGCTCGAAGCGGAAGTGCTTGACCGCATTGGTGACGTAGACCTGCGTGCGGTCGATGCCGGCCTCCTCGACGGCGCGCTGCAGGAGCCTGCCGGCGGGCCCGACGAAGGGGATGCCGCGGCGGTCCTCCTGGTCGCCGGGCTGCTCGCCGACGAGGGCGAGGCGGGCGGTGGGGGAGCCGGCGGAGAAGACGACCTGGGTGGCGGGCTCCCACAGCTCGCAGCCGCGGCAGTCCTGCGCGGCGCGGTGCAGCGCCTCGACGTCGCCGTCGGCGGGCACCCACTGCTGCGCGCCGGGCCTCTCGGTGGTGCTCATGGCTCCCGAGGGTGTCCCAGGAGGGGCGCCGCGGCCATCGGAAGCACGGTCTGGCACCATAGATACATCATGGATGCAGCTCGTACACCCACTCTCGCCGTGCCGCGGGGCACCGCCGCGCCCGCCCTCCCCGCCGCCGAGCGCGTCTACGTCGCCGTCAAGACGGCGATCCTCGACCGCTCGCTGCCCGGGGGTGAGCTCCTCACCGAGGGGGACATCGCCGAGCGCGTCGGGGTCTCCCGCACCCCCGTGCGCGAGGGGCTGCTGCGGCTCGAGGCCGAGGGGCTGCTCCGGCTCATCCCCAAGCGCGGCGCGCTCGTCGTGCCCGTCTCCCCCGAGGAGGTGGAGGACGTCCTCGAGGCACGCGAGCTCGTCGAGGTCCACGCCGCCGAGGAGGCCTGGGCGCGCCGGGAGGGCTTCGTCCCGGAGCTGACCCGGCTGCTGGAGGCGATGCGCGCGGCGCTGGGGGCGCAGGACGCCTGGGCGCTGATGTCGGCGGACCGCGCCTTCCACGCCGCCGTCGTCACCGCCGCCGGCAACGCCGTCCTGACCCGCTTCTACGACAGCCTGCGCGACCGGCAGATGCGCATGGGGGTGGTGCGCATGCAGGACAGCCCCGACCGCATGGCCGACGCGGTGCGCGAGCACGGCGCGCTGCTCCGGGCGGCGCAGGACGGGGACCGCGAGACCTGGCGCCGCCTCAGCCGCGACCACGTCCGCGGTGCGGGCGCGCGCCTGCGGGGCACCCGGTGAGCGCCCCCACCCGGAAGCCCACCGCCCGGAACACCACCACCGGGACCACCGCCCCGCGCGGCGCGTGGCTCGTCCTGGCGGTGGGGATCCTCGCGTACGGCGTGGCCGTGCTCAACCGCACCTCCCTGAGCGCCGCCGGGATCGAGGCCTCCACCCGCTTCGGCATCGGGGCCGGCTCCCTGTCCAGCTTCGCCGTGCTCCAGCTCCTGGTCTACGCCGCGCTGCAGATCCCGGTCGGCGTCCTCATCGACCGCTGGGGTGCGCGCGTCCTCGTCGTGCTCGGCGCCGTGCTCATGGCCGGTGGGCAGCTCGCCCTCGCCCTGGCCACCGACGCCGGCCACGCGGTCGCGGCGCGGGTCCTGCTCGGGGCCGGCGACGCCATGACGTTCGTCAGCGTCCTGCGGATCGTCTCGGCGTGGTTCCCGCCGCTGCGCACGCCCGTCCTGACCCAGGTCGTGGGCCTGCTCGGCCAGGTCGGGCAGGTCGTCAGCGTCTACCCGCTGCTGTCCGTCCTGCACACGCGGGGCTGGGCCGCCGCCTACGCGGGAGCGGCCGCGCTCACCGCCCTGGGCGCGGTCCTGGCGTGGGTGGTGCTGCGGGACGCCCCGCCGGGGGTGCGGCCCCCGCGGGCCGCCAAGCCCCTGCCGCTCGTCCTGGCCGACCTGCGCGCCGCGTGGCGCTCCCCGGGCACCCGGCTGGGCCTGGCCTCGCACTTCGCCACGCCCTTCGGCTCCACCGCGTTCGCGCTGCTGTGGGGCTACCCGTTCCTCGTCTCGGGCCAGGGGCTGTCCCCGGCCGCGGCGAGCGCCCTGCTGACGGTGTTCGTCTGCGCGGGCGCCGTCGCCGGTCCGCTGCTCGGGGCGCTCGTGGCACGCCACCCGCTGCGCCGCTCCTGGCTGGTGCTGACGATCGTGGCGGTGCAGGCCCTGGCGTGGGCGCTGGTGCTGGCCTGGCCCGGCCGGGTGCCCCTGGCGCTGCTCGTCGCGCTGGTGCTGGCACTGGCCACGGGTGCGCCCGCCTCCATGATCGGCTTCGACTACGCCCGCACCGCCAACCCCCCGGAGCGGCTCGGCAGCGCCAGCGGCATCGTCAACGTCGGCGGGTTCACCTCCAGCCTGCTCGCGATCCTGCTGATCGGTCTGGTCCTGGACCTGCAGGGCGCCGGGACGCCCGCCACCTACACGCCCCGGGCGTTCGAGGTGGCGATGCTCGTGCACTTCCCGCTGTGGGGGATCGGGCTGGTGGCGATCCTGCGCGCCCGGGTGGCGGCGCGCGCGGAGCTCGCCGCGGGCGGGGTCGTCGTCCCGCCGCTGCGGCAGGCCATCCGCCGCGACCTGGCCGCCCGCCGGGGCGGGGGCTGAGGCGGGCGGGTGCGCGGTTTCCCGCGCCCGGACCCGGAGGAGGGCGGGCAGCGGGCCGCACAGCCGGGACGCGCCGGCGAGAGGCGCCGGTAACACCGGTGGTTCCCTCGGCAACATCGTCGTGGAAAGGTACGCGCCGTGACCAACGACACCCCCACAGCGCAGATCGGCGTCACCGGACTGGCCACGATGGGCCGCAACCTCGCGCGCAACATCGCCCGCCACGGCTACGTCACCGCCGTCCACAACCGCACCGAGGCCCGCACCAAGGCCCTGGTCGAGGAGTTCGGCCACGAGGGCACCTTCGTGCCCGGCTACACCGCGGAGGAGTTCGTCGCCTCCCTCACGAGCCCCCGCACGATCATCATCATGGTCAAGGCCGGCGCCCCGACCGACGCCGTCATCGACGAGCTGGCCCCGCTGCTGTCCGAGGGCGACATCCTCGTCGACGGCGGCAACGCCCACTTCGCCGACACCCGCCGCCGCGAGGCCGCCCTGCGCGAGCGCGGCATCCACTTCGCGGGCGTCGGGGTCTCCGGCGGCGAGGAGGGCGCCCTGCTCGGACCGAGCATCATGCCCGGCGGCAGCGAGCACGCCTACGCCAAGCTCGGCCCGATCCTCGCCGACATCGCGGTGAGCGTCGACGGCACCCCGTGCAGCACGCACGTCGGCCCCGACGGCGCCGGGCACTTCGTGAAGATGGTGCACAACGGCATCGAGTACGCCGACATGCAGCTCATCGCCGAGGCGTACGACCTGCTGCGGCACGGCCTGGGCCGCACTCCCGCCCAGCTCGCCGAGGTCTTCGACGCGTGGAACTCCGGTGACCTGGAGTCCTTCCTCATCGAGATCACCGCGCGGGTGCTGCGCGCGGAGGACCCCGCGCAGGCGGGCCGCCCCCTCGTGGACGTCATCGTCGACGAGGCGGAGCAGAAGGGCACCGGCCGCTGGACGGTGCAGACCGCCCTCGACCTCGGCACCCCCGTCTCCGGCATCGCCGAGGCCGTCTTCGCCCGCGCGCTGTCCGGCTCCGTCGCCCAGCGCAGGGCCGCCCAGGGCGTGCTGCCCGGTCCCGCCGACATCCCCGCGGTCGGCGAGCCCGGCGGCGAGGAGGGCGCGGGTGGTTTCGTCTCCGCCGCCGACGCCGACTCCTTCGTCGACGACGTGCGCGCCGCGCTGTACGCCTCCAAGGTCGTCGCCTACGCGCAGGGCTTCGACATGATCCGCGCCGGCAGCGAGGAGTACGGCTGGGGCATCGACCCCGGCGCGATGGCCACGATCTGGCGCGGCGGCTGCATCATCCGGGCCAGGTTCCTCGACCGGATCCGCGAGGCCTACGAGAAGCAGCCGGACCTGCCCTCGCTGCTGGTGGACCCGTACTTCGCCGGGGCCGTCGCCGCCGGCCAGGAGGCGTGGCGCCGCGTCGTGGTGCAGTCGGTGACCGCCGGCATCCCCGCGCCGGGCTTCTCCTCCTCGCTGGCCTACTACGACGGCCTGCGCCGCGAGCGCTCCTCCGCGGCGCTCGTGCAGGGGCAGCGCGACCTGTTCGGCGCGCACACCTACCGCCGCGTCGACCGCCCCGGCTCCTTCCACATCGACTGGAGCGGGGACCTGTCGGAGCAGCAGACCGCCTGAGCGCGGCACCGCCGCACCGCGGGGCCCGGGGGCGTCAGCGCTCCCGGGCCCCTTGCGGTGCGCGCCGCGCCGCGACGGGCCCGGAGGCGCGGGCGGCCCGCCTGCGCCGCCTGCGCCGCACGCCCCGCACCACCAGCAGCGCCAGCACCGCGTAGACGGCGTAGTCCAGCCAGGAGCTGTACTCCTCCACGACCCGGTACTGCGTGCCCAGGGCCAGCCCCAGGCCGATGAGCGCGGCGTTCCACAGCGCCGAGCCCGCCAGGGTGAGCAGCCCGAAGCGCAGCAGCGGCATCCGCGACGTCCCCGCCGGCAGGGAGATGAAGCTGCGCACCCCCGGGATGAACCGCCCCGTGAAGACGGCTGTGGAGGCGTGCCGCTCGAACCAGTCGGTGGCGCGGTGCAGGTCGTCGGCGTCCATCAGCGGGATGCGCCCCACCAGCGCCGCCATCCGCTCCCGGCCCAGCCTCGCGCCCAGCCAGTACAGGACGAACGAGCCCGCCACGGTGCCCACCACCGACAGCAGGAACACCGGCAGCAGCTCCATCCGGCCGCGGTTGACGAGGTAGCCGGCCAGCGGCAGCACCACCTCGCTGGGGATCGGGGGGAACACCACCTCCAGGAACCCGAGGAAGCCCACCCCCACCGGGCCCAGGCGTTCCACCACGTCCAGCACGAAGCCGGTCAGGCCGCCCGCCCCGCCCGACTGCGCCGCCAGCGCCAGTCCCTGTGCCGTCATGCCTGTGCCGTCATGTGCGCGTGTCCTCCCGGAGCTGCCCGTGCGGCGGACCGTCCGCCGCGGGCGCCGTGTCCGGGATGACGCCCGCCCCCGCGGCGAAGTTCCGCGCGTCCTCACCGTGCAGCACCCGCGCCGGGGCCGCACCCCCGCTGAGGGCCCGCACCAGCGCCGGTGCGGGCAGCGGCGCCGGGGAGGCCAGGAGCAGCACGTTGCCGTAGCGCCGGCCCCGCAGCTGCGCGGGCTCGGCGACGAGGGCCACGTGCTCGAAGACGGCCAGCGCGGTCGCCAGCTCCGCCCGCGAGCGCGGCATGGGCGGGCGGTCGGCGAGGTTGGCGACGTACACCCCACCGGGGGCGAGGACCCGCCGGACGTCGGCGACGAAGCCGACGGTGGTCAGGTGCGCGGGGACCGCGTCGTGGGCGAAGGCGTCGCGCACCACCGCGTCCTGGCTGCCCTCCGGCAGGGCCGCCACCCCGTCGCGGCCGTCCTTGACGCGGATCCGGAACCGCGGGTGCGAGCGCAGGCCGAACGCCTCCCGGGCCAGCTCCACCAGCCTGCCGTCGACCTCGAACACCACCTGCGCGGAGCCGGGGCGGGTGACCTCCAGGTAGCGGGGCAGGACGCAGCCGGCGCCGCCGAGGTGCGCGGCGCGCAGCGGGGCCGGCGGCGGGGAGACGGCGGCCAGGACGGCGGCGGTCCACTGCTGGTACTCGAAGTCCAGCCGGGTGGGGTCGGCGAGGTCCACGTAGGAGCTCGGGACCCCGTTGACGAGGACCAGCCAGCCGTCGGGGTCGTCGCGGTCGCGCTCGAAGCGCACGGTGCCGGTGCTGATGGTCGCCTCGCCCTCGGTGGGGGCGGGCCGTCGGGGGCGTGCCACGGGAGGGCATCCTCCCGCACCGGCGGCCCCGCCCGCCGGGCCGCCCGCCGGGCCGCTCACCGGCCCGGCGGGGGAGGCAGTGAAGTTCTCGGCGCAGGATGCCGAGGAAGGAGGCATGGCGACCTTCCTCCTCTTCGTGCTCCTCGCGTGCTTCCTCGTCCCCGCTGTCCTCGAGCGCCGCGCCCGCCGCCGTGCGGCCAGCCCGTACCTGCTGCCCGCCGTGGACGCCCCGCCGCACGCCGCCCTGGTCCCCGTGCCCCGCGGCCGCTCCCGCCGCCGCTACGTCGACGCCGGCCTGGCCGAGGTCGACACCTGGCTGCGCGAGCAGGCCGACGCCGCCTGAGCTCCACCGCCTGAGCCCCACCGCGCCGCCCGGCGCCCCGGGACCGTTCCCGGCGCCGGCCCCGCGCGCGCGGGCGCCGCACGACCCCTAGCGTCGGACCAGAGCACGAGCGGTCCGGACGAGCCCGTCGACGGGCGGGGGAGGAACTGATGTTCAAGGGACTATTCGGCAGGGACGACTCCGACGACGAGCCGCGCGCGGGCGAGGACTCCAAGGCGACCGCGCTGGTCCAGCGGCTGGTGGACGCCGGCATCGACGGGGTCGGCCCGTTCGCCTCCGCCGTCTCCGTCGCCGAGCGCGCCCGCGCCGGGCACCCCAGCGCCGAGTCCGCGGTGCACGTCGTGGTGCGCCGGCACACCCGGATGGCCGCCGCCAGCGGGTTCGCCACCGGCGTGGGCGGCCTGGTGACGATGCCCGTGGCCCTGCCCGCCAACATCGCCGGGTTCTACGTGCTGGCCACCAGGATGGTGGCTGCCGTGGCCCACCTGCGCGGCTACGACGTGACCAGGCCGGAGGTCCGCAGCGCCGTCCTGCTCGCCCTGCTCGGCAACGACGCCAGCCAGGTCCTGCGCTCCGCCGGGGTCCCGGTCCCCGGCGTCGGCGGCGTCCTGGGCGGCCTGGCCACCAGACGCCTGCCCCGCGACGTCCTCATGATCATCAACAAGGGGGTGGGCTTCCGGCTGCTCGCCCGCCTCGGCGGCGTCGGCGTCCTGCAGTCCTCCCGCATCCTGCCGGTGCTCGGCGGGGTCGTCGGCGCCGGGGCGGACGTCGTCCTGCTGCGCCGCATCGCCAAGCACGCCGAGCGGGAGTTCACCCCCCTGAACCGTCCCGTGCCGGCGCCCGGCGGTGCCGCGGCCGAGGGGAGCTGAGCGGCCGGGACCCGGCCCCGGCCTCGGCCCCGGAACCCGGCGCCCGCCCCACCGCGTTGGGCGGGGTGGTACCGGTCCGCGCCCGCCGCGGGCGCAGCACGGCACGAGGGGGAGACGACGTGGACCCGCGCCACCTGACGACGACCCGCCGCCGCGCGGCCCTGGCCGTGCTGTGGCGCACGGTGCGCGACGGTGCGCACGAGGGCGACGCCGGCGTGGTGGAGCGGCTGCGCGCCCTGCCGCGCATGTGCGCGGCCGTGGCCCGCGGCGACTACCGCGGCACCAGCCGCCTGCGCCTGCTGCTGGCCGGTGCGGCGGCGGGCTACGTCCTGTCCCCGGTGGACCCGCTGCCGGAGGCGCTGCTGGGCCTGCTGGGCACCCTCGACGACGCGGCGGTGGCGGCCTGGGTGGCCGGCACCCTGCTCGGCGCGCTGGAGGACTTCGTGCGCTGGGAGCGCACCGCCGGGGTCGTGCCCGGTCAGGTCGTGGACGACGACGCCGGGGGCTCCCGGCACGACGCGCGGGCCCTCCCGCCCGGGACCGTGCGCACCGCCCCGGCCCGCAGGGCGCGCCGCCGCCGCTGAGCACCGCGCCGCCGCGCCTCGTCCACAGGCTCCTCCGCGGGCGGGGCGGCGCCCGGGCGGTGGACGGGGGGCACCGGCCGGTGCGCGCTCCCCGAGCCTGGTGCGGTGCCGCACCCACCCCTGTCGCTGACCTGCCCGCGCGACCTGCTCGCGAGCGTTCCCTACCAGCTCGGCTTCGTGCCGGCCGACAGCCTCGTCGTCGTCCACCTCGACGTCCCGGCGGGGCCACCCGGCCGCACGCCCCGCGGCGGGCGGCTCACCGGTGACGGTCCCGTCGCGGCGCCGGGGCGGCTCGCGGTGACGGCCGTGGCCCGGGCCGACCTGCCCGCCGGCGAGGACGCGCAGGCGGACGTCCTGGAGGCGCTGACCGGCACCGTGGCGGCGGGCGCGCCCTGGGCGGTGGCGGTCGTCTACGAGGCCGCGGACACCGGTGGCGGCCCCCCGCCGCGCGCGGCCCTCGTCGACTCCCTCGGAGCGGCCCTGGCGGCACGCGGCGCGGTGCTGCTCGACGCCTGGCACGTGGGTGCGGCGGCGTACCGCTCCTACCGGTGCCCACCCGGTGAGCACCCCGGCTGCTGCCCGCCCGGCGGCCGTCCCGCGGCCGACCTGCGGCGCGGGCCCGTCCCCGCCGAGGCCGTCTGGCGCGGCCTGGCCGCGGCCCCCTCGCGCCGGGAGGCCCTGCCGGACCTGCGGCCGGCCGCCGCGGGCGCGCGCCGGGAGGTGCTGCGGGCGGTCGCCGCCCTGCCCGCGCCCTCCGCCGCGGCGCTGCCCGCGTGGCGCGCGGCGTCCCTGGCCCGCTGGCGGCGGGCGCGGGCCCGCTACGAGCGCGGCGCCCCGCGGAGGGCGGTCGTCGGTCCCGCCGAGTGCGCCGCCCTGCTGGCCGCCCTCGCCGACGTGCCGGTCCGGGACGCGGTGCTCGTCGACCTCGGGGCCGGCGCCGGGCAGGCCGCGGAGGCCGTGGCGGCCGGCCGGGGCGCGCGGGCCGTCGCCGGCGCGCTGGCGGGCGCGCCGGACGCGGCCGTGGCGGCGGCGACCGTCCGGCTGGCCCACGACCTCGCGGTGCGCTGCGACGGCCCGGCGGCCGCGCCCGCGCTGGCGGTGGCGGCCTGGGCCTCCTGGACCTGCGGTGCCGCCCCCGCCGCGGGGGAGTACGCCGCCGCGGCCCTGGAGCGCGACCCCCGCCACCGCCTCGCGCTGCTCGTCGCCCGTGCGGTGGCGGTGGGGCTGCCCCCGCGCCCCCCGGCGGGTGCGGGGGTCCCCGGCTGAGCCGACCGGGTACGCCCATCGGGTACGGTTCGCCCCGGCCCTGGGCGGAGCACGGCGCCCCGGGTGACCGCCCAGCCCGTGCCCGGAGGACTGCATGACGATCGTCGTCGGCCTGGTGCCCACCCCCGAGGGACGCGCCGCGCTGGAGCAGGCCGCCGGGATCGCGGTGCGGGAGCGCGCCTCCCTGCTGGCCGTGCGCAGCGTGCGGCCGGGCCGCGAGCAGGACCCCGAGGAGCTCGCCGCGCTGGAGGGCGTCCTGGCGGGCGCGCGCACCCGGCTGGAGGGCGAGGGGCTGTCCCTGGAGCTGCGAGAGGTCCCCGACAGCGTCGACTCCGCCGAGGACCTGATCACCGCGATCGAGGACACCGACGCGCGGCTGGTGGTCATCGGGTTGCGGCGCCGGACCCCTGTGGGCAAGCTGATCCTCGGCGCCAGCGCACAGCGCGTCCTGCTGGACGCGCCCTGCCCGGTCCTCGCCGTCAAGGCGCCCTGACAGCCCTCCCCGCCACCGCCGGCCGGGGGAGTCCCGCGCGGCACGCCACGCGAGGGCCTGAGGCATGCCACAATCGGCAGTTGATGTTTCCCGGGCATGTTCCGGCGCCTCCCGGCGTTGAGCACTACCGGTGACATCACCGGTCGCTGCACGCGACCCGTTCCGCCCCTCGACGAAAGGCAGTACGTGTCGTCGGCATCGACCTCCCGGCCGCTCCCGCCCGAGTTCGCCCACGAGTCCTTCCAGCAGCTCATGCAGGAGGGGACCGCCCGCGGTTACGTCGAGGCGCACGCCGTGCGCACCGCCTGCGAGGACGCCCAGCTGCCCCTGCAGCGCATGAAGGCCGTCCTGCGCGCCCTCGACGACGCCGGAGTCTCCGTGCGCGTGGAGGAGCCGGAGGCTCCCCGGCGCGCCGTGGCCGCCACCTCGGCCCGCCGGACCACGTCGACCGCGACCGCCGCCAAGAGCGCCACCAAGGCCGCCAAGGCACCCGCCGCGAAGGCCACCCGCGCCCCGGCCAAGAAGGCCGCACCCGCCGACCCGGCCGCGCCCGCGCCGGCACGTGCCCGCAAGACCGCCACCGCGGCCCCCGCCACCGACGGCGCGGCGCCCACCGAGGAGGTCGCGGAGGACATCGCGCTCGAGGACGTCCTCACCGACGTGCCCGCCGGCGCCCTGGAGGAGGTCGAGGAGATCGCGGCGGAGGCCGAGACCGAGACCGGCACCCCCAAGGCGCCCACCACCGGTGGCTTCGTCCTGACCGACGACGACGACGACGCCCCCGCGCAGCAGGTCGCCACCGCCGGCGCCACCGCCGACCCGGTCAAGGACTACCTCAAGCAGATCGGCAAGGTGGCCCTCCTCAACGCCGAGCAGGAGGTCGAGCTCGCCAAGCGCATCGAGGCCGGCCTGTTCGCCGAGGAGAAGCTGCACTCCGGGGCGAAGATCGAGCCCAAGCTCAAGCGCGAGCTGTGGTGGATCGCCGAGGACGGCCGCCGCGCCAAGAACCACCTGCTCGAGGCCAACCTGCGCCTCGTCGTCTCCCTCGCCAAGCGCTACACCGGCCGCGGCATGCTCTTCCTGGACCTGATCCAGGAGGGCAACCTCGGCCTCATCCGCGCGGTGGAGAAGTTCGACTACACCAAGGGCTACAAGTTCTCGACGTACGCCACGTGGTGGATCCGGCAAGCCATCACCCGTGCCATGGCCGACCAGGCCCGCACCATCCGCATCCCGGTGCACATGGTCGAGGTCATCAACAAGCTCGCCCGCGTCCAGCGGCAGATGCTGCAGGACCTCGGGCGCGAGCCCACCCCGGAGGAGCTCGCCAAGGAGCTCGACATGACCCCGGAGAAGGTCGTCGAGGTCCAGAAGTACGGTCGTGAGCCGATCTCCCTGCACACGCCCCTGGGCGAGGACGGCGACTCCGAGTTCGGTGACCTCATCGAGGACTCCGAGGCGGTCGTGCCCGCCGACGCGGTGAGCTTCACGCTGCTCCAGGAGCAGCTGCACTCCGTGCTGGACACCCTCTCCGAGCGCGAGGCGGGCGTGGTGTCCATGCGCTTCGGTCTCACCGACGGGCAGCCCAAGACGCTCGACGAGATCGGCAAGGTGTACGGCGTGACCCGGGAGCGGATCCGCCAGATCGAGTCCAAGACCATGTCGAAGTTGCGGCACCCGTCGCGCTCGCAGGTGCTGCGCGACTACCTGGACTGACGTCCGAAGCAGACGACGGGGGCGCCTTGCAGGACGGGAGGCGCCCCGTCGACTGCGCCGTACCCCCTGTCGGGGTCACCACATTGGTGCGCTTCCCCGTCTCGATGGCGTTCCTCGACGTCCTACTGATCACCGGCGCAGGCCTTGCGCGTGGGTCGTAGAAGATCATCCTGTGAAGGTGCTCGGACGAGTGGGAGTGGGGTGGCCTGCTGCAGCCGGTTTTGAGAGCGGCCGCCTTCCTCCGGCGCCGGTGGTTGACGTTGCAGGCGGACCTGGACGGCTGGCGGTTCGAGCCGCTCATGGCATGGTTCGGCGACGTGCCGCTGGGGGGCGCACCGCTGCTCCTCACCCGCCAGGGGCCCCTGCTGATAGAGGCACGCATGCCCTTCCCGTGCATCGGTCCAGCACTGCCGCCCCGCGCCTCCCAGCGACTACATGGTCCTGTATTCTGGGCACGTCCACACGGCTGTGCCTTCTTTCCGCTCGGGTTCGCATCTGGGCACATGTCACCCGGTCCAGGCGGCGGAAAAGGCTAGGTAGGACCAGTACGAGGACACGACGCTCGTCATCGATTGGGTCTGTCGATCGTCTCCGGGCACGCAGTGACGCTGTACTCATTGGCGGGATGCGGGGTCTCGGGCGCGCCGAGCCGATGTTCCTGCAACCACCTTGTACATCCGCAAAGCCGTATGGGCGTCAGATACGGACATGTGTGCTTTGAAGAATTGGGCGTGATAGACGCGGGCGTCGCCCGATTTGAGCAGGGACTCAGCGCCGAGGAAAAAACGTCCATGTTTTCAACATGTGCCCACTCCTCGTAGAGGCGGCTGCACCAAGTGTTCCATCACGCGGCGAAACCACGTGAACGCCTACCGTCGCCGTGCTGAGCCGTTCGGGCAGGTTATCCATGACTCCTGCGGTGCATCGAGTGGTGCGCGAGCGCACCGCCAGTCGCCTGGTTAGGCTGCACGCGCTTGAGCAGGCGGCAAACGTTCCAGGTCGGGTGATCGTGAGGATGGACATGCTGGTGCGACCGGTGGAAGCGGTGGACGATCACTGCTCTTCCGTCACTGGGCTCGCCACTGAGCTAGCCGGGCGACTGCAGTCCCTCCGCAGAAGGCTTCCTGAAGCGTTCGGGGAGCCGTCGCTAGCGGCCTTCTATGCCCGGTACCGTGAGAGTGACCGCGGAGTGGCAGCAACATTGGTCCGCCACCCGGTGCAGTGTGCGGTGGCCGCGCTCGCCACCGCGCGGTTGCCGCTCCACCTGGCGGTGCTCTCGCGGAGCCGCGAGGGCGGCATGTTGTACCAAGCGCTCGCCCGGCCCTTCATGCCTCTACTTCCCCAAGCATTCGTAGGGGCGGCTGTCCTTCGCATTCCGGAGGACGCGGGCGAGTACAGCCAGGGTCGCTCCAAGCAGACGCTTCGACGCAAATCGCGGGCTGCCCTCCGGCGCGGGATCCACGTGGAGAAAGTTGAGGGCCCCGACGAACGACGGCGCCTGCTCGAGCGCGCCAACGCTACCGAGCGCGCACATCCAGATCTGCAGTACCGCGTCACTGCACCGGACAACGACGATCTACTCGAGAATAGGCTGTGGTTGGTCGCCCGCTCCCGGACTGGGGACCCGCTTGTGCTGGCCGTGACGCCTTATGATGGTCGGTGGGCGCTGCTGCGTTACTTTCGCGCCATCGGAAATGGTGACGAGTGCAGCGATGCGCGCTATCACCTGTGCATCGCCCTCGTCGAGGAGCTCTCTCAGCGAGGAGTCCGCTTCCTGCTCGACCCGTGGAGCCCAGCTGGCTTGCCCAACGGGTTACGGCACTTCCAGCGGATGGTCGGCTTCCGTCTCGTGCGCGTCGTCCCGGTCCGCCGCCGCAGAGGCACGACCTGCTCGGAGGTCTGAAGGGACGACGTCGTGGAGCAGGACACGGCTCGTAACGTCGATCGTGTGCGCCGAGGACTCAAGTTGGCTTCTCGGGTGCCGAAACAGCACCTATGGGCGTGCGGGCAGTGCAGCGGTCGTTCGTGCTGGGCGTCCTCTCGGTGCTCGCCTTCTGCGGTTCCTTCCTCGCTCCAGTGACCCCGCAGGCTGCTCACGCGGTGGTGGGGTCGTCGCGGGTGTTGGCGACGGGGGTGGAGGTGTTCTCCCTGTGGCGGGACTGGCCGGTGAACGCCGCGATGCTGGACCGGGT
>NZ_BAAIHU010000018.1:0-6884 GCF_054590795.1 Kineococcus anabasis
CTCGATGGCACCCCCAAACCCGCACTCAACGCCCTCACCACCACCAACACCTGGCTGAAGACCCTCCAAGGCACAACCACCCGAACGATCACCGTGACACCGGCCGCGGACACGATCGTGCGACAGCAGTTCCCGACGCAGACCGGCGGTGCGTCACGCCTCCTGCGGTCCGATGTCCAGGAGTCGTCCTCTGCCGGGAGTCGCACCTCGACCTACCTGAGGTTCGCGCTGCCACCGCTCGCTGCCGGTGAAAGCGTGGCTGCGTCCAACCTGACCCTTCACGCGGAGGATGCCACGGCGGATGGTCCACAGGTCTGGCGCACGAGCTCCTCGTGGAGTGAGTCGGCGATGTCCTGGACACGGGGTCAGCCGCGCAGGACGTCGACGACACCGGTGGGGGACTTCGGTGAGATGCCCGTCGGGCCGGTGACGGTCCCTCTCACCGGTGTGAGCGGCGGTGTGGTGTCCCTGCAGCTGTACGCGACCGGGCCCGACGGTGTCGGCGTCACCTCGCGCGAAGTCGCCACCGGATCGGCTCCCCAGCTCACGGTGCTGATCAGGCGCTGAGGGGCTTGTGCTCGGAAGGCTGCTGAACAGGCGACGCCGTCCCGGTACGTTTCGTCCGCACGAGGAGACCGACCGCGAGTACAGACGTGAGGGCGAAGGCACCCGCCGTCGTACCCCACGCCCCGGCGGCCGCCGACGGCTCGGCCCGAAGCAAGGCGGCGGTCGCCAGCAGGGATGTCGCGGCGCCCGCCGCCGCGCCCACCCCGAGCCACTTCTGACGGCCTTCCGCCAGCAGCGTGTACCAGAAGAGGTAGCTCAGGAGAATCGCCGGGGCCGAGAGCGCAATCGCACGCACCGCACCGACCGCGGAGGTCCACTGGTAGCCGAAGAGCGCGAGCGTGACAGGACCCGCGAGGAGCGCCCCAGCCACGGCGAGGGGAATCGAAGCAGCACCGATCAGTACGGTGTAGCGGCGGACGTGCCGCCGCGCGTGCCCGGGCCCTCTGGCCGCGAGACCGGCCAGCGCAGGGAACAGACCAATGCCGATCGTGTGGGCGATCGTCACCCCTGCATCCAGGAAGCGGGTCGCCACCACGTATTGCGCCAGGTCGTCCACCGAGGCCAGCGCGCTCACCAGGACGGTCCCCTGTCGCCACAGCACCACGAGTGCCGCGCCCGCGCCCGCGAGCCAGGCGCTGCGCCGCAGCAGGAAACTGAAGGTGGGCCCTTGGGTCGTGCTGCGTCGCGGCCGCAACCAGGCCGCCGCGACGAGCAGCGCGGCGATCTCCTTGCCAGCGACGATCCAGAGGAGCGGCACGATGCCCGCGCCGTGTAGCACGGCGATCGAACCGACGACCGCCAGCACGGCTGCGCTGACGGACTGGAGCCAGCCCTCACGGGCCACCCGACCGGCGCCGCGCAAGATTTCGCACCACAGGTTCAAGAGCCCGTTGGCCGCCACGAAGATCACACATGGCAGGAGGACTTCCAGTCCGACGTCTCCTGGTCCGGCCACCAGAGCCACCACGCACGTCAGGCCTGCAGCTAGGGCGATCGACAACCCCTGCGGCCCCAGTGAAGAGCGCAGCGCAACGGGCGCGGTGCTGGTTCCCGCAGCGACGTCACGTCCGGCCAGGCTGGCGACGCCGAGGTCCGTCAGGCTCGCCGTCAGTGTCACCGTGCCGAGCAGGAAGCCGTACAGGGCGACGGTGGTGGGATCCGCCGATCGTGCGAGCACGATGACGAGGAAGATGCCGACCAGACGCCCGAACACCCGTGAGGACACCGCGGCGATCACACCTAGCCGCGCCAGTCGCGTCATCGGGT
Organism: Kineococcus anabasis; assembly: GCF_054590795.1. Classification (NCBI taxonomy): domain Bacteria; kingdom Bacillati; phylum Actinomycetota; class Actinomycetes; order Kineosporiales; family Kineosporiaceae; genus Kineococcus; species Kineococcus anabasis. The sequence goes on from NZ_BAAIHU010000018.1 coordinate 1,834, forward strand.
CAGTGTTCCCCGCTGTCGGCTCCGTCATACCACCACCTCGATCCTCCGCAGACGTCGCACGCCCCGTGCCGCGATCGCCGCTCCGGTCGCGAGCCCGAGCATGTAGAGCGTCGAGAACCCCGTCGGGTAGCTCCCGAGGGTCGTGCGCGAGACCCAGTCCACCACGGAGACGACGAGAATCGAGACGGCGAGCCACGCAGCCGGGTCGTTCTGCGACAGCGGGGATCTCAGCCACGAAGCGTGCGCCACGACCCAGACCAGCAGGGCGAGGACACCGAGCAGGCCGACATCAGACAGCACCTGCCCCCATGTCGAGTCGATGAAGGCGGGATTCCCGGCGAACAGGGCTGCGCTCTCCCGGTCGGGATCGTAGCGTGGTCCGCTCGCCAGCAGGCCGCTCCTCGCCCGGGTGAGTCCGGCGCCGACCTGCCCGACCCCGTTCCCGCGGAGCAACGTCTCCGGTCCCTGGTAGGCGACCGCCCACGCCTCGAAGCGTCCGTTGAGCGTGAACAGCAGCGGTCTGACGGTTCCACCGGGAACCGCCGATGACTTCAGGTAGATGCCGGCCGCGAGGAGCGCTCCTCCGGCAGCACCGAGGGTTCCGATCACCGCAGAGGGCATTCGCCGCTTGTGGAGCAGCAGGACCACGGTGAGCGCCGCGAGCTGCAGGACTGCTGTTCTGACCTGCGTCGCCGCGAGGACGGCGGCGATCGACGCCCACAGCAGCAGGCATTGGCCGCGCGTCGCCACCGTAGCTGCGACGCAGGCACCGAGTACCGCCAGCGCTGCGAGCGAGAAGGCCTCCTCGAAAGTTCCCGGACTGCGCAGATCACCACCGGAGGTCAGGCGCACCTGCGAGCCGAAGGCATACCCCCACTGGTAGACGAGCGCGTCCGGCCCGACGGCCTGCTGGATCCACACGAGCACGGCTTGGACGGGAAGAATCACGCACAAAGCGAGTACCAGGTGCTGGAGAGTCCTGCGTGGGTCCGGGCTGAGCGACCCGATGGCCAGGAGGAGCAGTGGCTCGAGCAGCAGACGAGTCCCGAAGAACCACTCACTGCCGTGGTTTCCGCCGAGGTCAGCGACGTACAGGATGACGAGGACCGCCAAGGGGACCCAGACCGAGGGTGGTGGGATGCGGGCAGCCAGGGATGTCCTGCCGCGGGCCACAGCCCAGGCGGTGGTGGCAAGCATCACCACCACGAGGACGTCCTTGGACACGCCGAGGACCTCGGAGACCCTCAGACGCAGCTCGGCCGTCGTGCTGAAGAGCACGACGACCCCCCACGGCGCCAGCCATGGGCGCGTCACCAGCAGCCACACGAACCCCGCCCCGAGGACGGCGCACAGGATGAGGAGGATCATCGCGAGCCCGGCACCGGCTCGACAGCTGCTGCCACCGTTCGCCTCAACCCACGACGATCACTGCGTCGGGGCGCCGGTCCCACGCGGGGAACAGTCGACCGGTTGCCCTGAGGTCACGGACGGAAGTGCTGCGTTCAACGGCGAGGACGATCGCGCCGGCCGTGCGGCACTCGGGTGCGACCACGGTCGAAGCCGGGTCCCCCGTCACCCGTACGAGCACGCCGTCGCCTACGTGGGAGTTCACATCACGGCCGTTCACGGTCCGGGTCGGAACGCCTTGAACGAGGTCGTGGGAGTGCGCGCGCAGCACCCCCGCGACCTCGTCGGCCGCACTTCGGGACATCACACCCACGGGGATGACGACGATGGGCCGCCCCGTGGAGTCACTACTGAGCCGCCGCAGATCCGCTATGAGCTGCCGCGAGGCCGGCAGGACGGCGCCGTCGCGCACCGACCCCGCCGGCAACCCCAAGATCTCACTCGCGTCTCGCTCCGAGGACACGGAAGCCGGACGCGCTGTCCTGAAGGCCAAGACCGCAGCAGTGAGGATGAGTGCCAGCACGGCACCCGTCGCCGCATCGCGGAACCATGACGGACCTTCCATCCGGGGGTCCGTCGTCGTCAGAACCTGCACCGGTTGGGCGGTGTCTGCGAGGACCTGCGATCGGGCAGCCACGTCGCGCAGAGCCTGTGTGTCGCCCGCAGAGGCGTTGTCCGCGCGCGCCGCCGCAGCTGAGGCGATCCTGCTGGCTGCATCGACCGTCTGCTGTCGGCTGACCTCGGCGAAGGACTCCGTGATGGCTCGCATGCGCTCACGGGCGACGTCCGAGGAGTCGGCGCTGCACAGCACGGTGAGGATGTCCGTCCCGGGGTTGGGCTCCACCTCGACGGCATCCTGCAGGGTCGTCCAGTCAGCATCGCCGAGCCGGGCGGCGGCCGGGGCGAGTACTGCTTCGGAGACCGCCAAGGCTGCCGAATCGGCCACCTCGCGTTCGAGCGCGGAGGCGTTGACACCTCCACCGAAGAGCAGTGGGTCCTGGGCCGGTGCCACCAGCCGAAGCGTCGCCTCGACCTCCCACCGTGTCTCACCGAGAGCGCTGACGAGCAGGCCGAGCAGGGCTCCGACCAGCGTGACAGCGGCGGCGAGACCACCGAGGCGCGCTGCCCGACCCGACTCACGCCAGCGGCTGTGCGCAGAAACACCCGTCGGCCGGACGCGACGCCCGCGACGCCGGGGACGGGCGGTCACGGACAGCTCGTCAGTGCTCACGCTGCTGTCCTCGTGGGATTGGTCCACTGGGCGTAGAGGGAGTTGACCTCCTCGACCCATCGGGCGAAGGGGAAGCATTCTGCCAGCTTGCGGCGCCCCGCCGCCCCTAAGCCCTGCGCCCTCTCGGGTGAAGCGAGGACCTGGATCAGCGCACGCCCGAGCGGGTCTGGCGACCGCGGAGGGACCAGTAGACCGGTCACCCCGTGATCCACCATCTCGGCGAGTCCGCCCGTCGCCGTCGTGACGACGGGAATGCCTCCGGCCATGGCCTCGAGCACGGCGTAGGGGAAGCACTCGATGTTGTAGGAGGCGAGCACGAACACGTCCGCGCCCGCGGCCAGGAGCGGCGCGTCCACGCGGGTCCCGAGGAAGTGGATGCCCGGGACACCGGCAGCGGCCTGCTCCAGCACACCGCGCTCGGGGCCGTCGCCTACCACCGCCAGCGCCGCACCGGGTATCTCCTGTGTCACCGTCCGCCAGGCCTCAAAGAGGTCACGGTGTCCCTTGTCGGCCCGCAGCGCACCGACGACGACCGCCACGGGGCCGGTGGCCGGACCGGGGAGCGCCGCGCGGAGGGCTGCGCGCCCCTCGTCACGCCGGTCGACCACGGGGAGGCTGTTCTGCACGATGTCGATCTTGTCGGGGGGCAGTCCCAGGTGCTCGCGCAGGTAGGTGACCTGCGTGAAGCACACCCCGGCGTAGCGGGTGACGAGGCCTCCCGATACGGCCTCCATCGCCCGTTCCCGGACGCCGCGATGGCCGACGTGACCGTACGTGTGCTTCCACACGACATAGGGCACGTGCCCGCCCCCAGCCATCCTGTGCTGGGTGAGCGCGGCTCGCAGCGGCAGGTCGGCGACGAAGTGCTGCGCGCTGACCACGGCGGGGGCGTGCTGTTGCATCAGCTGCCGCAGCGCCGCAGCGGTGCGCTGGACACCCCGCGCGCCGGTTGGCCGGGGGAGCAGGTCGACCGGTATGCCCGAGTCGCGCAGCTCGTCCGCGAGGGGCCCGCCGGTGAAGGCGGCGACGCGCGAGTTCCATCGTTCGGCGTCGAGGTGCTGCGCCAAGAGGACGATGTGCCGTTCGGCACCCCCGAGTTGCAGGGCCGGAAGGACGAAGAGGGCGGTCTGCGTCTGCACTTCACACCTACATTCCGCGTCGGTCGGATCCGCTGGTCACCGTGCCACCCCGCTCGCTGGACGGCGAACGAGAACCGGCCCCGGCCCTCCGTGACATGAACACCGGAGGACGCTCCTGCGGCTCGGTCACGACGCACCTGATCATGGCCGATGAACTCGGTGGATCCTCGCACCGGGCAGGTGTTCGTGCACTCGATGACCTCGATGGCAGTAGCTTCGCTTACCCATTGCCATTCTGCTTTGACTGCGAGTGACTCAGGGCCTCGCTCCGGTGATCGTTCGGGTGGTTGTGCCTTGGAGGGTCTTCAGCCAGGTGTTGGTGGTGGTGAGGGCGTTGAGTGCGGGTTTGGGGGTGCCATCGAGGTGGAGCAGGCCGAAGTTGTTCTCGTAGGCGTCCCAGTCGTCGCGGTCGCGGATGGTGAAGACGAAGGCGTGGGTGATGTAGGGGTACCAGTTCTGGACCATGGTCAGGGCCCGGCGCAGGTAGTCGGCTTGGACGGTCTCGCTGACGCCGGCGTGCCAACCGGTGCCTGCTCCAGTGGTCCAGCCGAACTCGGTGAACCAGATCGGGCGGGCCCCGTCGCCGTGGGCCAGCATGACATCGCGGACCTTGGTGATGTTGCTGATGCGGTAGGGGTGGGAGGCTGGTGGCGCCTCCGGGGCGGTGGCGGCCGGGCCCTGGTAGGGGTGGATGCCCAGGGCGTCGAAGGAGCCCTGGGCGCCTGCGGCGTAGAGGTCCTGGATCCACTGCGCGTTGGCGCCGCTGATGCCACCGCTGACGACGGTGGCGGCCGGGTCGGCGGCCTTGATCCCGGCGTAGCCGGCGCGAAGGACGGGGACGTAGTCCCGCGCCGGGGTCTGCGGACAGCTGCCACCGGAGCAGTCAGGCTCGTTCCAGATCTCCCAGGCGGCGATGCGGCCGGCGTAGCGGGTGGCCAGGTAGGTGGCGATGCGCTGGAACTGAGCTGGGTCGCGGGGCAGAACCTTGAGGTCGGAGGTGCCGCTGTGCCAGGTGGGGGTGCACCCCAGGGTGGCCAGGACCTTCAGCCCGCGGCGGGAGGCCTCGGTGACGGTGGCGTCCAGGCGGTCCTGATACCAGGTGGAGACCAGCCCTGGGCCGCGTTCCTCCAGCGAGCACCAGCCCACCCCGACACGCACCCAGCCGGCCCCCGAGGCCGCCACCCGGTCCAGCATCGCGGCGTTCACCGGCCAGTCCCGCCACAGGGAGAACACCTCCACCCCCGTCGCCAACACCCGCGACGACCCCACCACCG
>NZ_BAAIHU010000019.1:0-859 GCF_054590795.1 Kineococcus anabasis
ACGAGGTCCATCTTGTTGACGGCGGCGACCAGGTGCGGCACGCCGAGCAGGGTGGCGATGCGGGCGTGGCGGCGGGTCTGGCGCAGCACCCCGGCGCGGGCGTCGACCAGCAGCACGGCCACGTGGGCGTTGGAGGCGCCGGTGAACATGTTGCGGGTGTAGCGCTCGTGGCCGGGGGTGTCGGCCAGCACGAAGTTGCGCCGGGGGGTGGAGAAGAAGCGGTACGCCACGTCGATGGTGATGCCCTGCTCGCGCTCGGCGCGCAGCCCGTCGGACAGGGCCGCCAGGTCCGGCACGCCCTCGGCGTCGCGCACGGAGTCCAGGTGGTCCAGCGGCAGGGAGTCGGTGTCGTGCAGGATCCGCCCGATCAGGGTGGACTTGCCGTCGTCCACCGACCCCGCCGTCGCCAGCCGCAGCAGCTCACGGGGTCCCCGCGCGCCGGGCGCGCCGCCGGCGGCGGACCGCGCCTCCAGGAGCTCGGTCATCAGAAGTACCCCTCCCGCTTGCGGTCCTCCATGGCGGAGGCGGACGTCCGGTCGTCGGCGCGGGTCTCGCCGCGCTCGGAGGTCGTGGCGCGGGAGATCTCCGCCATCACCCCGGCCACGTCGGTGGCCGTGGAGCGCACGGCCCCGGTGATGGTGAGGTCGCCGACGGTGCGGTAGCGCACCATCTCCTCGGCCACGGTTTCTCCGGCGCGAGGGCTGACGAACTCGGATTCTGCCAGCAGGATGCCGTCGCGCTCGAAGACCTTGCGGCGGTGGGCGAAGTAGATCGAGGGCAGCTCCAGCTGCTCCAGCTCGATGTAACGCCACACGTCCAGCTCGGTGAAGTTGCTCAACGGGAACACCCGCACGCTCTC